>CAWDEV010000001.1:0-22328 GCA_963801385.1 uncultured Chloroflexia bacterium
CCTCTTGACATTCTCCCCGGATATGGGTATCATGCCCTCATCTCCACTTGATATATCAACATATCAACCCATGCCCTCCAACCGCTCCCCGCTCTACTTCCGCATCCAACAGACCATCCTGGAACAGATCCAGGCCGGGCAGCTCCAGCACGGGGCGCAGCTGCCCTCGGAAGCCGAGCTGGCCGCGCAGTACCAGGTCAGCCGCATCACCGCCAAGCGCGCCCTGGATGAGCTCGTCCGGCAGGGCAGGGCCTTCCGCCAGCAGGGGAGGGGCACGTTCGTCGCCCAGGCGCGCATCCGGGATATCTCCGGGTTCCGCAGCTTCAGCGAGGACGTCCGGGCGCGCGGCTTCCGCCCCAGCTCGCAGGTGCTGGATTTCCGGGAGGTCGAGCCGGATGAGGCCATCCGCGCCCGCCTGCACCTCCCGGCGGGCGAACGTGCCTACCTGCTCAAGCGCCTGCGCCTGGCGGACCAGGAACCGGTGGCGGTCGAGACGGCAACCCTGCCCTGCCGCCTGTGCCCCGGGCTGCTCCAGGATGACCTGGCGGGCGGCTCGCTCTACACGCTGCTGGCCGAGAAGTACAACCGCGTCCCGACCTGGGCGGATGCGGAGATCGAGGCGTGCCTGCCGACAAAAGAGCAGGCACGCCTGCTTGGCTTGAAAGCCGGGACACCCGTGCTGGTGGCGCACCGGGTGACCTATTCGGCGGACTATGACGCCATCGAGACGGTGGATTCGGTTTATCGCGCCGACCGCTTCACGTTCTATACCGGCCGCCAGTTCATCGGTTGAGGCATAATGGATCTCCCGGATTTGAAACAGCTTCTGCACAAGGGCTTGATCGTCTCGTGCCAGGCCCTGCCGGACGAGCCGCTCTTTGGCGCCGGGCATATGGCTGCCATGGCGCGCGCGGCGGTCCAGGCCGGGGCAGCCGGCATCCGCGCCAATGGACCGCTGGATATCGCCGCCATCCGGGCGGAAGTGGATGTGCCGGTCATTGGCATTTACAAGGTGGACCTGCCCGGCTTTGAGGTGCGCATCACCCCGACCCTGGAGCATGCCCTGCAGGCGGCCGGAGCCGGCGCGGACCTGATCGGTATCGACGCCACCCTGCGGCCGCATCCCGGTGGCAGCCTGCCTGCGCCACTGTCGCCGCAGGTACAGGTGGACGAATTGATCGAGCAGATCCACCGGCGCAGCGGGCTGCCGGTGCTGGCGGATGTCTCCACCCTGGAGGAGGGCCTGGCAGCCGCCGACTGTGGTGCGGAGTTCGTCGCCACGACGCTCTCCGGTTACACGGACTACAGTCCCGCCCAGACCGGTCCGGACTTCACCCTGCTGGCGCAGCTCGTGGCAGCCCTCAATCCAAAGGGTATCCCGGTCATCGCCGAGGGACGCATTGCCACGCCCGCGCAGGCCGCCCACGCCCTGGCGCTGGGTGCGCACGCCGTGGTGGTCGGCAGTGCCATCACGCGCCCGCAGTGGATCACCGCCCGCTTTGTGGAGGCAATCAAGAAAGGGGAAGCAGGATGACCACCGTTCGTGTCGCGAAAACCAGCGGCACGCCGGTGCGAAACGGCCGGCTGGCCTGCCTGCCGCTGGACGACCGCCCGGTCAATTATGACTACCCGCGTGAGCTGGCAGCCATCGCCGGATTGGAGATCGAACTGCCGCCACGCGAGTGGTTGGGCAACCCCTGGCGTCCCAGCAAACACGCTGAGCTGGTGGACTGGCTGGAAAAAGCCGCCGCGCAGGCGGATGCCCTGCTGGTGGCCCTGGACACGCTCGGTTACGGCGGCTTGATTCCCTCGCGCACTTCGCCGGAAAGCGTCGAACAGGTGCTCGAGCGCCTGTCCATCCTGAAGAAGATCAAGGCCCGGCAGCCGGACCTGCAAATCCTGGCCTATAACGTCATCCTGCGCATCAGCCGCGCCGATTCCGCCGAGGAGGAAAAGGGGTACTGGGCGGAATACGGCAGCCGCATGTTCCGCCTGTCAACCCTGGAACACAAATCCGAGCTGGGGGAGGCGGATGAAGTCGAGACCGCCGAACGTGACGTGCTGCGGGCGCAGATCCCTGACCCGGTCTACAACGATTACCTGCAGGGGCGCAAGCGCAACCATGCCGTCAACCGGGCCATGCTGGACTGGCTGGAAGCAGGCGTCTTCGACTACCTGCTCCTGCCGCAGGACGACACCGCGGATTACGGCTGGAACATTGCCGAAGCGCGTTCCCTGCAGAGCCTGATCCGCCTGCGAGGGCTGGGCGACCGGGCGATCACCTATCCCGGCGCAGACGAGACCGCCAGCCTGCTGCTGGCGCGCTATGCCTGCCGGCAGGCGGGTTTTGCCCCGCGCGTCTGGCCGCGCTACTCCAGCCAGGAGTCCTCCCGGGTCATCACCGCCTACGAAGACCGCCCGATGCACGAGCTGCTCAAGGCGCACCTGGCCCCCTTGAACGGTTTCATCGCTGACTCACCCGGGCAGGCCGACCTGCTGCTCTTCGTCAACGCCCCGGCTGAAGCGCAGGGTGCGGCTGAGCTGCAGGAACTGATCGCCCGGGAACTCGTTGAATTCCTCCTTCCAACTCCCTGTCAAAAAAGATGAAATCTACCGTCTCACCCGGCGGGAGATGACTTCGCCGCGCCGCAGCGTGGAGGAATTTGTGCGGGCGCTGCAGGCTGCACTGGAGAGCGGCATCCCCGTGGCGCTGGCGGATGTGGCCTTCGTTAACGGCGCAGACCTGCTGCTCGGCATGCGGCTGTTGCAGACCGGACTTGCGCCGAAACTCTCAGCCTATGCCGGCTGGAACACCGCCGGGAATACGCTCGGCACCGTCCTGGCGCAGGCAGCCCTGTCGAT
Source organism: uncultured Chloroflexia bacterium (assembly GCA_963801385.1). Taxonomy (GTDB): domain Bacteria; phylum Chloroflexota; class Anaerolineae; order Anaerolineales; family Villigracilaceae; genus UBA877. The sequence goes on from CAWDEV010000001.1 coordinate 2,863, forward strand.
ATTGATGCAGCGCGGCGCTCCCAGCCCCGCCCAAAAGGCTGCCCGGGTGGCTTTCCTCTTCCGGCGCTACCTGGATGATTATTACTACCAGGCCGTCGAGCGCACGCATCTGCTTTACGAGGATCTGCCGGCGCTCGGACTGGCTCCCACGATGGAGCGCCTGCCGGCGGACAAACTCGAGGCAATCGAACAAAATTTACGGGATCGTCTCTTCGACGCGGCCGATGAGCTGTTTGTCACCTTCGCGCAAACCGGCCTGATGCGGGAACTGCGCGTGGATAACCTGGCTCTACCCTGGCAGCGCTTATTCGAGATCGGATTCGACGTTCAAGTGGAGCTACCATGACCCTTTCCCCTGTTTCCCTGAATGGTAACTATTTCACCCGGGGTGGCCAGCGCTTCCTGCCGGTTGGCGCCCACTGGGTGCCCGCCAAAACCGGGCTGGGTTGGCCGGTCGAGTGGGATGAGGCCGACCTGGAGGCGGATTTCGTCAGGATGGCCGGGCTGGGTTTCAACACCGTGCGCTTTGACCTGTTCTGGGCCTGGTTTGAGCCGCGTCCGGGCGATTACAACCCCGAAGCCTTCCGCCAGCTGGATGTTTTCATCCGCCTGGCGCACCAATATTCCATCTACCTGCACCCGGCTCTGTTCATCGGCGGCGAGGTCGGCGAGGCCTTCTGGGACCTGCCCTGGCGCCAGGGACGCCATCCGCATGCCGACCCGGAGATGCTGCGCCTGCAAACCGATCATGCCGCCCAGTTTGCCCGGCGCTACCAGGTTGAGCCCGCCATCCTGGCCTGGGACCTGACCGATGAACCGCCCTTCTGGATCGTCGGCGACCGCACCACGGACGCCATGGCAATCAACTGGACGCGCCTGGTGGCCGGGGCGCTGCGGCGTGAGGATCCCGGGCACCTGCTGTGCGTGGGCACCAGCATGGAGGATGTCGCCCACGGTCCCTTCCGCCCGGACAACCTGAGGGCCGAGATGGACTTCTTCTCGGTGCACCCCTACTCGATCTATGCTGCGAACCTCTTCCCCGACCCGATGCTCTCCGAGCGCGGCACTTATGCCGGCGCCTTCGAGACGACGCTTTCACTGGGCGCCGGACGCCCGGTGATGATCCACGAGTTCGGCGCTTCCTCGGCCCAGTACGACCCGGAACGCATCGCCGCCTTTGACCGGGTGATCCTGTACTCCGGGCTGGCAGCGGGGGCGTGCGGCTTCCTGCCCTGGTGCTACACCGACGCCGCCCCCGGGCTTTTCCGGCGCGTACCCTACCTGCGCGCCCCGCATGAGACCCAGTTCGGCCTGACCACCTGGGACCGCCAGGAGCGCCCGCGCGGCCGGGTGCTGCGGGAGTTCAGCCGCCTGGCCAGCCAGCTCGACCTGAGCGACCTGCAGCCTGCCCCCGGCGAAGCCGCCCTGGTCATCCCGCATGAGTGGGCCAAGCCGCATGGGGATATGTCACGCGCCGGGCTGTCCGGTCCAGCCGCCCTGCCGTATACCTCCACCCAGGAAGAGTCCGGGAGCGGGGACGCCAACCTCTGGCTGACGCGCAGCCTGCTGAGTACTTTCATCCTGGCGCGCCGGGCCGGCTGGAAGGTGGACATGCCGCGCGAATACACGGACTGGCAGGCCCACCCGCTCCTGCTGCTGCCCTCTCCTCTGACCAGCACCGAGCACAACCTGGCCCACATCCACACCGCTTTCTGGGAGACGGCGCGTGCTTATGTAGAACAGGGTGGCACATTGTATGCCAGCCTGTGCGCGGACGCCGCCATCCCCGGGATGGCTGAACTGTTCGGGGCCAGCCTCTCCGACCATGCCCCGGCCGACGAGATCCTCATCAAGCTGGTCCAGCCCTTTGGCAGCCTGCCCATGGGAAGCGAGTTCCGCTACCGGGCGGACCCATCCAGCCTCAGGCAGTGGCCTGCCACCCTGGAGCTGGCTGCCGGGACAGTGCTCGCCGTGGATGGCGCCGGCCGGCCGGCTCTGGTGTCAAATTCCCTTGGCCAGGGGAAAACCCTGTTGAGCGCTTACCCGCTGGAAACCTACCTCGCCGTCCAGCCGGCGGCCTTTGATGGTCAGGAAAACACACACCTGCTCTACCGCGCCCTGGCGGAATGGGCCGGGATCCAGCCGATGTTTTCCACCACTGACCCCTCCGTGGAAGTTGCCGGGCTGACGGCCGGGCGGCGCGGCTATGCCGTCCTGGCCAACCATGGCCCTGAAGAAAAACAAGTCACAGTTCTCTCAAATCTACCCCTGAAGGAGGTGAACCAGCTCACGAGTCAAGGCAGGCACCCCTTATTGCTCCATTATCGTGCCTGGCGGATGGATATCCCCGCTCACGACGGCGCGGTTGTGGAATGGAAATTGTAATTGGACGCAGTTCAAGAAGGAGAAGCACATGAACAAAACATTTCGATCCATCTTGTTTGTCGGTCTTGCCCTGGTACTGGCCCTGACCGCCTGTGGAGGCAAGACTGCGTCAACCGGGAAGGTTACGATCACCCTCTGGGACTATTATGGCGAGGCCACGCCGCTCAAACCGCTGGTCGAGCCGTTCATGGCTGCCAACCCGAACATCACCATTGATTACCAGGCCCTGGATTGGGACACCACCAACCAGAAGCTGGATGTGGTGCTGACCGGCGGGACGCCTCCGGATGTGGTCACCATCGACATGACCTGGCTGCCCAAGCTGGCTGCCCTGGGCGCTTTTACCGATCTGAAGCAGCTTTCAGGCGGCAAGCTGAATGGTGTTGCCTGGGCGGACTCGTACACGCCCGGCGGCCTGGAAGCCATCACCTATAATGATAAGATCGTGGCCGCCCTGTATGACTTCGACACCTACGCCCTGTACTACCGGGATGACCTGTTCCAGCAGAAAGGCCTGCAGGTCCCCAAGAGCTGGGATGAACTGCTGGCGGTCGCCAAGCAGCTGCATGAAGGTGATAAATACTATTATGAATTCGACGCAGATACCTTCCACGGCTCGCAATGGATCTACGAGAACGGTGGTTCCCTGCTGAGCCCTGACAACAAGACGGTCGTCTTCAACTCGCCGGAGGCCGTGCAGGGCATCGAGTTCGCCGCCAGCTTGTTGAAAGAGCGTGTCGCCATCGATTGGACCACCGACCAGGGCGAACGCATCCAGGGTGTCAAGGATGGCCGCATTGCCATGTTCTCGGATGGTCCCTATTACATGGGCATCCTGAAGAGCGCTGCGCCCGAAATGGCAGGACAGTGGAAGGTGGCCGCGCACCCGTATGGCAAAAACCCCGGCTCCTACCTGGGCGGTACCGGCCTGATGATCCCCTCCGCCTCGAAGAACAGCGCGGCAGCCTGGAAGTTCATCCAATATGCCATGACGGTCGAAAACCAGATCGGCGTTTATAAGCTGGCCGGTGCCGCGCCGGCCCTGACCGCCGCCCTGCAAAGCACCGAGGTCGATGTGGCCGACCCGTACTTCGGCGGACAGAAGGCCTTTGCCGTGTTCCTGGAGACGATGAAGACCGCCCACCACTTCCCGTACGTGCGCCAGTGGACAGACATTGATGCCGCCTTCACCAATGCCATGCAGCAGATCGCCCTTGGCCAGAAATCCGTCAAGGATGCCCTGGACGAGGCTGCCCAGACCAGCACGACTGCACTCTCGAAATAAACCGTTTAGATGTCATTGCGAGCCGTACTGCGGCGAAGCAATCTCCTGCAATGGTCTGGAGATTGCTTCGACCGGCCCAGAACGCCGGTCTCGCAATGACATAATCAAAAAGAAAACGACTTTTGGAACATCCTAGAATTATGAATTCCCGGATATCTCAACCGGAGAATGGCAGGGAACGGTATGAGTGTTGCCCCCTATCCCAATCGCCTCCGGCGCTTTATGAGCAAATATTCGATGCCCTATTTGTTCATCGCCGTGCCGGTGCTCTCCATCATCGTGTTCCTGTTCATCCCGATGATCGTTTCGTTTTGGTGGAGCCTGAACGATTTCAGCGGCATCCAGGCCCCGACCTTCATCGGCCTGGAAAACTACATCCAGCTCTTTAGCGCGGATAAGATCTTCATCAAGACGCTTGTCAATACGACCCTGTTTGTATTGATGGGCATGGGCATCGGTCCCACCCTGGGCCTGCTGACTGCCCTGCTGCTCAACCAGAAGGTACGCTTCCAGTCTGTGTTCCGCACCGCCTATTACCTGCCAGTGATGACCTCGCTGGTGGTCGTTTCCACCATCTGGGTGATGCTCTACAACCGCAATGGGTTGCTCAACAGCCTCCTCAATGGGCTGGGGCTGGGCAAGGTCGGCTGGCTGTCTGATCCACGCGTGTCGCTTGTCTCGGTTGCCCTCGCCAGCATCTGGCAGGGCTTCGGGTTCGAGACAGTGATCTTCCTGGCAGCCATGCAGTCCATCCCGCGCGAGCTTTACGAAGCTGCCATGATGGACGGCGCCGATCCGTTCCAGAGATTCTGGTATATCACCCTGCCTTCCCTGCGGCATGTGATCGTATTCGTCTACATCTACGGCATCATCGGCAGTTACCAGGTCTTTGACCAGGTATACGTGATGACCAGCGGCGGGCCGGTCTACAGCACCTCCACCATTGTCCATTACCTGTTCTCCAAGTTCATGGACCTGCGCCTGGGGTATGCCTCGGCCATTGCTTATGTCCTGTTCGCCATCCTGGTCATATTTTCCTTCCTGCAGTGGCGCTTCTTAACCGAGAAGAATTAGGAGGCCAGGACATGAGAACCAAGCGCACATCCCCGCGAAGAATCTTGAGCCGCAGCCTGCTGTACTTGATGCTGGTTGCGAGCTCGCTGCTGATGATCATCCCCTTCTACTGGTCGGTCGGCACCTCGCTGAAACTGGAAAAATTCGTGTTTGCCAGCCCCCCGCAGTGGTGGCCTGCGCCTGTGTCGATCCAGAGCTATGTCAATATTCTCACCCGCATTCCATTTCTGACCTATTTTTCGAACAGTGTGTTTGTGGCCATCGTCACCACCCTCGGGCATGTCTTTTTTGATACCCTGGCGGCCTACGCATTCGCCAAGTTAAAATTCCCGGGGCGGGACAAGATTTTCTTCCTGTTCCTGCTGGTTCTCATGGTGCCCGGCCAGGTGAACCTCATCCCGGTGTACCGCATCATGGCCAGCCTGCATTGGATCGATACCTACCTGGCCTTGATCGTCCCCAACCTGACCAGTGTCTTTGGCATTTTCATGATGCGCCAGTTCCTGATGTCCATTCCCAACGAACTGCTGGACTCGGGCCGCATTGACGGCTGCAATGAATTCCAGGTGTTTTACAAGGTGGCCCTGCCCCTGGCCATTCCCGGGATCGCCACCCTGGTCATCCTGACCTTCATGGACCGCTGGAATGATTTCCTCTGGCCGCGCATTGTGATCAACAGCGAGAAATTATTCACCCTGCCGGTCGGGCTTGCCCAGCTCCAGATGAAGAATACCTCCAACGAAGCCCAGATCATGGCAGGCACGGTATTGACGGCCCTGCCGATGATCCTGGTGTTCCTGTTCATGCAGCGCCAGTTCATCGAAGGCATGACCGCCGGAGCGTTGAAAGAATGATCGGGGCAGTCGATATTGGCGGTACGAAAATAGCCGTGGGTATGCTGGACCGGGACGGCCGGATCCTGGCTCGCCGGGAGCATCCCAGCGGGTCTGAGCTTACGCTGCCCGAGGGGCTGGCGCATATCTTTTCGATGCTGCGGGAAACTGCCATGGAAGCCGGCGGGGAACTGGAAGGCATCGGCGTGGGCTGCACCGGACCGGTCGATCCACTCACCGGTACCCTGGAACGGATCCAGTTCCTGCCCGGCTGGGAAGGCTGCTCCCTGACCGCCGAGCTCCAGGAGGCTTTTGGGGTGACCGCTTTCCTGGAGAATGATGCGGACGCAGCCGCCCTGGGCGAACTGGCCTGGGGTGCTGGGAAGGGTGCCAAACGCTTCATCTACGTCACCGTCAGCACTGGCATCGGGGGGGGCATGGTTTTCGATGGCCGGCTCTACCGCGGCGTGGAGGGCGCCCACCCCGAGATCGGTCACCATGTCATCGACCCTTCCGGTCCGAAGTGTTTTTGCGGCGCGCATGGCTGCTGGGAGATCCTGGCCAGCGGTCCCGCTCTGGCGGAGCGCGCCGGATTCCCCAGCGCGCTCGCCGCCTGCCAGGCAGCGGAAAACGGTGATTCCGCCGCCCGCCTGGCCGTTGAGCAGGAGGCGTATTACCTGGGGCTGGGATTTGCGAATCTGGTAACACTGTATGTCCCCGACGTGATCGCTGTGGGAGGCGGGGTGATGCACAGCCGCCGCCTGTTTTGGGACAGGATACTTCAAACCATCCGGGAAAACTGCGGCCTGGTGCCTTTTGAGAAGACCCGGCTGGTCCCCGCGCTGCTTGGCGCAGATGCCGGCCTGGCCGGCGCGGCGCAAGTCTGGATAAAAGGTGCTCAATACAATGGATAATCAACTGCATGCTGTCCCCTACATCAATGACATCCTGAACCAACCGCAGGCACTGCAGGACACACTGTCGGCCCTGGCTGGATTGGAGCTGGCGGGTATTTCCAAATTTGGCAGCCAATTGCATTCTGGCCGGCTGCCGCGGGTTGTGCTGACCGGCATGGGTTCGTCCTACCATGCCCTGCATACGCTGCTGCTCGGTCTGCTCAGGCATGGCATCCCGGCCCAGATGATGGAAACCTCCGAACTGGTCCATTTCGCGCCCAACTTGCTCTCGCTGGACTCGTTGACCGTGGCAGTCTCCCAATCCGGGGCCAGCGCGGAAGTCTTGCAGCTGCTGAAGAAGCTCCCCCCGCAGGCAGCCTTGATCGGGATCACCAACACGCCCGATAGCCCGCTCGCCACCCGGGCGAACGCGCTTCTGCTGACACGCGCCGGCTCCGAAACCACCGTCTCCTGCAAGACCTATATCACCACCCTGGCCGCCCTGGCAGTCCTGGAATCCATTCTGACCGGCCAGGATGCGGGAGCGGTCCTGGCGGAGCTGGGGAAGCTGCCCGAGGCGGTCGCCAGCTACCTGTCCGGCATGCCGGTTCACCTGGAAACCCTCGAAAAACGCCTGCAGGAGGTGACATACCTGGTGCTGACCGGGCGGGGAGCCTCCCTGGCAGCCGTGGGTACCGGCGGGTTGATCACCAAGGAGGCCGCCCATTTTCCGGCCGAGGGCATGAGTTGTGCCGCCTTCCGGCATGGCCCGCTGGATATGGCTTCCCCGCATACCTTTGTGCTGGTCTATGAGGGGCTGGAGCCCACGCGCCTGCTCAACCGCAACCTGGTGGTGGATATTCAAAAAGCTGGCGGCGAGGCTGCCCTGGTCAAGACCTCTCCCGCCGTGGATGCCTTCCATCTCCCGCCTGTCCCGGCCAGCGGGCTGCCCATCCTGGAGATCCTGCCTGCCCAGATGATCTCAGTTGCGTTGGCACGCTTGCAAAACCATGTCCCCGGGCAATTCACCTGGGGCAGCAAGGTGACCAGTACGGAATAGATCAGACAGGGGGATGCGGAGACACGGTGATGGGAGACGCGGCGAGAACTGACATGCTGCCGCGGTGACGCGGAGACACGGAGCGCGGTGACCGGTGACACGGTGAGGCGGGGAAGCCGCCTGGAGCGAGGTTTTGTCAAGCGCTCTATGGGGAACAGGCGAAGGTAGACTCCCGATGGAACCTGGTGCAGGCAGTCAGTTCGATGGGTACCGTATGCCGCGTTTGTAGAGAGGCAGGCTGGCGCTGCTCCACATATTGGATATAATAACGCGGCCGAGTAGGATTCAATCTCCTCAAAAAGGAAACATTCTGGTTCAAAATGAAGCTGGATAGCAGTATCTTCAAGATCGATGCCGCCGCCTATGTGGAAAGGCTGTGTGATTTCATCCGGGAGAGGCAATCAACGCTGCACCGGGAAGGGATCCTGGTGCCCTTTTCTGGCGGGCTTGATTCCAGTACGGTGTTGTTATTATGTGCGCGTGCTGTTGGCACCGACCACGTTACAGCCCTGCTCATGCCAGAAATCCAGGGTAATCCGGAAGCAGCGCGCTGATTCCAGAATCGTCGCCCGGAAATTCAAGATCAGGACCCTCAACAGGAATATTTCATTCATCCTGACATCCCTGGGGACGTATAAATTCATCCTTGCAGCTTTACCATTTCGTGCGGTCCAGGATTGGGCGACCCGCTCTTACATGAAATCGACCGGCGAGAATCCTTTCCTGAAAATTGTGCAGGGCAACGCCAGTCATTTGCAGCGCAAAGGTTTTGCGAAATATAATTCCAAGCAGCGAATCCGGGCCGTGATGGAATACCTGATTGCCGAGGAAAAGAACTTCCTGGTTGCAGGCTGTGCCCACAAATCTGAGGATATGCTTGGCCTGTTCGTCAAGTTCGGTGTCGACGATGTTGCCGATGTCATGCCGTTGAAAAACCTTTACCGCTCGCACATCCTCCAGCTGGCAGCCTTCCTTGGGGTTCCTGAAGCAATCCTGCACCGAACGCCCAATCCTGACATCATCCCGGGCGTGGAGGACAAGTATATGGATATCCTGGGTCTTGCTTCCGATAAGATTGACCTGCTGATATACGGGATCGAGCACGGAATGGATAATGATGCCATCTCGGAGCAATTGGATTTGCCCGGTGGGAAAGTCCAGGAGATCCGAAACCTGGTACAACAAACCGAACATATGCGCACCCCCTCGCAATCTTTGACCTGGGAATAGCGAATCGCAGGTTTTTTAGCCGGAGCCTGCGGGCGCTTCCTGCGTTACCTGCACATGCCCCGCCAGTTCCCCCAGGAACCTCTCCTTATCCGTCGGGGCCAGCAACACCTCGTCCTGAACCTGTTTGGAGAAACCTCCCGCCCGGGCCGCATGCAGCATCACCCCCTCTTTCGGGTAACGCTGCGGTGTCAGCAGCTCCCAGCGCAGCGGGATGTGTTCGGGCACCTTTATCCGGGTAACCTGCCGGATCTCACTGAACTTGAAGAACAGCCGGCTGCCCGGATTGCGGCCGATGGCTTTCATTTGTTCGGTGAAACTTAGCCTGCTGGCCGAGATGGAGGTGGTGACAGGCCGGCAGACAAAAGTGCCGACCCCATGCTTGCGTTCCAGCCAGTTCTGGCGCACCAACTCATCCACCGCCCGGCGGACTGTCAGGCGGCTGACACCGTACAAATCAACCAGTTCCCACTCCGACGGCAGCATTTCCCCAGACTTCATTTTGCCGTTGATGATCAGGATCGCGCAGGTTGTGCTCGATCTGGTCATAGAGCGGGAGCTTGCTTCCCGGATCGATCCTGAAAATTTCTTTTTGGAAATTCATGAGGGTCATATCAACATGTAGATGTCAGTACAACTTGAATTACAAGGATTTTTTATTTCAACGTCAAGCTGTTGAACTCCTCAACTTGTGTTCTTGAAGATGAACCAGTGCATAAAGGGTTGAAACAGAGATAATATCTCCAAAGTTGGTAACTTAATAATCATTAACCATTTTTGGACGGACAATAAAAGAATGATTGTATTTATTGAAATTTCGATGTAATATACTATTGCATAATAATATATACGAGTTCGATTTATTTTATGGATAAAGTAATCATATGGAATTCCTGCGGGAAAACACAAGGATGATGGGAATCCCGATTTAAAAACCCTGGTCTGGATCGTGGAAGCAGCCCCTATGCAGGATAGATCAAATGAATCCACAAAAACAGCGTTGAAAATTACTTACCAGCCCATTAAGGCTATCATCTGTCATGCCTGAATCCAGATCTTAATTTAATGGTGGTGTAACCCTAATCAATAAACTCTGTGCAAGCTGAAGCACATCCAAAATCAAGATCATGAACTACGGAGGAACATATGGTATTCTCATGGACTGTATTTGGTTTGGGTATTGTAGGTGGTTTGCTGGCAGAGGCGCACAAGTGGTACCAACTGCGCGAATCCAAAAAGCCCCCGGCTTACTTGAAAAGCGCGCTCTATTGGATCATAACCCTGCTCATGGCCCTTTCGGGCGGGGGACTGGCGGTCATCAATAACGGCGGCTCAACTTCGCCGCTCCTGGCGCTCAACATTGGTATTTCCGCCCCTCTGATTCTGAAAGGATTGGCGGAAAGTGCACCAGTTAAACCGCCCGATGCTGCTGGACAACCATTCGAGGCGAAAAAGCCTGGTGGAAGTATATTGGATATGATGGCTGGGCGCTAGAAAAAACGCAGGTTTTTCTTAGAGATTTTTCCAGCCTACCCTCGTGACGGCACAATCTGCTGGTGTGGGAGGTTTACGAACCACATAGTAGAGCTATACGACTGAGTAATAAAGCCTGGCGCATACGAAAAGAATAACAATCCATGAATCCAGAAACCAGAATCACTATCAATGGTGTGAACGGAGTGACCGGCCAGTATCTGGTTGCTCCAAGTACGACCGAACAATTAGCTGCCTTGGTCGCCGGCGAATCCGATCTAGGCGTGGTGAGCCTGCTGAAACGATTGTGGAATTTGCTAACCATTCGATCACTGGGTTCGGAACCTGATTGGAAGGAAATAAAAGAGGCTGGTTGGGGCGTTGTCTTCCACGAGGATGAAGACGCCGAGGTAAAAAAAGCACTTGAACCGCTCATCCAACATCGTCGCGGCCAGGTGGGCGATCCTGAATTGATCAAAGTGATGGAATACCATCCAGACGAAACAGTCGAGCAGTTCCTGGGCCGGTATGGTATTGCTCCCGGCAGCAAAGACCCTGAAAAGGTTCCCTATTACCTGCTGCTGGTGGGCAGCCCCGAGCGCATCCCTTTTACCTTCGGCCAGCTGCTGGACGTTGAATATGCCGTAGGCCGGCTGCACTTCGATCAAGTGCCTGATTACGAGGCCTATGCAGCCTCAGTGATCGCATACGAAACCAGCCAGGAAATCCCCAACGCCCGTGAAGCCGTCTTTTTTGGCACTCAGCACAAGTTCGACCAGGCCACGAAATTGAGCGCCGACCAACTCGTCACGCCCCTGGTCGACGGAACCGCTGCCACCGGAAATCAGCCTGCGAAAGCGGGTATCGGTCAGGAAAAGGATTTCCGAGTATCCAAATATATGGAAGCGGGGGCCACCAAGGCTGCCCTGGCACAGGTCTTTGCCCCACCTTCGGGCAGCAAACCACCCGCTTTTCTGTTTACAGCCAGTCACGGGGTCGGGTGGCCGAATGGTCACCCGGACCAGCGGACCAACCAGGGCGCCTTGCTCTGCCAGGATTGGCCCGGGCTTGGCAAGATCAACCCCAGCCATTATTTCAGCGCTGCCGATCTGCTGAAATCCAATGCACAACTCCAAGGCCTGATCACCTTCCATTTTGCATGCTACGGCGCTGGCACCCCCGCCAGGGATCGCTTCATGCACGAGCCAGGCAAGATCCCTCCGGCAATTGCCCCGGGCGCATTCATCGCGGCCTTGCCAAAAGCGCTCTTATCCCATCCCAACGGCGGCGCCCTGGCGGTCATCGGTCATGTGGAACGCGCCTGGGGGTATTCAATCACCACGGCAGAAGCCGGTCCGCAGATCCTGCCCTTCCGCCATGCCATCGGTCGCATCCTGGATGGTCTGCCGGTCGGTTACGCGGTCCAGGATTTCAAAACCCGCTACGCTTCCTTGTCCACGGAGCTGGCTGGCCTGCTTGAGAGGAAGTCGTTTAACGAGAGGGTTCCCGCTGAAGAATTAACCACTTGCTGGATCAAGCGGAATGATTCGGAAGGCTATGTGGTGATTGGTGACCCGGCCGTCCGTTTACGAGTAACCGATCTAAAATAAAATGATATCCAAAACAAGGTTACACAATTTTTGAAAAAAAGGAGAAATGACGATGGCCGAAAAAAAAGGCACTGCTCTCAGTTCCATCCAGGGCTTTCCAGCCGAGGTTATCCAAAAGTTGGCTGATTTGTGGATCACTACCGCTGAAGAGCTTGTCAGCGCGGCGGTTCAGGAAGGCGGTCTGGCCGGGCTGGTCACTTACCTTGGATTGCCAGAAACAGAAGTCAGCCACCTGGTTGACCAGGCCGTGGCTGCGTTGCCACCCGGCGTCTCCTTTGCTGCTGGCGATGTCCAGCCGCATGGATTGGGCGCCCTGGATGAGCGTGAGGAGGGCGGAGAAGGAGGTATACCACCCTCATTCGCCCCTTTACCAGATAAGATTGATCTCCACCAGCGCTTTGGACCGGTGCGCAACCAGGGTCAACGCGGCACCTGCGTGGCCCACGCCTGCACGGCGGTGCGCGAATACCTGTCCGGAGCCCAAAGCGCCAAGGCAGACCTATCCGAACAATTCCTTTACTGGGATTGCAAAGAACACGACCTGATTCCCGGTGCAGGCACCTTCATCCGGGTGGCGATGAATCGCCTTGAGCTGGATGGCATCCCCCAGGAAAGCGACTGGCCTTATAACCCAAATCCAATCCGCGACAATGAAGCCCAGGACCCGCCTCCATCCGGCATCATGGACAAGGCCAGCCCAAATCGCATCCATTCTTTTGCCGGCCTAGCCCCGACGAATGTGGATGCTTTACGCCAGGCGCTGGCAAATGACTCACCGGTGGCATTTTCTGTGCCGGTTTACGCCCACTGGTGGATGAAACCAACCCAATCCACAGGCGATGTCCGCCTGCCGCTGCCCGGCGAGAAAGTGGAGGGCGGGCACGCCATGTGCATGGTGGGGTACGAGGCCGATTTGAACGTGCCCGGTGGAGGCTACTTCCTGGTGCGTAACAGTTGGGGGGAAGACTGGGCCAAAGACCAGAAGACTGCGGAGGAAGTTCCCATGCCAGGATATGCCCGCATCCCTTATGCTTATATCAATCAATATGGCACATCGGCTTATATAGCCAGCGTAGGCACTTCGTCCGAGAGCCTCTGGCAGCGTTTGCGGAATTGGATCCGGAATTTGTCTGGATGACAAAGCGAAAGAAATATTCGGGGGCGACCACTCAGTCGCCCCAATTATTTTTCACCAGCATCTTTTTTGCCTAGGGTACAACACCCCATAATCGGATGGTTCTGTCGTTTGAACCGGAGGCCAGTATCTGCCCGTCCGGCGAGAATGCCACGCCACGCACAGCGCCCGTATGCCCTTCAAGCGTTTGGAGCAACATGCCATCGCTCACCCGCCACAGCCGGATGGTATTGTCTCCTGGCGGCCAGTATCTGCACGTCTGGCGAGAATGCCACGCTATATACATAGCGGATTTGCTCTTTAGGTTTTACAAGTGGCGAGACATTACTAAAAATCTACCGCCGGGTGTCGTCGCTGACGAGACCAGTGTCTGCCGTAAGGAGCATCCCTACGGTCACGAAAAGATCGAAGGTTAACAAGCAGAATACGGTATGGAACACCGCCATGTCAAATAGGATAAGTCAGTGGTGAAGGGACCGATGCACAGTCACGAATTGTATATCTCCCCACTTGTTCAGCAGCATATCTTCGTCGATATGGTCCACCTCCCGCTCTGCGATTTCTTTATCATTTAAAAAAATATTCAAAAACGCAATCTACTATTGCCTTGCTTTTCTGACTTGCACCCTCATAATCATTCCGCCAACTGCCCCGCCAACTGCCCCGCCAACTGCCCCGAGAACTGCAAAGGCAATTGCTTGAGTTAGGTTTCCTCCAAGCGTTTGGAGCAGCGTGCCATCGCTCACGTGCCACAATTGGATGGTCCCATCTAATGACCCGGAGGCCAGTGTTTGCCCGTCCGGCGAGAATGCCAGCTAACACTAGTTCGATTCGCTTCAAGCGTTTGGAGCAACATGCCATTCCCACATTCCACAATTGGATGGTCCCGTCTAATGACCGGAGGCCAGTGTTTGCCCGTCCGGCGAGAATGCCACGCTTAAAGGTCCCGTATGCCCATCAAGCGTTTGGAGCAGCGTGCCATCGCTCACCTTCCATAATCGGAGGGTCCCGTTGTCTTTCCCGAGGCCAGTGTCTCGCCCGTCCGGCGAGAACGCCACGCTAATCGCCGCTATATTCCCTCCAAACATTTGGAGCAACGTTCCATCGCTCACCTGCCACAGCCGGAGGATCCCGTCGTCTGACCCGAAGCTAGTGTCTGCCTTTCGGCGAGAATGCCACGCTATACGAGCCTCTGACCAAGCTCGTATGCCCTTCAAACGTTTGGAGCAGCGTGCCATCGCTCACCTTCCACAGTCGGATGGTTGTGTCGATTGACCAGGAGGCCAGTATCTGCCCGTCTGGCGAGAAATGCCACGCTATACACAGGGCTTGTATGCCCTTCAAATGTTTGGAGCAGCGTGCCATCGCTCACCTGCCACAGCCGGATAGTTTTGTCATCTGACCCGGAAGCCAGTGTCTGCCCGTCTGGCGAGAACGCTACGCTGTTTATCTTACTGCTGGTATCAATGTAGCGGATTTCATTCAGATCGATGGCATTGTAAAAGTAGATTCCGATGGAGGAGGCTACGACCAGTATTTTTCCATCGGGCGAGTAAATCACCTGACTAGCAGGTTCCCTTGCCCCAGCGGGCAAGCTGTTTTACATCGGCAGCATTCTGTGGCGAAATAATGACGGTCGGTGGGGCGAGAGACGCTGGTGCGACAGTTGCCGGAGCGGGAGTTGCTGGAACGGCAGTCGCTGGAGCGGCAGTCGCTGGAACGGCAGTCACCGGAGCTGCAGTCGCCGGGGCGGCAGTCGGTGTAATGGGCAGCCAGGGGCGTTTTACGATAAACCAAACTATAAGGCTTATACATATAATCGCAAGGAGAATAACACCTGCCGGAAAAATCATTTCCCTTCGTTTCTGCTCCTTCTCTAGAAGGACGACTTTTTCAGCAGCCAAACGCTGGGCTTCCTGATCAGCCCGTTCAAACGCAGTTCTTTCTGCGGCTTTGCGTTCCACCTGTTCGCGTTCGGCTTTTTCTTTGGCAGCTTTTCCAGCCGCCAGCCGCTGTGCTTCTTGTTCAATTCGTTCACGCGCTGCTTTTTCATCAGCAAGGCGTTGTGCTTCCTGTTCGGCCCGTTCCCGGGCAGCTTTTTCAGCGGCGTCATGCTCTGCCTTTTCTGCTGCCAGCCGGGTCTTGAAGCGCTTCAAACTCACGTCGAGCCTGTTCACGCTTTTGTTTTTCCATTTGCAGGTCAAAGGCTGTTTTTGTGGTCGTTTCAGACCGGAAAAGCACGCCGTCGGGAGTGCGCATGAACAGGACCGGCGTGCCCCATTCCAGCGTATTGGTCACCCCAAAGCTGATCGACTTGCGCGCCTCGGTCACCGCCGCATCCACAGGCCAACCATCCGCAATGGCATCATAAAAGCCGCGTGAAAATTCAATCGCGGCACGATCGGTAATCGGATATTGCATGGCCAGTACAGCCGGCAATCCGTGCCGCACCAGGATGGAGGCAGTGCTTGAAAATACATCCGTGTTTCCACCCTGCGCGCCTTCGCAGGAGTTCAGGATGACCAGGCGCAGGGTGGTGTGGTCGGCCAGTAAACGCGCCAACTGTGTGGCAGGCAACCGGTTTAGTCCGCCGTCTTCGTCCTCAAAGGCCAGGATACCTTCGTCTGATACCCGGTCAAATCCGCCATGCCCCACGAAATGCAGGATATGCCAGGGTCCGCCGCGCATGGCGCGCTGCAAAGTACGCCAGGTGGCATGCTCCAGCCAGGTAATTTCAATCTGTTTTGTTTCGATCAAATCATGCAGTGCGGCTTCCACGCGCCGCTTTTCATTTTCAATATCGAGCGACGCCAATCCAGTTGGGCTTGCCGTAACCCCCAGAACATGCAGCGGCGGCGTGATGGCCAGCGGTTGAATACTTTGTGCAATTTCGATATAACGTACGATCGGGGTCTGCGTGGAAAGACAAATGTATTCTCCCGCCCGTGGATCGAACAAGAATTCCCATGGCAGGCTCGCCAGTTCCGGTGATTGGATCCGCAGCTTGATGCGCAAGCCTTTGCCCAGGCGCGCCGCCTCCCGCTGGCTCACGTCAAAGCGTGAGCGCACCTCACCGGTCATCAAGGCGCTAAACAACTTCTCCCCGAAATCCTGGATCGTTTGCTCCTGGGGGGTCAGGAGCAGACGGCGCTGTCCTCCAGAACGCAGCAGCGCGATCTGTAGATCTTTCAACCGGCTGCCCAGCGCCAGCTCATCAAAAGGAAACACCATTTGTCCGCGTGCTTCACCCCCGGGGCTGCGTATCACGGCGATCGGGTATTCGCGTCCGATCCCTTTGCCAATCTCAATTTCAAAATCCAGGTATTCTGCCATAGCCCCAACTTTCTATGTGCTGTGCAGAGACAATCTATATTCATTATATGCCGAATCGTACCGAATGATGCAGTGAATTCAATGCAATCAGCGCATCATCCTACAAAAGCCTCACATTTCTTTTCTCATAATCACTTCAACTTTAAAGGGAATACGGAAGCATTCCGGTTTTACTGGGAGGACAGAAGCCACGCCTGGCGAAACTGTGAGGGTTAACTTCTTCCTTGTTACCAGAGATCCCTTGGAAACAAGCCAACCCGGGATCTGAATGGCAACCAAAAGCATCATGGATTCGCAGCACAGCGGAATCCATAGGTGCCAGGTCCTGCTTGGTCGGGCATATCTGCAGAACGGTAAGTAGTGTTAACCTCCCATTCGCGTGAATTCCAGGCACCCCCGCGCAGCACACGTTTTCCCCCCCGCTTGGGCCGGTGGGGTTGGAAGATGGCGAAATCTCATAATAAGTTGGACTATACCAGTCGTTCACCCACTCCGCTACATTGCCCGCCATATCCAGCGCACCATAAGGATAAGGGCTGGCGCCGTCGGGGTAACTGCCCACCGGAGATGTACCGTCCACACAGAGGGTAAGGGTGGTTTCGTCGACGCTGTTGGCATAATGACAGGATAGCACATTGCCCCAGGGAAAGGCAAGTG
The DNA here is from genome assembly GCA_963801385.1 of uncultured Chloroflexia bacterium. Taxonomy (GTDB): domain Bacteria; phylum Chloroflexota; class Anaerolineae; order Anaerolineales; family Villigracilaceae; genus UBA877. The sequence continues at coordinate 19,831 of CAWDEV010000001.1, forward strand.
TGTCACTCCTACTGCCACGTGCCACTCTCTCCCATTCGGCCTCCGTTGGCAAACGCTCCCCGGCCCAACTGCAAAACTTATTGGCGTCATTCCAGGAAACAAAGATCACCGGATAATCTGCATACTGGGGATTCTCATATGAATAATTGGGCATGGGGGGGGATTGGGATGATTTCGGTGCCTTGCAGACGTTTGCCTTCACACACAATACGTACATGGCGTTCGTCACTTCAGTTTTATCTATCCAGTAGGCGTCCAGAACAACCTTATGGATGGGTTTTTGATCCTCAAATTGGTTCACGTTACAAATGTTGGGATTTTGTTGGCAAATGCGCTGGGTCTCACCGGTCATACGGTCGCTGCCCATCAGGAATTCCCCTTCGGGGACGTACAACATAAGCATTCCGTCGACAGGATTGGTCTTCGTGAAACCCGCCGGTATAGGTGTATCGGTTGGAGCAGGCACAGGTGTATCGGTTGGAGCGGGCACAGGTGTATCGGTTGGAGCGGGCGCAGGTGTATCGGTTGGAGCGGGCGCAGGTGTATCGGTTGGAGCGGGCGCAGGTGTATCGGATGCGGTTGGTGAAGGAGTATCTGTCGCGAGAAGTCACCGGAACGGCAGTCGCCGGGGTGGCGGTCGGTGCAGGGTGCGGCCAGGGTGGGGGATATACGATAAACAAAACTATAACGCTCATACATGCAATCGCAAGGAGAATAATACCTGCCAGAAGAATTATTTTCCTTTGTTTCTGCTTCTTCTGCAGAAGAACGGCTTTTTCAGCGGCCAAACGCTGGGCCCCTTGTTCAGCCCGATCACGCGCAGTTCTTTCTGCGGCTTTGCGTTCCATCTCTTCGCGTTCGACCTTTTCTTTGGCAGCTTTTCCAGCCGCCAGCCGCTGTGCTTCTTGTTCAATTCGGTCACGCGCTGCTTTTTCATCAGCAAGGCGTTGTGCTTCCTGTTCGGCCCGTTCCCGGGCAACTTTTTCAGCGGCGTCATGCTTTGCTTTTTCTGCTGCCAGCCGGGTTTGAAGCGCTTCAGACTCACGGCGCGCCTGTTCACGCTGTTGTTTCTCCATTTGCAGGTCAAAGGCTGTTTTTGTGGTCGTTTCAGACCGGAAAAGCACGCCGTCCGGCGTGCGCATGAACAAGACCGGCGTGCCCCATTCCAGTGTATTGGTCACCCCAAAGCTGATCGATTTGCGCGGCCTCGGTCACCGCCGCATCCACAGGCCAACCATCCGCAATGGCATCATAAAAGCCGCGTGAAAATTCAATCGCAGCACGATCGGTAATTGGATATTGCATGGCCAGTACGGCCGGCAATCCGTGCCGCACCAGGATGGAGGCCGTGCTTGAAAATACATCCGTGTTTCCACCTTGTGCGCCTTCGCAGGAGTTCAGGATGACCAGGCGCAGGGTGGTGTGGTCGGCCAGTAAACGCGCCAACTGCGTGGCCGGCAGGCGGTTCAGTCCGCCGTCTTCATCCTCAAAGGCCAGGATACCTTCGTCTGATACGCGGTCAAACCCGCCATGTCCCACGAAATGCAGGATATGCCAGGGTCCGCCGCGCATGGCGCGCTGCAAAGTGCGCCAGGTGGCATGCTCCAGCCAGGTAATTTCAATCTGTTTTGTTTCGATCAAATCATGCAGTGCGGCTTCCACACGCCGCTTTTCATTTTCAATATCGAGCGACGCCAATCCAGTTGGGCTCGCCGTCACCCCCAGAACATGCAGCGGCGGCGTGATGGCCAGCGGTTGAATACTTTGTGCAATTTCGATGTAACGTACGATCGGGGTCTGCGTTGAAAGACAAATGTATTCTCCCGCCCGCGTATCGAACATAAATTCCCATGGCAGGCTCGCCAGTTCCGGTGATTGGATCCGCAGCTTGATGCGCAAGCCTTTGCCCAGGCGCGCCGCCTCCCGCTGGCTCACGTCAAAGCGTGAGCGCACCTCACCGGTCATCAAGGCGCTAAACAACTTCTCCCCGAAATCCTGGATCGTTTGCTCCTGGGGGGTCAGGAGCAGACGGCGCTGTCCTCCAGAACGCAGCAGCGCGATCTGCAGATCTTTCAACCGGCTGCCCAGCGCCAGCTCATCAAAAGGAAACACCATTTGTCCGCGTGCTTCACCCCCGGGGCTGCGTATCACGGCGATCGGGTATTCGCGTCCGATCCCTTTGCCAATCTCAATTTCAAAATCCAGGTATTCTGCCATAGCCCCAACTTTCTATGTGCTGTGCAGAGACAATCTATATTCATTATATGCCGAATTGTACCGAATGATGCAGTGAATTCAATGCAATCAGCGCATCATCCTGCAGGAGAAAGGGGATGGTCCGTACCCAAATAAAGATGGATCGCATTCTAACCAGGTATTATGTCCATTTCTTGCACCACCGGCACATTCCCCCTCAGCATCTCCATGAACTTTGCAATATCCGTTGGTGCCAGGAAGACCTCGCTCTTGATCTGCCTGGAAAAGCCTCCTGCCCGGGC
>CAWDEV010000002.1:0-72601 GCA_963801385.1 uncultured Chloroflexia bacterium
CTGGAACACTCGCCGATAGGTGTTGTGATTCGGCATCCAGTTGTGGCGCAACTTCAACATCTCCACTATTTCGTCAACATGGTTCTTCGCCCAATCCGCTATCGCTACTGGCGTATCTTGACCACACATCTTCGCCAGAACAATCAGTACCAACAATGTTACCAAACTGTATCGTTTCCCTTTGGCCTTGCGCGGATCACTCAATCGCTCAAAACATCCGTACAAACTCCCAAGTCCATAAACAATCCCAGCTTCACTAATCTCCTGCTTGGGCTCAAAAGTGCTATACTCCATTTCAGATCCTCCTCGCTAATTCGGCTGTTTGGTCACAACCTATTTTACCGAAAAGGATCTTTCCCTTTATTTGTCAAGCTTTCTTGAGAAAGCCATATTATCCGCATACTTCAAAAGAGCCCTCTCCGCTTGTCAAACTCTTGCCTTGGGAGGTGGATATGCCGAAAGCGAAATGGGATAACATTGAATCTTTCCTCATGAGATGCTATACTTGTAGCATCTTGATCTGAACCGATAATATTGTGGATAATGGGTATTGTGGCGTTCCCAGGCTCAGATACTTTGGCAGGATCCATTATCGGCTCTTTTGGGTGGAGCAGACGCTGCGGACAAAAATCCAATGGTGGAGGCGCCTGGTGGATTAAATCACCGTGTCAGTCTTGGTGAATATGCTCGGCTATGAATTCTTGATTTAGCGCAATAAGACGATCTGATGTGACCTCTGGCTAAGAAGATAAATCGTATAGATACTTTATGAAGGTTGTCATATGAAAATCTCACATTTTTTTATCACTCTATTTCTGGCTATTGCTCTTATGCTTGTTACCGTTTCACCTGTATTGGCAGCTGCTCCTACTGCGGCGATCAGCTATTCAGTGGCAGGACCATATAAATCAGGAATCCTGGTTACGATCACTGCAACGTTCAGTGAAGATATGAGGGATTCGCCGGTTCCGCAGATATCAATATCGGGGGCAAACAACCTGCCAGCAAGCGACATGACCAAGTCAAGCTCCACAGTCTACACATACGTTTATACCGTTGGTGCTGGGAATGGTACTGCGACTATAAGCATGAGTACAGGCATGAATTTGAACGGAGATGTGGTCGCCTCTGCCCCGACAAGTGGGGCGGATTTCACGGTAGACAACCTCGCCCCGACCATCACGATCAATAATCCGAATACTACACCAGCACAGTCCAAGACGATCAGCGCCAGCACCTCGGATGGTACTTTAACCATGAGCAATACCACTGGCTCAACTTGTGATGGCACCCTGGCCTTTGTTGCGTACGCCAGTCAGACGTTCACCTCGGAAGCGGACAACGGAAAAAAGGTCTGTTACAAAGCGGTGGACACTGCCGGTAACATTGCTTATAAAATTTCCAATGCCATTGCGGGTATCGATACAACTGCGCCGACCATCACGATCACTAACCCGAATACCAACCCGGCGCAAAGCAAGACCATCACTGCCAGCGCCTCGGATGGCACCTTGACCATGAGTAATACCACTGGTTCAGCCTGTGACAGCACCTTGATTTTTGTTGCCTACGCCAGCCAGACCTTCACCTCGGAAGCAGACAACGGAAAAAGGGTTTGTTACAAAGCCGTAGATATTGCCAGTAACGCTGCTTACAGCCTGTCCAATGCCATTGCAGGCATTGATGCCACTCCGCCGACCATCACGATTAACAACCCAACCACCGCTCCGGCGAAGACCAAGACGATCACCGCCAGCACATCGGATGGCACCTTGACCATGAGCAATACCACCGGCTCAACCTGTGACGGCACCTTGGCCTTTGTTGCCTACGCCAGCCAGACCTTCTCCTCAGAAGCTGACAATGGAAAAAAGGTTTGTTACAAAGCGGTGGACACAGCCGGTAACGCTGCTTACAGCCTTTCCGATGCCATTGCAGGCATAGATACCACCCCGCCCACCGTTACCTTTGATCTTCAAACCACTTCTGACTCTGGAACCTCTTCCACAGACAATCTCACCAATGCAACCAGCCCAATAATTGACGCGATCTTTAGTGAGACGGTTACTGGTCTGGCGCCCGGAGATCTATTCAACACGGGCACTGCAACCGGGTGTGCTTTTTTTGTTGGTGCTCCCTCAGGCAATACCTATCCTGTTTTGGTTACGAGCTGCTCGGCCGGTACGCTTATCCTGACATTGAATGCCGCCGGCGTTACGGACGCAGCCGGTAATGCTAATGCGCTGACTGACGGGCTTACCGTAACAATCGATCGGACTGCGCTAACACTGTCCCCTGTTCATATTCAATCCACGAATGCCAATCCAGTTTGGGCGAAGCAGGGGGATACGGTAACAGTGTCCTTCACTTCCTTGGAGAGCATTGCCACCCCCACCGTGACGATCGCCGGGCATGCGGCCACCATCGGATTGACAGGTCCGACAAGTTGGAGCGCATCCTATGTAATGGCTGGCACAGAAACGGAAGGAATTCTTCCTTTCAATATCAGTTTCAGCGACCTGGCCGGCAACACGGGTATTGTAGTCTCCACCAGCACAGATGGCAGCACCGTCACCTTCGTCGGCAGTTCCCCAACCCTGACCACTGTTCATATTCAATCCAATAATACCAATCCTGCCTGGGCAAAGCAGGGAGACACAATTACCTTATCCTTCACTTCTTCGAAGGATATTGCCACTCCGACCGTGACGATCGCTGGACATGCCGCCACCATCGGATTAATCGGCCCCACGAGCTGGAGCGTCACCTATATAATGGCTGTCACAGATACGGAAGGAATTGTTGCGTTCAACATTGCTTTCAGTGATTTAGCCGGTAACCCTGGCATCCCAGTCTCCACCACCACCGACACCAGCAGCGTTACCTACGATAGGACCGTGCCGGTATTCTCCGCTGTCGCTCCGGTGACAAATGCATTCATAAAGAGCATCACAACTTTATCAGCTGTAAGCTATACCTTGAGTGAAGCCATTGCCAGCGGCAGTATTACCATGACCCGGACCGGGGGAACTGTTGACGCAGGTTCACCCCACATTTGTACGCTTAAGGGTACAGCCCTCACCATCGGCGTCCACAACAACCTGGATCTCTCCGATACAACCAATTCTTGTGCGGTTGCCCAGGCACTGGTAAGTGGCACTGTTTACAACTTCGCCTTTAACGGGCTCGATCTGGTTGGCAATGCTGCGCTTGTGGTTACGAGTCTCAATGTGACGTTCGATAATACCGCGCCGGTCTTCTCTGCGGTTGCACCGGCAACGAATGCTTTCATCAAAAGTATCACAACTTCATCAGCAGTGAGCTACACGTTGAGTGAGGCCATCACCAGTGGCAGTATTACCATGACGAGGACGGGCGGAATATCTGACCCTGGTTCTCCACATGTCTGCACGCTCATCGGTACTGCTCTTACCGCTGGCGCCCATAACCATTTGGATCTTTCCAACACGACCACCGGATGTACGGTTGCACAGAGTCTGGTTAGTGGTGCTGTCTACTCTTTTGCCTTCAATGGGACCGATGCGGTCGGGTTTGCTGCGACAACGGTCACAAGTACAAATGTGACCTTCGATAATGTTGCGCCGTTTTTCTCTGCTGTGGCGCCAGCAACGAATGCGCTTATCGGTAGCATCACGACTTCATCTGCCGTGAGTTACACGTTGAACGAAGCGATTGCAAGCGGCAGCATCACCATGACCCGGACCGGCGGTACGAATGACCCTGGTTCACCGCATATCTGCACTCTCAAAGGTACGGCTTTGAGTGGCGGCATTCATAGCCACCTGGACCTCTCCAATACCACCAATTCATGTACGGCTGCGCAGTCACTCGTTAATGGCGCAATCTACACCTTCGCCTTTAATGCAACCGATCCGGTCGGCTTTGCTGCTGCCACAGTAACGAGCACAAATGTGAGCTTCGATACCGTCCCGCCGGTGTTCTCTGCGGTTGCACCGGCGTCAAATGCCTACATCCAAAGTATAACGACTTCTTCAGCAGTGAGTTACACCTTGAGCAAAGCCGTCACAAGCGGCAGTATAACCATGACCTGGACGGGCGGTGTTGCTGACTCGTTTTCCCCGCACATATGTATGCTTACTGGTACGGCGATGGGTAGCGGCGCCCATAATAACCTGGATCTCTCCGATACGACTAATTCATGCACGGCTGCACCGTCATTGGTAAGTGGCGCTGTTTACACCTTCGCATTCGACGCGATCGACGCAGCCGGGAATGCGGCTGCGACCGTGACAAAAGTAAATGTCACCTTTGATAATACTCCACCGGTTTTCTCGGCGGTTACACCAGTATCGAATGATTACATCAATAATGTTTATTCCGTTTCGGATATAGGCTATACCCTTAGCGAAGCCATCGCCAGTGGCAGCATCACCATCACTCGTACCGGCGGCGCGGCGGACACCAGCTCTCCGCACATTTGTGCACTCACTGGCACGGCATTGACTGCTGGCGTCCATACCCGCATGGACCTGTCGGATACCACCAATGTATGTACAGTCGGGCAAACAATGGTTAATGGTTCAATCTATACTTTCGCCTTCAACGCGACCGATCCGGTTGGCTTCACCGCGGCTACAGTCACGAGCACTAACGTATATTACGACAAAACTGTCCCCACATTATCCTGGACTGCGCCGACCACTGATACCCAGAGATATGATGTAGCTAATCAAACTGTCCAGCTCACGGTCACTGCCAGTGATAATGTTGGTATAAAAGAGGTTGTATTCTCACGCTGGGATCCAATTAAACTCGTGCGGATAGAAATCGGAAGCGATACCACTGCGCCTTACTCCGTTTCCTTCAATACCAGTACACTGCTTCCAGAGTATAACGAAATTGATGCAAAAGCATACGACCTGGCTGACAATAGTAGTGTGAAATACATCTGGTTATTTCACTTGCCTGTATTAACAGTGGTCAGGGCTGGTCCCGGGAATGGCAGGGTAACCAGTTCCCCGGCCGGTATTGACTGCGGCTCGACCTGCTTCTTCGGCTTCAACTATGATCCTGATGTGACCCCGCCAGTAATTATAACGGTAACGCTGACAGCCACGCCTATATCGCCATCCACTTTTGCCGGTTGGAGTGGCCACTGTGATGTCATTAGCGGTAACACCTGCAAAGTGACCATGAATGCGGCCTCCACGGTCACTGCCATTTTCGACGATCCCCGGAAACGGATCTTCTTGCCTTTAATCATCCATTAAAAATAGGCCAGGTGGAAGATACACTAAGGATAGGTCTATGAAGATCCTCCGTATATTCATAGCTCTATGCCTGACCATTGCCCTAACACTCACTAACCTTTCAAAGGCATCGGCTGCCGTTCGAAGTGCAGTTATCACAACTAATGTGACGACTACATTACCTGACGGCAGTTACAGAGCTGGCCAGGTGGTCCCCATTCTGGTTACCTTTTCAGGGAACGTAACGGTGACTGGATCACCGCAGCTCATTTTATCGACCGGTAATCCCACCACTACAGCGGTTGATTATTCCTCCGGTTCAGGTTCACCCACCATTACTTTCATTTATACTGTGGCTGTAGGCAACATCTCGGCCGATCTTGATTATGCGACAAATCACTCGCTTATTCTGAATGGTGGCACGATCGTGGACGCAACGGGGAAGAATGCAAACTTAAAGCTCCCCAATCCAGGCATGGCTGGTTCTCTGGCCGCGAATAATAATCTCATAATTGATACCAGTATGCCGATTTTTTCTTTTGTTTCACCTGTCGCAAACGCTTTTATTAATAGCATCACGACTTCTTCCACTATCAGTTATACCCTGAGCGAAGCCATTGTAAATGGCAGTATCACGATGACCAGGACGGGCGGGGCAGCGGATGTTGCATCGCCGCATATCTGTACGCTCACTGGTACGGCTCTGAGCATTGGTGGCCACAATAATTTGAACCTGTCCGATACCACCAACGGATGTACCGTTACGCAGAGTCTGGTGAATGGCACTATATACACCTTCGCCTTCAACGCGACCGATGCTGCTGGCAATCCGGCCGCTTCTGTTATGAATACAAATATAACCTTCGATACCACCCCTCCGGTCTTCTCTGCTGTTTCACCTGCGTCAAATACCTTGATTAGCAGCATCACGACTGCTTCAGCCGTCAGCTATACCTTGAGCGAAGCCATTGCAAGCGGCAGCATTACCATGACCTGGTCGAACGGTGCAGCTGATGGCGGTTCTCCCCACATCTGTACGCTTAAGGGCACAGCATTGCTTGGTGGAATCCATAGCAATCTGGATCTTTCCGATACGACCAATGCATGTACGGCTGCGCAATCACTGATTGGTGGTGCCGTATACACCTTCACCTTCGATGCGACCGATATCGCCGGCAATATCGCGACTGCGGTAACGAATTCAAATGTAACCTTTGATGCCACCGGGGCGGTCTTCTCTGCCATTGCCCCCGCTGCGAATGCTTTCATAAACAGCATTACAACATCTTCGGATGTGAGTTACGCATTGAGCAAAGCTATGGTAAGTGGCAGCATCACTATGACCTGGACTGGCGGTATGGCGGATGCTACTTCACCACATATTTGTACTCTCACCGGCACTGCTCTGAGCAGTGGTGCCCACAATAATTTGGACCTCTCTGATACGACCAATGGATGCACAGTTGCTCAGAACCTGATTGATGGCGCCATCTACACCTTCACCTTTGAAGGAATCGATGCTGCCGGCATTCCGGCTGCTACGATTACGAATATCAATGTGACCTTTGATGCCACAGCCCCGACTATCAGCATCGGAGCGCCCAGTGTTTCAGGCACACAAGTTGGGCCGGTTACATACACTGTTACCTATGCTGATGCAAACTTCAATGCAAGCACGCTTGTCCCCGCCAACATCATCCTTAATACAACCGGTGATGCTTCTGGCTTGGTCGGTATTACAGGATCAGGTCTTACCCGCACCGTGACCATCAGCAGCATCACTGGCAACGGCACGTTGGGCATCTCCATCGCGCCCGGCACGGCCAGCGACACAGCCGGCAACTTTGCCCCCGCGGCGGGACCAAGCATAACCTTCACAATCGACAGAATTTTTCCAAGTCTCTCCTGGATTGCGCCGCCATCCTGTGCAGATCCCCCCGGTTGCATGTATGATGTTTCCAATCAATCCATCCAGCTTGCAGTCGATGCCAGCGATAACAATGGTATCTCCAAAGTTGTGTTCAGACGCTGGGACTACAATGCTAAAATATGGATTGATATTGGGACGATAAATAACCCGCCTTACAGCCTTATTTTTAATGCCAGTGTCCTTCTTCCAGAATATAACCAGATTGATGCAAAAGCATACGACTTTGCAAACAACACATATGAAAGTTGGATCTTCTTGTATCACTTACCCATCTGGCCGATTTATATACCTTTGATCATTCAATAATTTTTTTATCAGTACCATCCAGTGCCTGGTCCAGCACTGCAAAGCCTTCTTTCAACTGCGCTTCGGTGATTGGCAACGGCGGGATGATCAGAACAGTGTGCCAGTGGGTGTAAACGTACAGGCCGTTCTCCTGGCAGGTTTTGCGAAAACCTGCCATCTCCGGACTGGAGCTGTTCCAGGGGGCCAACGGTTCTTTCGTCTTTCTATTCTTGACCAGTTCAATGATCCCAAACAATCCGATCGAGCGTACATCTCCTACCGACGTATGTGCCTCGCCTAAATCCTTCAACAACTGGTTCAGCACCGGCCCCATCTCTGCAGCATGCTCAACCAGTTTGTCTTCCCGCATGACATTGATATTCGCCACAGCCGCCGCCAGCGAGACTGGATGTGAAGTATATGTCAATCCCGACTCAAAGGCGCGCTCATCGAACGTACTGGCGATCTCCGGTTTCATCGCTACTGCCCCCAGGGGCGCATAGGCCGATGTGAGTCCCTTTGCCATCGTCATGATATCGGGGACGACTTCCCAATTATCGACCGCAAACCACTTTCCGGTTCGGCCAAAACCGCTCATCACTTCGTCGGCAATCATCACAATCCCATACCGGTCACATAACCTGCGGACCCCCTGCAGATAGCCTTCCGGTGGAATGATCACACCGTTTGTGCCGGTGACGGATTCGATAAGGATCGCTGCGATCGTCGCCGGGCCCTCGTACTGGATGACCTCTTCGAGGTGGTTTAGATAATCCTGACAAAACTCCGCTTCAGAGATGCCTGGATTTGTCCGGTGGAAAGTGGAACGGTAGCGGTACGGGTCGAGGAAGTGCACCACGCCTGACATCACTCCGGGCTCCCAGGCTACCCGGCGCGGATCACCAGTCAGGGCCATCGCCCCAGCCGTGGCACCATGGTAGGAGCGGTAACGGGTGAGCACCTTGAAACGGCCTGTATAGCCGCGAGCCAGTTTGACCGCGTTCTCGTTCGCATCTGCCCCTCCGGTTGTAAACAGCACTTTGGTCAATTTCCCACCCGGGCTTACATCCGCCACCAGCTTGCTGGCAATTGCCCGGACTTTGGTCGCCATACCGGGTCCCGCATAAGGCAGTTCACGCGCCTGCGCCACCATCGCCTCGATGACACGTTCGTCACCGTGCCCGATATTGACACACATGGTCATTGAGTTGAAATCCAGGTAGCGCTTGCCGGATGTGTCCCAAAAGTAGACACCCCTGGCAGATTTAACCGGGATGGGATTCACTTTCGCCTGTGCCGACCAGGTCCAAAAAACATGTTCTTTTGAAAGAGGCAGGATCTCATCGTCAGGAAGATCAAACATGGACATCTCCTTTATTTTTCGAATTATAATCCCCTCAGCAAGAGGAAACAAATGACACCTTTTCCCTACCGCCGCATCGTCGTGGTCGGCGCTACAGCCAGCGGAAAATCCTTGCTGGCAGAAAAACTGGCACAGAGACTTGGCCTGATCTACATCGAAATGGATGCCCTGTACTGGAAACCGGGCTGGGTTGAATCCAGTGATGAAGAGTTCCGCGCAAGAGTTGACGCTGCCACATGTTCTCCGGGCTGGGCGCTGGCCGGGAACTACGGCAAGGTGCGTGATATTGTCTGGCCGCGCGCTGAGGCAGTGATCTGGCTGGATTACTCATTCCTGCTGGTCCTGGGACGCTTATGGAATCGCACATGGCGGCGGTGGCGCACAAAGGAATTGCTCTGGGGAACCAATTACGAGCGGCTGTTTCCGCAGTTCAGACTCTGGTCAAAGGAATCACTGTTCAATTGGCTGGTGCAAAGCTATCGTCGGCATAAACGCCAATATCCGCAATTATTCGCCCGGCCTGAATACTCGCACCTCCTGGTTTACCGGTTCAGACAACCAGACGATACGGAAGAGTGGTTGAGTCAGTTGTAAACGCAACCGGAGACTCCCTTACCCATCCCGGCGTAAATGATTCGCCAGTTGCATCATCCCTGCCACTGCAGCGATCGTCAATAGAAATATCCATCCGAAGGAAATCCGCACATGCATATACAGCGCCACCAGGATCAAGGCCAGCCCAATGCCTCCCAGGCTGGCTAACCGCACAAGATGCCTGGTCTCATGCTTGCCCAAGTCATCTTCAGGAACCGCGCCGCGTAAACGGCGGGAAAAATCAGCCAGGTCCCAGGCCAACAGACTCACTAAAACACTGGACGCCATCAGGATTGGGCTCAGCCCGATCCATACACCCATCCCCGCCGCACATACGAAAACAAATAGGCCCAACGAGGCCACCCAAGTCCAATGACGCCATTGCGATAAAAGCCATAGCAGTCCGGTCACGAAGCATCCAATCGCAACCGCGGGCAGATTGGATGGATAATAGCCGGCTATCAGCGCCAACATGCCTGCCAGAATGCAAACAATTTCAGATGCAACTACCACAGACTACCTCCCAATGGCCCTGAACCATGCCTGCGGACGTCCAAGCGTACCCAGACCGGCCTGATCAAAGGGTTTTGCCACATCCCAATCCAATACCAGCACTCCGGCATGGTTAAGTTTTTGTAACAACATGCTGCGTTCCATGCGTACAATCCGTCCCGCCAGAGTCACTTCCGGGCGTTTTGATAAATACGCCAGTTCGAAGCTTACGGGATCCGGGCTGATTACCATCACCTGGTATCCGCGCGCCCGTAACTGCAATAGCACATCGTAATCGCCGGGCGCCAGTGGGCTGACCAGCACAATCTGTGAATTTGCCGGGAAAAGTTGTGTTGGAATGTGTCCGAGGTCGCCAAAAACCAGGCTCTCACCGGTCTCGGCTCGTGCCAGTTCATGCAAAATACGTTCTCGTTGAATTTTGCCATAACCCGGGAAAGTCCAGTGCAGGTAATGCCCGTAAAGAAGCAGACCAACCCGGTTTCCCTGTGCCAGGAAGGTATCCGCCAGGGAAGCCGCGGCCTGGACGGAATACTCGAAAAGCGAATGTTCCTTTGGAAATATATTCGTCCGCAACCGTCCATCCAGCACGATGCCAACATCCGCGACGCGCTCCTGCTCGAATTCATTGGAGTAAAGCTCCCCGGGATGGCGGGCGCTGAGATTCCAATTGATCCAGGCGGGCGGATCACCGCCCTGGTATTCGCGTACACCAAAGAATTCCACTCCAGGACCCCCGAGACGGGCTGGGATCATGCCGGAATAGACATTCGTACGCCTCGGACGGATGGCAATTCGTTGAATACGTTTTACCTGTGGCAGGATGAACAAATCTCCCGTAACCGGGAAACTTGCCTTGCGACGCAGGAGACCAAATAAATCACTTGCCTCAACGGTCACCTCAGAAAAGGCATAATATCCGCGCCTGCCGCTGACGGAATACGTCCAGGAAAACGATTGACCGGATGGCAGGGATAACATATGGTGGTTTGAGCCAGCGCGAATTTGAAGTTCTTGCGGCAGGATATCTGTAATGACAACTTCTTCAAGACTGGAGCCGGTGTTTTGTACGGTCAGCGTCACCTGTACAGGCTTTTCCGGGGCAACCCGCTCGCTGTACAGGGTTCGTTGGATTTCCAAATGGATTTGGTCGGGTGCCCTCCACAGGCCAACCAGCAAATACAGGACGAACGGCACCGCCAGCGCCAGCAACTCCCCGCGCAGGGTCACAAGTCCGGCAATGACCAGACCGTAGGTCAGTATTATAAGAAGAAATGCACGCCTGGCCATAAACCTATAGGAAGGACGAATAGGAGTTCAACACTGATCACTTTAGAATTATCTAGACAGAGGGAGAACCGGTACCGGAACCTTTGAAAAAACATCGGCGATCACATCTTCTGCTACCTGGTGTGACATCCAGTATTCCGGTTGGAGGATCAGCCGATGACTTAACACCGGAACAGCGAAACGTTTGATATCATCCGGCAGGACATACTTGCGGCCAACCAATGCCGCATGTGCCCTCGACATCTTAAGAAAAGCCAGGCTGGCACGCGGGCTGGCTCCCACCGCCACACGCCGGTCCAGGCGCGTTTCCGCGACCAGGCTGGCGATATACTCTTCCAGGTCCGGGTCAATATGCACGGTTTCGACCAACTGGCAGAGTTCCAATACCTGCCTGGCATCCGTCACCTGGCGTAATCCCACTTCTTCCTTCTGTCGCTCCCGCCGCCTGCGCAGAATCTCGGCTTCTTCTTTCACGTTGGGATAACCGACCTTCAGCTTAAGCATGAAGCGATCCAGTTGCGCCTCTGGCAGCGGAAAAGTACCTTCATATTCGATCGGGTTCTGGGTCGCCATCACCAGGAAAGGTTCTGGCAGGTGTTCCGTCTCACCATCCAGGGTCACCTGTCCTTCCTGCATCGCTTCCAGCAAGGCAGACTGGGTCTTGGGGCTGGCACGATTGATCTCATCGGCCAGGATAATATTGGTAAAGATTGGGCCCTTGCGGAGTTCAAAACGGTTTTTGTCCCGGTTGAAGATGTAACCGCCGGTGATATCCCCTGGCAGGAGATCCGGGGTAAATTGGATTCGCTTGAATTCCAACCCAAGCGCAGTCGCAAAACTGCGTGCGATCAGGGTCTTGCCCAGGCCGGGATAATCTTCCAGCAGGACATGCCCACCCGTCAACGCCGCCGCCATGATCATCTCCAGTTGGGTGCGCTTTCCTACAACTGCCCGTTCCACTTCGCCAATCACTTGCCCGACAGTCTGGGATACTTTAAGGATGTTTTCTTCCACTACGTGCCTCCATTTGAGATTCTAAAAATTCAACCGCCTCATCCACTTTGAGGTCAAAAGGGGTAGCCTGTTTGCGCTTGAATGAGAGCGGAGGCGTAGGGTAATCAACGAACGATTCATCCAGGCCCGCCTTCAAATACCGCTGCACCGCGGATGGTGACTGCCCATTCGGGAGGTTCGACTTTACAGTGCGAACCGGCCGACCCCGATTTTCAACACCGCCCAACATTTCATCCCAAAGTTTCCCCAGCCGGTTGGCGATCATCCATTTATAATAATTCCCCTCCCTGGCATTGGAGACCCATCCTGACAGTATTTCCACATTTCCCTGGGCAGGTCTGGCAGGTTCTTCAGTTCTCTTTCCAATGGAAATCCAGCTCACCAGGCTGGCGAAGAGAAGTAAAACCAGGATTGCCACAATGAAGATCCACAAAAGCAGTTGAGGCGTTGCTGAATAAGCAAGTTTGAGCAACCACAACAGGTAAGCCAGTGGAGTAACTACCGCGCGCCGGATGACATCCTGCATAAAGAATGCCAGGATAAATGCAATGACCAACACGGCCAGGACAAGCAAGATTCGACGCGGCTTCATTCGTCCACCCCGCAGGCATGCAGAACAGTCGTCAGGCAATCGATCGCTTCGATCTTCTCTTTACGAGTGGCCTGCCTGGCTCCATAACGCGCCTCTTCAAACAAGTTCGTCAGGCGCTGGACCGCATCTCCAGGCAGGCCGGCTCCTTCCAACCGCATGGCAAATTCACTGGGTGTCAGATCCTTCCGGCGGTTTAATCCACGCCGGGCGTCTACCACGGCACTCATACGCGCATAACAATTTATGATGGCATCCTCCCATCCCCTTCCTGACGAAATATCGGCCAGTGAAGAACGGGCGATCTCTGCAAGGCCTTCCAGGGATTGGGAGGAATTTCGAAGGCGTTGTCTCTTCAACCACCAACGGCTTATGAAAAAGGCAATGACTGCCAGCAACAGGACAACCCCCAGGCTGATAAGGTACAGAAGCGGTGATGAAACATGCGGCGGAATAAAAACCATCGATGTGGTATCACCACCGGCCTGGGGAATTCCTTCTGTTGTACTTGTATCCACAATGTTCAATTCCGGAAATGAAGCGCGGAATTTTTTCAAGATATAGAACAGGGCTACAGCGAATAACACAAATCGCAGAAAGAACAGGATGATCCGTTTACGCATTTCTGGAGAAAGAAACAACGAAACGATGATGACCAGGAGAAAAACCAGGCTCCAGAAAACCACCTGTTGAAGGACTGGAATATTAGTAATATCTTCGACGATCCCTTCAAATGAAAGCTGGATGGTCGTGGATTCGCCGAGGGAGATTGGAGGCGGCGATTGAAACTGTATCTTGCCCAGCCCCGCGGCCAGAATGACCAACATCAACACGGCCAGGCAGGTCACCAGTAAAACCATGATCTTCTGGTTGAAGAATTTCTTTATCATATGAAGAGGATTGTACCAGAATCCGCCCGAGTGTCGGCGAGTATCCAGGGGGTGAGGCAAGAGGAATGATATAATTTCACCTGCTATGTCCGATTTTAGTGCACCGGAAATTGCCAACTGTCACGGACAACTTCACCCTAAAGCTGTCGAGGGGATTGAGCTGTTGAACGCCGGACACTTTTTCGAATCCCATGAGGCGCTTGAAGCTGCCTGGCGGGATGAATCCGGTCCTATACGTGACCTGTATCGGGGCATTCTCCAGGTTGCTGTGATCTACCTGCACATTACACGACTGAACTACCTCGGGGCGATCAAAGTCTATCAACGTTGTCAGAAATGGCTGCGGCTTTGGCCTGAAACATGCCGGGGCATTTCGGTTGGCGAACTCAGAAAGAATTTGGATGCGGTCATTTCTGTTTTGAAGGAGCTGGGGCCTCAGCATATCGCCGATTTTGATGAATCTCTGCTCAAACCAGTCCATTATTCCAAAAGCGAGGACTTATGAATACATCCCTGCCCTTCACCGGTAAAACTGCCATAGTCACCGGTTCAGGGCGCGGCATCGGGCGCGCCATCGCCCTCCACCTGGCCCGCAACGGTGCGGACGTGACCGTCAATTTCTTCCGCAACCGGATCCCCGCTGAGGAAACCGCGGCCGAGATCAGGAAATTGGGCCGGCTTGCCCTGCTGGTGAGGGCAAACGTGGGCGACCTGGACGACCTGGGCCACCTCTTCGACGAAACCGGTCAGGCTTTCGGTGGGCTGGATATTTTCGTCCACAACGCAGCCTCGGGCTATAACCATCCGGCGCTGGAGACAAAAACCCAAAGGCTGGGACTGGACCATGAACATCAACGCCCGCTCGTTGTTATTTGCAGCCCAGCGCGCCGTCCCTTTAATGGAAAAACGCGGCGGCGGAAGCATTGTAAGCATCTCCAGCCCGGGTTCCAGCCGTGTATTGCCGGATTACGTGGTGGTCGGAGCCAGCAAAGCCGCGCTTGAAGCCCTTACCCGATACCTGGCGGTGGAACTCAGCCCCAGGAATATCATTGTCAACGCGGTCGCTCCCGGCATTGTCGAGACAGACGCCCTGAGGCATTTCGACGTCCTGCGCGCCGATGGCCTCATCCAGAAAGCAATCGCTTCCACCCCCGCCGGGCGGCTGGTGACACCTGAGGATGTTGCCGGGGTGGTTGGATTCCTCTGCACCCCGGCTGCCAGCATGATCCGCGGGCAGGTCATCGTGGTGGATGGTGGCTACACATTACCGGCAAATTGATGCTCCCAGACAAGTTGCTTTATGTTAGAATATGTCCACTTGCAGTAGGTTTTGAGTGCACTGAAGAGCCGCCGTTTCTTTTTTTAGGGAGGCAATTTATTACACGCCCGCTGCCCCATTCAAAAGGAGAGAATGAAGAGATGGAAACCAAGATTTATGTAGGCAACCTGTCCTACGAAACCACCGAAGATGATTTGCGCACACTCTTTGCCCAGGCAGGGACGGTGTCATCGGTGGCTTTGATCAAAGACCGCGACACGGGGCAGTCCAAGGGCTTCGCGTTTGTGGAAATGAGCAACCAGAGTGAAGCCGAGAAGGCCATCCAGACCTTCAACGGTTACACCATGGCCAATCGGCCTCTGAAGGTCAACCTGGCCCGTCCACGGGAAGAGCGCAGCTTCGGCGGCGGTGGCGGGTACGGTGACCGGCGCGGTGGCGGCGGCGGTAGCGGCGGTGGTTACAATCGCGGCGGCCCCGGCGGCGGAAACCGCGGCCCCGGCGGCAAAGCCCGTGGCGGCGGCCAGCGCAGATACTAAACATTGACATGAATAAACTCCCGCAGGTTTCGGCCGGCGGGAGTTTTCGTTTCCCATCTTATTCCACCAGGATTGCCCTGGCCGGCGCGCCATCCGATCCGACCAGCTTCAGCGGCAGGCAGTATAAGGCATAGGTTCCCGGTACGATGGCGCTCAGATCCATTCCCTCCACAACAATCACACCGGCTCCAAGCAAAGCCCGATGGGTAGGGATGCTCTGGTGGTACGGCGCCACCGAAAGATAGTCGATGCCAATCAATTTTACAGAGTGCTGTACCAGCCAATCCGCTCCATCGACCGAGATGCCGACAAAGCCTGTAAAAAACTCCTTCTCGCGGCGCGCCCACAGCCTGGAATTACTGGTTTTCAGCAGCAGGCGCACGGTCCCGGGAGGAATCGCAGCTTTCTCAAGAACCTGTGCGGTGACAACTTTAACATCATCCGGAATTTGGACCACAAGGGCCGGGCCAACCAGAATATCCAGCGCAAGCGACTCGACCGTGCGGTGGTCATTCATGAAATGATGCGGCGCGTCCACGTGGGTGCCGGTATGGACCCCGCAGGCCAGGCGCGAGACGTTATCATGCGCCCCGGCATCCATCGAAGAGACCTGTTCCAGCAGCACCGCCGGGTCACCTGGCCAGACAGGCATATCCGGGGAAATCGAAAGGGAAATATCGTGGATTTTCATTACAGCTCCCATGCAGAAGAGGTGATCCTTGCGAAGGGCATCTCCCTGACATAATAACGGAGAAAGGCAATATTCCTGCGGATGCCTATTACCAGGAAATAATAAAACCTTCGCAAGGGTGAAGCAATACTACCATCCTACCATCCGGATGCGCTGAATATATCTCCAAGGAACCGGACACGCTCAGACTCCGTCATCGGACGCGGGCGGGCATAATCCTCAATTATATAGGTTATCAATTCTGTGCTTATGTGGCGGCCGTCATAGAAAATGGAACGATCCACAAAAACGTTGCGCGTATCGTAGATCAGGCTGCCATCCGGCATCAGGTGGGACATCTGGTCGAAGAACAAGTTTCCGAGGCCATAATGGATAAAAGTACCGCGGTCAAACTCCATTGCAGCCGGCACGTGTGACTGGCTGCCATTGACGATGACCGCGCCTGCCTCGGCCATCTTGCGGAAATCCGCCTGTTCCTGGCCGGTTGGCTGGGGGTAGTAATATTCGATGTACTGGAAGGTTACGATCGGCAGATAGCCTTGCGAGCGGAGCTGCGTGACCTGAGCGACCATATTGTCGAAATCACAGGGAGCCGAACCGGGGCTGGTATCCGTGGCCCAATCACTGGAAGGACCGGCATAGTTACAGCCGATAAAAGCGAGCTTGTTGCCGTTATGATCCACCAGGGCGGGTTGGAGCGAAGAATGCAAATCGCGCCCACCGCCGAAATATTTCCAGCCGTATGCATCGTACATATCCAGTGTAGATAAGAAATCCGCCGGACCATAATCCAGCATGTGATTGCCGGTCAACTCGACAATGTCAACACCGACGTCCTCCAGCAGGGCAATATAGCGTGGGTCACTGCAGAAAACCAGGCTGTCAGTCGCCGGGTCGGGGACCGGACAATTCGCAGCGAATGCAATCTCGTTGCTGACATGCGTCAGGTCGGCGGCCCGCAGCATGTCGCGGATCGCCTCGCCCGGGTAGAGCACGCCATGTTTCTCCATCCGGTCAGCAGTACCACGCACAAGCGCCGTAACGCCTGTCATTGCCAGCACGGTCAGCTTGTCCGGGTCCCGGTTGCCGGGCGGAAGCGGGAAGACTGCCGGATCCAGACTGAACTTAATCTTGAGGGGATAAAGATCAGGATTGAAATCATTGGAAACTGGCGATTGGCCGTCCACCCTCAAAACCTTCCAGCGCGGCTCGAGGGCCTCGAATGGAAGGAGCGCCCAGGCCGGGGTGTCCGCCCAGGCAGAATCGACCAACTGGTCAGCCGCGGTGACATTAACCGATCCGGAGGCTGGCACGCCCCATAATTCAGTAAAGGCAGCCAGGGTGGGTTCATCCATCCATAAGGGCCGCCCGGTAAAGGATCCCGAGGGCGTTCCCGTCCAGGCATTCTGGATATCCGCCAGCGTGACCTCATCGGTTGTGGTCGGGAAAGGCGCCACAAGCGCGTAAAACCAGACGGATGAATTTAGATTTTGGGTTGATGATTGTTGATTGAAGATCTCCAAGCGTGTTGCCGCGTCACCGGGTGCATCCACCAGCTGCAACCCAGAGGCCACAGCTGCCTGGCGCAGTAGTTCCGGGATGGCCGGAGAGACCCAAAGCCGGGAAACAATGGGAGTAGAGGCTACCTGGCCCGGGATTGGCCCAGGAGTGGAAGTCGCCACGCCCGGGATTGACTCAGGAGTGGATGTCGCCAGGTTCAGGATTGGAATGGGAGTGACCGGGGTCGGAGGAATGGCGCCTTCAAACGAGGATGGCGTCAACGTGTCCATGCCGGAAGTCCCTGCCGGTTCACCAACCTGCCCAGGAATGGGAGTACCCCACAGGTCCCCGCAGGCAGCCAGGAGCATGGCACTGGCACACAACCACAGGTACAGATGAAAGCTGTTTTTACCCATCTATCCACCAGCTTATTTTGGGCGCAAGCGTAATTCAGCCAGGCTGAACTGCTTGAGCGCGGGCGCATCCACCGTCACGCCCAGGCCGGGAGCGGAGGGCACATCGATGGTACTGCCGGGGTCAAGCTTGAAGCGCTCATTGGTGATATCCCGGGTGTAGTAGCGGTCGGATGCGGATATATCCCCCGGCAGGCTGAAACCTGGCAGGGAGGCCACCGCCAGGTTGGAAGCGCGCCCAATGCCCGTTTCCAACATCCCGCCGCACCAGACCGGGACACCCTGCGCCCGGCACAAGTCATGGATGGCGACTGCCTGGCTCAAACCGCCCACCCGCCCAGGCTTGATGTTGATTACCCGGCAGGCTTCCATTTCAAGGGCAGAACGTGCATGCAGGAGACTGGTGATGCTCTCATCCAGGCAGATGGGCGTATGAAATTGTTTCTGGAGCCTGGCATGGTTCCAGAGATCATCTTCGTTTAAAGGCTGCTCGATCAGAAGGAGTTTCAACCGATCCAAGGGACGCAGAACCCGGCAGGTTTCCAGCGTGTAGGCCGAGTTGGCATCCACCTGCAGGGGAATATGCGGGAAGGCTTTGCGGACAGCTTCGGCATCGCCCACATCCCGTCCGGGCTTGATCTTGATCTTGATCCGTCCGTAGCCGGCCGCCAGGTATTTCTCCACCTGTTCGACCAGAGCCTCGGGACTGTCCTGCAAGCCAACCGATACACCGACCGGCACGCGCGCCACCAAGCCGCCCAACAGTTCCCGCAGGCTCTTGCCTTTGCGCTTGCCAAGCAGGTCCCAAAGGGCCATCTCCACTCCAGCCTTTGCAAGGTTGTGGCCGCGTATGCCTGCCACACAGCGCTGGAAGTCATTGGCGTCGCCTATGTACTGGACGAACAGGCTGGGGACGATGAAATCTTTCAGGATATGCCAGGCAGTGCCGGTGGTCTCATACGAGTAGCCCGGATCCCGGTCCACCGCGCATTCGCCCCAACCGGTCAGGCCTTCCGATTGGATGGAAACGAGGACACACTCGCGCTGGGTGGTGACCCCAAAGGAGGTCTCAAACGGCGCGACCAACGGCATGGAGACGTGGTGGAGAGTAATTGAGTCGAGTTTCATAATATGAACGCCATTAAATCCTTTCACCACTACGGTCACAAAGGATCACCAAGGTTATTCCTTATTTCAAATCAGCCTCACCGGCGTCATCGCCAGCGATGCCGCCTGGAGCACAAGCCACAGGTGGAAGGGATTGACTGTCTGGCGCGGTAGGCATGGACGACTAAAGTCGTCACTACGACGCTTTGCTGATCAGCCTCCACCGCCCCCTCCGCCGCCAGCGATGCCACCTTCGGTCAACTTGCGCAGATCATTCAGCGCGGCCTCGATCTCCTCGACGGTGACAAGCCGATCCTGGTCACGATGTTTCAGCAAGCCGGCACCGGCCTTCTCCACTGCCACATCGCGGATGGCAGTATCACGCTTGATGGCTTCCTTGACCAAGGCAGCGCCCTGGGTGTAACCAATGAGCGGGTTAAGCGCCGTCACCACGATGGCATTCTTCGCCAGCCAGCCGCTGGCTTTTTCCTTGTTGGCAGTCACGCCCTGAACGGCCCGCAAAGTGAAGGCCCGCACAGCGCCAATGGTCACCTGCATGGCTTCGAACAGGTTATGGGCGATGATCGGCATCATCACGTTCAGTTCCAACTGCCCGGCCTGGGCAGCCAGGTCAACGGTGGTATCACAACCCACCACGTGGAACATGCTCATGTCCAGCATTTCAGCCATGACCGGGTTGACTTTGCCCGGCATGATGCTCGAGCCCGGCTGAACGGCGGGCAAATGGATCTCATCCAACCCGGTGGAGGGACCGGAGGCCAGCAGACGGAAATCGTTGGCGATGCGGATCAGGGTCAGCGCCAGGGTGCGCAGGGAGGCCGAGAAATCCACGGCGTCCGCCATGGACTGCATCGATTCAAACAGGTTATCGGACTCATATAACTGGAGCCCGGTTAATTCTGAAAGTTTTTAACCATGCGGGCATGGTATTCCGGGTGGGCATTCAGCCCGGAGCCGACTGCCGTGCCGCCGATCCCCAGGCGCCGCAAGCCCTCAGCCGCGCGCTGGATGCGGGCGCGATCGCGTTCCACGGCTTTGGCGTAGGCGCCGAACTCCTGTCCCAGGCGCACCGGCACGGCATCCTGCAAATGCGTCCGTCCGGATTTGACCACGTCATCGAACTCGACGGCCTTGGCATGCAGGGCGGCGCGCAAATCGTCCAGCACCGCCAGCAGTTCATCCAGCCGCCACAGGCAGCCCAGCCGCAGGGCGGTCGGGATGACGTCGTTGGTGGATTGCGCCATGTTGACATGGTCATTGGGATGGACGCGGTACTCGCCCAACCTTCCACCCAGGATCTGCGTGGCCCGGTTGGCGATGACTTCGTTGGCGTTCATATTATGGCTGGTTCCGGCGCCGGCCTGGAAGGGATCGATAACGAACTGATCGATCCATTTCCCATCAATCACTTCCTGAGTGGCTTTGATAATTGCGCCGGCGCGTTCGGCATCCAGCAGGCCCAGGTCCAGGTGGACTTCGGCGGCGGCGCGCTTGATCATGGCCATGGACCAGATGAAGGCCCGCCAGGGTTTCAAACCGGAGATCGGGAAGTTTTCCACGGCGCGCTGGGTCTGCACACCGTACAATGCATCAGCGGGGACCTGGACTTCGCCCAAGCTGTCGCGTTCGATACGAAAGGATGATTCCATATTCACGCAGTCTCCTTTTTTCTTGTGATTATACACCAGGGCATTTAGGGATCAGGTAATCAGGCAACAAAGGATCAGGGATAAGGTAAACAGGCAAGCAGAGACATTGTTGAGGATTGGGGATTTGTTATTTGATTTAAAAAATGGAATAAATAATAGATGGAAGAAGAGAATAGAAAATAGAGAACAGAAAGAAGGAACTTTAATATGAAAGAATATACTCATCATTTCAGGCTTGGAAGCAAGTATTGACATTTTTACGGATCCGATTTGATTTTAGATTTGTTCCTCAAGTTCAATTCAAGGGGCCGGGAAATTGGGAAAAATTGGTAAAACGTTATTCGTAAAAGGGTATTGGCAAAATCCCCAAAGTACGGGGACAGGGAGGCGAAGAATAGAGAGCAGCGAGTAATAAATGGGGACACCCGACCCCAGAAATAATGGGGCAGGCAAAGCCGGGTGCCAGCAGGGCGGTATGGAGGAGGACATTGTCAGGCTACCTGAATAATTAATGAAACACGGAAAGACCATAGGCCTTCCCGTGCCTGGGATTATTTTAGAACATTTGTGCTGATATGTCAAGGGCGTCTGACCAGACTTCTGGTGTTTTAGAATCCCAGAAAACAGGATTGCGTAACCTTTCCTTACGGCCTGGTGCCTGTGTAACCTGGCAATTCTTTCTGCGATAGAACAGATTAAGAAAACCCGGCGTCTGTCTGAGACGCCGGGCGTTGGTTCTAGTTGCCATCATCCATGTCTTTGGCTGCGTAGCCTGGACCGGATTTGTAGTAATCGTAATTGGGCTGGATGTCATCCTGCAGGTTGACCACTTCGCCGGCAGCCAACTGCTTGACGGTATCCAGAACCACCTTTGTCCCGTGATGGTTGGTGCCTTCGAAATGGCCGGTCAGGCCAACCTTGCTGATGTACTCCCCACCTTTGGCGGTAAAGGCAGCCGGGACTTCGTCCTCCGGGAAGATGGCCAGGAACGGGCACTCGGGGATGCATGCACCGCAATCGATGCAGGTATCCGGGTCGATGTACATCCAGGGCCACTCGCCAACCGGCTCTCCGGGGACGATGCACTCCACGGGGCAGACTTCAATGCAGCCGCGGTCTCGCAGGCACAGACTGGTAATGATATGGGTCATATTTTTTCTCCTTCTCCAAGTGAATTAGGAATAAGTGTGATTTATTATATCTGCGTTGGTGGAATTGTGCAATTAAATCGTTCGCGCCAAAAACGCTTTCAACGGGAATTACATGATGGAGGAATTATACGAATAAAAACAAAAACACCGGGACAAAGCCCGGTGTATTTACGAACAAAACATTGGGAATTCAAGGTGTTTATGTCTTTGCAGATATTCCTGAATTAACACGCCAATTCATGAAGTTGGCGGATCGTCTTCACACTATTTCGCGGAATACCGCCTGATGCCTACATTGCCATGAATCTTTCGTGAACGGCATCCCAATTCACCACGTTCCACCAATTTGTCACATACTCGGCCCGGCGGTTCTGATATTTCAGGTAATAGGCATGTTCCCAAACATCCAGAGTCAGCAAGGGCACGTAACCCTCAGAAATCGGGCTGTCCTGGTTGGCGGTGGAGAGCACGCTCAATTTATCACCTTTCTTAACCAGCCATGCCCATCCGGAACCGAAACGACCCAGGGCGGCTTTCTCAAATTCGGCCTTAAAAGCTGCGAAATCGCCGAACTGCCCGGCAATCACATTGGCAATGTGGCCTTTCGGCTCTCCACCGGCTTTGGGACCCATGATCTCCCAGAACAGGTTGTGGTTCCAGGTACCGCCGCCGTGGTTGCGAACGGCCATACGGATGTCCTCGGGAACAGCGTTCAGGTCCGAGAGCAGCGCTTCCAGGGATTTGTCGCCCAGCTCGGGGTGTTTCTCGAGGGCGGCATTCAGATTGGTGACGTATGCAGCATGGTGCTTATCGTGATGGACGTGCATCGTCTGGGTGTCAATGAAAGGTTCAAGTGCTTCATATTCATAGGGAAGGGGCATAAGTTGGAAAGCCATGGTTTATTTCTCCTTTTTCAAATGGTAATAATATTTATGATATTTATCATCTATATTATATGCTTCATCGGCCGAATGTCAATATATGAGCCGGGTTTCTAACATTTATTTTATATTGTGAGGTCGGGACATGAGAAGGTGTAAATAAAAAGGTAAACAGGTATACAAGTAAACAGGTAAACATAAAAATGCTGATTCCAAAGTATACTGGGCGGGAATGGAAAAGCCCCGCTTGCACACCACCCCAGCGCGTTCCACCCTGATCCTCGTCCTGTGTGGCGGGATATTGGCCGTATCGGCGGCTTCGATCTTCATCAAATTCGCCCAGCGCGCCGAGGCACCTTCAATTGTCATTGCGGCCTTCCGATTGACGCTGGCAACGCTTGGGCTGGCTCCCCTGGCGCTGACTCGTTACCGGCCCGAGCTGCGCCTGTTGACCCGGCGGGAATGGCTCCTGGCGCTGCTATCAGGTTTCTTCCTGGCACTGCATTTCGCCTTCTGGATCACCTCCCTGCAATATGCCAGCGTGGCCAGCTCGGTGGTACTGGTGACCACCACGCCGCTATGGGTGGCGCTGTTTGCACCGCTGGTGCTGCACGAACGGGTTGGGACAGGCACGTATCTCGGGCTTGTGCTTGCCCTGGCTGGCGGCACGGTGATCGGATTGAGCGACGCGTGCACCTGGCAAACCGGCTCGCTGACCTGCCCAACTGCGGCAACCTTCTTCGGCGGGACGGCCTTCCTGGGCGATTTCCTGGCCCTGGCAGGCGCCTGGATGGCGGCAGGTTACATGCTGGTGGGACGCAGCCTGCGGGCGAAAATCGACCTCATCCCGTATATCTTTGTCGTTTATGGGATGGCAGCGGTTGTCTTGATCGGAATCATGTTCGGGATGGGGGAGAGCCCGCTCGGCCTGCCTCCCATGGCATATCTCTGGATGATCCTGCTGGCGCTGGTCCCGCAGCTGCTGGGGCACTCAATCTTCAACTGGGCGCTCAAATACATCCCGGTTTCGCTGGTCTCGGTGACGCTGATGGGCGAGCCGGTCGGTTCGACCGTGCTGGCTTATTTTATTTTGCAGGAGCAGCCTGGTTGGGTCAAGATGTTTGGGGCAATTCTAATTTTGGCCGGGATCTGGCTGGCGGCGAGGACGGGGGAAAAGACGTAAAACGTCCGGAAGGTTGTCTTATACGCAGGTATGCCTCCACCATAACCTTCGGGATGTTATTGTCACCCAATTTCATCGACCTTCAGTAGCCGGTTGTTAGCTTATCGTTAGGCAGCTTTAGCAATCTGGATTTATACTCACGGCGCTTGATTATCCACCGGACAGATCGAAACCATTCAGATGGCAGATGCGTATATAGTAAAAAGTGCTAGAATGTATATACAAGAATAAGGAGAAGCAATATGGATAAAAAACGAAATTCCGGTACACTCGTAGCGGGGGCGGTGCTGATCGCCGTCGGATTGCTGGCCCTGTTTGGCCAGCTCTTCCGCGGCTTTCAGTTCTGGAACTATCTCTGGCCCGTTATCATCATTGCCTTCGGAGCGCTGTTCTTCGTCGGCATGTTCGTTGGCGGCAAATCCATGGCCGGGCTGGCCATCCCGGGCACCATCATCGGCGGGATCGGCCTGATGATGCTCTTCCAGAACCTGTTGAACCATTGGGAAAGCTGGTCCTACGGCTGGACGGTCATCCTGTTTCTGGTTGGCCTGGGCATCTACATCATGGGACTTTATTCCCAGGACGCCGGCCGCCGCCAGGCTGGCGTGCGCGTGATGAGGATCGGGGCGATCCTGTTCATCATCTTCGGTGCCTTCTTTGAACTGATCATTTTTGGCTTCCGGCGCAATGGCCTCCTGGCGTATGTCTTTCCCGTTCTGCTGGTCGTGCTGGGAGTTTACCTGGTCATCTCGCGCTCCGGAATGCTCGGCTCCAGGAAGCCGGTTTCAACGGAGCCGGTTGTCGTTCCGCCTCCTTCCGGCGTCCCCCCGGTCGAAGTTCCGCCGGTCAATGTCCCAACTGTCGATGTTCCCGAAGAGAAAAAGTAAGGAGATCCCATGAGAAACCGTTCTTTTTTCTGGCCCTTTGTCCTGATCGCCAGCGGCCTGGTCTGGCTGCTGGTTGAACTGCACACCATCCCTGTCGAAAACCTGTGGGCGCTGGCATATATCTGGCCATTCTTCCTGATGGCCGCCGGCATCGGCTTGATTCTGCGCGCACGCTGGCCGGGACTGCAAATGATCGTTTCGGGCCTGATCGTGGCGGGGATGGTTCTATCGATCGTGTTTGCCCCTCAACTGGGCTGGAACAAGGCGCCCGCCTGGGGTTCCTTCAACCTGGGCGGTGTCAACGGGTCGGTGCGGGGTTCCGGGGCGGTCGTTTCTGAGACCCGCCAGGTCGCGGATTTCAATACCATCGATATCAATTACCCGGCTGAGATCACTGTCCAACAGGGAAAATCGAATTCCGTGACGATCGAGGCCGAGGATAATCTCCTGCCACAACTCGCCACGCGCGTATCCGGCAACACCCTGCACATTGAGAACAGCCAGAGGGATTGGACAAAACGCGTCAACCCGACCAAAACGGTCAAGATAGCCATGACAGTCAAGACCCTGCAGGAGGTGGACCTGCCCAGTGCTGCAACCCTGCGGGTTGGGCAAATGCAGACTGATCAATTGCAGATCTCCATCAGTGGCGCCGGAAGCATAACCCTGTCGGACCTGACCGCGGGGGACCTGACAATCAACCTGAGCGGAGCCGGGAGCATTACGGCGAGTGGTACGGTGGATACCCTGCAGGTGAGAATCAGCGGGTTGGGAAGTTTCATGGGCAGCGACCTGGCCAGCCAAACCGCCAGGATCAACATCAGCGGCGCGGGCAGCGCCACCACCTGGGTCAAGAAGGACCTGAATGCCCAGATCAGCGGGACCGGCTCGGTGAAATACTATGGTTCGCCAAGCGTCACGCGCCAGGTCAGCGGCCTGGGGAGTGTCAACAGCCTGGGAAATAAATAATAAATAAAACGTCCCGCAGGTTCTTTCAGATTGGCAATTTCGCCTGATTAACCTGCGGGATGCTTCCGGCTGCATCCTTATAACATACAAAGCTGCGCGAGGCTTATCCTTTCAGCCCTGCCTTCGGGCAGGTATTATTTTTTAATCCTGTAAATTCCTTTTTTCACAATGAAAACCTTTTTGAATCGGGTGGGTTGTATTTGTTGGAACGTTCCCATCCTACCCTATTTTTGAAAAGGAGAACGAAATGAAAAGTCTTTTTAAGTGGGTATATCTGATTGGCCTGCTGGTTGCAGTCATTGCCGCACTGGTGAACTTCTCTGCCGGTTGGTTCACGACCCTGCTAATCCTGGCAGGCATCCTGGTCGGGATCTTCTATTTCGACTCGGAAGACGTAGTGAACCAGGGCATTCGTTACCTGGTGCTGGTTGCAGTATTCGCATCCCTGGACAAGTTCATTGGGATTGGTTCCTACCTGACAGCCATCTTCGGCGCCGTGGTAGCTTTCCTGGGTCCTGTGCTCCTGACTGTGCTGGTGATGCACTTTGTCAGGAAATATTTCCTTGGACAGGAAGTTTCAACCAAGTAACCACCACAATGGTTTAATCACAAAAAGCCGCTCCACCCGGGGCGGCTTTTTCATTTTTTTATTGCAAACCCATAATATAATTTTATCGGAAATTGTCGTATATATTGTATATAATATAACAATGAAGGAGGATGAATCATGGAAACACTGGACCTCAAGAAAGACCTGAAATACCTTTACGCCCCTTCTGCCAAAAAGGTCGAGCTGGTGGAAGTGCCTGCCATGAACTTCATCATGATCGATGGCGGCATCGAAGCGGGCCTGGCCCCAGGCACCTCCCCGCGCTTTGCGGAGGACATGCAAGCACTCTATGGGGCAGCTTACACGCTCAAGTTCGCCGCCAAACAGCGCAAGCAGGATCCGGTGGATTACCCGGTCATGGCGCTTGAAGGGCTGTGGTGGGTGGAGGATGGCATCTTTGACATCCAGAAACCCGGCAACTGGAAGTACACGGTGATGATCATGGAGCCGGACCTGGTCACGACGGGAATGTTGGCCGAGACGCTCGTCCAACTGCGCAAGAAGCGCGGCGACCAGCCGGCCTTTGCCCGCCTGCGGCTGGAAAGTTTCCACGAAGGGCTCTCGGTACAGACCATGCACATCGGACCATACGCCACCGAACCGGCCACAGTCGAGAGAATGCAGGCCTTCATGCAGGCGAACGGCTGCCAGGACCTGGTTGGACTGGGCGGCAAGCACCACGAGATCTACATGGGCGACCCGCGGCGTGCCGACCCGGCGAAGTTGAAGACCGTCTTGAGGCACCCGGTGAAGTAGGGAAGATGATAGTCTGATAGTCAGGTAGTCTGATAGTCTGATAGTCTGGAGTCTGATAGTACTGCTGGTCTGATGGTCTGATAGTCACCTGATGAACACTCCCTGGATTTCTCCTCTCCAATCCGATCCTCTACCGGCGTTGTTGGCCTGGCAGGATCCTGCCCTGACCTACTTTGTGCAGCGTGACTTGCTGGAGGCGGCTGTCGAACCGGTTGAGAGGCTCTGGGAGCTGCCCGAGGCGGTGCGGCTGGTGGGTAAACAACAGTCGAATGGTTCCTGGCAGTATCCCGGAAAATCCGATCACCCGGCCCCGGATGCCAATTACGCCCTGCTCGAAACGTACCGAACCCTGCGCGTATTGGTGGAGATGTATGGTTTTCGGCGCACTCATCCAGCGCTGGCCAAGGCAGCCGAATATGTGCTCTCCTGCCAGACGGATGAAGGCGATATCCGCGGCATCCTTGGGAACCAGTACATGCCCTACTACCACGGTGCGATCCTCGAGCTGTTGATCAAATCTGGTTATGCGAAAGACCCGCGCACGGAAAAAGGCCTAAAGTGGCTGCTCTCGATGCGCCAGGTGGACGGCGGCTGGATCGTCCCCGCCCAACTCGTGCCCGCCAGACAGAAGACTGATGAGCTCTGGGCAGGCCGGCCGGTACTTCCAGAGCGTTCCCACCCGAACTCGCATCTCGCCACCGGTATGGTGCTGCGGGCCTTCGCCGCCCACCCGGATTACTGCCAGCTTCCAGAAGTGATCACCGCCGGAGAACGCCTGAAAGAACGCCTCTTCCATGCAGACAAATACAATGACCGCAAGGCGCCCAGCTACTGGCTCAAGTTCCAGTTCCCCTTCTGGTGGACCAACCTGGTGACCGCCCTGGATACGCTCTCCCGGCTGGGTTTTACCCGGCAGGACCGGGACATCGCTCGCGGCCTGGCCTGGTTCGCGAAAAACCAGTCCGAGGATGGATTGTGGGAGACCGGATATGGTTCCGGCCGGAACGCCGAAAGGATGCGCCGGTGGGTCGGGCTGGCCATTTTCCGGGGATTGATAAGATTTTTTAATAGATGACATGAGGGTTTCCTGAGTGTCAATCACATTATCTCTTTTCGGCATCATGCTGGTCTTTTCCCCTCTGTCATTCTGAAAGTACCGGGGAGGCTTTTATAAATTGCTTTTATTGCACCTTGTATTTCTTATCACGATTGCTATAATAATTAATATCAACCAGTTCATTAATCTTGGCAATTGGGCGAAATTCTATCAAGGATCTGTCAGCTATTCACTTCAAGGTAACAGGAGGTATTCCATGTACCAATCACGTGTATCGTCAACTCAGGTAGGTTATCTACGTCGGCTGGCCGCCTGGCTGTTGATTCTTGCGATATCCACTACTGGATTCACATCTGGATCCAGAAATGTCCTTCCTGAAATCGCTGGCACCACAGCTCACCAATCCTTAAATGACATATATTCCACCCCTGACGCCCACACTTTTGTCCAGGCGATCAGTTACGATCCTTACACTTTCGACCCTGTCTTAACTTATGATGGTGTAAGTAATGGAGTGATCCAGAATGTCTATGAAACATTGGTATTCTTTGATGGAGCCAGTGCTGATACCTTTGTACCCATGCTGGCTGATTCCTATGGACATTCCGTGGATGGATTAACATGGATCTTCCATATTCGCCCGGGTGTTAAATTTCATAACGGTGATACTCTGACCCCAGCGGATGTGGCTTATTCCTTCCAGCGCGATTTACTGCAGGGTGGCAGCGGTACTCCACAGGTTCTTCTCGCCGAGCCTTTTTTTGGCATCGGCATAAATGATATTTCTCTGCTAGTCGATCCAAGCGGCAGCCTGTTGGACAACCGCGCTGCACTCTTAGCTTGGAATGCAAATGACCGTTTGGCTGCGTGCAACAAGGTGAAAGATGCCATCGTGGCAGATAACACTGCCGGCACGGTCACCATGCACTTGGCACAACCTTGGGCGCCCTTTCTAGCCACCATTTCCAGCACTTGGGGATCCATCTTGGACAGAAACTGGAGTATCGCCCAGGGCACCTGGGACGGTTCCTGTTATACCTGGCAAAACTGGTATGCCACGAATCCCGGCGAGGGCCCGTTGACAGCGATGACAAACGGCACCGGTCCCTTCAAACTGAATCACATTACACCAGGGACAGAAGTCGTATTGACACGTAACGACAACTACTGGCGTAAGCCAGCCCAACTGGATCAGGTCACGTTCCTTATAATTCCAGACGAGGCCACGCGCTTTACCATACTGCAGAATGGAGCTGCAGACCAAGCCAGCCTTTCAACCGGATATATAGCCATGGCAGACTCCCTGGTCGGTGAGGATTGCATTTGGAACGCCTCCATCACCCAGTATGATTGCTCGGTGATTGATCCGGCAAAGTCCCTGCGCCGCTACACAGGCCGCCCGGGCATATCCCAGAACGAAATGCTCTTTAACTACAACATAACCGTTCCAGCAGGAGGCAACCCTTATATTGGATCCGGCCAGTTGGATGGCAATGGCATCCCGCCTGATTTCTTCGCAGACGTACACATCCGTAGGGCCTTTAACTACAGCTTCGATTGGAATATCTTCAATTCCGAAGTCTTCGGAAATAGTTCAGTCCAGCCCACCACATTGGCATTGGTAGGCATGCCCGGCTACGATCTCGCCGCAGATCACTATACCTTCGACCTTGCCAAGGCAACGGCTGAATTTAAGGCCTCCATGCTCACCTCCCCAGGAGGCGCCTCACTTTGGAATACCGGTTTTCATGTCCAGATTCTTTATAACCAGGGTAGCATCTCCCGCCAGATTGTGGCCGAAATATTAGCCGTCAACCTTTCTCAGGTCAATCCCAAGTTTGTATTGGATGTGGTTGAGGTGTCGCCGGAGGACTACCAGGCTGACCAGAATGCCGGTGTTATCCCGATCTTTACAGGCGGCTGGCTCGAGGATATCCATGATCCACATAATTGGTATGTGCCTTACTTGACTGGTATATATGCTTCACGCACACATATGCCAAGTGCTCTGAAAACGCAATTCCAACAATTACTCGATCAAGGCGTTACTGCAATGGATTTTACTGCCCGCGACGGTATCTACAAGCAACTGAACCAGTTGATCTACAACAACGCAGTTTTCGGTATGCTAGGCGGACCAACAAACCATGACTTTATCCAGCGCAAGGTCCATGGAGTCATCCAAAATAAGGTTTTCTGGGGAAGATACTATTACACGATTTATAAAGGTCCGCTTTCAATCTACCTGCCATTGGTAATACGGTAATTGATTTGGCCTGCTGCATATATCTCCCCGCCGCCCAAACGTGTATGAGATTCTATTGTTCCCGATGGAATCGTAAAGAAATCCTCCAGCATGATTCCAAACTAGAAGAATAGATGGAAAATTATCAAAGAGATGGTCAAGGATATCTAAAGAGTGCCAACAACGATTTTGTGCAGGAGATCTTTCCATGAACTGTCAATCACAACTTAAAGGCGATCCCCTACCTCTGGCTGCTGGAACCCGAAGATCCCGGCCCGCGCTACCTGGCGCTACGTGACCTGGTTGGACTGCCGGCTGATGACCCGGAACTGGTCGCGGCGCAAAAGGCCGCCCATACCGAGGGCCCGATCGCGACCATCCTGAACGCAATGCATCCGCAGGGGTACTGGAAAAAGCCTGGTCCGGGTTACACACAGAGGTATTTTTCGGCGGTCTGGTCGCTGATTGCACTGGCACAGATGGGTGCTGCGGCTAAGATGGATATACGCATTGTAAACGCCTGGAATTATCTGATGAAGAAAGCCCTTACTCCCCAAGGGCAATTCAGCTACAACGGGACGCCTTCCGGAACGATCGACTGCCTGCAGGGTAATCTTTGCGCGGCGTTGGCTGCGCTGGGTTGCGAAGATTTACGCCTCGAGCTGGCCTTCGAATGGATGGCGCGCACGGTCACCGGTGAAGGGATTGCTCCGGCACCTCGGATACCGATACTCCGCTTCGTTATTACACCGCCAAATGCGGACCTGTGTTCGCCTGCGGCTACAACGGCCAAAAGCCCTGCGCCTGGGGGGCAACCAAGATTATGCTGGCCTTCTCCCTACTGCCGAAAGAGCGCCGCACCGCGCTGATCGAGCGCGCCATTGCACTGGGCGTGGATTTCCTGCTCGGCACCGACCCGGCCCAGGCGCAGTACCCCACCCGCCATGACGCCAAACCTGCCCGGGAATGGTGGAAATTCGGTTTCCCGGTTTTCTATGTCACCGATATCCTGCAGATGGCGGAGGCACTGGTGACACTGGGATACGGCACCGATCCACGATTGGCCAATGCCCTGCAGCTTATCCTTGATAAGCAGGACGACCAGGGCCGCTGGACGTTGGAACACGATTACGCCGGCAAAACCTGGGTCGATTATGGCCCCAAGGGACAGCCCAATAAATGGGTCAGCCTGCGTGCCTTGAAAGTCCTGAAAGGAGTAGAACAATAATGGATGCCGCGATGGAATGGCTTTTGGAAAATGATGATCCGGGCCCGCGCTACCTGGCCTTGCGCGACCTGGCCGGGCTACCAGCCGAGGACCCCGAACTGGTAGCGGCAAAGCAGGCAGCCCACACACAGGGCCCAATTGCCGCGATCCTGGATAAAATGCATCCGGATGGCTACTGGTCAGAGCCAGGTCCAGGCTATTATCCGAAGTATTTTTCCACGGTCTGGTCATTGGCCCTGCTGGCCCAACTGGGCGCATCGATTCGCTATGATGAACGCATCCCGCGTGCGTGTGACTACATGCTAGAAGAAGGCCTGACCGGGGTTGGGCAGTTCAGCGCCAGCGGCGCACCCTCAGGTACGGCTGACTGCCTGCAGGGCAACCTGTGCGGGGCGCTGGCGGCGCTCGGCTGTGAAGACCCGCGCCTCGAGCGGGCTTATGATTGGATGGCACGCTCCGTGACCGGCGAGGGTATCGCCCCCAACAGCCAGCGTGATGCTCCTGTCCGTTATTATGCCGGCAAGTGCGGGCCAAACTTTGCCTGCGGGTCCAATGATAAAAAACCATGCGCCTGGGGCGCGGCCAAGGTCATGTCCGCCTTCGCCGGTTGGCCCAGGGAACGCCGCACAACCCAAATCGAGCGCGCCATCCAGCAGGGCGTGGATTTCTTCTTCAGTGTTGATCCAGCCACGGCCGAGTACCCATCTGGTTACGCAACCAGGCCCAGCGGCAACTGGTGGAAATTTGGCTTTCCAGTCTTCTATGTCACGGATATCCTGGAGATCGTGGAAGCCCTGGTATCGCTGGGATACGGGACGGATGCGCGCCTGGCGAATGCCCTGCAGCTTGTCCGTGAGAAACAAGACAAACAAGGCCGCTGGGCGCTGGAATATGACTATACCGGCAAAACCTGGGTGGATTTTGGCCCAAAAAGACAACCCAATAAATGGGTCACCCTGCGTGCGCTGAAAGTCTTAAAAGGGATTGAAGGTTAGTGGACGATTGACCGTGGTTCATGGTCCATCGTCAATGGTCGCTCTACTAAGGGTAGCGTGTATAGCCCTTCCATGTAAATTGGTCCAATGTTTTCGCGAGGATATTGGTGGAATAGTAATACTGCAAGCCGGGAATGGAATAAATCACATTGACAACTTCCAGATCTTCACGGAAATCCACCGCCGGGCTGGTGACTGTGCCTTGATTCGCGGCCAGGAATTCAAGAACCAGGCCCGATCTAGGGTACAGCAAGCCAACGACGATGTTCCCGGGGGTGGAGAGTGTGTCAGAAAAGACAACCTTTTCTGGATCACCATATAAAGGGATGAAGTCTTTTAGATACAGGGGGGTGCCCGGCCGCAGATAGAGCTCCTGCACAATCCCCCGGCCATCGAAAGACGACAAGACAGATATGTCGCCCGGGCCGCAGGGTGACCCGCCCACACACCAACTCAGCACGGGACCCCAGGGATCCCCCACGCTGGCAGCGATGTCAAAAGCGGCCGGATCCCCTTTGAGCCTCTGATAGAGTTCATCCCGGGTGGTTTGACCAGGGGTAATATTATTCCAACATGGCGCAAGGCAGGCGGGCTGTTGCACCATCGTTTCCACCCAGGCCGGGCGAGGTGAGCACGAAACAGCCATCATTACAATGGATAAAAACAAAATGATGAATTTTCTGAAACGAGTTTCAACCATTATCCGTCTCTTCGGCGAGGCCGCATTCAGTTCCGGCGGCTTACCACCGGTTAGATATTCCCTTTAATCATCGCGCTCACTTGAACATATCTCCAACGGGAATTAAAACTACGGTAGGGCAGATCACCATGAATGACTGCTTCAGCATAGATGACGGCGAAGGTATCTGCAAAATCTTCCACTGAATTCAATTGTCCACGGATGGATGCGCCCGTCGTTTTGGCAATTTCTGTCCAATCCTTGCCTTGATACCCGATATTGCTTAACACCCGATAGTTCGGCAACCCTAAAAGACGCTGCAGCCAATTTTTAGGCACGAAATATTCGACAAAGGCTTGCGACCGGTATAACCTGGGTTTACCACCGGACCGCGAGAAGTCAAATGCATGTCCAACTTCGTGAGCGATATACCAGCCCGAAACCAATGGCGCCGGGTTGAATGATGCCGCGGTCATTTCAATTATTCCATTCCCAACATAGCAGGATACAGCATTATTTTGGGCACAGGATAATTGCGTTTTTAGGACAAATTTTAAGGTCGGAATGCCAGTTGAGGCATAGAATTTTTGCGCGCCTCCGAACAGGTTGAAAATGACACTCATGGCAGCATTGATTTCCTGCTGCTGTGCGGGGGTAAATTGAGAATCCACGCTCAGGCTTGTGGAAGAGGAAACGGAGACACCAGCAGGGGCGGCAGCTTCCGGGTTGG
Organism: uncultured Chloroflexia bacterium; assembly: GCA_963801385.1. Lineage (GTDB taxonomy): Bacteria > Chloroflexota > Anaerolineae > Anaerolineales > Villigracilaceae > UBA877. Next base: position 34,264 of record CAWDEV010000002.1, read on the forward strand.
TTCCAAAAAGATGCTTAATACCATCTCTTAACTTAAGGATGATTGATTCCAGGAATGTCATCATTTCCTCTCAGATCATATAGATTCATAATCTACTTTCTTAACCTGGCTGGGACAATCCCATCCACGGGATGGCGAGGAAATCGTCCCGAAGGATTTTATCGGTATTTATGAGTCAGCGCGCAAACCTTCGGGACGTTACACTTTTACCTCTGGTACAGCCAGTTAAGTTCCTTGATTCTCGCCTGCAAATCTCCGCTCAAGGCATTCTCAGTCATACGCCACTCCCAGTTACCGCCCAGCCGGGATGGATAATTCATGCGCGCTTCGGTACCAAGGTTCAGGAAATCGGTCAGGGGAGCTATGGCGAAAACCGCCACTGAATTCCATGCGAACCGGATCAAGTCCCAGGCAAAATGACTGCCGTCCACCTGAAAGTAACGACGGGCGAAATCCTTCTCCCCCACCTGTGCAGACTCGTACCAGCCGCGGGTGGTATCGTTATCGTGGGTGCCGGTATAGACCGTACAATTTTGCGGATAGGAATGCGGCAGGAAAGGATTGTCCGGACCCGTGAAGGCAAACTGCAGGATTTTCATGCCCGGCAGGCCAAACTGGTCCCGCAGGGCAACCACATCGGGCGTGATGACGCCCAGATCCTCAGCCAGAATGGGCAGGCTGCCCAAATTGGATTGGACGGTATTGAAAAAGTCCGCACCCGGGCCAGGCACCCAGCGGCCGACTTCGGCAGTCGGGTTCCCATAAGGAACCTCCCAATATCCGGCGAAACCCCGGAAATGATCGATCCGCAGGATATCCACGAGCTTCAGCGTTGCACGGATTCGCTCCAGCCACCAGGCATAACCGCTGGCCTGATGAACTTCCCACTTGTAGAGTGGATTCCCCCACAACTGGCCGGTTGGCGAGAAATAATCGGGTGGGACACCCGCCACAACCGTCGGGCTGCCATTTTTATCCAGGTGGAAAAGGTCAGGATGCGCCCACACATCGGATGAATCGTAAGCCACAAAGATCGGGATGTCGCCAATAATCTGCAGTCCCTTCTCATGGGCATGGGCGCGGACAGCCTTCCATTGGCGGAAAAACAGGAACTGGTAGAACGAAAAACGGGCAATCAGCTCAGCCAGAGAAGTGCGTGCCAGCGCCAGGGCAGCCGTTTCACGCAGACGCAGGGCAGCCGGCCAGGCTTCCCAAGAACCACCCGCGTGGGTTTCCTTGAGCGCCATGAACAGGGCGTAATCATCCAACCACGCTGCGTTTTCCACGCAAAAGGATTCGAATTCAGCCTGAACATGTCCGGGGTTCGCAGAGAAACGGTGAAAAGCCTTTTCAAGCAACGCCGGTTTCCATAAATACAGCCTGCCAAAATCCACTTTCCGTTCATCCCAGGCGGGCATATCCGCCAGGTCTTCCCGGGTTAGAAGCCCCTCCTGGAACAATAATTCCGGGCTGACCAGGTAAGGATTCCCCGCGAAGGCCGAAAAACACTGGTAGGGTGAATCGCCATACCCGGTGGGCCCAAGCGGCAGCACCTGCCAGAGTGTACAGCCGGAACCAGCCATCCAGTCAATCCAGCGGAATGCTGCAGGACCGAGGTCACCCACTCCATAGGGGCCTGGCAGACTGGTGGGGTGCAGGAGAATACCTGAAGCACGTTTAAATTTCATATGGCTGCCTTTTCGTTTGAATGGTTTCGCCCGATTTTACCTGCGGGCCTGAATAATCAGAAGCGATTACGTCAGTGCCGATGCTGGCACCCGGTTCCACCCGCATGCCTGCCGGGATCTCACTGTTCTTGCCGATGACGGCGAGCAGGACGTTGGGATCAGCAATGCCACCACCAATGTGGGCATACTCACCCACGTGAACGCGTTTGTCGATGATGGCACGCTCGATAACAGCACCTCTCTCGATGACGGTGTCGGTCATAATAATGGATTCACGCACCACTGCGCCCGGGCCAATGATCACCCCCGGTGAAAGTACACTGCTTTCCACGCGGGCGCCATCCTGCACGCGACAACCGTCCGAGAGCATGCTGGCGTAAATGGATGCATTGTCCAATATGCGCGAAGGCGGGCGCTCCTCGGTGCGAGTGTGGATGATCCAGCTTCGGTCATACAATTTAAGCGGCGGGTTGGGGCTGAGCAGGTCCATGTGCGCCTGCCAGTAGGAGTTGACGGTTCCGACATCCATCCAATAGCCGGTAAAGGGATAAGCAAAAACGCGCGCGTTGCTGCTGATCAGGCGCGGCAGGATGTCTTTGCCAAAATCATGCGTAGAATCTTCGCGCTGGTGGTCTTCCCATAACATTCGATCGAGCAGGGCAAAGTTGAACAGATAAACACCCATGTTTACCAGGTTGGAAGTCGGTTTTTTGGGTTTTTCGATGAAGTTTTTCACCTGGTAATTTTTATCGACCTTCAGAATGCCGAAACGCGAGGCTTCTTCCCATGGGACACGTACGGTGGCCATGGTTAACTCAGCCTGGTTGGCAAGGTGGTACTGAATCATGCGGTCATAATCCATCGTATAAAAGTGATCACCTGAAAGGACAAGGATGAGGTCGGGGGAACCCTGCTTAATGAAAGTAAAGTTCTGTTGGACGGCATCCGCCGTGCCTCCGAACCAGTCGGTTTGAAAACGGGCCAGGTAAGGTGTCAAGATGCGGATACCACCGGTGAAATCACGGCTCAGATCCCAAGGGCCGCCTGAGCCGATATGTTCGATCAGCGATTGAGGCCGGTACTGCGCCAGAACCATCACGTCAAAAATATTGGAGTTGACACAATTCGAAATCGTAAAATCAATGATACGGTATTTCCCCGCAAAGGGTACCGCCGGTTTTGTGCGCTTGGCGGTCAGGACACTCAAACGGGAACCTTCCCCGCCAGCCAGGATAATGGCACGTGTTTTCATTTGTCACCTCTTTTACCTATAGATTAATTACCGTCGGTGTTCACACAATCCTTAAGAACCAACGCTTCAGGTGCCCGGGGAATCCATTAAAGACCGGTAAATCGTCGCATACTGGGCTGCAAAACGCGGCCAGGAGAAATCTGCCTGCATTCCATTCTTCTGGAATTGTTGCCACTGCACAGGATCCGCATAAACGGAGAGTGCCCGCAGGAGCGCTTCCTGCATCGACCCGCTATTGGCCGATTCAAAAAGGAAGCCGGTCAGGCCCTCATGCACCGTGTCCTTCAGGCCGCCGGTTGCATGCACCACCGGTACACAGCCATAGCGCATGGCGATCATCTGCGCCAACCCGCATGGCTCATAGCGCGAGGGCATCAGGAACATATCCGCACCGCCGTAGATGAGCCGGCTCAATGGCGCGTCGTAACCGATGACCGCCCGGACGCGCTCGGGGTAGTCAACTTGCAAGTTTCGGGCAGCGTTCTCGAGGGATGGATCACTGGAGCCCAGGATGACGAATTGCCAGGCATGCTCCGTCATCTGGCGCAGCGTGTCAAGGGTAACATCCACGCCCTTCTGTGGGTCTATCCGCCCGATCATTGCCAGAACAGGGACCCGATTGTCTTCCTTCAGACCCAGATGAGTTTGCAGGGCGGCTTTATTGGCAGCACGTCTGGAGAGATTTTCTACGTTAAAGTTCGCAGGCAGTTGGTTGTCGGTTTCGGGATTCCATGCAACCAGGTCAAGACCGTTCAAGATGCCGGAAATCCTATCCGAATGGCTGAGCAGGAAGGCATCCAGCCCGCAGCCAAAAGCAGGGGTCAGGATTTCCCGTCCATAGGTGGGCGAGACCGGAACCACCGCATCTGCCGCCCAGAGACCGAGCGGGAGTGCCTGGGTGCGGGCCCAGGAGGGCAATAAATCATCTTCTGCCGGTTTCAGGCCGTAGGCTTCCAGCACATCCGTGGCATCGCCACCCATGTAGGGCAAGTTGTGCAGGGTCAGCACGGAGTGCAGGCCACCCAGCTCCGGATCAGCCTGGCGGGAGCGCAAGGCATATACTGCCAGGGCAGTATGCCAATCGTTGGCATGAATAATATCCGGCTTCCAGTCCATGCAGCGGGTCATCTCCAGGGCAGCCAGTGAGAAGAAAGCATATTTCTCGCGATCCATCGCCGGATCGTGAGAGTATATTGAGGCAGCCCTGGAAATGGGTTCGCCGTTGATAAAATATACAGGCATTCCACCCAAGTTCGTCTCAAACACCTGAGCCGGAAGATTCCCGCCTTGCCGGCTTACTGTAAATTCCGCCACCATGCAAAACGGGAGCGATTCGATCCGCGTGGCATGATGGAACGGCAGCACCAGGCGGACATCCAGCCCAACTCCCCGTGTGGCCGGGGGCGGCAGGCTGCGCAGTGCCAGAGGCAGCGAGCCAGCCACATCAGCCAGTCCGCCGACTTTTACAAATGGTTCCGCCTCAGAGGCGAGGAAAAGAATTTTAAGCGTTCTGAGCATCCACTCTATTTTACAATAAATTGGTGAATCCTACCCCCTGAAATCCAACACTGCCAAGACTTTCCTTACATTCTTAAGACCAATTGGAGTGACACCTCAATTTTTACCATAGAATTTGCTGAGATTGCCGTGAAAAGCGGGTAAACTCCGCGGACTCAGCAGAGAATGGTCGAATCCATCACCAGATGCGACTTGCCAGCGGTTCCCCGATGCGCGGCTGCAGGGAAATTGCATCCTTGTGACAACCCGCCCGGCAGACACCGCAGCCGAAACAGGCACGCGAATCGATCACCACCTTCTTGTTCACCGCCGAGTAGCGCATTGCCCCAAACTGGCACTGCCGGATGCAAGTCTTGCAGCCATTGCACGCCTCCAGGTCCACCCTGGCGACATGTTCGCCCCGGAACATGTTTTTAAAGTAGCGCCGCTCGTAAGTGATGCGGTAAGCCATGCAGTCTTGATCGCAATTGCACAGGCCGCCGATATACGGCGTCTTGAATGTCCACACGGAGTGGACCAGTCCCTGCTTGTCCAGGCTGCGCACCGATTCCAGCGCCTGCTCCGGAGTAAGAATTTCAATGTTGAATGAAGCGTCCAGGCTGTCGCGCAAACGCTGGTCAAGGGTCAGGCCATAACAGTAGCGCGCATTCTGCTTCCCCGTGGTTACTTTCCGGCAGACACAGGGCAGGCGGATGACGCCCTCGACCATTTTAAATATCTGCTCGACTTCCTCGATAAGCACCACCTGGCCAAAATGGCTCTTCTTTTGCGTCCCAGTGAGGTACCAACTCACCGGCCGGGCAAGCGGCGTGCGGGAAAGCGCCTCCACCTGCGCCATTTCAGGGGGGACACGCTGCGCAAACGTATTCAAGAAATGAGCTGTATATTCGCGCCGTCCGTCCTGTTCAAGCAGGTCCTGCGAGTAATTCTCCATGCGCAAATACCACTTTTTACCTTCCCCATGCTGGGTGCAGAATTCACACATCCTGTCTCCTTTGACGAGCTGGGATTGTCATCAGTATATAACACACTTTTCCCAGGATAGTAGCATTCCGGATTGAGAATTGGGAATTTACATCGCCAGGTTCAGTGCAGCCAATGATTTCCCTCCTGTTGCGTAAGTCGGCTCATATTGGATGAGCGTTTTGACAGAAATTGCGCGATAATAAAAAGGAGTGACGGATGATCCTGGTGCTACAGTCCCCGTCTGAGGGATGCTTGTCGAAATCATAAGGTTGGGCTTGCGGTGACCAGACTACCGGTGAATAAAGGAGAGAGATGCATATGAAAACGCAAATGATGTTACGTCCAATGAGCATTCTGCTGGCTCTCGTCATGATCATAGCCTTCGGAGGCACGCGTGCCTTGGCCGCCCCACCTGCCCCCGTATTGCTCAGCCCAGCCGACGGGAGTACCATCATTGAGCCAATCCTTGAGTGGCAGACGGTGGTGGATGCAGCCTATTACAAGGTCGAATTGAGCACTTCCCCCACCTTCGTTACTTTGGACCATGTTTTTACCACCTTCAACACCCGCATCACCCCCACTTCTGCCATCGAACACACCACCTTCTACTGGCGGGTGAGCGCGGTGGACTCCCTTGACCAAGTCGGCACTCCCAGTGCCAGTTGGAGTTTCACCAAGAACATCCCGGCTCCCACCTTGCTCAGCCCCGCCAACCTCAGTACCATCGTCGAGCCAGTCCTGGAGTGGCAGTCTGTGCCGGGCGCGGCCTATTACAAGGTTGAGTTGAGCACCTCCCCCACCTTCTACACGTTGGACCACACCTACACCACCTATAACGCCCGCATCGCCCCATCTTCTGCCATCGAGAACACCACCTTCTACTGGCGGGTGAGCGGAGTTGATGCCCAGGATCATGTGGGTGCACCTAGTGAAAGCTGGAGCTTTGTTAAGGGCATCCCGGCCCCTATGCTGGTAAGTCCTGCTCACCTCAGCACCATCACCGAACCCACCCTGGAGTGGCAGTCGGTGCCAGGTGCGGCCTATTACAAGGTCGAACTAAGCACCGTTTCCACCTTTAACCCGGTCGCCCACGTCTACGATACCTACGACACACGTATCACCCCATCTTCTGCCATCGAGAACACCACCTTCTACTGGCGGGTGAGCGCGGTGGACGCCGAGGATCATGCCGGCGCGCCAAGCGCAGGCTGGAGCTTTGTCAAGAACATCCCAGCTCCCACCTTGACCAGCCCGGCCAACGGCAGCACGATCACTGAGCCGGTCATGGTATGGCAGGCGGTTGAAGGTGCGGCCTACTACAAGGTCGAACTAAGCACCGTTTCCACCTTTAACCCGGTCGCCCACGTCTACGATACCTATAACACAGAGATCACTCCCAGCTCTGCCATTGCCACCAACACCTACTACTGGCGGGTGAGCGGGGTTGACGCCCAAGACCATATAGGCCCACCCAGCACGTTCCGGACGTTCACCCTGAATACCCCCCCAGCGGCAAATGATCCTCCGCCGGTGCTGCTGACGCCAACGTACGGGCAAATGATCAGCAGCGATCCCAACTTCAGTTGGACGCGTGTGGTTGGAGCAGCTGATTATCACCTGATCGTCAGCAAATCCAACACGTATACTCCGGTTTATGACTCTGTCTACGCCGACTATGCGTCCTACACGCCCTATGTTGGCACCCCGATTGCTGGTGACCAGGATGTTTACCCCAACGGCACCTACTTCTGGATGGTGGAAGCCCGCAATGGCAGCGGTGGTGTCATTGCCACCAGTTTAGGCGGCACCTTCACCAAACAGCTGGCTCTGCCGCTCACCGGACCCGCCGATGGAGCCACGTTGACCTCAGACCCGACCTTCCAGTGGACCCGGGTGGTCGGAGCCCATGACTATCATCTGAAGGTCAGCAAGGACCCCAGTCTCAGCCCAAACTATGACTCGGCTTACATCGACTATGTATCCTACACTCCCTACATTGGTACCCCGACCGCAGGCACTCAGGATGTTTACCCCAATGGCATCTACTATTGGGAGGTGGAGGCGCGCGACCATGGCGGGATTGTCATTGCTAACAGCCCGACACGCAGTTTCACCAAGCAGCTGGCTCTGCCGCTCACCGGACCTGCCGATGGGGCCACGTTGACTTCAGACCCGACCTTCCAGTGGACCCGGGTGGTGGGAGCCCATGACTATCATCTGAAGGTCAGCAAGGACCCCAGTCTCAGCCCGAACTATGACTCGGCTTTCATCGATTATGTATCCTACACTCCCTACATTGGTACCCCAATCGCAGGCAATCAGGATGTTTACCCCAATGGCATCTACTATTGGGAGGTGGAGGCGCGCGACCATGGCGGGATTGTCATCGCTGCCAGCCCAACACGCAGTTTCACCAAGCAGATGACCCTGGCGCTCGTTGGTCCTGCTGATCGGTCCAGGCTCTCCACAGATCCGACCTTCCAGTGGACCCGGGTGGTAGGGGCGCATGACTATCACCTGAAGGTCAGCAAGAGTCCCAGTCTCAGCCCAAGCTATGATTCTGTCTACACTGACTATGTGTCATTCATTCCTTACGTTGGTACTCCACTCGCTGGAGTACAGGACATTTACTCCAACAGTACCTATTACTGGAAGGTGGAAGCGCGCGACCACGGTGGTATTGTCATTGTCACCAGCGACGGTTGGTCGTTCACCAAGGGTTTATTTCAATATTTGCCACTCATCATCAAATAGGATCCAAGCCAGAGTTATTCCTTTTGCTTATTCAAGAATGCGTGTTTACGCAGTATGAGTCAGACACAACCATACCATTCGAGGGTTTGGATGGCAAGCTGTCCCCAGGATTCGAAGTGTATTACTGTGGAGCGTGTTATCATCCGGCTATAATCTACGGAAAAGGATGGAACGCTTTGAAATATTCCACCGCACAGGAACGCAGAGGACCGGAACGGCGGTACAACAAGTGATCGATCCGACCATCCCTCTCATTGAAATCCACCGCCACCTGGATGGGAACGTACGGTTGGAAACCATTCTCGATCTGGGCCGGCAGCATAACCTGCCGCTGCCTGCCCGGGATGGCGAGGGCCTGCGGCCACACGTCCAGGTTACCAGCCCACAGCCCGGGGTGATGGCATTTATTGCCAAATTCCAATGGCTGATCGGCGTTATGGTCGATTACAACGCAGTCCAGCGCATCGCGTACGAAAATGTTGAAGACGCCCACAGGGAGGGGATCGATTATGTCGAGCTGCGATTCAGCCCCTGGTTTATGGCCGAGGCAAATGGACTGGATCCTGCGGGTGTTGTTGAAGCCGTGGCGGCCGGGGTTGCCGCCGGCCAGAGGGAGTTCGGGGTGAAGGTTCACCTGATCGGCATCCTGAGCAGGACCTACGGCCCGGACATCGCTGCGAAGGAATTGGAAGCCTTGCTCAGCCAGCGCCAGGCGATCACCGCCCTCGACCTGGCCGGGGATGAGGCCCACTTCCCTGCCGGTTTGTTCCGCGAACACTTCCATCGTGCCCGGCAGGCCGGCTGGCACATCACCATCCATGCCGGGGAAATTGCCGGACCAGAATCCATCCATGAGGCTCTGCATGGACTGGGCGCCGAGCGCATTGGCCATGCCTTGCGAGCGGTCGAAGATCCAGCCTTGATGGAATACCTGGCCGAACACAAAATCGGGGTGGAATCCTGCCTCACCAGCAATGTGCAAACCAGTTGTGTCGCCGATTATCATGATCACCCCCTGCGGAGGTTTCTTGAAGCTGGCATCCGGGCGACCATTAACACCGACGACCCCGGCATCAGTGGGATCGACCTGCCTTACGAATACAATGTAGCTGCTCCAAAAGCTGGGTTGACAGGGCAGCAAATCCGCCAGGCCCAGGTCAATGCACTGGAAGTGGCTTTTCTGACGGAAGAAGAAAAACAGGCTCTTTTAAAAAGCTCCCTCAATCGTGATCTTTTTATCACTCTCAGACCTCATCATGTGAGAGAGGTTTTCCAGATAACAATCTGCCGCCTTCCCGCTACACTTGGTACCTGGAGACCTTATCACCTGATTGCCTGATTGCCTGGTACCTTGTTACTTAAACTTCCGAGTTATGTTTCAGAAAATCCATGACCTCATCCAGCTTGCAGAAAGCCAATCCCGTGACGGTATCCGCACCGCCGTAATAGATGGCGATGCGTCCGGTTGGCTGATCGTATAACGTCGCACAGGGGAAAGCTACATTGGGTACATCGCCCACGCATTCATAATAGGTCTGGGGGGAAAGCAGGTAGGAGGAACCCCGGTAAATCACTTTCCAGGGTTTTTCCAGGTCCAGCAGGGCTGCACCAAAAGAGTAAACAAACCCATTGCAGGAGGTCAGAACGCCGTGGTAAAACAACAGCCAGCCTTCGGGCGTCTCAATCGGAACCGGACCGGCTCCCACCTTGGTACTCTGCCAGCCGCCCCTGGTACCCATCACGTAGCGGTGTTCACCCCAATGCACCATGTCAGGGCTCATGCTCAGGTAGATATCTCCAAACGGAGTATGCCCGTTATCACTCGGGCGGCTGAACATCACGTACTTGCCGTTGATCTTGCGCGGGAAGGGCACGCCATTGCGGTTATAAGGCAGCAAGGCGTTCTCCAGGAAATGAAATTCCTCAAAATCAAAGGTATAACCTATCCCGATGGTCGGACCATGAAAGCCATTACACCACATGACATAATAGCGATCTTCGATCCAGCAAACGCGTGGATCATACTTGTACTGGGAATAAGAACAATCGGGATTCTCGTAAACCCACTCAATTGTTTGATCGTCCAGTTTCCAATTGATCCCATCCTGGCTGAAACCGCGATGAACATTCATATTGCGCGCCTTATCGTCGCAGCGGAATACACCGGCAAATGTGCCATTAAACGGCACAACCGCGCTGTTGAAAATGCTGTTGGATGAAGGGATGAGATCACGCGGGATGATCGGGTTGTGGCTATAGCGCCAGACCACATTGGCGTTTCCGGCAGGCCGGTCTTCCCAGGGAATATTGGGGAGTGCAGAAGGCGGAGCGAATGGTTTCATGGGTACTTCCTCCTATTATGATTTTCAAAATTATACCAGCAGGTAAAATGGAGCATGCCTGGCGCGAAGGTTTTTCTGATAATCCTCTTATTTGTACTTTTCCAAAAAACGGGTAGAATGTTTTCATGAAGCGGCCGCATGTCCTTATCAATGTAGCCATGAGCGCAGATGGAAAACTGGATAGCGTGGCTCGCAAGGGCATATCCATCTCCTCCCTGGCAGACAAAGCGCGTGTGGACCGCCTGCGTGCCAGCATGGATGCCGTACTCGTTGGTGGGCGCACGCTGCTCGATGAGGACCCGAAGTTGACGGTCAAATCCCCGGCTTTGCGCGCCGAACGGACGGCCAAGGGCCTGGAAGAAAATCCGGTTAAAGTGGGCATCGTCAGCGCGGCCGACCTGAAACTGGACGGAGCTTTCCTGACGGCTGGTCCCGCCCGGCGGTTCATTTACACAACCGGCCGAACAACGCCCGGGCGGATCGCCCGCCTGGAAAATGCCGGTGCACAGGTTTTTGTGGTTGGTGGACAGCAAGTGGATTTATCTGCGACCCTGATCTCCCTCCATGACCAGGGCATCCGTAAATTGATGGTCGAAGGCGGCGGCACGATCATCGCCGAATTCTTCCGTCTTGGCCTGGTCGATGAACTCACAATTTACATCGCGGCACGTATTTTCGGCGGATCGTCTGCACCAACGCTCGCAGACGGCCCTGGATTAATGCCGGAACAGACTCCCGCTCTGCGCCTGGAATCCCTGGAGAAATTGGATGACGAGGGAGGCATCCTCGTCCATTACACTGTCAAATCAAAGGAGTAATCATGGCTCTAACACATATGCATATAAAGGAATTGCTTGATGAAAATCGCGCCCATGCCTGCGACGGCTATGGCCCGGATCACGTCTGTGTCAAGATTGCCGCGATCGCCGAGCTGCCTTCGCGCTTCGGGCAATTCCACATTGTAGCCTTTTATAATAACCAGGACGGCAAAGAACATGTTGCCATCGTACGCGGCGACGTGACGGATGCCGAAGATGTGCCGGTGCGCGTCCATTCAGAATGTCTGACTGGCGATGTAATCGGTTCGCTGCGCTGCGACTGCCGCGACCAGCTCGAGTCCGCCCTGCGCATGATCGGCAAGATGGATAAGGGCATCCTTCTTTATATGCGCCAGGAGGGGCGCGGCATCGGCCTGATCAACAAGATCCGCGCTTACGGCTTGCAGGAACATGGCTATGATACCGTCGAAGCCAACATTGCCCTGGGTTTCCGTGACGATGAGCGCGACTACAGCGTGGCAGCTCACATGCTCCACAGCCTCAAGGTGAGGTCCATCCAGCTCATCACCAACAATCCCAAGAAAATTAACGATCTGACCAGGCTTGGCATCTCTGTCACCGGACGTATCCCGCACATCATGCAACCCAACCAGTACAATCGTTTTTACCTGGAGACAAAAGCCAATAAATCCGGGCATATGATCAATTTCGGCGGCAAACAGCGGCTGACCGAACAAGCCGACCGGCCTATAATCAAAGGGATGAAAGAAGAACAGCAGGAATGGATCGAACATATTTATGAAGAATAGAAGCATTTTGGGGTTGGTAAACCTGAAATGCAGGAGGATGGTAGTATGGACTTAAGCAATCGTGTTGCCGTAATTACCGGCGCTACAGGCGGGCTGGGTGCCACCGTGACGCGTGAATTGGCTGCCGGCGGAGCAAACCTGGCCTTGCTGGATATTGACCAGGCCAGGCTGGACATTCTGGCAAAATCGCTGTTGATGTCCGAGTCCCGCGTCTTCACGCAGACTGTGAACCTGCTCAATCTGGCCGAGACAAAATCCGCCGCCGAGGCGGTCGAAGCAGAATTCGGCAGGATGGATGTCCTTTTACACGTGGTGGGTGGTTGGACGGGCGGCAAGACGCTGCTCGAAGCGCCTGCCGATGACCTGGCCTTCATGCTCAACCAGCACGTCTGGACCAGTTTCAACGTCATTCAAGCCTTCATACCATATCTGGTCAAAAATGGGTGGGGCCGGGTTATCATGATCACCTCGCCTTACGCCGCCCGACCGAATGCCAGGGGTGGACCATACGCAGTCGGCAAGGCCGGGCAAGAAACCCTGATGTTGACGCTTTCGCAGGAGCTGAAAGGTACCGGTGTGACCGCCAACCTGCTGCAGGCCAAGACCATTGATATAAAACGGGAAAAGATCTCCAACCCTGGTCCAGAAAATTCCTCCTGGACCACACCGGAGGAATTGACCGCCTCAATTCTCTATCTGCTCTCCGACGAGGTCGGGACGATTAACGGGGCAAAGATCCCGCTGTATGGTTCCTTCTGAGAACCTCCCACTCCAGAGAATACTCATGACCCTGAAATCAGAAATTTTCGAACAACCCGAACGCTTGTCAGGCTTGTTGGCCAACCAGCGCGGGACAGCAGAGAAAATCGCCAAGACCATCCTCCAGCGGGATATCCGCTGGGTCTTTCTGGCTGCACGCGGCACATCCGATAATGCCGGGCGTTATGCCAACTACCTGTGGGGCGCGCAAAACAGGCTGCCCCTGGCGCTTGCCACCCCGTCCCTGTTCACGTACTACAACCAGCCCCCGCAATTAAGGGATGCCCTGGTCGTTGGCATCTCCCAATCCGGGCAATCCCCGGATATCGTCAGTGTCCTGGTGGAGGGACACCGGCAGGGCTGCCTGACCCTGGCAATCACCAATGAACCCCAATCCCCGCTTGCCAGATCCGCAGATCTCGTCATGGATATTCAAGCCGGCGTGGAAAAAGCCGTCGCGGCGACCAAGACCTACACTACCGAGCTGATGGCGGTGGCGATGCTCTCGGCTGCCTTATCGGAGGACAACGGCCGCTGGAAGGAACTTGGAAAAGTTCCTCACTGGGTGGAACAGGTTCTGAAGCAGGATGCGCCAATCGCCCGTATGGCCGAACGCTATCGCTATATGCGCCAGTGTGTGGTATTGGGGCGGGGATTTAATTACTGCACCGCCTTTGAATGGGCCTTGAAACTCAAAGAACTGACCTATGTAATCGCCGAGCCCTATTCTTCCGCCGATTTCCGGCACGGGCCGATCGCCATGGTCGAAGGCGGCTTCCCGGTGATGGCTGTGGCTCCGAATGGCAAGGTTTTCGATACGATGCTGGAAATGCTTGGGAAACTGCGCCATGAGCAGTCCGCCGAGCTGGTTGTCATCTCGGATGAAAAACGCGCCCTGTCCCTGGCCCAATCGCCCATCCCCCTGCCAGCCGGCATGCCCGAATGGCTGACTCCCATTGTGGGAATTGTGCCGGCCCAATTGTTCGCCAGCCACCTGACGCGCGCCAAAGGGTTTGATCCTGAAAAACCCCGCACCATCATCAAGGTCACCGAGACAAGTTAATTTCTTCCTGTTCTTCACAGCAGCCCCCGCATCTCCCCCCATTTCGCCCAGAAGAGCACTGGTCGAAATGGGGGGATGTCCGCAGTTTCCCCGCCTGCACCCAGGATGGGCGTAGGAGGCAGGACAGGGGGGCACAGGCGATGATTTTATTTCCTTAACCAATGGAACGTTATATTCTTTTTGGGGGTTCATAAAAACCTGATAAATACTTTTTAGAGAACCTAACAAACCCCGCTCTAGGCGGCATCCCCGCCGCCGAGGACGGCGGAGAGAACAGTTTTACCTGCACAGTGCCACACCGTTCGTGCCACGAACACCGGCGGCATCAGTGTAGCAATCCTGAGGACGCCGGTGTGAGACGGTAGGCACTCGTGGTAGTGGCTCTTAGGGTTTCCAGGCAGGGTCTAAGACCTTCCCGGCCTCTGTCACTTGTCTAAGCCCCGAGCCATCCTCGTTTGCGATATACATGACCGAGGCGCGGGTAAGCGCATCCAGCGAACTGCATGCCCAGGCTACCGCTTTCCCATCCGGCGACCAGGTGATACTGACATCATTACAGTCAAAGAACCCATCCATCAGGAAAACATCATTCCCAGTTGCCTCTCTCGGATGCACCACGATTTGATGTGGCGCACCCTTATAGACCGCCAAGCTCTTTCCATCCGGGGAAAGGGCAAAGCCTCTTAGGAGATAATTTTTTGTCACCTGGACCAGCCCGCTCCCATCCTGGTTCACGGAGAACACTTCGCCCATGACAACCGGGGGAGTTTCCCGGTGGAAGAAGATCGTGCCATCCGGCGCCCAGGTCGGAAAAAGATCATTCGTACCCCCACTGGTCACCTGGTTAACGGCGCTTCCGTCGGCATTCATGACGAAGAGGTGAAGCCATTCATCTTCAGTTGAAAAGCCTGAAAAAACGATCTGTTGGCCATCCGGGGACCAGCTCGGGAACAGGCCAGATCGCGGGAGTTGCGTAAGCTGCAGCTTATCTGAGCCATCCGCGTTCATGCTCCAGATGGTTGAGGTGCCATATGTTCCGGGCTGCGATTGATAGGCAATTTTGGTGCCGTCCGGAGACCAGGCCGGGTGCCACAAGATGCTGCCCGCTTCATGCGCCAGAAGCGTCAGTCCTGTGCCATCGGTTCTGATGATGGATATATCCTGTTCCGTGTATTCCTCGGAGGTGTATTTCGAGAACGCGATCGTGCCGATTTGTGGTAGCAGGGTGTTGGTGACTTCCGGTGTGGAAGTGAGCTGCAGGGCGGGCTGTCCGCATGCGACGGAGATGAGCAGGATGGCAAAGGCGAAAAGTTTGAACAGTGGCCGTATAGTTTTCATTGGTTTCCTCCTTATAAGCAGGCTGGCATTTACCCTGGCAGAACTGAGGTAAAAAAAGCCGCCAGGGTTTATTTGGCGGCTACATCGATCAAGAATGAAAAATAATGGACTGTATTGTCATCCGCATTCGACGTGTGTGGTGTTTACGTTATAGTATATACAATACATCCAATCCATACGTTTGTCAACTTAAATATCGTTTTCCACACATTGTTCGTAAAGGTAGGCTTTTCATCCCCACCCCCATATCTTGGAGCTTCTCCCAACCCCGTGCCAAAAGATCTATGAACCGGGAACACAATTGGTACTTCCAGAATGACATGATTCGCTCGGCTCCAGGCAGCGTTCCCGCCGTCGTTACATTCACCCCGCTCCAATCGGCGTCCCCGCCGCCGCTTGCCCTCCTTTTTTCCGAATTCTCTATTCGAATCTACTCCCTGTTTTTTACAACCACCTGGTGGATGGCTGATAACAGGCTCAGGTCACCGGTTGTGTCATTTTCCAGCGTCCAGAACATGATCCCGGAGGCTCGCTGAATCGCCAGGCGAGTCTTTGCCTGGATCGTCGGAATCCCATTGTAATTGATCTGGATGCCATAATAAGTGGTCGAGTCGAGCCAGGCTGCGTCGGGGTTAGCCTTGACGATCTTTGCATAGGAAGTTTCGCTCGGGCGGGCATAGAAAGGCACCCCCAGGGTGGCTTTTTCAGGCGGCAGGCCGCGCTCAAGCCAGTAATCCAGGGCGGAGCGGGCATAATCCAGGGAAGAATGCTCCGGGCCGGCATTGTCATACGCCATAATATTGACAAAATCCATCAGGGCAAAGGCTTCGGTTGGAATGCCCTCACCATGCTGCCCCAAAGCCACCACTGCGGCAGTCAGGAGTTTATCCTTCGGCAGGGCTGCACGCAGCTCCTGCAGCAGGAGCAGGAAATTCTGCGAAGATGGACCCTGATCAGGATATTCCCAATCCATATCCGCCCCATCGAAATGATATTCGCTGACGATCGCGACCAGGTTGCGCACAAAGGCTGCCCGGGTGGCAGGACTGGCCGCCAGGGATTCGAACTGTGCGTCCCAACCCCAGCCCCCAACCGAAATAAGGACCCTGACATTGTTCTGATGAGCCAATCCCACCAATTCCCCGATCTTCCCGCTATTCAGCAGATCCGCAAACGTACCATCCTCATTCGGGATGAGGAAGGCAAAATTGATATGCGTTAACTGGTCATAAGGGATCACGCCAGGGACGATGGCGGCGGTTGCATAAGCAACCACTCGAAATCCAGCTGGCCTGGGTGTCGAAGACATTTTCAGGGACAGGATTATTCGGCTTGGTCATGGGATTGCATCCAATCAAGAGGATAAGCAAACAATTGAAAGGAAACATTTGTGGAATGAAGTTCGGGACATAATCAGTACTCAGAGTTTCAATCTATCTTACCAAAAAAATATGGTGACGACTTTCGTCGTCACCATAAATTATTAATGATTGGCAGTCAGCCGGGTGGTTTACTTCTCCACGCCGGTGATGACGATACCCTGAACAAAGAAGCGCTGCGCCAGGATAAAGATAAGTAACGGCAGAGCAAGGGTCAGCAAAGCGCCGGCCTGGATGAACTGGGGATCGCTTCCATATTGGTAATTGAAGCGTGCCAAGGCAACCGAGATCGGTTGGCTCTCAGGTTTGGACGTAAGGTAGATCAATGGGCCGAAGTAATCGTTCCAGGTATACACGATATGGAAGATCGAAACAGCCACCAGCGCGGGATAGGACTGTGGGATGATCACCGACCACAGCACACGCAACGGGCCGGCACCATCGATCATGGCCAACTCGTCCAGTTCACGCGGCAGTGTCATAAACATCTGGCGCAGCAGGAAGGTGTCATAGGCATTGGCAAAGAAGGATGGAACGATCAACGGCAGCCAGGTGCCCACCCAGCCAATCTTATAGAAGAAAGTAAAAGTTGGGATGATGGTCACGGCACCCGGCAGGAAGATCGTCGAGATCAACACCACAAACCAGAAATCCCGCCCGGGGAAGCGGAAACGGCTGAAGCCATATGCCACCAGAGTGCACGAAATCAGGATGCCGATCGTCGTGGTAATGGCATAGAACACCGTGTTCAGCGTGGCCACCTGGAAGATCTTGAAATTGCCTTTCGAACCCGGGGCGGTCAGGCCCCATACATGCGGATAATTTGACCAGGTTGGGCTGAAAACCCATGAGACCGGCAGGGTTTTGTAGAGCCCGCCTTTTCCATCCGCCCCCTTCCATAGGATCGGGTCAGCCGAGGGGTTCTGCGGGTCCATAAAGACGGCATATGTGTTGAATCCCTGTACCAGGGCGAGACTCTTTTTCGCCCCGCCTTCCAGAGGGACGGTATAGACGGTCATAACCTGGCCGGCATAATCCTTCATGTTTATCGTCAGGTCAGAAAGCTGCCCGGCTTTTTCAACCTTGAAAGTATATGTGCCGGTATTTTCACCTTTAAAGGTATATTTTGGGTTTACGGCCGGCCAGATCGGCGCATTCAAGGCAGTCATCTGGCCATGAGTCTTAAGGGAGGTGAAGATCATGTAAAGGAAGGGTAGAAGGAAGAGTGCCAGGCAGGCAGCCGCAAATGCGGTCACAAACGTATAATTCGTGTTCTTCCTGAGATTGGATTTGCGTAATCGGGCGGCAGCATTCATGGTTGCACCTCTTTAGCCTTTATCGCTGGCATAATAAACCCAGTAGCGGGCGGTCGAGAACAGGAGGATCGTGACGATCAGGATCACAATGAACAGCGCCCAGGCGAGCGTCGAGCCGTACGACATGTTTTGGTACACAAAGAATGTCTTGTACAGGTACAGGTTGTAGAAAAATGAGGCACCGCCTGGAGCTCCCGTGCCCTGGTTGAGTACCAGCGGTACCAGGAAGTACTGGAACAGCCCAACTACGCTGAGCATCAGGTTATAGAAGACCACTGGCGAGATCATCGGGAATGTCACATTCCAGAATGATCCCCAGGCTCCTGCTCCGTCCACCTTGGAGGCATCGTAGAGATCTGTTGGAACAGCCTGAATGCCCGCCAGCATGGTCAGCATGGCATTCCCAATTCCCCAGATGCCCATGATGACATAAGCTGGATAAACCCAGTTCATGTCATTTGTCCAGCCAGGCAATGAATTGTAGGGCACCCCCATAGCCGTCAGGGCTTTATTGATCCAGCCGCCGGAGGGGTTGAGCATGCCGCCCCATAGAAAGATGCTGGCAACAAAAGGAATAATATAAGGCATGTAAAACATCGAGCGGAAAAAGTTATGGGCTTTCAACCACTTACTGTTCATCAGGAGTGCAATCCCCAGCGGAAGGAAGATGCCGACTGGCAGGGCGATGATGCCAAACCGTAATGTGACCCATAAAGAGCCCGGCGTACTGTTGGGTCTGGCATTCCAGACCTGGTTATCCTTGAACAGGGTGACATAGTTTGCCAGGCCCACCCACTTGGGGGCGGACAGGATGCCCGTGGTGATCTTCATGTCGATGAAAGTGAAGAACAACGTCGCCAGCATGGGCAGGAGCACGAAACCTAAGAAACCAATAAACCATGGCAGCAGGAAGAGCATGCCATTGCGATATTCGCGCCTGGCGATCGGCGACATCTTCTTGAAGTTCCCAAAGGACGGTAATTTGGGCAGGTGGGTCAGATTCTCCATTGAGCACTCCTTGATATTAATAAAAGAGGTGGCGGGCCAGCTCAGGGCTGGCCCGCCCGTATTACAAAATTCGTTACTTGTTGTAGATGAGAGTCAGGTCAGATTCAAGCGTGGCTTCTTCTTTGGCCAGGTCGAGATCCTTGGTGGTCTGCATCAGGGTGGTAAACGTCCCAGTGCGTGCCCAAGCCTCGTTCATATTGGGCTGGAAGGCTTCGGAACTCGGCACATCAGCGTAGTTCAAGCCAGCGATGAGCACATCCCAGTTCTTCACGAACGGCCAGGCGGCTTT
Source organism: uncultured Chloroflexia bacterium (assembly GCA_963801385.1). Taxonomy (GTDB): domain Bacteria; phylum Chloroflexota; class Anaerolineae; order Anaerolineales; family Villigracilaceae; genus UBA877. The sequence continues at coordinate 53,524 of CAWDEV010000002.1, forward strand.
CTGTGCGGTCAGCCATGGTCCACGCAGGGCGGAATTGCCGGGGATGGCGCCGTAGGCGGGAGCCTGTTCGGGTGTGCCAACCACCAGCTTATTAATGCCGGTGTCGATCAGGTACGCAAGGACGGTGAAGGCTTCCGCCGGGTGCTTGGTGCCTTTCCAGACGCGGAAGGTATCAGCATCCACGCGGCCAGCCACCTTGCCATCCAGGCTGATCGGCATGGTGCCGAAGTCGAACTTGCCGCCGGCCTTGACCAGGTCGCCGATGCAGCACAGGTACCAGGATGGCATATCAGCCATGCCCATCTTGCCGCTGGCGAAGCTGTTGCCGTTATTGAAGTCAGCACTGCCTTCGACAGCACCGGTCGGGATGAAGGGCTCAGCTCCCCACATGCCATCATAGATCCACTGCCAGGCGGTCTTCCAGGCTTCCGGGATCTTGGCAGCATAGCTGCCCTTGGAGCCACCCGGAACCAACAATGAACCGCCATTGCTCATGAAGGCGCCCCAATATTCGGGGTGACCTTCCCACTGGAAGGTGAAACCGTACTGCACGATCTTGGTCTTATCAAAACCGGCCTGACCGGAGTACTTGCCGGCCGAGTCGATCGTCAGCATCTTGGCCACCTTTTGCAGGGCGTCCCAGTTCCAGTCAACCATCGTGCCATCCGGCATCTTGTACTGGTCGCCGTACTTGGCGGGCAGAGGTTCGAGGCCGGCTTCGGTGAAGAGACCGGTGTTATAGTAGATGGCGGAGGGATAGACGGCGAAGGGGAGACCAACCGTTCCTGCTTCGGTCTGGTAGCTCTTCACCAGTGCTGATTCGAACTTGCTGGTGTCATAGCCACTGGAGGCAATATAGGGGGCGATGTCCAGCCATTGGCCAGCAAAGGCATTCGAGCCAACCCAGCCTACCGGGCCGACGATATCAGGACCGGCGCCAGCCGCGATCTGGGTCGCCAGGGTATCGCGGGCAGAGGCATTCGGGACAATGTCGATCGACAGGTAGATCTTATCCTGGGCCTGGTTGAAGTCGTTAACAACCGCGGCTTCAATCGGTACCTGGACTTGATTATCACCGGTGCCAACACAACAGAACCAACGGATCGGAACCTTCCCGGCGGGGACGGGGGCAGCAGTCGCCGGGGCGGGCGCCACAGGAGCGGCTGTCGGAGCGGGTGTTCCGCAGGAGGCCAAGAGCATGGTAGCGGCTACAAGCAGGGCTACCAGAACATACAGTTGCTTTTTCATGTATTTCTTCTCCTCAAAATGTGTGATTTGGTTGGTAGAAGGTTTGAATATAAACAATTTGGATCGATCGAAACAGTACAATTAGATGGTTTTTTCTGAGACCCAATCACCTCCTTTGCTCAAGAACTTCGTACAACTCCCAAACATATTGATTATATCTTAATCCAATCTTAATCAAACAGGATTTCACGAAATAATCCATTCAAGAGGATCAAGAACAACCACAGGACTGGCGAATAACCATTTTAGTAGGCAGCAGGGTCAGGGGATCAGCCTGCCCGTGGTGGATGAGATTGACCAATTGTCGCGCAGCTACACGCCCAACTTCCTCTGTTGGTGCGCGCACGGTCGTGAGGGGTGGGGTAAGGTATGGCGCAGTGCGGTTCTGATCATCAAAGCCGATCACAGCCACATCTTCGGGAACACGTTTACCGGTCTCGCGCAGAGCGGCCAGGACGCCTATTGCGGCTTCATCATTTCCAGCAAAAACCGCGTCAAACTCCACCTCTGCCAGGACAAGTTTCAAAATGGTGCTGTGAGCTACTTCGCGATCGAATTCTCCGGGCAGCACAAGCTGAGATCTATATGGAATGCCGTGTGCGTCGAGCGAAGCGCGGTACCCCATTTCGCGCCAGATGGAATCTTCCTGGTGCTCCGGGCCTCTCAGGAAGACGATCTTTTTACGTTTGTGGTGTTCGATGAGATGATCAACAATATTAATTACCGCGGCCTTGTTTTCCACGGTGACAGCCGGGATATTCAGACTGGCAGGGGCAGTTCGATGCAGTAAAACCACCGGAAAATTTAACTCGTATAAATGTGCAAGTTCGGCGTCGTTGAGACTGTCTACAAAGACCAACAATCCATCCGTGTTCTGCGGGCCAAGGACCGGGGGAATATTGCCATTGGAATTCGGGCGGCGTGATTCGATCAACAGGTTCAACCTGGCTTCCCCGGTTACTTCTTCGACGCCGCGCAGCAGGGAAGCAAAAAAATCGCCATACAGTCTATAAGTTAATAGAAAGCCGATTGCATTTGTTTTTTGGGTTGCCAGGTTGCGGGCGGTTGTATGGGGAACATAATTAAGCGCACCCATTACATCATCCAGGCGGGCAGCTACATCAGGTGAAACAGGAGTTGTCTTGTTAATATACCGGCTGACCGTCGCAACAGATACTCCCGCCTGCCTGGCGACATCTCGAATGGTGATGGAATGAGACCTTTTGGTCATTGGATTCGAATCAGCCACATTTAAAAATACCGGTTACAGTAACCGGTTACATTATTGCACTTTAAATCACAAGAGTCAAGTACTTTAACCTTAAAAAATCCCTTCGTATCCGGAGTCCGAAGTCTCCGACTTCGGCCAACGTCTGGAGACGTTGGACTCCGGCGCCAACATTTTCATCCTTCGGGGTGAACCCTGTTCATGATTGCTTAGTTCTTAAGAATCTTTCAGCGAAACCTCGCTCCAGGCGGCATCCTCACCGCCCTCCTTGCACCGCACCAGGTAGCGTAATGAATTTTCTCAGGAATCCTTGGGGTTCGCCCCATATTGATTGGTCCCCGGCTGGCTGTCCGCCAACAAGAGCACCACCAGCCAGATGATGCCAACCAGCGGAACAAGGATGATCAAGTACCACCAACCGCTTTTGCCAACATCGTGCAGGCGGCGTACTACCACCGCCGTATCCGGAATGAAGATGGCCAGAGAATAAAGGATGTAGATCAATCCCATCCCTGTGTTTCCAATGGTTGTCTTGAGCAAATTATCAATAACCATGGCTGCGACCAGGAAGATCAGATTGAATAATAAAGAACATCCAATATTCTTTTCTTCGTGCTCTTCCGCCAAAAACGGCATATTTTTTCAAGCCTGCCAGGTACCAATTCATCACCCACCTCGATCATCGCACCACATAGAGGCTGATGGACTGCGCCGGCAAGTCCAGCACGCCATCAGCCGGCAGTTCTTGTTCACCCAGGTCTTGCGCGGCATGTGTTGCGTCAAACAACCAGGTTTCTGCTTTCCTCAGCTTCACGCCCTGCACCTGGAGTGGGACGCGCTGCCCGCTATCCGCCAGGTTGATGACCATGATCGTCAAGGTGCCATCTGCGCGTTTTGCCGCATAGAGGGAAACCCCTGCAACTCCGGAAGCGGCATAAACCCTTTCGGATCCAAAATTATGATACATCTGGTAAACATAATAGGTCGGGCGTACCCCGCTGATGGCGATCAGACCCCACCCGCCCTGCTCGCCGCTGGCTGTCGTGAAATCCCACTGGTTAACCATCTGCACATTTTCTTCGATCAACCGGCCCAGCACATCCGCCCACCAGATGGCATGGAAGAACGAATCCGGCGTGCCCTCTCCCCGGATGGCGCTTGACCAGTTAGAACTGGCTTCTGTTACGGCAATGGGAAGGTCCCGCCCGGTCGTTTCACGGATGAGTCCGCGCAAATACCGCACCGTCCGCGTCCACTCCGGCAAATCCTTCCGCAAGTCGTCGACCGTGTATCCCTCGCCAGTAGTATTCACCGGGAAGGGATAACGGTGATATGTGACAATGTCGACCAGATCACCGTTGACCTTCAGGAACTCGGACATCCAATCCCGCCCGGAAGCGTCTTTAGGATTTTTTTCAAAATAGGAGGTATAGCCGCCGCTCAATTCCGGGCCCATCAGCAGGATCGTTGGATCGACCGCCTTCATCGCCGTGGCAATTGCCCGCCATTCCCGGTTGAAACGCACCGTATCGTAATCCACGGCTGGTCGTTTGGCATACAGGTCCGGCTCGTTGCCGATGCTCCAGTAACGGACCTGGTAGCCCTTCTCGATATTGGTATATCGCACCAGTTGAGCTGCTGCCTCGGGAGTGCCATCAATTAACCGCACGCTAATGGTTGGCATGGCCCCGATCTGGCTGCAGAAATTCATAAACGAGTCCAACTGACGGGTCTGAAGGTCATTGCGATCGCCCCAGTTTCCACCTGGAAAACGCAGCGCGGTCACATGTGAATCAAGCGCCTCTTCCATCTTCCCTGCCGGGACAGCCGTAAATGGACCATAGTTCGAGCCATATACATACGGGCTGATCGGGCCGAGGTCAATTTTGGGATTCACATAAAGAATATTGGGGATTGGTGTAAGTGCTGCCAGTGGTGTACCATTGGAGGCCGCCGGGGCAATCCCACCCGCTCCTGGCATTCCACAGGCAGCCTGTAAAATCAGGGCCAGGCCAATCAAGAGCAAGCGGGGTTTCATTTTTTCTCCTCGGTAGTGATCTGCCAGGATGGCTTTATTTCACAATGGCATACAGGCTGATGGACTGCGCCGGCAGGACCAACACACCATCTGAAGGGATGCCTTGCTTGCCCAGATCTTCGGCATGGTGGCTGGCATCGAATCGCCATACCTCTGCCTGCCTGGAAGTCTTTCCCTGGATCTGGAGCGAAATGGTCTGCTCACCATCCGAAAGGTTGATCACCATGATGGTCAGGGTTCCATCCTCTCGTTTTGCCGCGTAGACAGTAACATCTGCCGTGCCTGAGGCAGCATAGACTTGATTATTCCCAAAATGCTGGTACATTTGAAAAACATAATACATCGGCCGGATTTCACTGTTGTAGATCAGCCCCAACCCCCCTGTGCGGTTGGCCAGGACGAACTGGTTGACCATGAACACCTGCTGTTGGATGAGCCGTCCAAGCACATCTGCATACCAGATGGCATTGTAAAACGAATCGGGGGTGGCAATCCCGTTAAAAACTGCAGCGGGATTGGAATTGACTTCCGTAAAGGCAATTGGGATGTCCCGACCGGCGGTGGCTTTGATCAGCCCACGCAGGTATGTCACCATGCCAGTCCATTCCAGCGTGTTTTTACGCAGGTCTTCCACTGTAAATTTCTCGCCGCTTGCACTGTAAAGAGGGTAACGGTGGACTGTAACGATATCCACCAGGTCGCCATTGGCTTTGAGAAACTCGGTCATCCAATCGCGCCCTGAGCTATCCTTCAGGGTGGTTTCCAGGCTGGTACCCCACTGGTGCAGTTCAGGTCCCAATAATTTAATCTCCGGGTCCACAGCTTTCATGGCCTGTGCAATTGCGCGCCATTCCTGGTTGAAGCGCACCGTATCGTAGGTTTGCTTCATTTCCGCCTCGAACAAGGTTGGCTCGTTGCCAATTCCCCAGTATTGGATATTGTATTTTCTGTCTATATTGGCATACTTGACAAGTGCTGCCGCAGCGGCAGGAGTGCCATTCTTCAACCGGACATTGATGGTCGGGATGGCGCCCATCTGCTTGCAGAAAGCCACGAAAGGATCCAATTGATACGTCTGGATGTCATTCGCATCCCCCCAGGCCCCGCCCGGCCAGCGTAATACCGTGATATGCGCATCCAGGGCAGCCTGGAGCATGCTTAACGGAACAGCCGTCCAAGGCCCGTAGTTCGAGCCATAGATATAAGGGCTGATCGGTCCAAGGTCCCTGCCCGGATCCACATAGAGCGTGTTCGGCTGCGCCGTCGCAACCGGTGAGGCAGGGGTATTTGTCATGGTGGGTCCACATCCGGCACTCAAGATCTGTAATAATACGATAAAAAGGGTTATCCTTCTCATTGGTTCTCCTCAGAAAAATAATTCCACCTTACACCGACTTCTGATCCATGATCAAACATCATAGCCGAGCATGGATCTGGCGTTTGCCCTTTGCCTCAATGTCTCCAAAACTGGAACTGGCTCAAACCCGTGACCGCCAACTGGAGCGGAATTTGCAATTGCACAGAAATCCAGCCCACCGTCTTCCACAATAGATCATTCACAAAGGGCACATACCAAAGAAGGAAAAAGACAGCCAGCATGATCAGGTTGCCGGCCTGGTTGATTCTGGCGCGCAGATCCTGGTTCAGGAAGGGCGCCAGAATACCATATCCATCGAACGGCGGCACGGGGATCAGGTTCAACACAGCCGCCATGACTTGCAGGAGAGCCAGGAAAGCCACACCCGGCCAGATGCCGCCGGCAGGGTTGGGGGCAAAATGTAAAACGATGGACAGGACCACAGCCAGCACAAGGTTGGCAGACGGCCCAGCCAGCGATACGGCACTCTCCCAGCGTTTACTGCGCAGTCGCCAGGTCTCGATATAGACCGCCCCACCCGGCAAACCGATCCCACCCAGCAAAAGGAAGATCATCGGTAAAAGGATCGAATAGACCGGATGTGTATATTTCAAGGGATTGAATGTCAGGTAACCCTTCTCACGTACACTGGTATCGCCTCCATAATAAGCAACCAGGGCATGCGAAAACTCGTGCAAGCACAGCGAGAAAATCCAACCCACGATCACAACCAGGAATGTAACAGCAGTTGCCATAAGCTACCTTTCATATCCATTTGGATGGGAACGATGCCAGTTCCAGGCGCTGGCAACAATTTCTGTCAAGTCGGTATACTGGGGCGCCCAGCCCAATTCACGCCGGATCTTGCCGGAGGAGGCCACCAGCCTGGGTGCATCCCCCGGACGGCGCTCCGTCTCATGAGCAGGGATCGAGGCCGCCGTCACGCGCTGGGCGGTCTCTATAACTTCGCGCACCGAGTACCCGTTCCCATTGCCAAGGTTATAGATCAGCCGGTCATGGTCAGCCAGTGCATCCAATGCCAGCAGGTGCGCCGAAACCAGGTCGGCGATGTGGATATAGTCGCGGATGCAGGTACCGTCAGGGGTCGGATAATCTGTGCCATAGATGGCTACGGCCTCCCTTTGCTTCAAGGCGACTTTCAGAACCAGCGGGATGAGATGGCTTTCAGGCTGGTGGGCTTCCCCGTATCCAGGCAAGGCTCCGCAGGCGTTAAAGTAGCGCAGGGCTGCAAAGTGCAGGCCGTGAATGCGCCGGTACCATTCAAGTGCTTGTTCGATTGCCAGCTTGGTGAAACCGTATGCATTGGCCGGATCGATGGGCAACTCCTCGCTCAGCGGGGCGTCATTCGAGGCATACACCGCCGCGGTGGAAGACAGCACAAACCGCTTTACCCCGGCAGCCTGGGCGGTTTCGATCAATTGCAGACTGTTCGCCAGGTTATTCTTGAAAAATTTCCCGGGAGCTTTCATGCTCTCACCAGCTTCGATGAATGCCGCAAAGTGCATCACTGCAGTATATTTTTTAGCCGCCAAAGCCGAAGCCACGGCCGCCGAGTCGCCGAGATCCGCCTGGATGAAATCTGCCCCCAGCGGGATGGCGGCCCGATGGCCGGTCACCAGCGAGTCATAGATGGTGACCGAATGTCCGGCTTTGAGCAGCGCCTCTGCAGTAGCCGACCCAATGTACCCTGCCCCGCCTGTCACGAAGACGTTCATAGATCCTCCTAAAGGGCAATCAACTCCACTATATTTCACAAATGGTACGGACGGATTTTTCCACACGCCTGTCCACCAATGGAATTATATCGTACCAATCCGCCACCTACTATCACACTATCTGACTAGTAGACCATCCGACTACTCTACCAACTGGCTAAAAACTGCTTGACGTGCAACCCACATCCGCATTATACTCACCCTCCTCCGGGGTGTAGCGCAGCTGGCTAGCGCACCGCGTTTGGGACGCGGTGGTCGGCGGTTCGAATCCGCCCACCCCGACACTTCACAAGAAGGGGGAGCTCGAATAAATAAGGATTTGAAGGGCTTCTCTCTTCAAATCCTTATTTATTTGTATCCGCAGGGTTATCGTCGGGACGCAGGCTATGCTACAATAAAGCCGAAAGGAAATCAGCATGCCGCATAAAAAAATTGATGGTGTCATAGAGGCCGTCCGTTATACCCCAGACGGTAAAATCAGCGAGGTCCGCTCTTACCGGCGCTGCGGCGCTGTCTGGTCGGACCATGTCCTTATCGATCGAACAGAACTCGTTGAGCAGATAAAGAACGGGAAAAGCTTCTTCACCGGCACTCGTAAAGAATTCCTGGGTGGCGTCTTCAAGACAGGGTCGGCAGTTCGCTACATCGATGACCACATCGTCACCGAAGGCCAGGCAGCTTTGCGGGACCTGCTGGCCGGAGTACCGGTGTTCTAGTTCCCCCTGGTTTTTTTATTGAAACCGCCGCCTTTCCTTTCCATCATCATTCCTGCCTACAATGAAGAGGCCCGCCTGCCGCGCGCCCTGGGGCAGGTATTCGGATTCCTGGAAAAACAAGCCTATACGGCTGAAGTATTGGTGGTTGAGAACGGAAGCAGCGACCGTACCCTGGAGGTGGCCAGGGGATTTATGCGAACCTTTCCAGGTTTGCACGTCCTGCACGAAGACCAGCCTGGCAAAGGTTACGCCGTACGGCGGGGCATGCTGGAAGCCAGCGGTGAATATCGCTTCTTCGCCGATGCAGATTTCTCCATGCCCATCGAAAATATCAACAGCTTTCTGCCGCCAGCCTGCTTTTGTGACATCGCCATTGCCAGCCGTGAGGTCGCTGGTTCGGTTCGCTACGGTGAACCAGGTTACCGCCACCTGACCGGACGTGTGTACAACTTCTTGATCCGCTCGATGGTGCTGCCCGGATTGCAGGATACCCAGTGCGGTTTCAAGTGCTTCCGGGCCAGTGTTGCTGAAGATATATTCCCCTACCAGACCATGACCGGTTGGTCTTTTGATGTCGAGATCCTGGCAATTGCCCGACGGCGCAATTATACGATTACCGAGATTGGCATACCCTGGTATTACAATCCTGGCAGTAAACTCAGCGTAGTGGGACAATCCTGGCGCATGTTCATCGACCTGCTGAAGATCCGCGGCAACATACGGCAAGGCGCTTATGACGCCTGTGCGTGATCCGGCGAAATTCCCCACGCTCAACTTCGAACAAGCCCTTTGGAAGGCCGGTTTCAAGCACGTTGCCGGCATCGACGAAGCCGGGCGCGGCGCCTGGGCCGGACCGGTGTGCGCGGCCACAGTTATCCTGCCGCCGGATCCAGAACTACCACACCGCCTGGAGCGGGTGCGTGATTCCAAACTGATGACTCCGCTGGCACGTGAGATCTGGGCGCCACGGATCAAGGAGGTTGCCCTGGCTTGGGGTGTGGGCTTTGCCTCTTCGCAGGAGATTGATATGGTGGGCATCCTGCCGGCAACCAAAATGGCCGCCACGCGGGCGCTCGAGAGGCTGGACGATGGACCTCGGACCATGGACCATCTCCTGATGCCTGATTACCTTTTAACCGATTACCTTCTTTTCCCAAATATCGAACTTCCACAGACCGCCCTGGTCAAAGGCGACCGGCTTTCGCTGAGTGTTGCAGCCGCCTCCGTCCTGGCGAAAACTGCCCGGGATGCCCTCATGCGGGAGCTGGATTGCAGATATCCCGGTTACGGTTTTGCGCGTTCCAAGGGTTATGGCACGCAGCTACACCAGGAAGCCATCCGGCGGTTGGGACTATGTGGAATTCACCGGCGGTCGTTTTCGATTTCGGAATAGTATATGATCTTACTTTGTCCCGCAGGCATTTTTTACAGGCGAGTGAATTCAGTAAAACCTGCAGGAAGTCATGCTGGAACCATCAATAATACAAATCTCATCCAATTTGGAACCATTTGGCAGGTTGCATCGTCTTCTTTCCATGCAAACAAAACAAAGGAGATCCAAAATGAAACCAGTCCGATCCTTCCTGATGATTTTCATGACAGGGGTGTTATTCCTATCCGCCTGTGCGCCGAAGTCCGTTCAGTCCACCCCGCCGGCCACTCCCCCGCCCGCAAACTCACTGATCGTCACACTGGATGACCAGGGCAAGACGATCCCCCTGGCCGTTGGGGAAAGCTTCCTGCTTAAACTGGGCGAAGAATACAACTGGGACATTTCGATCAGCGACCAGGCTGTCTTGAGCCGGGTGAAGGGAATCGCAGTGATACGCGGCGCCCAGGGGATCTACGAAGCGCGCCAGCCCGGGACTGTGACTTTGAGCGCAGCAGGTGATCCGCAATGCCGTCAAAGCCAGCCCGCCTGCGCACTGCCATCGCTGCTGTTCAGCGTTACGGTTATCGTAAAGTAAAACTCCAGCCAACACCACGTACAAACTCCTATCGAGCACCCCAGATATCCAGGTCAGGAAACCTGCAAAGCGGCTCACGAACAGCCGTGCGTTCATAGCCGTTGGCAACGACCGTTACATGGATCTCATCACCCAGATCCGGGTCGATTAATGCACCAAAGCGTAAATTGACATTTGGGCGGGTTGAGGCGCGCAAGCAGGCGATTACCTGGCTGACTTCGATGAGAGCCAGATTTGAGCCAGCCGTGATGTTCACAATCAGGCCGCGCGCCTCCTCCAGGCCGAAGTCCATCAAGCATGAGGATACTGCCTGCCTGGCAGCTACACGTGCGCGCTCCTCCCCGCTGGCTTTGCCGATTGAGATTTGTGCCAGATTCCCTTCACTCAGGACGGTGTGTATGTCAGCCAGATCCAGGCAGATCAGGTCAGGAACTGTGAGCAGGTCGGAAATGCCCCTGACAACCTGCAACAGGAGATCATCGATCAGCTTGAAAGCATCATTTAAAGTAGCGCGCTTGTCAATGGTCTTCAGGAGCCGGTCATTGCTGAAGACGATCAGCGTGTCCACATGCTCCCTCAGGTTTTTTATCCCGGCCTCGGCTTTTCGCACCCGGCGTGTACCTTCGAATGTGAAGGGCCGGGTGACGACGCCAATGGTCAGCGCGCCAGACTGCCTGGCGAGGCGCGCCACCACCGGGGCAGCCCCCGTACCTGTACCACCTCCCATCCCGGCAACAATGAAGACCATACCGGCGGCCTGGATTGCCCGGGAAAGTTCATCGCGTGAATCCTCAGCAGCCTTTGCGCCCTTACGCGGATCTGCATGCCCGTCCAGGCCACGCCGTGCCTCTTCTTCCAGGCAGACCTGTTTGGAAGCTTTTGAAAGCCGGAGGGTCTGCGGATCGGCATCCACTGCAATGAACTCGACGCCAACCAGCCCTGCTTCCAGCAAATGGTTGAGCGCACTGCAGCCGCCTCCGCCCACCCCAATCACCTTTATCGAAGAGAGCAAACCGTCAGGGGATATTGGTTGCATTTCGTTCCGTGTTTAGCTGCGCCCGAGCAGCGTGCCAAGGAGTCCGGCTGGTTTTTCGGGCGGTTTCTTTTCATGACTGGAAACATTTTTCTGGGCAGCCTGCCAGGCGGCCAATTCTTCCCCGGGATCCCGGAATTGCAAAGAATACAGGCGCGCATACAGACCGTTACGCCCCATTAATTCCTCATGAGTGCCCAACTCGATAACGCGCCCCTCCTCCAGCACCGCGATGCGGTGGGCGATCTTGATCGTGCTCAGCCGGTGGGCCACGATCACCGTGGTACGGTTTTGCATCAAACGATCCAGGGCTTCCTGGACCAATCCTTCCGATTCGTTATCCAGAGAACTGGTGGCCTCATCAAGCAGGAGAATGCACGGGTCTTTAAGGATGGCGCGCGCAATGGCAATACGCTGGCGCTGCCCGCCGCTCAAATTGGCCCCACGTTCGCCGACCAGGGTTTCATACTGCCTGCTGAAACCCATGATGAAATCATGCGCATTGGCAGCTTTTGCCGCGGCGATCATTTCGTCCTCGGTCGCCTCGAGGCGGCCATAGAGAATATTCTCCCGGATCGTCCCGCCAAACAGGATGGTCTCCTGCGGCACAATGCCGATCTGGGCGCGCAGGCTGGCCTGCGTGAGACTGCGCAGGTCGTGCCCGTCGATGCAGACGGTTCCTTCTGCCGGATCATAGAAACGCGGGATCAGGTTCAGGATGGTACTCTTGCCCGCTCCGCTCGGGCCGACCAGGGCCAGGATCTCGCCTTCGCGGATCTGCAGGGATACATCCTGCAAAACCGGCTCGCCGCCATCATAGGTGAAACAAACTGACTCGAAGGAGATCTCACCGCGCGAGGCAGGCAATTCGATCGCATCCGGCCCGTCCACGACGCTTGGCCGGGTGTCCAAGATCTCAAAGACGCGCTTCACCCCGCCGACCGCGGCGCGGATCTGGCCATACAGGCCTCCCAACCCGCCCAGGCTGCCGGCAATGGTGATCCCATAAATCAGGAAGCCGGTGATCTCGGCCAGGGTCAGATGCCCGGCGATCACCTGGCGTCCGCCATACCACATGATGGCCGCGATCGATCCAAAACCCAGGAACAGCATGATGGCGCCGAACAGGGAGTTGTACACTGCAATACGCAGCGAGGCCCGGAATGTTTTTCCCATGGCGGTATCGTAACGCCGGGTTTCATAGCCCTCCCGCCCGAAGCTCTTGACGATGCGGATGCCCTGCAATCCTTCCTCGGCCACCACGGTGGATGCAGCCAATTGGTCCTGCACCCTGGTGCTGGCTTTATCGATGCGGCCCCCAAACATGAACGCCACCAGGATGATCACCGGCACCAACGCCAGGATAAACAGGGTAAAGCGGGCATTCATGGTCAGCAGGATGACGATGGAACCGACCAGGGTCAGCAGTGTGCTGAGGAAGGTGGTCAGGTTGGTGGTCAGCATGCTGCGCATCTGGGTCACATCGCTCGACAGCCTGGAGACCACGTCCCCGACGCGCCGCACCGCATAAAAGTCGAGTGATAATTCCTGCAGGTGCTGGTAGAGGGAAGTCCGCAGGTCATAGACGATGTGTTCCCCGATAAATGCCAGCCAATACGACTGCAGGGCGGAGAAAACGGCCTGCAGCACGAAAATGCCCACCAGCAGCAGGGCCAGCCCATTCAACGGGCCGAAGCTTTTCGCCTTTGTGGCCGAATCGAGCAGGCGGATGATGATGAGCGGGAAGGCCAGTCCAAGACCGCTCGAGAGCAGCAGCGCCAGGATCGCCAGCGTCATGCGGCCCAGGTAGGGTTTCAAATAGCCAAGCAGGCGCCCCCAGGCAACCGACCTCAGGGGTACGCGTGTTGTCTTGTTCTTTGTCCTCCGTCCCGCCTGTGCCTGGCGAACGGTCTGAATCTTCAATCATGAGGGATGGTCCTCCTTATAATACCTATATTAATCCGTACCAGGCCCTGTTCTTGCTACCCTGGTTGGTGAAACAGCGTATATGTCGATGACACATGATAATCCAAAAGGAGAAAAAATGACCGCTGAAACAAAACCAATTGAACGGGAACAACAAAAAACGAAAGTAATTCGCCAGGGAGGCGGAGAGGCCGTCTATGGACTGGGCATCATCGGTGCATGGGTGTATTACTTCACCCACGCCACCACCTTCCTGATCGGCGTGCTGGGATTCTTCAAAGGGATCTTCTGGCCGGCAATGCTGGTCTATGAGGCGCTGAAGTATTTGCATATGTAGGCCCGCTCCTGCCGCCCCCCGTTTCAAAATAACAGGATCGGGTAACAAGGGGACCAGGTAATCAGGGTGAGGGGATAAAAACGCTCGAAAACAAGAGGAGATTGCAAATGTCAACGGTATAATTCCAGCATGCACAGCAATCCCGGAGGTGACATGCGAAACCAAAAATTCCTCATTCTGCTCCTGGTCGTGGGAGCTTTCCTGCTGGTATTGGCCGCCGCATGGTTCTTTACGTATAAGAACGCCGGCCTGCCCACCCCGGTGCCACCACTCAAACCAGCTTCGGCAGCCCCATCGCCCTGCCACCCACACAAACCAGCGCCAGCCAGGCCACCCCGCCACCTTCCGGCTTCGGGCGGGCTCCACCTGAGTGCCTATCCTGAAATCGAGCGCGTCTCCCTTGAGCAGGCCAAAGCTGCCCTGGATGCCGGGTCAGCGGTTTTTATCGATGTGCGCAGCTCCGCATCCTATGCCGTCTCCCACATCCCTGGCGCGCTGAGCTTTCCATTGAGCAGATATCGAATCCCGCCTGAACGAACTTGACCCCAGCCAGTGGATCATCACCTACTGTACCTGACTTAACGAGACATCCAGCGCCGGTGCGGCGCGCATCCTGCTCGACCATGGCTTCAAAAACGTCAACCCACTCCTGGGCGGCTTTACTGCGTGGGAAATGGCAGGCTATCCGGTGGAGCCGTAAGCAAGTACTTTTAATGGGGTAAAATACTACCCATGCAATCCTCCCTTGAAAAACTGCGTAAACTATTCCGGCTTGAGCATGCCAACGGCTATAGCAACACGGCTGTCATCGGCGGGCTGGTCAATATCATGAATTTTTGGGAAAATGAAGCCCGCTACAACCAGATCCCCGAGGATCTCATCCAGGCGGTTGGAGTCACCTTGCGTTCCTACGCGAGCCAGACTCCCGCCGTGCGCATCGAATCCCTGAAATCCCTTTGGAAGAAGATCCAGGCAAGATATCCCGAGTATGTCCCTGCCAGGAGACCAGCTACGCCGCAGCCTGCCAATCCACCTGTCGAACAACCTGCGCAGGGCACACCACCGCAGCCTGCCGGCCCGGCGGTTGAGGCTACTGTGCAGAGCACACCACCTGCAAACCCGATCGTTGAATCAACCGTGCAAAGCATCCCACTGCAACCTGCCAACCCGATTGTTGAACCAATTGTGCAGAGCAACCCACTGCAACCTGCAAACCCGATGGTTGAACCAACTGTGCAGAGCACACAGCCGGAAGCTCAACATCCCCCTGCTGAGGTTCCGGGACAGGCCGCGCCGCCTGAACCTGAGGCGCCTGCGGAAATGCATCCAGCAACACCTGCGGCCCCGGCTCCCCCACCTGCCAGTACCCCCACCCGGCCACAAGCGCGCCCCATCCCGGGCCGGGCTGACTCGCATCCGGGCGGCGTCACCAGCAAGCGTCCGATCGCCTTGAATGCCTCGCTGACCGTCCTGGCGGGAGTGGGACCGCGCCACGCCAGCATGCTCACCCGGCTGGGGCTGAACACCCTGGGGGATATGCTCTATAACTTCCCGCGCCGCTACGACGATTACAGCCAGCTCAAACCCATCCGGGATGTTTTTTATGGCCAGCAAGTGACCGTTATCGGCGAGGTTACCATGGTCAACAACCGTCCCCTGCGCGGCGGGAAAATGACCATCACCGAGGTCGTCATCAATGATGGCACCGCCGGCCTGCGCCTCACCTGGTTCAACCAGCCCTGGCTGGCCAACCGGCTGAAGGCAGGCGATGCCATCTCAGTATCTGGCAAAGTTGAGCAGTACCTGGGCAGGCTGGTCATGAACAGCCCGGATTGGGAACCGGTGGAGGTGGAAAACCTGCACACCAACCGGATTGTGCCGGTCTACCCGCTGACCGCCAATGTCAACCAACAATGGCTGCGCAAACTGATGCACCAGGTGGTTACCTACTGGGCTCCCAAGCTGACCGATCATCTACCCGAAACCGTTCGACGGGCCGCCAACCTGCCCGACCTCGGAACAGCCCTGCTCCAGGCGCATTTCCCCGACTCGGCCGAGAAACTCCAGGCTGCCCGCCAGCGCCTGGCCTTCGACGAAATCTTCTTTCTCCAGACGGGTGTCCTGCGGCAGCGTCGTGATTGGAAATCCGTTCCCGGACGCGTATTCGAGGTGGAGGATGCCTGGCTGGAGGCGCGTTTTGCCAGCCTGCCTTTCGCCCTGACCAATGCACAGAAGAAGGCCATTGGCGAGATCCGCCTCGACCTGAAATCCGGCAAGCCGATGAACCGCCTGCTACAGGGAGATGTTGGCTCCGGTAAAACCGTGGTGGCGGCTTTAGCCGCGGCCATGGTCATCCAGTCCGGCGCGGCCTCCACGAGGACTGCGCAGGCAGCCATCATGGCGCCCACTTCCATCCTGGCCGAACAGCATTACCGGAATTTCATCAATATCCTGGCGGGTGAAAATGGTTTACTCACTCCAGGCCAGATCCGCCTGCTGGTGGGCGATACTTCCGCAAACGAGAAGGAAGAGATCCGCAACGGCCTGGCGAGCGGCGATGTCAAGATCGTCATCGGCACACATGCCCTGCTGGAAGAGCCGGTGACCTTCGCAGACTTGCAGTTCATCAGCATCGATGAACAGCACCGCTTCGGCGTGGAGCAGCGCGCCATGCTGCGCTCCAAGGGCACCAATCCGCACCTGCTGGTCATGACCGCCACGCCCATACCGCGTTCCCTGGCGTTGACCGTTTACGGCGACCTCGACCTTTCCGTGATGGATGAGATGCCTCCCGGCCGCCAGCCGATCGAGACTTACATCCTGGCGCCGACCGAACGCGAACGCGCCTACACCCTGGTGCAGGGCCAGGTGAAGAGCGGACATCAGGCCTTTATCATCTATCCGCTGGTGGAAGAAAGTGGGGATGTAGAGGCGAAGCATGCTTCGCCCCTGCTGGCCGCCACGCAGGAACATGAACGCCTGCAGAAGGAAGTTTTCCGGAACCTGAAACTGGGCCTCCTGCACGGGCGCATGAAGCCCGACGAGAAGGATGCCGTGATGCTGGCCTTCCGGGACGGCAAGTATGATATCCTGGTTTCGACGACCGTCGTTGAGGTCGGCGTGGATGTGCCCAACGCCACCGTCATGCTGGTCGAGGGTGCCAACCATTTTGGCCTGGCACAGCTTCACCAACTACGCGGGAGGGTTGGGCGCGCCGGGGCACAATCCTACTGCCTGCTGATCCCTGACCATGAAGATGCTGCCGAGAATGAGCGCCTGCAGGCCATGGCCGAGACCAATGACGGCTTTGTGCTAGCCGAGCGCGACCTTCAGCAGCGCGGCCCCGGCGAGTTCCTGGGCACACGCCAGGCTGGTTATGCCACTTCCCTGAAGATGGCCAGCCTTAGCGACATCGCTTTGATTGAGAAAGCGCGAGTACAGGCCCAGGCACTCTTCGGGCGTGACCCGGATTTGAAAAACCCTGAGAATGGTCTACTGGCCGAAGCCCTTGGCCGATTCTGGGGCGGCGGAAAAGGAGATGTAAGCTAGATGGTGCGTGCCTTGTTCCCCGGGACATTTGATCCCATTCACTACGGCCACATCGATATTGCCACGCGTGCCGCCCGGCTCTTTGACGAGCTGGTGGTGGCAGTCTATGACCGGCCGCTCAAATCCCTATTGTTTTCGCCGGAAGAACGAATTGCGCTGGTTACCCAGGCTTTGAAAGATGTACCCAAGATCAGAATCGTCGGCTACCGCGGTATGACAGTGGAGTTCTGCCGGCAGATCGACGTACAGGTGATTGTACGCGGCTTGCGAGTCTTCTCGGATTTCGAGTATGAATTCCGCATGGCGCTCGCCAACCACCGCATGGCCCCGGATATTGAAAGCATCGCCTTCATTACTGCCGAAGAACATAGTTTCCTTTCGGCAACCACCGTGCGCGAGATCGCCTCGCTGAACGGGGATGTATCCAGCATGGTCCCAGCGTTCGTTGAGGCGGCACTGAAAAATAAACTTAAAGATGTAGGCGACCAGCAGGTCCGTCCCTTCGGGATTAAAGTATAATTACCAGGTAAATTATGGTTTACCATATTACCCTGATTTATGGATGGTTCAATTCATCATTTTATGCGAAAATCAGTAAAGATTTCCGTTGGTTTAAGCGGAGGTAACAATGGACATACTTCACCTGGTTGACCGTCTGGAGGAGCTCTTTAATAAGAGCCATGCCATCCCGTTGACTCACAGTGTCATTGTGGATGAAGAAAAATTCCTGGATATCATTGACCAGATGCGCATTTCCATCCCGGAGGAAGTAAAAAAGGCGCAGGATGTATTTACAAAAAAGGATCGGGTGATGGCACAGGCTCAGGAAGAAGCCAACCGGACTTTGCAGCTGGCGCGTGATCGCGCGGACGGCATGATCGGGAAGGAGACGCTTGTCTCGGATGCCAAGCGGCGGGCTGAGCAGATCATAGAGCAAGCCCGGGTGGAGGGCGAAAACGTCAAGGCGGCCGCGGACCGGTATGCCCAGGAATCCCTGATAAATATGGAACAAGCCATGGAACAGTTACTCACGCAGGTACGTAACGGAATCCAGGTTCTTGAACAAAGACATCCATCCAGTGACGATCCCAAATCCAAGAACGACTGAAAAGAACGACCAAAATGACGACCTCCGCAGTACCCTGCGGAGGCCATCTTTTAATTCATGCGGAGTGCCAACTGCCGGTCAAACGGCTGTTGTCGAAACACTCCGGATGACCATCACCACTTTGCCTTTGATCTCCAGGGGTTCGCTTTTGTTCACATAGATGGGACCCATGGTGGGATTGGCCGGCTGAAGCCGGTAGCGCTCTTTTTCCTTGAAGAAATACTTGAGCGTGGTCTCGTCCTTGGCTGGCAGCCAGACTGCCACCATTTCACCGTTCCTGGCCTGCTCGGTCTTTTTCATAATAACGATGTCCCCGTCATTTACCATGGCATCGATCATCGAATTGCCCTGGACTTTGAGGGCGAACAGGTCGGCACCTTTCTCGCCTACCGGCAGGAGACTGCGGGCCACATCCACCCCGTCGATCTCATCACCGATAAACGTCTCACCCGGTGCAGGGACCTGGATGGGCAGGCCGGCAGCAATCGGACCGAGAATGGGAATCTTAAAAGAGGCTGTGATGGGCGGGCCCGCTCAAGCGCAAGGCGCGTGAGAATTTTGCATCCCGCTCAATGTAGCCCCATTCTTCCAGCTGCTTGAGGTAGTACGTGACCACCGAGGTGGATGAAATATCGGTCGCTTCGCCAATCTCACGGATGGATGGCGGGTAGCCTTTATTCAGCCGTTCATCGAGATATGTGAGGATTTTTTGATGCCGTTGTGTCAGTCCTTTGCTTGTGCGTACCATTTGTACCTTCCTTTCTTTTACTCGCTCATTTGTGCTAAGAACATCATACACGAACATACGTTCTGTGTCAAGGTTAAAACATGAAGT
>CAWDEV010000003.1:0-631965 GCA_963801385.1 uncultured Chloroflexia bacterium
CACACAAGCCCTCAGATACGAGGGCTTGTTGTATTCATTCCCGTAATATAATCAATCATCCTTCTCAAGGAGGCTCCATGGCAAAGCAAAAAGATATCGTGATCGTTTTTAAGACTGACGGGTTGGGTAGTACCGGGATGCAATCTTTAAAGGAAAAACTCACAAAGACCTATTTGAACCTGGTGCTGCAGATGAATCCTGCCCCGGCTGTAATCTGCTTCTACACCGACGGTGTTCGCCTGGCATGTGAGGGCTCTGCGGTGCTGGATGAATTGAAAGCCCTGGAGGCCAGGGGCATCCGTTTGATCCTCTGCCAGACCTGCCTGAACTCCTTTTACTTGACCGACAAAGTCAAGGTGGGGACGATCGGGGGGATGGGCGATATCATCACGGCCATGTGGCAGGCTGATAGCGTGATAACCGTTTAGGTTTTGGAAGAATTCTCCTCGGATCGTGGAAAGGAGGAATAATGAAACTGTTGTTGGAACCAGATGATGCCAGGTTGGATCGCTTTGGCCAGGTTGGCATGCTGATCTCCAGGTTGGGTATTGGCATTTTATGGTTCACCCAGTTGCTCTGGAAATTGCCTCCCTCCTTTGGATGCCCGGCGAATTTCGCCGTCAGCACCAGCTTCACAGCACGAACCACCGGCCTTTGCGATTGGGTCGGCCTGATGAGCATTTACTCCTTGATCCCTCTGCAGGGTTCCCTGGTTAAGATTCTGGTGATTCCCAACATGGTCTGGATGGGCTGGCTGATCTTTTTAATGGAGGCCTTTGTGGCAGTTTCCCTGATCCTGGGCCTGTTCACCCGTTTGGGAGGGCTGGCGGGACTGCTTCAAGCCGTAAATTTATTCTTTGGCGTGTCGGTCGTCCCTGGAGAGTGGTACTGGAGCTATCTCATGCTCGCCATCCTGGGCCTGATCTTCCTGACCGTCCCCACCGGGCGTTCGCTTGGATTGGATGCCTGGCTGCGGCCGCGCCTGCAGGCCGGGACAGGAAAAGGTAATCAGCTGGCGAAAATCCTGTTGGCGCTCACCTAGAAGACCAGACTGATTTTCACACTGCCGACCTTATCCGACGATTTATTCCGGTATGTCTGGGTTGGCAGGCTGCTGGCGCGGGCTGGCTGTCGGTAGCGCTGCTCTGTGCGTTTGTCTGTGCCCCCGGAGTCTGCCGGTCACTTGTCCGGCGCACGATGCGGAGTGGCGAAGCGGCCTGGGCGGCATGAATCGGGAGTATATGTGCAAGCATCTGCCTAGGGACATTGATATAATTGTATAAAGAAGTAAAATAAAAAGGAATCATCCCGAGGAATTACTGCTCACATCTCAGCCAAAGCCTGGCCCTGATTGTGTCGATCGCGGAGAGAGATATGTGCACAATTAATTTTACCCATTTTCGGAAAACCCTGATTTTGATCCTGCTGGCAGCTCTGCTGGCGCTGACAGTCCAGCCTGCCACGCCGGCCCTGGCACACAGGCAGGACTCCGCCCCGGCCTTGTCAACCGGGACAGCCTCACAGAAAGCGGCGAAACCGCCCACAGCAACCCTCACTCTGTTACCAACGCTAACGGATACGCCTACATTAACGAATACGCCCACAACGACCTTAACTCTCACGCCAACTTTAACGAATACTTCAACTGGAACCAGTACACCCACACAAACCGCGACGAACACATCAACGGAAGCGGCGAGTATGACTTATACCCCATCGGTGACAAATACACCTGTAAGGACGGCGACCTTAACAAGCACACCGACTGTGACGAACACGCCCACGGCCTTGGCGGCCAGCGACTGGTTGGCTCTGGGGACGGGTACAATTGGTAACGTTTATGCCATCGCGGTCACCAGCACAGCCGTGTACGCCGGCGGTGATTTCACCAGCGCGGGAAACTGCACGAGTAACTGTAACCACATTGCCAGATGGGATGGCAGCACATGGTCAAGCCTGGGCACGGGGCTGAATGGCAGCGTCTATGCCATTGCCGTCATCGGCAGCAGTGTATATGCGGGCGGCTCGTTCACCAGCGCGGGGACCTGCGCGAGTAACTGTATCTCCATTGCCAGGTGGAATGGCAGCAGCTGGTCGGCTCTGAGCCTGGGAATGGGCGGGGTTAATCCCATTGTCCGTGCATTTGCCGTCAGCGGCAGCGACCTGTACGTTGGCGGTTACTTCTCCAGTGCGGGGACCTGCACGAGCGGCAATGGCTGCAACAACATTGCCAAATGGAGTGGGAGCACCTGGTCGGCCCTGGGCGCGGGCATGGGCGGGGATTATCCATACGTCTATGGACTCGCCGCGAGTGGTAGTGACCTCTACGCCGGCGGCGATTTCACCAGCGCGGATACGTGCACGATCGGCAATGGTTGCAATAAAATTGCCAGATGGAACGGCAGTACTTGGTCAGCCCTGGGCACGGGGACGGATGATACCGTCTGGGCTGTTGCGGTCAGTGACACCAGCGTGTATGCAGGCGGTGACTTCCTCAGGGCGGGAACCTGTACAATCGGTTGCAGAAACATCGCTAAATGGGATGGCAGCGCCTGGTCCGCCCTGAACTCGGGGACAAATGGGATAACGGTCAGAACACTCACCACCAATGGCAGCAACCTGTACGCCGGCGGCGCCTTCACCAGCGCGGGGACCTGCACGACTGGGTGCACCAATATTGCCAGATGGGATGGCAGCACCTGGTCGGCTCTGGGGATGGGGATAAATGATACGGTTGTCTCTGCCATCGATGTCAACGGCAGTGCTTTGTATGCCGGTGGAACCTTCAGCAGCGCGGGAACCTGCACGAGTGACTGCAATAACATTGCGAGATACGACCTGGCCACCAATGCCAGTTTGAGCGGCCTGGTGTTGAGCCGCGGCACACTTGTCCCCGCCTTCGACCCCGGCATCACGACTTACATGGTCGATGTGATCAACGGCGTCAGCAGTCTTACCGTCACACCCACGGCGGCAGATGCGGGAGCAAGAATTCATGTGCGGGTCAACCGCGGCGCCTGGAGCGCAGTGCCCTCAGGCAGCCCCAGCATTGCATTAACAATCGACATAGGCGACAACCCGATCGATGTGCAGGTCACTGCGGAAGACGGCATAACGAATACGTATTACACCGCCTGGGTCACGCGGGCTCCGTTCACCTGGATTTACCTTCCCCTGGTGATCCAGTCATAGCCTGGATTTCCCAACCGGTGATTGTTTCTGCGACGGCGCGTAATGGTTCGCCTTACCGCGAGGCGCCGCCAAACATGCCCGCCTGGCCAGCGGGCGGTGTGTTTCCGTTTGCGATGATCAGGGGCAGGAACACCTTGAATTGATTCCGGGTGTAGTTGGCTGTGACCGTTTTATTGCCGTTTATTGTCACTGAGACGGGATTGGCTGTACCGGTGGCATCTCCGCTCCAGTGACTAAAGCTCCAGCCAGCCTCTGGCACCGCCGTCAGCTTCACCACGTCGCCATTGTGGTAGGGGCCCGGGCGGTCAGGATTCACCGTGCCGTGGTCGGAAATGATCGTCAGGGTGTATAAAGCCTGGGTGGGGGTGGAACTGCTGGTTGCCGTCATGGTGGCAGTTTTTGTGGCCGTGGGCGTATTGGTCGTGGTGCGTGAGGGTGTCGTGGTTGCTGTAACGCTGGGGGTGGCGGTCATGCTCGCTGTGGGTGTACTGGTCCTGGTTGGCGTATTCGATGCGGTCGGTGTGGGCGTCCTGGTTGCTGTGGGTGTCCTGGTTGGCGTAGCGCTGGGGGTTATGCTGGCTGTCCGTGTGGGTGTCGGGGTCGCCGTCATGGTGCGCGTATTGGTCAGCGAGGCTGTGTAGGTCAGGGTCGCGGTCGCCGTGGCTGTTTTCGTCGATGTCTGTGTAGGGTGTCACGGTTTCCGTGGGCGTATCTGTTATGGTCGGTGTATCGGTAATGGTCGGCGTGCGCGTGATGGTCGCCGTGGATGTATGAGTTGCGGTTTGGGTGGGTGTTCCAGTTTCCGTGGGGGTGGCTGTTATGGTCGGTGTATCCGTTATCGTTGGCGTGAGCGTCATGGTTGCCGTGGGCGTATCTGTCGCGGTCTGTGTGGGTGTTCCTGTCTCCGTGGGCGTATTAGTCAGCGACGGTGTGTGCGTCATGCTTGCCGTGGGCGTATCCGTCGCGGTCTGAGTGGGTGTTCTTGTCTCCGTGGGCGTATTTGTCAGCGTCGGCGTGGGCGTCATGGTTGCAGTGGGCGTATTCGTTGCGGTCAGGGTGGGCGTCCTGGTGGCCGAAGCGGTGGGCGTATTGGTCCTGGTCGGTGTGGGTGTCCTGGTCGCTGTAGCGCTGGGTGTATATGTCATGGTCGGGGTCCCGGAGGCGTAGGGGCCGAACATAAGATAGAGCATATCCACTGTGTCAGGATAAGAAGTCAGGGAAGTGCCATCAAAGGCCGAGTAGGTTGTTGCGTGAATCATGTCATTCAACGGTGAGAATGTCAGAATCCGCAAATACCCGTTGCCACCGTTCTTTTTGCCCTCATAATCGGCTTCCATAATATGAATAGTGTGCCCATCATCGCCCTGTTGCACCAGATATGCCACACCAGCATGCCCGCACAGCATCAAAAAGAGGTTGGGGTTGTCCTTCAAAGCGTTGAATATGGGGGTTCCCACTGGAGATAATGCCCCGCCGGTGGTGAGAATTTCATGGCTGACGACGATGCCCCGCCGGTAGTCATATTGTTTCAACAGCGCGTCAGCCCAATTCAGCATCGCAGTGGTGGGACTCCATTGCAGATTAATCAGGATAAAGTCCATCCCGGAGGCACTGAATACCGAAAAATTGTTGTTGTTGTCAGTGCCATAATGGCCAGCGTAATAGTCCTTGTTCTCGAAACGGGCAATACCAAAATAGTTGTTGTATAAACCGCCCAGGTCATGGTTGCCAGGGCCCACGCTGTAGGGGACAATTCCGGCATCCAGGATGTCCATTGCCGTGTCAGCATTCTGCCACTCGGTGGTGCTGCCGGAATCGGAAACGATATCACCCAGATGCGAGGCAAAAACAATATTCTGGGCTGCCTTGTTATTGGAGATCCATGTAGTCTGGGAAAGGTAAACCTGTGGGTAGGAGGCGGATTCATTCTGCGTGTCCGGGAAAAAGACGATCTTGAAGTCGCCTGTCGCGGCATGGGCGGACAGAAGGTTACCCACTCCCAAAAATAAAAAGACAATTAAGCCCGGAAGCAAAAACCAGGGGAGTATTTTGGAAATCGGGTGGTGGGAAGGGATATTCATAAAATCAGGGAGAGGAAGAGGACGGCACACCGTCTAAAAGATGAAGATAAGACCAGGCTTGCTCCAGGGAAAAATTTTCTCATAATGGTATCATACTTCTTTTGCCTGAGCCTGAAAATCCGATAGGCATTTGTATGTACCATCCTTTTTTTGATTTCTCCTTGCATCAGTAGAGCGTCGTTTCCGGGGCGATCTTCGTTGCGTGTATTGAAAAAAAAGGAGCAGAGAAGAGAGAATGGGGGCAAGGGGACAGGGGGACACGGGGAAAGGGGAAAGGGAATGAGGGGGGCAAAGGAGGATGGATGACTGACTATGGACGATGGACGATCCCGCTGAAGAGCGCGGAACAGGTAGACCTTGGTCAATCTCGTTGAAGAGGACGGGACACCCGAACCCCCACTATGCGGGGGCAGGCGAACCGGGTGCAGGCAGGTCGTCCATGGCCCATGGCTGGTATCACCCGCACGTGATACGGGAGTAGATGATACGGAAGCACGCTTTTGGAGCGGGGATTTGATATTTGAAAATAAAAAATGGAACCAATAAGTGAGAGAAAAGAGAATAGAGAAAAAAGAACAGAAAGAAGGAACTATAATATGAAGGTGTTTACTCATGATATTGGGTTTGGAAGCCAGCGTTGACATTTTTACGGATCCGATTTGATTTTTGATTTGTTCCTCAAGTTCAAATCCAGGACTGGTAAATTGGGGGAAGTCCAGGATAAGGGATAGGGGGGACGGGGGGGACACGGGGACACGGAGACAGGGGGAAAGGGGGACACGGGGAAAGGGACGCGTAACCAGTAACGAGTTGACAATAACGTGTGACGAGCAAACCATGAATAAAAGTCACCTTTTTTGAATTATGCGCGGAACGAATGGGGGGTGGGGTGGTCATGGCTTCTGCAGGCTCCTGTTGCTTAACCGCGAAGTAAGGAAGTACGCGAAGTTTTTATCAGGTTTTCTTAGCGTTCTGCGCGGTGAATCTTCCCGGGTACAGGAAGGCCCTTGGAGGAACACGGGAAGGTGTGGGCCTTCCCGTGCCTGGATACAAACATAGAACATATTTTCTGATTCGTCAAGGGTGTTGGGGGATTCGCTTCAAAGAAATAGCCTCCTGCCAGCAGCCCTTCTGAAGGCGGGAAGCAAAAAAGGCAAACGAGGATCAACCTGCATGGCCTGGCCGCCTCTATTCCTGCCCCAGGCCTCCTGCCTCCCACCTGCCGCAGAAGGACTCCAACGCGAATGGCGCCAATGAGCGAATGAGGCGAATAACCCATTTGTTATTCGCGACATTCGCCCTATTCGCGGCATTCCTTTTTTCCCTTTGTTCTTGTCGTGGTGTCCTTTGTGTTAAAAAAGCCTCTTTGCCCCCCGATAGCAGTAGAATAGGGATAATGTACATTCACCTCACCACCCATTCGGCCTATTCCCTGCAGGAGGGTCTGCTCCTGCCCTCCGAGCTGGCCCAGGCTGCCGCAGCGGCTGGCATGCCGGCCCTCGGCCTGACCGACCACCGCCTGCTGACCGGTTCGGTGGAGTTCGTGAGGGCCTGCAAAGCGCAAGGTGTGCAGCCGGTGCTGGGGTTGGAAATTGATCTGCAGGATGGCCCCCTGGCGCTCCTGGCGATGAGCCTGGAAGGCTGGGCGAACCTGTGCCGCCTGAGCAGCGCCCTGGCCATGCGGGAGGTGCCCGAGGCGGCCTGCCCGCTCGACCTGCTGGCCGCGTACTCCGGCGACCTGATCGCACTGGCAGGGGAGAGGGGAGATGCGGAGAAGGGGAGGCTGGAGACGCTGAAGGAAGTCTTCGCGGACAGGCTGTATGTGGGTTTGAATGATCCGGCCACGGCCCTGCAATCTGCCATGCAGGCGCATAAACTCGGGCTCCACACGGTCGTCACGCACCCGGTCTACTATCTGACCCCGGAACAAGCCTCGCTGCAGCGCACCCTGGCGGCCATTCGCCTGAACGAATCCCTCGAGCGGCTGCCTGACCATGCAGCTGCACCAGAGGGAGCGTACTTCGCAAGCCGGGACGAGATGGAGGCGCGCTATCCGCATTTTCCAGCAGCGCTGGAGGCCACTGAGGAAATCGCGCAGCGCTGCAAGTTCGAGCTGCCGCTGGGTATCGCCCATATGCCGACCGTCCCGCTGCCGCCCGGTCTCAGCGCGGCTGAATTCCTGCGCCGCAAGGCCGAAGAGGGGGCGCGCCGCCTGTATGGCGGGATCACCCCGGCAGTCCGGGAGCGGCTCGACCACGAGCTGGAAGTGATCGCCCGCATGGGTTACGAACCGATCTTCCTGATCGTTGAGGAGATCCTGGACTTCGCCCGGCTGAGCGGGGTTCCTTTTTCCAGCCGCGGTTCAGCAGCCTCTTCGCTGGTTGCCCACTGCCTGGGAATCACCAGCCCGGATCCCCTGCGGCTGAACCTGTACTTCGAGCGCTTCCTCAACCCGGCGCGCACCACCCCGCCCGACATCGACACTGACCTGTGCTCGCGGCGGCGGGACGGGGTGATCCAGCATGTCTTCGACACCTATGGTGTGGAGCGGGTGGCGATGGTCGGGACGATCAACCGCTTCCGGCCGCGCTCGGCCCTGGGGGATGTGGCCAAGGCGCACGGCCTGGCGGCGGACAAGGTGCGGGAGATGGCCGGCCAGCTGCCGTATGGTTTTTGGGCGCGGATGGAAGAGGAGCAGGAAGGCAAAGAACCCCCTTCGCCCTTTGCCGGGCTGCGGCACACCCATGCCTCTCCAGCCCACCAGCACATCTTCGACGAAGCGGAAGCGCTGCTCAGGCTGCCGCGCCATCTCTCCGTCCACCCCGGTGGAGTGGTGGTGGCACCCGGCGCGCTGACCGACCTGGTGCCGGTGATGCGCTCGGGCAGCAAAGGGGTCACCATCACCCAGTTTGACCTGGAGGCAGTCGAGGCATTCGGGCTGGTCAAGATCGACCTGCTGGGCATCCGCGGCTTGACCGTGCTGGGCGATGTGGCAGAGTTCATTCACGCCAGCCAGCCTGAGGATTATGCCAATCCACTGGCCGTGCTCGAGTCGACTCCGGGCGTTGACCCGCAGACCTCCGACCGCGTGGAGAGCGGCGGGACGATCGGCTGCTTCCAGATCGAAAGCCCGGGCATGCGGGCGACCTTGCGGGAGATCCACGCCCGCAGCCAGGATGATATCATGGCCGCGCTGGCGCTCTACCGGCCGGGACCGCTCTCCGGAGGGCTGAAGGACGCCTTTGTACGCAGGTTTAAAGGGGATGAGCCGGTCCAGCACATGCACCCGGCCCTGGCGCCGCTCCTGGATGAGACCTTCGGGGTAATTCTCTACCAGGAGCAGGTGCTGCGCATCGCCCACGAACTGGCCGGGTTCAGCCTGGCTGAGGCTGACCTGCTGCGCCGGGCGATGAGTCATTTCGATCCCGGCAGGCAGATGCAATACCTTCAGCAGAAATTCGTGGCCGAGGCGCAGGCCCGCAACGGGGTTCCAGCGGAAACTGGAAACCAGATCTGGGAAATGATGGCCGCCTTCGCCGGTTACGGGTTTCCCAAGGCGCATGCCGCCTCCTACGCCCAGGTATCCTGGCGCTCGGCCTGGTGCAAGACGCACTTCCCGGGCGAGTTCATGGCGGCGGTGCTGGCCAATTGGGGCGGTTACTACAGCCAGCGCGTGTATTTGACGGAGGCGCGCAGGCTGGGACTGGCCGTCCACCCGCCGCACGTCAATTTTTCTGGACGCAATTTCGTCTTTGAACAGGACGGGCAGGGCGGGAAGGCGTTGTTCATGGGCCTGGACCAGGTCAGGGACCTGACCCGGCGGACGATCGAGCGCATCCTGCGCAACCGGCCGTACCGGACACTGGAAGATTTCCTGGCACGCGCCGACCCGCGCCCGCAGGAGGCCGCAGACCTGGCGCGCGTTGGGGCATTGGAAGGCTTTGGGACGATCCCGGCCATCCTGCGGCGCCTGGAAGGCGGTGGCTTTCATAAACAAGCCGGGACAGCGCGGCAGTCAGGACAGCTTAGCCTGTTCGAGTATCCACTGCAAGAGGACAAGTTGAGCGCAGGCGGGGATGAAGATTGGACACAGGAGCAGAAGATAGCTGCCCAGGAGGAGTTGCTCGGGGTCAGCCTGGAAGCCCACCCGCTCGAACTGGTGGCGGAGAAGGTGCGCGCGGCCGGGGCGATCAGCACGGTCGAGGCGGCCGGACGCGTGGGGCAGCGGGTGACGGTGGCCGGCCTGCGCCAGAGCGGACATCGCAGCCGCACCGCCAAAGGCGAGTCGATGATGTTCCTTACTTTGGAAGATCTCGCGGGTATGCTGGACGTGGTCTTTTTCCCGGATGCCTACCGCCGGGCAGGCACGGCACTCCACAGCTCCGCGCCGCTGCTGGTGACCGGCGTGGTGGAGATGGACGCCGCGCGCGGAGAGCCGCTGCTGAGAGCAGAGAAGGTGGTGTTGGTGAATGCGGGACTAGTATAATCATTGGTTCGAGGACTTTTCATATGACCCTTCCCAAAATCGAAGAATGGATCAAGGAAGTCGAAGACCGGCCGGGATCGGCGCTGACCATCCTCAAGCTAATCGCCGGGCGCCTGCGGGACCTGACCGAACGGAACGAGGCACTGCTGGCGGAAAATATAGCCCTGCAGGATGGCAGCCGCGTGGAGGAATACCGGAAACGCATTATCCACCTGGAATATCAACTCGACCTGCTCAAACGCCGGCTTGGCCTGACCGGGGAGGAACTGGCGGCGCTGGCGGCTGAACCCGCCGCAGTGCCGCTTGCCTTGCTGGTCTACAACGCCCTTGGACGGATCCTGCGCATCGAACCCGGCTTGGGAACAGGCTCTTCCGGTCATCTCAGCGGGGAGCTGTCTGCCGGAGGCGAAATGCCGCGCTTGCTGGCCCTTCCGGCGAACGAGGAATTGCTGCTGCTCTTCAGCTCCGGGAGGATCCGCACCTGCCCGGTCGAGGAGATTCCCGTTCAGCGGGGCAGCGGGCGGTGAGTGGGCCCTGGAGCAGGCTTCCCTGCCGGATGAGCCGCACGCCGGCGAACGTCTGGCCTGCCTCATGCCGCTTTCCGGGCTGGCCCTGGCGGATTTTTTTCTGCAAACCAGCCGCAGGGGCTGCATCAAAAAGACCATGACCTCCATGGCGGAAACGATCTTCGAAAACCATTTCCTTGGGAAGGGCGCCATCCAGCGGCTGGACCAGCCCCTGGACGTGCTCCTGTGCCGGAAAAAGGAGCTTTTTGCCCTGGTCACCCAGGAGGGCCGCCTGCTTGGCCTGAACGTCGACGAGCTGCCCTATTCCGTTGAAGAACGCATCAAGCTGGAGGCGCACGACCATGTGGTGGCCGGATTCACCATCCGTCCGGAGCAGCTGCTGCTCTGCCTGACCCAGACCGGGAAAGTCATCTCCAGGAGCGCCAGCTTTATTGAACCTGCCAAATCCTCCGCCTCCAGGGGCCAGGCCCTGATCCCCCCGGCGCGCCTGGAGCAGGGCGTGCGCTTCATTGGGGCGGCGGCCGTGGGGGAGACGGACCGGCTGGCGGTGCTGGACGCGGCCGGAAATGTGAGCCTGCACGCCCAGGGTGACCTGACCGGCGCGGGCGTGATCCACAGCGAGGCTCCGCTGCTGGCCTTCTGCATCCTGCCGCCTG
This sequence comes from uncultured Chloroflexia bacterium, assembly GCA_963801385.1. Taxonomy (GTDB): domain Bacteria; phylum Chloroflexota; class Anaerolineae; order Anaerolineales; family Villigracilaceae; genus UBA877. Next base: position 10,943 of record CAWDEV010000003.1, read on the forward strand.
CCTCGGAGAAATGACACAGCCATGAGCCTGAAGGTCGGTCTTGATTTCGGGACGTCCAACTCCGGGGTGGCGGTCTACGACCCCGACAAGGGAGGCGGCCGGCAGGTGAGACTGCTGCCGCTTGACCGCCAGAACATCCTGCCAGAGGTGGTCAAGTCGGTGCTTTACATTACCCGGGATTACCAGTGCGCCATCGGGCAGGAAGCCATCCGGCAGTATTACCTGCACAATGTCAACCGGCAGCGCCGCTACGTCCGGCAATGGGCCGGGGAGATCGACTTCGTCGGCGCGGAGATGCACTATGTGCGGGATGTGTATGTCTACGTGGATGAGCTCAAACCGGGCCGGCTGATGCAGTACCTGAAAACGGCCTTGCGGAAAGAACACCTGCCGGGCGGTTACATTGGGACACAGATCTTCGAGCGCTGGTATAGCGTTGGCGACCTGGTGCAGATCTACCTGGGGCAGCTCAAGACGAGGGCCGAAGCGATCCTGGGGGAATCCGATCCACGGTGTCACCCTGGGCCGGCCGGTCAAATTCGCGGATACGCCTGAGCAGGATGCCAGGGCGGAAGAGACCTTGCGCCAGGCGGCCTATGCGGCTGGCTTCAAGGAAGTGGAGTTTGAGTTGGAACCGGTGGCGGCGGCGCTGGACTATGAGCAGTCCATCCCCGGGCCGCAGAACGTGGTCATTTTCGACTTCGGCGGCGGGACGCTGGATATTGCCGTGATGCGCCTGGGTGAACGCGGCGGGCGGCGCAAGCGCCAGGTATTTGCCAGCGGGGGAGTGGATATTGCCGGAAGCGACTTTGACCGCGCCATCATCCAAAAACGCATGCTGCCCCATTTTGGCCTGGGCCAGGTGAGCCACCAGCCCGAGATCCTGGAGTTGATCCAGGCCGTACCGGATTGGATGGCGCTGCCAGAACTGGCCACGCCCCTGAACCGCAATGTGCTTGAAAAGGCCATCCGGGCGGGCCTGGCGCCGGTGCGGTTGAAGGCCCTGCAGGCGCTGATCTATAACGACCTGGCGTTCACGTTCTATGACCGTGTCGAAGCCGCCAAGATCGCCCTGTCGGAGCAGGGCGCCAGCGTGATCAGCCTGGAGGACCGCAACATCCCGCTCTGGGAGCTGTATACCCGCAGCCAGTTTGAAGGCGATATCCAGGAATATGCCGCCCAGGTGGAGAAGACGCTGCTGGATACGCTGGCTGCATCCCATCTTGAAATCGGGGCGATCGATGCGGTGGTCAAGACCGGCGGCTCGTCCAGTATTCCGCTGTTTAACGATATGCTGGTGAGCTTGTTCGGGGCGGAAAAAGTGAAGACGTCGAATGCGTTCAGCAGCGTGGTGGCGGGGCTGGCGATACGGGCGGGGAGGGGAAACAAGAGTTAAGAACCATTAACCACGACGGACACAACCCCACTGAAAAGCGCGGGGCAGGCGGGGCACGAAGGAAAGATTAAAAAATTGAATATTTAGGTTTTTAACGAGCGATGAAACAGGATTGCACAGTAAAGGATGAAAATCTATTTTCGTAGCAAGGTGCGGGGGTGCTGAATCTTGGGTGAGTTATTCGTTTCAAAGAAAAAAAACGAATGGGAAACGAATAAGGGGATGGGAGATTTCTGATTGTTGATCGCTGATTGGGGATGAAAGGTAAGCGACGAGTAATGCAGGGAGGAAACTGCTGGGGAATTAAAGTCACATTTTTTTGTATTTTCCGCGGAACGAATGGGGAGTGAGGAGTTGTGTCGTTTGATAGTTGGATGGTTTTGATAGTTACCTGGATGAGGTTTTGATTTGGTAGTCGTTCCGCGGGAACGAAGGAAGGAACGACTTGATTTACCCGAAAGAGGCGCAAATGACGGAGGAAGAATAACGATTGACGAGTAATGTGGAAATACGACGGAAGAGGGCAGGGGATGCAGACATGGCAGGGGCTTCTCGAGGTGGAAGGCGAGATTCATAGAAACATCGATGCTTGATATTAGCACAAATGTTCTTTTTAGGGAAGGGGGAAATTTACCGGGTATTCCTATGGTCTGGAGGAGGCAAGCAATAATTCCAGCTCATTCCGTAATACTTGCGGAGCACATCCAGTTCAAAGTGGATCCCCTTGAACTGCTCAGGGGCGATCCCGGTAGCCTCGGATGCTTGCTGCTTTTTCTCGTCCACTGAAGCTATTACTTGCTTTGCTACTGCTGTATCTGATAACATGCTTGCTCTCCTTTTTTGTATGGAATTACTTTGTTAACCGTTTAGCGGTGATTTTGTTAAGCTAAATAAGAGCCCATCTACCAGGAACCGGAAGCCGACTGATTCAGAAGATAAAGATAGAGCGGAATTCTTGGGGGAAAAGTTGTTGTTTGACGACCCTGAAAGTGATAAACTATCAACAACGCAACATCATCCATTGCATCGACATTCGAGGTGGACAATTACCTATACGTTCTGGAGAGGTGTTTGGAGAAAACGAGAGAATTCTCATACAAGGCTGTATAAAATCCTAAAAAATTAGGATTTTATACGGATCGTCTATAAGCTGTTATACAATCCGCTAACACGCGAGTTAGCCCCCCAAAAAACAGGAGCTAGGAGTAACCCTGAAATGAACAAGAAGCACATCGAAGAAAGCCTACATGTCGATCTCTGGCCTTCGGGTGCATGGACAGATAATGACCTCAAAGAACTAATGTCGTCTCTTCATGAATTCGGGCCTGTTGCAGGAGAACGGACTTCAGAACCCAGAGGAGCAGGGCTTCAGATAACCCTCGTGTTATCACGGCCGTGATTCTTCACCGGCTTTCTTGAAAAGATAGGCGAGGATTTGTACGAGGCCCTGAGAGCCAAAATCAAGAAAGTTCTCAAAGTGGAGCCAACCCAACAGGAAGCTGCAAAGCGTGCAGACTTTCAAGTATTGGTCGGCATCCAGGGTGGCGAGGGGAATATCCAGGCGGCTGGCAACCGCAACGTAGACAGAATCGGCGCCGCGCAGGCCCAGTTCGGCTGCCAGGCTGGCAGCTTCTTTCATGAGGGCGCTGTCCATCTATCGCTGCTACAAGCGATATACTCAAAAAGTACCGTAAATTCCTCGGAGAGCAGCAATATAGGGAATTCAACCGAGCAATCGGGCTAAGCGCACATGGCATTGGAATTGGTGCTTTTGTTACCTTCGGCGAATATTCGAAAACCTCATTGAAGAGGCCCATATGAAAGCTTGTAATTCTGATGTGTGGGATGAAGCCAAGTTTAATCAAAGCAGGATGGATGAAAAGATAGTACTATTACGTGACTATCTTCCGGTTTTTCTCGCTGAACATAGTTCGATATACTTATCTTGAGTAAGGGTCTTCACTCCCTTACCGAAGATGAATGTTTGGAATTCTTTCAGCCGGTGAAGCTTGGGATAGAACTTATTCTTGATGAAAAGGTAGAGCAAGAAGAAAAGGCTAATAAAATATCACACACGAGCAAACAGCTTGAATTAATCAAGAGCAAGTTACAAAAATAAAAGCGCCCAACACCAGCTCCGTCGGACGCTCCGCCTGCGGCTACGTGGCGGTAAACCAAATCGTTAGCCTGCTCCTTGTTAAAAATAATGGAAATTTGACATGTCAGACCTAGACTTGGATTTAAAATTAGAGCTTGAAGATTTGGAATATGAAATTCAAGTCGCTAAGAGCAGATTGCCTGATTACTCCAATAGGCACTTTAACACTCAAAGAGAAAATTCTCTCATTTATTGCTTGAGACGAGCCATTGAATTATCTGAAGGATGTGTTATTTGTACCAAAGCTAACCTTCTAGCACCCCTGTATGTTCTCACACGTGGCTTGCTTGAAGGCCTTATATGGGTATGTTGGATTACTAAGTCAAGTGAAAATGCCCAGACATTTATTGAATCCGCCAATAATGAATTTAAGCGAATAGCACGGAAAAATCTTGAAGATGGTTATGCGAGAGTTGTTGATAACGTCACTAATGAAAACAAAACCCAAGAATTGCTTCATTCAGATTGGGTCAAAGATATACGCCCTCGATTAAGGATTGAAGAGGTAGCCGAAAAAGTTGGATTGGAAAAACTCTATACGCAAACGTATGGACATTTATCCATTTTTGCTCATGGTATTATTCTGAAAACGAACGCTAACGTGAAAAAGGATACTTTTCGCATATTGGCTCTTGCCAAGGTATTGACGGAATGTATCAATCATGTTGTGAAGAATTGGATAGTGGATCGAAAACAATCGCCCGTGAAAGATATTTATGCTATCTTGAAATAACATAAGAGGCCAACCCACCAGCCGCAGGCGGCAGGTGCTGCAGGTGTTCGGCAGGGCGCGATTGGGCAAAATGCCGCAAATTGGAAAGTCCGCCAGTCCCGCCGCTCCGCGAGCCATGGGCGGCTTTGAGGGCTGTGATTCAGCCAATAGCAAAGCCGGGGCCACAAATTTCGTTCTTTCGAGCAGGCGTCGCATTCGTGAGTTCTTCGTCAAGGAATGTGGCATCAAAGCCCACCTAATTGTCCCCCAACTTGCACATGACGGTTTACTACGCTCGCCGTCCTTTGCCAAACTTGGTGTCGATAGCCGAAGCTGCATGGGTAGTATTGCCTGTAATCGAATCGCGATTTTTACGGTAATGGCTCCTGGCGGCGAGAATCCAAGGCCAGAGCTAGTACCATCCAGGCGTAGCTCGGATCCGCGCTCAAAGGCAAAGAAAGGCATGCCTGTGGAACCAGGCGTTCCGCCAAAGGCTGCTTGTGTATGAACACACGGTCCTAGGGAACAGGCGGCCCAGCGCCACCGAGCGAACGCTTTGGCGCGGCATTCCAACCGGACATGGCTCTCCCCAACCATGGCAGCGGCACCGTCGTCATCTACGACCAGGCAATTACTTTTCGCGACCATGCCGGGATTTAACATCGACCGGTTCGTGTAGCAGCAGGAGGCGCTCGTTACCAACACCATCTGAGCATATGGCCAACCGGCTTGCGGATCGCGGCTCAGGCGGTCCAGCGTCGGCGCGCCTGAAATTCCTCCGGAGCAGGTGCGACCGGCAGGATGCGCGCCAGGCCACCTTGCCATGCAGGGTGATCTAAATCTCGTCCCCGCGCTCACGCACCCGGCGGATCAGCTCGCTGGCCTGTTGTTTTAATTCGCGCACACCAACTGTCAGCATATCAGCCTCCTGAAGAATGTAGATATATTTGTATCTATATTGTAACATAGATTTAGGTATACATGGGTAAAGAAACGAAAAGATCAAGTTGATGACGAATGGATTGCGAGTTAGAACCTATCCGAAAATTCAGGAGGAGTACGCATTTTGAGTGTGTGCCGCTCCGCCGCACCAGGAAGTCGAACATGTTGAAAACGAGGTTATTATTAATCCCTTTCTTGGATGATAGCTTAATCTTTCAGTTAGTCAAATTAATAATTAATCGGTTTAGTCCTTTAAGATATTGTTGTAGGAATTTATTTGACTTATACCTTCTTTTATAAAGTAGTCATTCGATACTTTTCACAAAAATGGTCTAGTGAGTATAGTAACTATTTTGGAAATATATCTGATATTAAGCTTTCAAGATGCGGTTCAGCTATATTTTTTGGATAGATACAATTAATCCGAATAATTTAGCAAACAGCTGGGACTTTTATAAATTATCTGATCGATCACGGCAAGTTTGAAACCGACAACTATCTTTTATGTTCTGTACAATTTATTCAACATCTTAAACCTCTGCTTGAAAACCGTAAAGACGAGATTTTTGCTAAAAAACTTAAAAGATCCTCGGAAAAAAGATCTTATTCGATAAGTGATATCGACCTAATGAGTGGACAAGAATTCGAGCAGTTTCTAGCCGCCTTGTTTTCGAAAATGGGTTACAGAACATAGGTAACAAGAGGCTCTGGGGATCAAGGAGTAGATGTTATTGCATCAAAAGATGGAACTAGAATTGGAATACAAGCAAAATGCTATTCTGGTTCGGTGGAAAATAGCGCTATTCAAGAAGCAGTTGCTGGGAAGAAATTTTATCATCTTGACAAAATAATTGTAATCACTAATTCTATATTCACCCATTCTGCCAAAGAACTGGCTGAGGTAAATTCGGTCGTACTATGGATTGAACAATTTTGAAAGAAAAAATCACCGACTCCTTTTGAATTTTACCTGACGTAATTTAGTTACCATAAAATCACGTCTGCAATTGGGTGATGCAACAAGAGGCCCGGCTTTTTACCAGGTTTTTCTTCTGATCTTAATCGCTCACTGCTTCAGCAATACATCGATAAAGGAACGGTTTGAGGAAGGGAAATCAACATCGGGGTTTAAATTTTATAATATTACCTAACACAAAACATGAACCTAGCCAAGAAAAAGAGATACACCCTCTTTCACCGGCCATTTGAAGAGGCGCGTGCTTATATACAAAGCCTCGGATTGAAAAACTCGGACGAATGGCACGCCTGGGCTCATAGTGAGGCGCGTCCAGATGACATCCCTACTGATCCCAGGGCAACCTATAAAGGCAAAGGATGGGCAGGCATGGGGGATTGGTTAGGCACAGGGGCTTTCTCCAAGTATATTATTTTGTGTCATATCGAGGCGCATTTTCCCTGACGATCCCGACTGCAGCGCTGTGACCTGTGCTACCCTGGCGTCAGGCCAGGACGGCAGGCCGGAAGCAATCCCCGTCGCTTACGCGGGAGATTGACTCATGTGCCGGGAAGCGAACACGGCATTGCGCAAGACCATGATTCGCAATGACACATTCCTTCGAGTTGCAGGGGAGGAAGAGGTAGTTTATACTGAATACAAAGAAAACCCAAACCCATGCATAAAAAGATTCGCCTGCTCCTGCTTGCTCCCCTGCTGATGGCCTGCGCCTGGTTTCATATCCCCGGCTGGCCACCCCAACCAATCCGATACGCGCAACCTGGTGGGGACCATCGTCGCCGAGACGCTGACGGCGTATGCAAATCCCACCATCCAATCCATTACGACCCCTGCCGAAGCGCAGACACCGCCTGCCGAACCCACGGCTGCACCGGAACGCCCGGATTATAAACCCGGCGACCTGGTGGATTACACGGTGCAGAGCGGGGACACGCTGCCGGCGCTGGCGGCGCACTTCAGCACCACCGCCCTCGGGATCCGGGTGGCCAATCCGCAGATCGCGATGGATGCCACCACGCTGGAACCGGGAGCACTGATCAAGATCCCCAGCTACAGCAAGCCGCCCTGGGGACCCCGGACACAGATCATGCCGGACAGCATGTACGTCAACGGCCCGTCCGCCAGTGGATTCGACACATGGGCGTTTGTAAACGAGCATCCGGGCTGGCTGAAGGATTACCATGAAAATATTGGCGGCATCGATCGCTCGGGGGCGGAACTGGTCAATATTGTTGCAACTAATTTCAGCATCAGCCCGCGCGCCCTGCTGGCCCTGCTCGAATACCAGGCCGGGGCGCTTTCCAATCCGGTTCCACCGGCGGGTATTTATCCGCTGGGGTACGAGGCCGAAAACGCGGCGGGGTTGTACCTGCAGCTGGTGTGGGCGGCGAACATCCTCAATGACGGTTACTACGGCTGGCGCAGCGGCAGCCTGACCCAGATCACGCACCCGGACGGCACCGTCGAACATCCCGATCCCTGGCAGAACGCGGCCACGGTGGCATTCCAAAATATTTATGCCTCGGCTTTCCCCACCAGGTATGCGCGCGCAACCGGGGAGGATGGCTTGAGCAGCGTTTACAGGGACTTGTTTGGCGATCCATGGGCGGCGAACGCGAACACGGCACACATCCCGGCGGATCTCCGGCAGCCGGCGCTGGTCCTGCCCTTCCCGGCCGGCGAGACCTGGTACCTGACCGGCGGGCCGCATTCCGGGTGGGGCGCGCCGGCGCTGCGGCCCTGGGCGGGGATCGATTTTGCCCCGCACGCTCCCAATTGCGCCATCTCTGCTTTCCCGGCGGTGGCTGTGGCAGATGGGGTCGTCGCCCGTTCGGAGGCAGGGGTGGTGATGCTGGACCTGGATGCGGATGGGAATGAACGGACGGGCTGGGATATTCTCTATCTTCATATTGCAGGCGAGGGAGAGGCCCGGCTGGGAGAGAGGCTGGATCAGGGGGAACCGCTGGGTTTCCCCTCCTGCGAAGGCGGCGCGACGACCGGGACGCATGTCCATATTGCCCGCAAATATAACGGTGAGTGGATCCCCATCGATGGCGCCATCCCCTTCAACCTGGAAGGCTGGATCGCCCACACCGGCGCGGCTTTCTATCGAGGCACCCTGACGCGCGGCAGCCAGACCGTGACTGCCAACGGCAACGGGAATACCGGCAGCCGGATCACGGCGGGGGAATGAAGATCAGCTTACCCGCCCCAAGGCATCTTGGAATATTCATCAAATGCCTGATCGTGCAACAGTTTGAAAAGCGCGGCATGACGGCGTTCCCAGGCGGCCAGGAGTTCCAGCACTTTGCGCACTTCGCCCTCGGTTTTCTGCGCTGAGGTTTCATAGAATTCGGCGAAATCCTGCTCGATCAGGTAGGCCATGCGCAGGATCGGCAGGTCGGGCACCATGGCTTCAATGACCGTCTCATCGATGAACTCGGAGGCGGCGTGCTGGGAGAAAACGCCGGAGCGGTTCAGTTCTTCGCCAAAAGCAGCATCCGCGGTCTTCCCGGCAGCCATGGCGTTGAGCTGGGCCTGGACGAACTCGATGTGCTTTTGTTCCTCGGCCGCCAGCCGGGTAAAGGCGGCCACCGCGACCGCGTGGCTCAAACGGGCGGCATTGGTCTCGAAGAAGCGCTTGCCTTCGTATTCCCGTTGTAAAGCGTACTCGTATAATTTGCGGATATCCATACCTGCCACCTCGCCTGAGTGATTCCAATGCTTTGAGGCTTTCAGAGACTTTTTTCAATCTTTTTACCGCAGATAAACGCGGATGAACACAAATACTCGAAAAATCCGGGGGTTTTAAGAATTTTTTATCGGCTGAAATCCTGTTTATCTGCGTTCATCCGTGGTGAATTTTCACTTTTTAAACTGCCTTTCAGGCTCGCTCCACCCTGACCGCGCAGACCTTGTATTCCGGGATCTTGGAGATCGGGTCGAGGGCGGCAATGGTCAGCTCGTTGGCGGAGGCTTCCGGAAAGTGGAAGTTGGCATACACCATTCCGGGCGGGACGCGGTCGGTGATCCACGCCTCGGCTTCCAGGCTGCCGCGCCGTGAGCTTACCCGCAGCCGGTCGCGGTTGGCCATTCCCAGGCGCTCGGCATCCTGCGGGCTGATTTCGACCAACGCCTTATCGTAAACTGCTGCCAGGCCGGCTGACCTGCGGGTCATCTGGCCGCCATGCCAGTGGTAGAGCACCCGGCCGGTGCTGAGCAGCATCGGGTAAAGCTCATCCGGGGTCTCGGCTGGCGGGATATCTTCCAGGGGCGCAAATTTGCCCACGCCGCGCGCGAAACGATGCACGTGCAGGATGGGCGTCCCCGGGTGCGCCTGGTTCGGGACTGGCCACTGCAGGCGCTGTCCACTCTCCAGGCGCGCATAGGTGATCCCGGCGTAGGAGGGGGCCAGTGCGTTGATCTCAGCCATGATGTCGGCGGGCGCAGCGTACTGCCAGCCGGAATGGGTGCCCTGAAGGGGTGCTTGTTCGCCCATGGCCAGAAGGCGGGCGGCGAGATCTGTGATGATCTGCCAATCCGGGCGCGCCTCCCCCATGGGCTCAATGGCTTTATGGACCATCTGGACGCGCCGTTCCGTATTGGTGAAGGTGCCCTCCTTTTCGGCGAACGAAACTCCCGGCAGAAGCACATCGGCATACTGCGAGGTTTCGGAGGGGAAGATCTCCTGCAAAACCAGGAAATCCACGCCATCCAGGCATTTGCGGATATGCCCGGTGTCGGGATCAGACATGACCGGGTCCTCGCCCAGGATGTAAAGGGCGTGGGTTTTATCCTTCAGCACCCCGGGGATCATCTCGGTGGCGGTCATGCCGACCTTGTCCGGGAGGGGCACCCCCCAGGCAGCCTCGAACTTCCGGCGGCTCTCGGGGTTGGTCACGGACTGGTAAGCAGGATAGACATTGGGCAGCCCGCCCATGTCACAGGCGCCCTGAACATTGTTTTGACCGCGCAGAGGATTCACCCCGCCGCCGGGGAGGCCCATGTTCCCAAGCAGCATTTGCAGGTTGGCCAGGTTCATGACATTGTGCACGCCGACGGTATGCTGGGTGATGCCCATGGCCCAGATGACGGACATGGGTTTGTGCAGGGCCAGGATTTCGGCAGCCTGGTGGAGGCTTTCGACCGGCACACCGGTTATGGCAGAGACCCTGTCCGCTGGATAGCGCATGACAGTGGCCTTGAATTCTTCAAAGCCTTCCGTGCGGTCGCGGATGAAGGCTTCATCCTGCCAGCCCTTTTCCAGGATGATATGCATCAACCCGTTGACCAGGGCAATATCCGTGCCGGGCTTGTGCTGCAGGTGCAGGACGGCATAGTCGACGAGATCGATGCGGCGCGGGTCGGCCACCACCAGCTGGACCGCGCGGGTGCGCACCGCCCGCCTGAGCATGGTCCCAAAAACCGGGTGCTGCTCGGTGGTATTGGAGCCGATGACCAGGATCGCCCTGGCATATTCGGCGATGTCGTCCATGGAATTGGACATGGCACCCGAACCGAAGGAAGTGGCCAGACCGGCCACCGTGCTGGAGTGTCAAAGCCGGGCGCAGTGGTCAAGGTTGTTTGTCCCGACCACCTGGCGGGCAAATTTATTCATCAGGTAGTTTTCTTCATTGGTGCATTTGGCGGAGGTCAGGATGCCGATGGAATCGGCGCCGAATGAACGCTTGATCGCGCCCAGCTTGCGGGCGGTCAGCGTAAGCGCAGTATCCCAATCCACCTCCACCCAATCCCAGGCCTCCCCCTGGCGCGATTTGGCTCTGTCCTCCAGCAGGTAGCGCCGGAGGCGCGGCCTGAGCACCCGGTCCGGGTGTTGGACATAATCATAGCCATAGCGGCCCTTGACACACAATGCCATGCCGTTGACTGGTGCATCCGGGTTGGAAGAGACGCCGATGATCCGGTCGCCTTTGACCAGCAGGTCAAACTGGCAGCCCACGCCGCAGTATGAACAGGTGGTGGTCACTTTCCGGACCTGGTGGAGACGACCCTGCCCATAATTCATTTTGTTCGAAAGCGCTCCCGTCGGGCAATAGGCGACACACTGCCCGCAGGATTCACAGCGCGCCTCCAGCAGCGTAGTGCCGGCGCCGGCGATGATCCGTTCCTCGAAGCCGCGCTCCGCCACCCCCCAGACATTCCGGCCCTGGATTTCGGCGCAGGCCGAAACACAGCGTCTGCACAGGATGCAGCGGTTCATGTCGACCCGGATAAAGGGGTTGGGATCGCTATTGGGGGATACACGCGCGCCCTTCGAGCCCCAGGCGGGTGCGCTGACCTGGTACTCGTAGGCCAGGTCCTGCAGCTCGCACTCACCGCTGACATCACAGGTGATGCAGTCCTGCGGATGATTTCCAAGCAGCAGCTCAAGGTTCAGCTTGCGGGCCTGCATCACCCTGGGGCTGTGGGTTTCAACCAGCATGCCTTCGGCAACCGGTGTAACGCAGGCGGCCGGGAGGATGCGCATCCCGGCGATATCGACCACGCACATCCGGCAGGTACCGGTGGGGGAAAGGTCCTTGTGGAAACACAGGGTCGGGATCTCGATCTGATGATCCCGGGCGGCCTGCAGGATGGATTGTCCCTCGCGCGCCTCGACCTTTTGTTGATTGATGGTAAGCGTTACCGACATGGACAGCCTTTCTACCCGTGCTCGCAGGAAAGGAACTCGTTTTCGAAATGGGCCAGGGCGGAATAAATCGGGACGGAAGCCGACTGGCCCAGCCCACAGAAGGAGGTCAAGCGAAGGTTATCGGCGAGAGCCCGCAGTTCAGCGACATTCCCCTTGCGGCCTTCTCCAGCGACCATGCGTTCCAAAATCTCCTGGGCGCGCCAGGTCCCGACACGGCAGGGGGTGCACAGTCCGCAGGACTCAACCGAGAAGAAATACAGCACCTCGCCCAGCAGCCGGATTGGATTGGCGGTCTGGTCGCAGATCATGAAGCCTCCCGCCCCGATGGAGATGCCCTTGGCGACGGAACCGTAATCGATGGGCACATCCAGCAGGCTGCGGTCCACGAAGGTGCCGGCTGCCCCGCCGGTCAGGGCAAAATGGAAGCGGCTGTCTTCGCGCATGCCTCCGCCAAAGTCATCAATGAGCTGGCGCAGGGTCAATCCAAGCGGAGCTTCAAACAAACCCGGTTTCCTGACCCGCCCGGACAGCATGTATATCTTCGTCCCGGGGGAAGGATGGGATGAGAGCGACTTCCACCACGCCAGGCCTCTATTTATAATGTGTCTCACGGCGGCAAAAGATTCAAGATTGTTGACCGCCGTCGGGCAGCCCCGAAAACCATGTGTGGCCGGGAAGGGCGGTCTCAGCCTGGGTTCGCCGCGTTTCCCCTCCAGGGACTCAATCAAGGCGGTTTCCTCACCACAGATGTATGCACCAGCACCGCGATGGACATGAATATTACAGGTGAAGCCGGTACCCTGGATGTCCTTCCCAAGCCAGCCTTTTTGCACGGCCTGGTCAATGGCGTTTTCCAGGAGGCGGGCTTGCTGTTCGTACTCGCCGCGAATATAGATATAAGCTTCGCTTGCTCCGCAGGCATAGGCGCCAATGGCCATTCCTTCCAGTATTTGATGCGGGTCGGCATCGATCAAGGCACGATCCTTGAAAGTGAGCGGCTCCGACTCATCCGCGTTGGCGATGATATATTTCTGGCCGCCTTGGGCCTGGGCAACAAACCGCCATTTCCGACCGACAGGAAAACCGGCGCCGCCGCGCCCCTGCAGCCCCGAGGCTTCGAGGATCTGCAAAATCTCCTCGGGAGTGTGGGTCAGCGTTTTCCGTAATCCCTCGTAAGCCCCCTGCTCGAGAGCCGAGTCGATGGAATCCAGATCTAGCTTGCCGGCGTTGGCCAGCATGACCCGCAGTTCGCCGTCACGCGGCTGGGAATAATCCGGGCTGCGCCCGCGCCAGCCCTTGAAAATTTTATGGGCGGCGTCGATTTCCACCGGGCCAGCCTGCTCATGCCCCACTAGCACGGCTGGGGTGCGATCGCACAGGCCCAAACATGAACTCCTTTCGATGTGCCAGAGTCCGCCGGCCAACTCTTCCAGAGCCTGGCTTACCCCGGATGCATTCCTTGCCGCGCAAACCGGGCCGTCACAAACCCGGATCACGTTCTTCCGAGGCTGGAGAGAGAGCATTGAATAAAACGTGGCTATTCCATATACCTGGTGAGGGGGTAATTCCAGCAATCTGGCAGTATCAGTGATTGAATCAGGGTTCAACTGTCCCTGGCGGTCGAGGTCTTTAAGAATTTCCAGCACATCCTCGCGGCTGCCTCCGTGTTTGCTGACGACCTGCCCGACCGCAGGTGAAATGGGCTTGTACATGAGCTTGCGATTGGTCATATAACCTCTTCCGGGACTGGCAGTTTGATTTTTGACCGCTCCGTGATTGAAATCCTTTCCGGATGGCTATAGACATTGAACTGGCCGCCGCGTGCGTAACCGATCAGGGTGATTCCCATTTGCTCGGCGAGCAGGATGGACATGGAAGTTGGGGAGGTACGCGAAACGACCAGCGTGGCGCCGATCCTGGCCGACTTCTGGATCATTTCCGAGCTGATCCGACCGGTGGTCATCAAGATTCCTGCGCTGGGGGTGAAGATCATGCAGCAGGCAGAAGCCGGCGATCTTGTCGAGGGTATTGTGACGCCCGATATCTTCAGCGGTGGCAGTAATTTCCACTCCATCGCTCAAGACCGAGGTATGTACACCCCCGGACAGGCGGTAGAGCTTCTGCGATTTGATGAGCAGTCCCAGCAGTTGATTGACCTGCCCGGGGTAATGACTTCGTCCTTTGAAAAAGCCTCCATCGACCGGCGGGGCTTGATCGATTCCACCGCCGTGATGCCCCCGGTGCAGCCGGATGTGTGCTGCCAGGTGGTTGGTTTTTCCGTTCGATGATTGATCCAGACATCAATATTGTCCCTTATTTTCACAGACTCTTATGGATGCAATTTCTTCTTTTTTCTGAATGACCCCCTCATTGAAAAGAAAGCCGGCAGCCAGTGCTTCCAGGTCGATGGGTGTGCAGCGGAAGGCCAGCCAGGCTTCGCCGTTGACTGTCAGAGCAACTGAGGACTCCAGAACCACTTCTGCATCGGCCCGCTCCCAGGATCCATTTTGATATCGATCGATCGGAGTTGGACAAGAACCTGCCATAGGCGCCTCGCTAACAATAATAATGTTGATTGGGTTCTTCGATATAAGGCTGTACCTGGTCAAAAGGCATAGAGGTAGCAATTATATACCATGTTCACTGCCAGACATGCAGCCGCGGACTACCCAAAGAACGGGTACATGTGAAGTCCTGCCTCAGTCCATGACAGTCGGATAAATCCGGCCCTTCCTCAGCCCAAAGGGTTTTCATGTGCAGCGCAGGGGCTCCGGCCAGGCAAAACGTACAATAATTCATTCGACAAGTATAATAAACAAGTCAGAGGCTGTTACCTGAAACCCATCACGGAGGCAAGCCATGTCATTCGAAGTCCGCCTGGACGCATTCATTCCTCAAGAGATGGCCGAGAAAGCCGTCAATATCGGCGTAAAGAAAGCCGCCCTGCCGACCCTGTCCATGTTCGCCCTGGCGCTGCTGGCCGGAGCCTTCATCGGATTGGGGGCCATGTTCGCAACCACGACCGCAGCGGCGAGCTCAAGCCTGCCCTACGGCGTGGCGCGCCTGCTGGTGGGATTGACTTTCTGCCTGGGCCTGATCCTGGTGGTGGTGGCCGGGGCGGAGCTTTTCACCGGCAACAACCTGATCGTGATGGCCTGGGCCAGCCGCAAGATCAGCACCTGGGGATTGCTGCGCAACTGGTTGATCGTCTACCTGGGCAATTTTGTGGGCTCGCTGGGCACGGCCGTATTGATCTTCCTGGGCAGGCAGTACATGTCCGGAGCCGGAGCGGTGGGGGAGGCTGCACTTAAGACTGCCCTGGGCAAGGTCAACCTGGGCTTCGTGCAGGCGCTGGCGCTGGGCATTATGTGCAACGCGCTGGTCTGCCTGGCGATCTGGCTGACCTACTCCACCCGCAGCGTGGCGGACAAGATCCTGGCGATTCTTTTCCCGATCTCGGCCTTCGTGGCGGCGGGCTTCGAGCACTCGGTGGCCAATATGTACTTCATCCCCTATGCCCTTTTGATCAAGGCCTTCGATCCAGCCTTCGCCGCAGCCCACCAGATCGACCTGGCCAGCCTGACCTGGGGCTCCTTTTTCCTGAACAACCTGCTGCCGGTCACGCTGGGGAACATCCTGGGGGGCAGCGTGCTGGTGGCGGCGATGTATTGGATCATTTACCTGCGAAAGTAGAAGGATATTTCTATTATCCTAATTTAAGCACGGAAGTTGTACAATATCAGTCAAGATTGTCCAGGACCTTGTTGGCCTTATTGCTTTCCGGAATTATTCATTGGAATCCGGCAGCCACAAACTGAGGAGTGATTATGACTGACCTGCATAACAAAGCATTTTCCACCCGGGCGGTGCATGCCGGCGAAAGAATCAAACCGGGAAACTATACTCCCGTTACCACACCGATCGTAACCAGCATAGGATACACCTACGAAAGTATGGATGAGCTGGATGCCGTCTCGGCCAATACACGCCCCGGCTATGTCTATGCCCGCTACACCAGCCCGACCGTGACGGCCTTTGAGAGGGCAGTTGCCAACCTGGAAGACGGGGAAGCCGCCCTGGCCTTCGGTTCGGGCATGGCTGCGATCCACGCCAGCCTGCTGACTGCCGGGGTGCGGGCCGGGTCAAGCGTGGTATCGGCCTTTGACGTCTACGGCGCCACCTACAGCCTGCTGAAGCGTCTCTTCGCCGAACTGGGGGTAAACACGCGCATGGTGGAGGTCAATGACCTGGGCGCGGTGGAAACTGCCCTGAAGGAATCCAAACCGGCTGTGTTGATCGTGGAGACGATCTCGAACCCCTTGATCAAAGTGGCCGATATCCCGGCCCTGGCAGAGCTGGCCCATCGTTACGGAGCGCAGTTCCTGGTGGATAATACCTTCGCCACCCCGTACCTGTACCGGCCGCTGGCGCATGGCGCCGATTACGTCATCCACAGCGCAACCAAGTACCTGGCCGGGCACGGGGATGTGCTGGCCGGCGTGGTGGTCACCTCGGCTGCCAACCGGGCGCGCATGTTCGAGCTCAACAAGCTGGTGGGCGGCAACCTGGGCCCGTTCGAGGCCTGGCTGGCGTTGCGCGGCTTGAAGACCCTGCCCCTGCGCGTCCGCCAGCAGTTCAGCAATGCGGCTCAACTGGCCGAATGGCTTTCCACGCGTCCTGAAATCGCCTGCGTTAATTATCCCGGCCTGCGATCGCATTCACAGTTTGAACTGGCTCAACGCCTGTTTGAAGGAAAGGGGACCGGCGGCATGTTATCCTTTGAGATCCGGGATGCCAGCCGCGCGCAGGTATTCCGCTTCATGGACTCCTTGCAGTTGTGTCAGCCCGCCACCACGTTGGGCGACATCTACACCCTGTTGCTGCATCCGGCCACTTCCAGCCACCGCTCGTTGACGGAGGCGGAACGCGAGCAGTTTGGCATTCGCGAGGGACTGGTGCGGCTGTCGGCGGGGATTGAAGAGGTGGAGGATATACAGGCGGATTTGGAACAGGCGCTGGAGAGGATTTGAGATTTGGGATTTTTGATTGAAGATTGGGGACAAGTTGGAAATATGAGCACCCATGTGCTTGCTGGCAATCGGATGACAGTACTACGGATTCTTATACCTTGATGGGTCGGGAATGCGCGTAAGAAATTTAATCAGCACCAGTTTCGCTTTGTACCAAGTTTGACCGAGTTACCAAAGCAGCCGCATGAGCAGACGGTAAGCTGGTAGGGCCAGTTCATGAATTGCCTTTGCATTTCTATCAACAACGAAACAGAATGAATGGAAATACGGGCAGTCTACCCATTTATTTTCGAATTCGAATGCTTTATATTATTTAACTACGATGGATACCAGGTTATTAACCCAAGATTCTGCAGAGGTTTGACCGGGCATGGCAAGGTTATATATATCAGGTGTGGCAGGCTCGAACGTAACCAGACAATCTGTGCATGCCTTGACGATGGCCAAGTCAAGCGTGTTGGTAAAACCATCACTCGTAGTAAAGGAAACGGAAGATGCGCCGGTCTTGATGCCAGCCTTATTGAGCAAATCATTTAGTCGGACCCCGGTATAATCCGCGGCGCCATTCTTCGGGTGCACCAGGTTGAGCGTGACCACTTGAAAGAGAGCGCGCAAACCTTTCTCAGTCAGATGTTGTTCAGAATCCACCAGACCTGTTACCGTCAACGAAATATATCCTGATACCCCGATGGATACCAGACCTTTAAGCCAGGGGTGCGCAAAATTCAGTCCCGGATTTCCTGGCATGGCCAGGTTGTAGACACCCGGTGTATCAGGGTCGAATGCAACCATGCAATCTATGCAAGCCGGAATGTCAATAAGGAGAGCTCTGGTGGTGGAGCCATCGCTGGCAGTAAAGGTAACCGTTGCATCGCCAGGCTTGAAACCAGCTTTATTTAGGATGTCATTCAGGCGAACACCGGTATAATCGGCAGTATCCATCTTGGGGAGTGTCAGGTGGAGCGTGACCACAGGCATAGCATGCAAGGCTGAATCGCTCAACTGGAGTTGAGTATTACCATTCTTGGTTATCGTCAACGTAACAGGTTCTGGAGTGGCTGTCGGAGGGGCTGCAGTGGGAGGTACCGCTGTTGGTGGAACTTCAGTGGGAGGTAATGGTGTTGGTGGGATCAAAGTCGGAGGTACCACTGTTGGTGAGGCTACAGCAGATGGTACGGTTGTAGGAGCGGTTGCTGAACCGCAAGCAGAGAGCAGAATGGCTGCTAGGACGGATACGGACACGATGAAAAAAATAGTACGGCGAAAGTTCATGTTTCCCTCTCCTCTCGAAGTTGAATTGATTTACCAATTGGTGTTCACCGGCGAGAACGTAGCCCTCAATATTTAGTTAGGCACGGTTCAGCAGGCAAGAGAAATTATAGCACAAGAGATGTCATTACCGCCATGTTGCAGGCCAATCGTGTAATCACGGTCTAGGTTCGGAATAATTCCATTCCAATCATAGAAAGGAGGATCCCAATGAAAATGTTTTTGAAACCGGAAGATCCCAGGATGGATCGTCTGGGCCAGATTGGGTTTCTGATCGCCAGGCTGGGATTTGGGATTTTATGGTTCACCCAGTTGCTCTGGAAATTGCCGCCAACCTTCGGATGCCGGGCAATTTTGCTGCCAGTACCAGCATCACAGCCCGGACCACTGGTCTATGCGACTGGGTAGGCCTGATGTCAACCTACTCGTTGATCCCTTTGCAAGGCTCCCTGGTAAAAAGCCTGGTCATCCCCAATCTCTCGCCTGGATGGGCTGGCTGATCTTCCTGATGGAAGCCCTCGTGGCCATCCCCCTGATCCTGGGCATTCCCACCCGACTTGGAGGATTGGCAGGGCTCCTTCAGGCCCTGAACTTGTTCTTTGGTGTGTCTGTGTTCCTGGAGAATGGTACTGGAGTTATCTCATGCTTGCCATCCTGAGCATGATATTCCCGACCATCCCCAGTGGACGTTCCATCGACTTGGATGCCTAGCTGCGTCCACACCTGCAAGTCGGAGTTGGAAAAGGCAAGTGGCTGACAAGAATACTCTTGACGCTAACATAACCCTTAAAGACACTTTTTTAAGAATTCCTGCCGTTATTCCACCTGATACATGGTCCGGGTGATGATGTGATCCTGGTATTCAGGGGCCAGCTCGCAGAAATAACCACTCCAGCCCCGGAGGCGCACGATCAGGTCGGTGGTGCCTGGGATATAATTTACGTAAAGGCGAAAAAGTATGACCACAAAACCCCTGAGTCTGCTCGACTATCCGGACCTCAGCCCGGCCTTCGAGCTGTGGAGCCGGTATGATCCCGCGGCTGCTCCGCTGCGCTTCCAGGCTGGGACAGTTGCAGAGGCGGAGGAGTGGCAGAAGCATGTCCGCCCGGCGCTGAGGGGGGCGATCGGGTTCACGGACCAGGAGAGTGCAGAGATGGACCTTCGCATCCGGTAAAAATCCACGTTGAGGCTGTAGAGGCACAACTATTGTGCCTCCTCCTGACAAAAAAATCCGCTTATGCAGCGGATTTTTTATTTGCAATGTGCCTCTCGGGCACTCAGATTTCGATGGCCTCGCGCAACTTTCCGAAGGATCTCGATCCTCTCACGCAGCTTCCCAACAAAGCCCTGCGAGAGCACCCCGGCGTGGCTGGCTTTGTGCAGCAGCTCGATCAACTGTTCTTCGGTCAGCACCAGCGGCCCGCCCTGTCCCGCAGGCGCTGCCACGATGCGGATGTCCGGCTGCCCTTTTTCTGCAGAGGCAAGTTTTTCGAGCCTGGCTTCACGGCCAGCCAGGTCAATGGATACGGCTGCAATGATCTTCCGCGGGCTGGTATTCTTCATGACGACCGCCTCTCTCAGTACCTCATTTGAACCACAGATAAAAGGGATGAAAAGGATTCCTGACTCAAGTATATCACCAGTGCTCACGGGTCAACCCGGGGAAGAAGAAACGAAATGATAAAGGCGTTTTTATCACAATTACCCTACGGGTACGATGTGGAAAGAATTTGCCAAATTTCACGATTGCAAATTAATAATATTCGGGTCATTCGATTATTCGTGTTAAATCTTTTTCCCCCTCACTGCTCCAGGTAAACCGAATCAACAATCCCCACGATCACCGAGATCACGCAGGCATCCGGATTATTGAGCACCTGGCGGGCACCATTGCCCTCCCGGTTGACCAGCACGGTATCCCCGATCCCGGCCTGCGTGTTATCGAGGGCAATAAAATCCCCGTCGGGGCTCTCGTCTTCCAGCCCCAGCGGCTGCACCACCAGCAGCCGGCGGTTCTTGTAATCCCGGTGGCTGATGGTGGTCACCACGGTGCCGACGACTTTTCCAAGGATCATGAGAATTTCTGCCAGCCACGCTTGAGGGTAAAATCGAACTCGCCATCCGGGTGCACGTCCAGCTCGTCAACGATGCCGACCAGCGCCAGGTCGACGGGGACGAACTTGACCACCGGCATGGCCAGGGCGGCTTCGCGCGAGCGCACCATCACGCACAGGTCCCCCGGCCCGGCGTCCACCACGTCGGCGGCCACCTGCAAGCCGCCAACCGGCTCCAGCCGCTTGTTCAGCGGCTGGACGATTAACAGCTTCAATCCCTCCGTCCCGGGATATTTGAGCGTGCAGACCGCCGTGCCTTTCACCCTGCCAAACAGCATTACTTCACTCCCGTACTCTTGAGCACACGCTGGATGATGGTATCCAGCAGGGCGGTGTCGACCTGGTTTCCAAGCTGCGCCAGGACCGCGGCGCGGATACGCTGGGTCAGGTCCGTCTCTGCCGGCTCAGGAGCTGCTGTTGAGGCTGCGGGCTGGAGAACCTGGGAAATGTAAGGCCGCACCGGGGCAGCCGGGGGTTCGACCGGCCTGTTCCGCAGCAACTGCATGCCCAGGCGGTTGGCCTTCTCATACGCAAGCTCGGTCAGCACGACGTTGTCGGTGACCTGCAGCGACAGGATGCCGCGCTTGTACATGTCCTCGATATCCCGTTCCGTGTAGAACTCTTTCGGCATCGTTAACTCCTTTCAGGAGTGCGTGAGGATGAAAAGAATTAACCGCGAATAACGGAAGAACGCGAAGCAAACATATAAAAATCTCTTCGCGGTCTTCGTGTCTGCGCGGTTTAAAAAGTTTTGCACCTCACGACACACAACTCCTGGTCATCAGGCACCCGCCCGGCCTTGCATGTTCTCCAGGGCCTGGATGGCGGCATTCCTGGCAGTCATGATCTCGGCCTCTGTCCCGGAGAGCCACATGCGCCCGAAGCGCCCAACCGAGGAGACGTGGATCAGCTTGATGCTGGCGGTCTTCTCAGCTTCGTTGCAGGCAATATTGATGTAGGCGGCCGGGGCGCACTCCAGCACCAGCATGGTCTCACCCGCCACCAGCATGGAGCCGCGCCGGAAACGGTTGAGCAGTTGGGCCTGGTAGGGGTCGACGCGCGTGATGACCTGCGTCGAAACCACTTCCGGCTTGATGCGGTCCGCCACGGTCAGGCCCAGGCGGGCCAGGACGATATTGCCGGATTCGATGACCGCCGCCTGGTTGAGGGAATGCACTTCGAACATCCCGAACTCGCGTTCGACGATCTGCGCACCCGGGCGGGCTTCAGTGGCCTTCACGGCAATGTCCACCACCCGGAACACTTCGTTGCCCGGCGCCATCTCGACGTACAGGGCGGCCATGCCCTCGGTCGGCAGGTCGCCCTGGGTGACCGTCCCGACGAATGAGGCGAACTGCGGCTGCATGCGGTCCAGGTAACAATAGCAGCGCAGGCTAAATGTATCAGCCATGATGAAAACTCCTTCCTGCCAGAGAAAGAACAATTTACCACAATCCCCATAATACGGGGACAGGCGGAACACGAAGGATCACGAAGGAAAAAGAAATATGCTTTTTTTATCCTTTGCGACCGTTGTGTCCTTTGTGGTTCATCTTTCTTATATCTGGCGTGACCTGGTGGACAGGGTTATTTGGGTTTGGCTTCGGTTGAGCGACCGCCGATACTGCCCTTGCTGGCCTTGGGCAGGATCATTTCCACGTCTGTATGGGGGCGGGGAATGACGTGGACCGAGACCAATTCACCGACGCGCTTGGCCGCGGCCGCGCCGGCATCCGTGGCAGCCTTGACGGCACCCACGTCACCGCGCACCATGACGGTCACGTACCCGCCGCCCACGTACTCCGAGCCGAGCAGGACCACGTTGGCGGCCTTGACCATCGCATCGGCGGCTTCCACCGCACCGACCAGGCCTTTCGTCTCGACCATGCCGAGAGCGATCAAAGAGGGATCTAGAGCCATTTTGTTCCTTCCTTTCTGTTTTGATGTATGTTTTTATTCGGGCAACCACAAGGGTTGCCCCTACCGGGCGGACACACAGGTCCGCCCCTACCGGGTTTGTAAGATTTCATTGACAACCTGCCGGACCAGGCGCTCGATTTCCTCTGGCGCAGGGCCGGCCGGGCTTTCGCCACGTGAAAAAGCCTCGGCTGGTGGAGGCAATGTCTCATAGGCCAGGCGCTTGATGTTGATCAGGTGATAAGCCGTGACATTGTCACCGGTGATGGAGCCGCCCAGGCCTCCCGATCCAAGGGTCAGCGAGGGCATCACGCCGGTCGTCAGGCCGATGGCGCCAAGCGTGCCCATCGTATTGACCAGGATGCGGAAGACCGGTTTCTCCAGGCCGAAGGCCATGATGACCTTTTCGTCGTTGGCATGGATGATCTGGGTATGGCCGATCCCGCCCGCCTGGATGACCGCGATCGACCGCTCACAGCCCTGCTCCCAGCCATCCGCCACGTACCAGCCCAGCACGGTGGTCATTTTTTCATGCGAGAGCGGCTCTTCCCGGCCAACCTTCGTGAGCGGGGTCACCAGGATGCGCGTCCCGGCCGGGATGTTAAAGCCAGCCATGGCGGCCACAAATGCGGCAGACTTCCCGACTACTGCCGTATTGGGACTGCCATTCGGGTTGAAGACCAGCCTGCGCAGGAGTTCGGTCTGCTGTGGATCGGTGAAGTAGGCGCCTTCCGCCCGCATGAGTTCGGCCAGCCGGTCAGCGATCGGCAGGTCTGCAATGACGGCCTGCTCGGTGGCGCAGATGGTGGAATAGTCAAAGGCTTTCGAAGCCACGATGTACCGGGCTGCCTTTTCCAGGTCCGCCGAGCGGTCGACGTAAACCGGGACATTGCCGGGGCCGACACCGTAGGCCGGTTTGCCGGTCGAGTGGGCTGCCCGCACCATGGGCGTGCCCCCGGTTGCCAGGATGATGGCAGTATGGACGTGGGTCATCAGTTCCTGCGTGCCGGGCAGTGTTACCTGTTGGAGACAGCTGATCAAGCCCTGCGGAGCGCCGGCATTTTCGGCCGCCTGGGCCATGGTATGCACAGCTTCGTAGATGCAGCGCACTGCCGCAGGGTGCGGCGAAATGACGATGGCATTGCGGGCTTTGACGGCTATCAAGGATTTAAAAAAGGTCGTCGAGGTCGGGTTGGTGGAGGGAACCAGGGCCGCCACTACGCCCATCGGCCAGGCAATCTCGTACAACCGGCGGGCGGGGTCCTGCCGGATCACTCCGACGGTTTTCAAGTCCCGGATGGATTCCCAGACCATGCGCGAGCCGAACTCGTTCTTGAGTTTTTTGTGCAGGGCAACTCCGTAACCGGTCTCTTCCTGGGCCATGCGTCCCAGGCGCTCGGAGGCCTGGTAACCGGCTTCAGCCATGGCCGCGCAGACACGGTCGACCTGCTCCTGGCTTGCCCGGCTCCAACTCTTCCAGGCTTCGTGTGCTGCAGCCACCCGGTCACGCGCTTCTTGTATGGATGCTAGATCCTTGTCCATAATCCATCCTCGTCAGCCTTGCGAAGGTTTGGAACCTTCGCAAGGTGAATTGCTTACGACTTACGGAAAACCACTTTGCCTTCCACTTCCAGCGAGTCGATGACTGCCATGATGACGGCATCCACCGGCGTATCCTTGGTGATGGTTGTCTGCCGGGCGGAGGAACCGGCCGCGGTCAGCACCAGGTCGCCGATGCCGGCATCCACAGTGTCCACGGCCACGTAGGGTTTCCCGGCAGGGCTGCCCGTCTCATCCGTCTGGCGCAGGATGAGCAGTTTGCGACCGGTCAATTTCTCGTCCTTGACCGTCGAGACGGTTGTTCCGATCACTCTGGCGATTAGCATTTTTTCTCCTAAAAACCTTCCAACACGAAGGGCACGAAGTACCACGAAGGAGCACAAAAGAATAGACAAGAAAAACTTGGTGAACCTTAGTGTCCTTTGTGTTTAATAGCTTTTCCCAGCCGTTGCAGGGGTTGCGGCAACAGGAGCGGGGGCCTGGCTGGGACCCTGGAGGATCTTCACCCCGGCGCTGGCGCCGATGCGCGTGGCTCCGGCCTTGATCATGCTCTCGGCATCCTCGTACGTGCGCACGCCGCCGGCGGCTTTTACACCCATCTCCGGGCCGACCGTCTTGCGCATCAGTTCCACGTCATGCACTGTGGCGCCACCGCTGGCAAAACCGGTGGAGGTTTTGACAAAGTCCGCCCCGGCTTCTTTAGAAAGCAGGCAGGCGATGGTTTTTTCTTCATCCGACAGCAGGACCGCCTCGATGATGACTTTGACGATGGCTCCACCCGCATGCGCTGTGGCAACCACGCCGCGGATGTCTCTGGCCACCAGTTCCAGGTCCCGCGCCTTAAGGGCGCCGATGTTGATGACCATGTCGATCTCGGTCGCACCCTGGCGGATGGCGGTCTGGGTCTCGTAGGCTTTCACTTCCGGGGCGGTCGCCCCAAGCGGAAAGCCGATCACCGTGCAAACCTTCACCGGCGAGCCCTTGAGCAGCTGGGCGCACAATTCCACCCAGGTGGGGTTGACACAAACGGACGCAAACCCATACTTGCGGGCTTCGTAGCACAACTGGGCAACCTGGTCCTGCGTGGCATCCGGCTTGAGCAGGGTATGGTCGATCATGCCAGCCAGGTCCAGGTTGCCGGGGATCACTCCCAGCGTGGAGGAGAGCCGCTCGGCTCCCGCACCGACGACATTTCCAGCCCGGTCGAAGCAGGTGCGCACGCAAACCTTGTCAGTGCAGTTGACTTTGCACTGCCCGCCTTCCGGCGCCAGCTGCTTTTCTTTTTGTTCCAGCATGGCTGCCAGCACCTCATGGGTGATGATCTCCACCAGGCTTTGAACCACTTTGGGATCCGTTTTCAAATCTGTTAGCATGGATTGCCTCTATTTCAAATATTGCTTTTCAACTGCCGTGATCTTATCGACGCGCCCGGCATGCCGCCCGCCGCCGAAATCCGTTGTCAGCCAGACCTTGACGATCTGTTTGGCAAGATTAACTCCGATCAACCCTGCCCCGAGGGTCAGAACGTTGGTGTCGTTGTGCTCGCGGCTGTTCACGGCGGACGAATAATCGTAGGCCATGCCCGCCCGCACCCCCGGAACTTTGTTGGCGACAATGCAGCTGCCAATGCCAGCGCCGTCGATCATGATGCCCCGCCAGGCCTTGCCAACGCTGACCAACCGGGCCACTTCATGTGCAAAATCGGGATAGTCCACCGCGCCCTTGTTATAGGCACCCACATCCCTGACATCAAAGCCCATTTCATTTAGTGTAGACTTGAGAATTTCCTTCAGTTCGAACCCCCCGTGGTCTGACCCGATCGCGACCACTTTCTTCGCCTGGGTTTGTGGGACATTCCCAGGGGTTGTCTCTGCGCGGACAGGCGTGGCTGACGGCTGCGACTGCCCCAGCACCTGCGTCAACACGCGCTGTACGATTTGATGGATTTCGGCGTCATCGATCCTGTTCATGCCGGATACCCTTATTCCAGACAACTGGTAGTGACCACATGACCACTTCTCTAACATCATAGCACGAGAGCATTTGAAAGTCAAGTAGTGGTCCCCCTTTTCTCAAAGAGTTCACCTGAATCAGACCTGGTATTGTCAGAATCGAGCCAGTCTGCATCCCGGTCCAGGTTTCATGTCCCCTCACCTGGGTGCCATTTTACTTGCCATTCACTTGCTCTGTGCTGTTTTTACTCCAGCGGAGTTCATGAAATCCTTTTGGCAGGGAGACTGCCAGGATGCGACAGCCTCCCTGCAGGATATAAGCCGGTATGTCACCGCATGATTAACGGCATAAATATGGTAAACAATTTATTAATGGTATACGTCTCCCCATTCGTATATGGCAGGCCAGCCAGCAGATTCCCAGCCAAGTCGGTGATGGTTGCACTGGCAGGCACGTCCAGACGCAGGGTGCCATTTCTAAAGCCGGTGTTTACGCTGACGGTGTAAATAATTGGGCCGCCACTCACGCCTGTAATAGACGCACCAGTAATGGTGCCGGCCTTGGACAAGATGAAATCGCCTACGCCCACCCCTGACACACCTTCAGAGAAGGTTATCGTAAAGTTTACGCTGGTGGCGTTGGTCGGGTTAAGGCTGGTACGGACAATCGAGACAACGTTGGGAGAAATTGTATCCACGTTAACAGTGGGCGGGGTAGCGAATAAATTGGAGACATTGCCGGCGGCGTCCCTGGCCCAGGGGTAGAGGGTGTAGGTGCCATCTGACGCTACCGTAAAAGTTGCCGGCGCCGTGCCCGCCCAGCCCGGATCTTCCGACTCGGGCGGCGTGGAAGAGCTGGTGATCAGGTAACCGGTTACGGCCACATTATCTGTGGCTGTGAAAGCAGTGATGGGGATGTTTAGGTTTTTGGAAGTCGTGGTGACGGCAAAACTATTCACAGTCGGCTTGGTGGTATCCACGTCAACCGTGGGCGGGGCAGAGAATATATTGGAGACATTACCGGCAGCATCTTTGGCCCAGGGGTAGAGGGTGTATGTACCATCCGATGCAACGGTAAAGGTTCCTTGCGCCGTACCTGCCCAGCCGGGGTCGTCCACTGCGGGAGGCGTGGAAGAGGTGGTAATCAGGTAACCAGTCACGGCCACATTATCTGTGGCTGTGAAAGCGGTGATGGGGATGTTGAGAGTGTTGGAGGGCGTTGTGGCGGCAAACCCATCCACGGCCGGCCTGGTGGTATCCACTTCAACTGTGGGCGGGACAGGGAATATATTGGAGACATTACCGGCAGCGTCTCTGGCCCAGGGATATAGGGTATAGGAGCCATCCGATGCAACGGTAAAGGTTCCCGGCGCCGTATCTGCCCAGCCGGGGTCGTCCACTGCGGGAGGCGTGGAGGATGTGGTGACCATATAACCAGTTACACCCAAATCATCTGAAGCCGTGAAAGCAGTAATGGGGATGGTGAGATTGGCAGACGGCGTGGTGACTGTGAAGGTATCCACTGTCGGCCCGGTGGTATCAGCAGCCAAATTGCTGAACTCAAACCACCCGGTCAGGGTTGTCTCGTCGCCTCCTGTTGTCAGGTCAGCTCCTGTGCCGCCGTACCAGAGGGCACCGGTATACGAAGTAATTGAACTGTTTTGCGCATCATAGCCTATTTCTATGACAATACGATCATTTGCCTGTATGGTAAAAGCTGATAAAGTCTTCGCAGATGAAGGTGTACTTCCCTGGGCGGTTGAAGGCCATTCACTTGAAGGATTAGTTCCATCCACATTATTGGAGAGGATTGTCTCCCGGATGGTAGCTCCATCATTGCTCACGACATATGCATGAACTTTAAAGTGATCATTTGCAGCTTTGTCGCTTTCCTGGGCGCCGATGGCCCAAGTAAGTTTTGAACCTGCTGCAATTACCTGGGCAGGTAAGGGCTCGCTAACAAATTTCAAGAGCATCACGTCAAATGGATTTGAAGAACTTGTCTCTGCAACGCTTCTAGAAGTTATCGTTCCGGATTTTATTCGGGACATAACCAGAGTCGGTATGCCAGAAGCGTCATTCCATGTTCCCTGATCAATTGTGGTTACAGAAGAGGCAACATTCTGCAGATAGAACCGCGTCGCTGCCGCGCGAACCGGCCTCATTGGCATCGCTGCGAGTATAAGCAATAGTAATACAAGCACAAAGCTAATTTTCGAAATCAGTTGTTTTTTCATTCTTTATCTCCAGTAAAGTATTGCGAAACATCCTTCTTTTAAAAATCAACACGGAGAGCCCATTATTTACAACAGGACGGATTCTTTCCTGAAATATTTTATGAATCGAGCCATACTTTTCCGATTGTTTGGGCGCGATGTTTTACGCCCGGTGAGAAAAAATATGGAAAGTCTAATGTCCTATCGGCATTATCACCTCCGGGATGCAGGCTTTACTAGACAAGATCTGGCTGCAATTAACTGGCAACTGCAAGTCTTCGCACACCTTAGCGGAACACCATCGGCAGGTAAATCCAGTAGCCCGGCCCTTGTTCGATAATGAACGACTGCGGCGTACCCGTAGCAGCCAGATGGTTTGAGCCTTCAGCCACCAGAGCCTGCAAGGTGCAGGTACCGGTGCCTATGAAGTACACAATGCCAGAAGGCGACGGCACTGTACAGGTGACCGGCGTGAGCGAGGAAAGAAAGACCAGTCCATCGCCCAGCTTGATGAAAGTCGGTGTGAATCTGCTCCCATAAAACGCGCTGACGGGAATATTGTTGATGGTCACCGAGCCGGGAGCCTTGTTCAGGGTAACTCCAAATCCTGCCGAGGTGGTCAGCAGGTAATTGTTGTCTGCCTCCTTTGTGGCTGTAACTATGCAGGATCGAGAAGCGTTGGTTACCGTGATCACTCCGGTGGATGTGTCCACCATGCAGCCGGTGGAGGCACCCTGGCTGAATGATAATGCGCCACTGCCTGAACCACCGGAATAGGTGATCGTCCCGGTTGATCCGTAGGTAACGCTGGCGGGCCCGGTCACCGTCAGAATCACCTGGTTGGCCTTATTCAGGGTAACAAGGCTGGCCGTGGATGCGGCGTTGTAATTGGCGTCTTCCGCCTTCGCGACCAGCACCATGCAGGTAAGGGAGGCATTGATCGCCGTGATCGCGCCTGTGGATGGGTTCACCGTGCAACCCAGGGATGAAACCTGGCTGTATGAAACCGCACCAGTACCGGAACCACCCGTAAAGGTGATCATGCCGATCGTTCCGTAGGTGACGCTGGCGGGCCCGGTTATTATCAGCGGCGCTTGATCAGCTTTTTGTGCAATCACCGTCCGGATAACCTCGGTGGCGGGATTGTAGTTGGCATTCCCGGGCTGTGAGGCAGTCAGAGTACATGTGCCCGCGCCGCTGGTCATGGTTACGGTGCTGCCCAGGATGGAACATACTCCGCTTGGTGTAACGGTAACGATCAGGCCGGAATTAGATGTCGGGGTGACCGTGAACGTGCTGTTGAATGCCGCCGGGCTGGCAGGCGCAGGGAAGCTGATGACCTGATCGGCCTTGGTTATTGTCACTGAGCCGGAAGCTCCCGTAAGGGTATAGTTGGCTGCAGCCGTTCCACCGAGCGCCAGGGTGTTCATGGAGCTGATCGCCTGTGGTCCCACGTTGGCGCCCGCCAGCGTGGCGCTGCCGGAAGCAACGAACACATCATCTGTTCCTACTTTGTTCGTTATGGAAAGGATCGCTGCCGCAGCCAGGGTGGTTGTATCGTATACGCGCGTCCCCGTCAATGTCACCGAGCGTGGGGCGAGCGTAACCCCAAATCCAATAGAGGTGGTGGCAATGTAATTGGTATCTCCCGCCTTGGATGCCGTGACGGAACAACTTCCGAGGATATCAGTCATCGTGACCACGCCGGAGGATGGGTTCACCGTGCAGCCTGTAGATGATCCATTGCTGAATGACATCACACCAGTGCCTGAGCCGCCCGAATAGGTGATCGTTCCGGCTGTTCCATAGGTGACGCTGGCCGGCCCGGTCACCGTCAGGGTGGATTGATCGGCCTTGTTCAGGGTAACTTCAAATCCGGCTGAAGTGGTCACCAGGTAATTGTTGTCTGCCGCCTTGGTGGCGGTAACGGTGCAGAGCAGCGAGGCATTGGTCACTGATATAACGCCGGTGGATGGGTTCACCGTGCAGCCCGTGGAAGCACCATGGCTGTATGACAGCGCGCCAGTACCTGAGCCGCCCGAATAAGTGATCGTCCCGGTGGTCCCGTAGGTAACGCTGGCCGGACCGGTCACCGTCAGGGTGGCCTGATTGGCTTTGGTTATGATCACCGAGCCGGAAGCTCCCGTGAGGGTATAGTTGGCTGCAGCCGCTCCGCCGAGCACCAGGGTGTTCGTGGAACTGATCGCCTGTGTTCCCGCATCGGCGCCCGCCAGCGTGGCGCTGCCGGAAGCAATGGTCACATCATCCGATCCCACTTTGTTCGCTACAGAGAGAATCGCTGCCAGAGCCACGCTGGTCGTATCGTAAGGACGAGTACCAGTTAATGTCACCGCCCGTTTGGCGAGGGTAACATCAAATCCTGCTGAGGTGGCCGCGTTGTAGTTGCTGTCCGCCGCCTTGGCGGCCGTGACGGAACAACTGCCGAGGATATCAGTCATTGTGATCACACCGGAGGATGGATTCACTGTGCAGCCGGTGGATGCACCATGGTTGTATGACAGCGCACCGGTGCCCGAGCCACCCGAATAGGTGATCGTCCCGGTGGCCCCGTAGGTAACGCTGGTTGGCCCGGTCACCGTCAGGGTGGCCTGATCGGCCTTGGTTATGATTACCGAGCCGGAAGCTCCCGTAAGGGTATAGTTGGCTTTGTCCGCTCCGCCAAGCGCCAGGCTGCCCATTGAGGTGATCGATCGTGTTCCCACGTTGGCGCTCGAAAGCGTGGCGCTGCCTGAAGCGACAGTCACAACGTCCGATCCAACTATGTTCGTTATGGAAAGGATTGCTGCCTGAGCCAGTGTGGTAGTATCGTATGGACGAGTCCCAGTCAATGTTACCGCGCGTGGGGCAAGCGCAACATCAGATTCGTCTGAGCTGGTCTCCAGGTAATTTTTATCAGCCGCCTTGGTGACCGTTACGACGCAGCTGCCGGTGACATTGTTTACCGTGATCACACCGGAGGTTGTATTCACGGTGCAGCCCGTGGATGCACCCTGGCCGTATGATATTGCGCCAGTACCTGAACCGCCCGAATAGGTGATCGTCCCGGTTGATCCGTAGGTAACGCTGACAGGCCCGGTTACAGCCAGGGCTGCCTGGGGGGTGCGCGTGTCTGTTGATACGGTCAGGTAGCCCGTTGTCGAAGCAAAATAGGTATTTGTCTTAAAGGTGGCAGTGGAACTGGTGGAGCCCCAGGTACCATTGGCGGTGCCCACGCTGCCAAGGTTAAGGGTTCCCACGCTGAGGTTTTGGCCGGCAGCCACACTGGCGGTTGCACTGCCAGTGATGCTCAGATTGCCGTTCACAGTAGTGCCGGCAGGCAGCGTCTTCGCGCCGCTGCTGGAAAGGATGAGATTGTTGTAGGTGTATGCTCCAACTGTTTGCGCGCCAGCGTGGTTAAAATTCACTGTCCCTGAAGATGGAGTAAATGTGCCGGCCGTGCCGCTCAGCAAAGTTCCGCCCGCGTTAATTCTTCCGGCACCGGAGAAGACGATACGTGAAGCTGTACCCGAGGAGGTAATATCGCCAGAAACAGTGACAGTTCCCGAGGAAATAAGGATCTGACTGAAGCGGGAAGCGTCAGTCGTTGCCGACAAGGCTACTGACGCCGCCGTGAATGTGCCAGCTCCCACGTTGATCTGGTTCACGTTTGTACCGCTTGCCTGTTGTTGTATCGTTACAGCACCACCTACCGTCAATGACGAGGTACTATCGGCCAGGGTGATCGAGGCAGGACCGCTGGTCCCAGTCGTGAAGCTGATGGAGCTGCTTGAAGCCGAGTAACCGCCAGGTACTGTGACAGTAACCCCGCTGTTTATGGTGACACTATCAGAAGAACCTGGTGGCTGGGAACCTCCCCAAGTAGTTGTACTGTTCCAGCTTCCTGAAACAGAAGCCGTTCTTGTGGCGGCGCGCGCCGGGATGACCGGCGCGACTGCCAGCACAAGCAGGACGATCATCAGGGCAAACGTAATTTTGGAGGTCCATTGTCTTTTCATTTTGCATCTCCTCAAAGAATATGAAATATCCACCCCGGTGAAAGTTTTGAAGAAGGCCAGACTAAAGAATATACACAACTATTATATAGCACATTCGGAAAATGTCTGTGCGTTTTTCGTGACTGGTTTTCGGATATGCGTTCGGACAGAACGATTAATTGCTAGCGCGTCAGCTTGGCAAGATACCGGTAACGGTCCCCCCGGTACAGGATCTTGACAAATTCAATCACCCGGCGAGCTTGTGAGTACATTGTGCGCTCACTCAACAAAAGCGGGCTGCCGGGCGGGATCTGTAACAGTGCCGCCTCGCGCGGCGTCGCCACAGTCACCTCCAACGTTTCGTCCGCTTCGGTTGGAATAAGATGGAATTTCTCCTGGAGCATCTTATAGATCGAGCCATATTCTTCCAATTCCTGGCGCGTGATCGTTTGTCCTTCGGGGAGCACATAATAAGACGTTTGCAGCCCCATCGGCACTGCATCCCCCAGGCGCAGGCGTTCGATACGCAGAACCTGCTTGCAAGTCTCCGGCAGTTCCAGGTGGGCGCGCACCTGGGAGGAGGGTTCGACATACCCTATTTCCAATATTTTCTGCCCAGGCAGGATGCCCCGCTGTTTCATGTCTTCGGTGAAGCTGGTCAGTTCTGAAATGCCCTTCTGCAGCTTCTGCGGGGAGACAAAAGTACCGCGTCCGTGCTCACGGTAAAGAAATCCCTGCCGGATCAGGAGGTCAATTGCCTGCCGGATGGTCGTCCGGCTGACGGAATACAAGCTCTCCAACTGGCGTTCCGAGGGGATGGGCTGGTGCGGCGCGAACTTTCCGTTCGCGATGCTCTCGCGCAGGATATTCGCCAGTTGATAGTAACGTGGCAGGAAATCGTCAGGATCAATCATTTCAGGCATATGTTTCCTTGTTCGCAAACTCCCACGGGGTCATGTGGTCATGACCAGTTGGATTATCGTTTTGTTTCGGGCGGTTGTCAAGACGGTTTTCCCCCTAGAGCAACCACAAAGTTCAACAATTCATGCCCCTCCTGCAGCCGAACCGACTTTCAATTCTTCACTCATAGGAGCAATTCTCCTTTGATGTTTTTTATCATTATATAATCAATTTACCCTGGAGGAAGAAGCGGGATCAAGTATTCTGGACAGGTTGAGTTCAGCCGTGAAAATTAATGGTATTATTTAATCACAATCCATCCGGATGGGATCGATAGCCAGACTTTTTTTGAAAAGGAGGAACTTATGGCTCTCATTAAAGAAATCATCCATGCCCTGCTGGTCGTTCAGCCTCCGCACCCACTCTTCGTGCATTTCCCCATTGCCCTGATCAGCGTTGCCCTGTTTTTTCTGCTACTGGCATTGTGGAGGAAGAGCGACTTTTTTGAAAAGGTTGCCTTTGCAAACATCTGTCTGGCGGCAATAAGCATCGTTGTGGCAGGTGTGGTGGGTTACCGTGACAACCTGGTAAATTATAGGGGTAATGCCCCCAACCACATCGCAAAAATCGTCATTGCCAGCACCTTGTTCATCCTGACCAGTACCATTGCCATTCTGCGTTGGCGCAACCCCGACCTATTTCACAGCCGTTTTAAAGGACTATATCTCGCAGCGCATTTTGTCTGCTTTGCCCTGGTTGCCGTGCAGGGATTCTTGGGCGGCATCATCGTGTACGGATTTTAGAAGCAAAAAAAGTACCTCCTGTCCATCTTTTTCACAGGAGGTACTTTATTATTTTTTATCTGAAACTGGGGTGATGATATTTTCAATCCCTTATTTCTTCTCTCCTGCAGGCGTGATCACAAACCAGACGCCTTGAACATTTTCGCCGGTGGTATCACCAGCGACCTTGTCTTTTGCCCAGTAGTACAGCGGCCAGCCATTATAAGTCACTTGGACTGTACCATCCGTGCGCTTGGTGGTGCCCAGCAAGGAAGCTGTCACCCCCGTACCCGCAGATGGAGCCCCGGTTGTCAGCAAGGGCGGCCAGGCAGCCGCACAGCCGCCATAACAGGTACTGGTATTAGGGGTATCCTTGGTAAAGAGGTACAGGGTCATCCCATTCGAATCAACCAGGAAGGAACCAAGGGTCGCATTCTGGCCGGCATTGACGAGGGCCCCACCGGTGGATGCGGCAACTGCGGTAGCCGCCGGTGCTGCTGAGCCACAAGCAGAAATAATTAGAGTTAGAACAACAAGGCTGGAAAGCATGAGTTTATTTTTCATAACGATCCTCCATTTGATAAGGTTGCAGGCATGTATGCACCAGATTGAAAATACAACCTAATTTTATCCAATCCATATAAAATATGCGTTAACAGATATTAATAATCTGATTAAGAATGGTCACATAACCGTAAATCGGCTCCTTTGTCTTTTAATTTGTGCGCAAGTCACCGCCATAGTAGTATTGTTCCGAAATGTAATTATCAAATTCTCCGGAGTTATAATAAAGATATTGCATTACTGGCATATGCCAGAAGGAGAATAATGATCCGAGCTCTTCTTACCGGCGCAGGATTCCTGGGAACCCGTGCCCTGCTCCATTCGGACCTCAGCCTCATTTTGATCCTGATCTCTGCAGGCTTATTTACCATCGGATGGCGGCTGGCCGTTCGGAAGAAATTTAAGATTCACCATAGGGTCCAGACGTCGGCTGCAATTCTGAATACGTTCGTGGCCCTTTCTGTTATGATCCCCTCTTTCATCATCTATATACTGCCTGGGATTCCGAGGAAACTGTTAGAGGGCACCTACGGGGTCACAACCGTTCACGCCATCATCGGGGCCCTGGCCCTTATAATGGGGGTGTTTGTACTGCTGCGGACCAACAAATTGGTGCCAAAGCGCCTGCGCTTCAAGAATTACAAGCTCTTTATGCGAACATCCTATTGGCTCTACATGCTGGCAACTTTGATCGGGGTGATCGTTTATGTTGCCGTTTATATTGGTCCTGCTTGATCAAAAGAACCTTTGAATAAAATGTCCAGAGTGGCATTGGTCTATCCATACTTTCGAACGAGAGCAGCGACAGAGCTGCTCTTTGCGCCTCTGGGGGTCGCCTACCTGGCCGCCCAATTGCACGCAGCCGGGATCGAAGCGAAGATATTTGATTGCACCTTCAGCACATTCGAGCAAATTCAAACCTCGCTGCAGACCTACCGGCCGGATATCGTCGGGATTTACTGCATGATCACGCTCAGCCGCAACACCTTCCGGATCGCGGAGATGGTCAGGGCGGACCTGCCGGACTGCCTGCTGGTGGCTGGTGGGCCGCTGCCCACGCTTTATCCTGAACATTTCAATGGGCCATTTGATGCCGTTTTTCGCGGGGAAGCTGACCTGAGCTTCCCGTGTTTCTGCCGGGATTTTCTCACTCTAAAGTCTGCCTCCCGGCGAAAGGTATCGGATTTATCCCTGGATGCGTATCCCGGACTTTTTATCCATCAAGATGGTCTGCAGATCAATAATCCGCCCGTCCATCACCTTGAGAAGGAGCTCGATGCCTTCCCACTCCCCTACAGGGGGGATTTTGATCATGCCGCCTACCAGCGGGAAGGCCTGCTGAAAGGCGGGGCAAAAACGGCCTCGATCATCACAACCCATGGCTGTCCATTCAATTGTGATTTCTGCTCCCGGCCTGTTTTTGGTAATTTTTTCCGCCGCAGGAACCTTGATTCAGTCATGGATGAGATCGAACAGATCAGCCAACTGGGTTATGACAGCCTGTGGATCGCAGATGATAGTTTTACCCTAAATCTAAAATACCTGAAGGAGTTCTGCCAGCGCATGGCAGGCCGGAATATCAAGTGGAGCTGCCTCTCGCGTGTCAACGGGCTCAATGTCGAAATTACCCGTCTGATGAAGGCAGCCGGATGCCGCCGGGTCTACCTGGGCCTGGAATCTGGCAGCCAGGAGACTCTTCAATTGATGAATAAGAAAGCCACCCTGGAAGAAGGCAGTCAGGCTGTGCGGCTTTTCCACGATGCTGGGATCGAGGTGGCCGCGTTCTTCATCGTCGGCTACCCGGGAGAGACGGAGTCTTCGATCGAATCGACCTTCCGGTTCGCCCTGACGCAGCCTCTTGATGAGATTTCCTTTAACGTACCCTTCCCTTTGCCGGGTTCCAAATTGTTCGAACGCGTGAGCGGCCTTGATATGAAGAAGGATTGGGACAAGGAAAATGAAGTCACTTTTGTGTACAATTCCGAGTTCGACGAGACCTGGCTTCGGGGTCGAATAGAAGCGACCATGCGCGCTTTTGCCGAAAAGAAATAGGCCCCGTTTCCCTTTTTCCCACCAATAGTCTGCCAGGCATCCGACTTATTTCATCAGCCTGAGGAGACCATCCGTGACCTTCTCAAACGGCACGAGAATGATGGGCGCCAGTTTCCCCAGACCCTTTTTGATCTTGAACTGCACCTGGCCCTTGATGATCCCAAACCACATTTTTGATTCCGAAAAATCGGCGTTGAAGATAAGCACGTGGCTTCCGAACGGACTTTCCTCCGGATGCCAGTCCCGGTTAATCCTGCTCCTGACTCTTTCGAAGAGCGCTGTTCCGGGAAGAGGGTAGGGCATACTGAGGCCAAGATAATCCAGCGGTAATGAGGTGGCGAAGTGCAAGGTCCGCAGGACGGTATCATTCGTATCACCGGGATAAAAAAGGATAAAGAAAGCCCCCACTTCAAGCCCGGCCGCGCGGGCGGTCTCGACTGCTTTTAGAGCCTGCCCGGGTGTGATCTTTTTTTTCATGAGCTGGAGGATATTTTCGTCGGCAGACTCGATCCCAAAGTAAATGCGGGTGCATCCAGCCTGTTTCATTTTTATGGCAGTGGAATCATCCAGAGAATCCACCCTGCCCAGGCACTCCCATTGAAACCGGAGCCCGCGTTGCAGGATCTCTTCGCAGACCGAGACAACCCGATCTTTCTTCATGGTAAAAACGTCATCAGCAAAAGAGATGCGGTCATAACCCAGCCTGAGCGCTGCTTCAATCTCATCGACCAAATTCCCCGGGGAGCGTTCCCGGTAAGAACCTCCAAAAATGACATTGCTGCAAAACTCGCAATGGTAAGGGCAGCCGCGCGTGCTCATGACGGTTGTGATCGAATAACCGTATTTCTTCCTGGCGTAGCGGATATACTGCGCATTTGGAAGCAATTCACGCGCCGGGAAGGGGATGCTGTCCAGGTCTTTCGCGAATGGCCTATCCTTTGTATACACAACCTCAGCATCCCCGTCCAGGCCGGCTCTTTTCCGGTATACAATGCCTGGAATTTCAGCAAGGTTGGAGTCTTCTGGATACGCGTCCAACAGGTCCAGAATGGTTTGCTCACCTTCACCGCGCACGACAATGTCAAACTGTTCCAGAAAAGGAACGGGGTCACAGGTGGGCAATGGCCCTCCGGCCAGCAGAAGGCGGGTCTGCTGGCGTAACTGGCGTGCAAACCACAAACTGTCATCCAACATGGTCACCATGCAATAAATTCCGACGATTTCCGCTTTAACTGCCAGGGCCTTGGCCAATGCTTCATTTCTGTTTTTTTCAAAAGTACAGTCAAGCAATGTTACAAAATGACCTGCAGCGTGCAGGCTGGCCGCGATGTAACTGATGCCGAGCGGGGGGAAGCGAAATACGGAGCGATCCCGGCGGGGTTTGAAAAATGGATAGATCAGTAATACTGAAGTCATGCGAGTTTATCGAGCCTGATCGTGTAAGTGAATCCCCGGGTGGCGGGAGGGAAGGAGTATCCGAACCCGGCCCAGGCCAGGCGGGAGCCAATCAACTCCCGGCCCCGAAACAAGTGTGCTCCAGCCACGCGAGGCAAGGTAAAAGCGAGTTGCTGTGTGGAGCTTGCAAAGCTGGCTGACTCAGCGGCTACTTCATCCCAACAACCGATCTCTTTGCCCGAAAGGGAAATGCCAGAAGAATCACGGTATTGGTCGAAAGCATGCGCCCCCTGTTCGTTCATCACGATAGCTTCAGTGATTCTATCCAATGCAAGACGTGTTAAATCGGCTTCGATTAAGAGCACCCTTCCCACTTCATCAAATGTGTAAATCATCTTGACCTGGTTATTGAACCCCGCATCCTCGTAGGTCGTGTACCAACCAAACAGCCTGCGCAACCCGCTGGAGAGGGCAGTCAAGGGAGCGCGCATGGGTGGGAAGCGGCGGATAAAAGCAGCCAGATAATCCTTGACAGTATAAAGGTACTTGCTCTTAACGCTGGCTGTACCCGGCCTGGCGATTCTTTCGACCAGGTTCATTGTGTAATCGGCTGTTATCTTCCAGGTCGAATTTGTGCGAAGGAGATCCAATTGGATATTTCCTGGAAAGATGCTCTGCAGTCCTTGCCTCAATACGGGCAGGCCGAAGCCGACTGCCTCCTCAGCCAGATCCAGCCCGCGGTACTTGATCAAGAGTCCCTTCCGCAAGCGCGAAGTGGGGTAGATCTTCTGCTCATCCGGTTTGTCGGCAATCGTGAGTGAAAGATCCTGAAATATTGGCAGATCGATATTCATGGTAAAACCACTGTCCCCGGTTGGGCCTGAACCTTTTCGGCCGCCGCCCGGTCGGTTTTAATGCATTTGATGACGACCCAACCGCCCACCGCCAGCCAGGGGATCACCACGATGATTCGAATAATCAACCTGGCAGTGCGAAAGACTTCGAATGACTGCAACAATCGATCCATGAGGGCGGGCATGCTGGGAAAAAGTAGTTGAAACGTGGAGGTGTTGAAGAAACTATAAATCAAGGCTATTATCCACATGGCAGTCAGGGCGCGCGGATCCAATTCGTCCAGGCAGGTCAGAATCAAAATCATAGGGAGGACCAGGGTGAGATTAGGTTCAGACAACCAGGTCCGGAAGAGGAAGAAAATCATGATCAGGGCAGTGCTTTTCCTCAACAGGGTTGGCAATCCCTTGCCGCCAGGCTTAAGCGCAAATGCAGCCACACCCAATGCTGGCACCCATATCAGCCCCACCAGCCACCACAAGCCGGGTAATTGATAAGAGCCCTCGAACAGTTCCAGGAATGTCATGTAGGACAGGCCGCCGCCCACGCTAAATATGGCATTCCAGTGCTGGAGGATGGGGCTGGGATCCCACCCGAGGATCGCAAAAGGACCCACGAAAAGCAGGAAAGAACATAAAATGAATATTCCAAAATAACGGAATATCAGCCGGAAAGGCCGGCCGAGCAGGTAAACAAAAACCACCGGGATAAGAGGCAGGGCAGTTGGCTTGAAGGAGACAGCCAAAGCCAGCAGGATGGCTGATCCAGTCAGCTTCTCTTCGCCAAGGCTGACCAGCGCCAGGAGCGATAACAGGGCAACGATGGAATCGATCTGGCCCCAGGCGGCAGATACATACAACAGGAAAGGGTTAAAAAGCATGAACCGCCAGGCCTTCCGGGCCACTTTTTCTTCAACCCCCAGTTTGCTCAATATGCTGGCAACCAGAAACGCAAGACAGATAAAGCCTGCAATGATTGGGATTTTGAGAGCCAGGTTGTATAGAGAGCAGATTTGGAATAAACCTGTATGTGACGAGATAGGTGAGATCCGTTCAACAAGGGCCACGGAGGCGGGTAGCCCACCGAGGTCATCCCTTGAAAAGCACTGTTATGGAAAATGGAAACAAGATCCTGGGGGATATAAGGATTCTGACCGGTGCCCACCAGATAACCCGTTGCCATGAAGATGCGCATATCATAGGCGTGCCCCAAAAATACCGCAAGAACAAGCTGTAAAAGGATGCTTAAAGCAAGCAAGTAACGGTCTGAGGGTAAATATCCGTTCCGCCTGATGACTGTGCTGTTCTGAAGCATGGGAATCAAAAATTTGATTGGATGTTCTGATGTCAACTTTGCAGAATGGTCAGCAGGGAAACAAAGATGTAGGCGACGGTAAAGGGGAAGAGGATCAATAAGGCGGTGAAATTCGAGTGCGAGATTGCATGGATGATCGCGAAGGTTCCCAGGCAGGCAAATGCCAACTCCAGGAGCCATACATAATTTGAGGTTATTTTATACTTATTTGTCCGCCAACCTGCCTGACTTTTCATGTCCGCATATTTTGGCGTTCTGGTCCATTCCCACTGCCGGTCCGAGAAGAGGCCTTTGCCAGCTCCCAGAGTATTGTTGAGGCTTGTTCCAAATCCAATCAAAAAAAGGACAAGGATGCTGGTCAGGTTATGAGACAAAGACAGTTTCTGAATTCGCAACGTCGTAATTGCAGAAATCAACGGAGCAATTGTGCAAAGAAAAATAAGGGGAACAAACAGAAACCAAATCAAATCCTGCAGGAATGGAATTGTACCGGGTATCCCGGTCCCTGTGCCCCGATTTTGAGTAAGAACGAGATAGGCTTGAACCGCGCTTTGATCATTGAAACTAAAAAAGGTGGATACGCAGGTCAAAATAAAGGAGAGGGTCATCAAGGGGTGGAGAAAATAACCCGTCAGGTGAATAACGGCCTGCATGCGTCGTGTGAAACCCAGCTCGCGTTTCGGCAGGATAAGAGGGATTATTTTTCTTGCCGTTCTTAAGGAACCACAGGCCCAGCGGCTTTGCTGTTGTTTGTGGTTCGGCATGGTCGGGGGAATTTCGCCGGGAGTTTGAAGATCTTTCAAATAAAGGACCCGGTATCCCAAAAGCTGCATGCGGTAGCTTAAGTCCAGATCCTCAGCCAGGGTGTCCGACTGCCACCCGCCAGCTTTCAGAATTGCGCTTTTCCGGAGCACGCCGCCACTGCCGTTGAAGTTCTGGAATAGCCCCGCAGCGTATCTACCGGTTTGTTCAATGATGAAATGCATATCCATCAAAATGGCTGTGCCTCTGGTAAGGAAGTTGAAATCCCGATTGAGATGCCCCCAGCGACTCTGAACGATCCCCAAGCGTTCATCCTGAACCAAATGCGGCAGGGTGCGGATAAGAAAATCAGGACGCGGAGCGAAATCAGCATCGAAAATGGCAATGAAATCTTCGGGTGTCTTTTCAAGCGCGATTTGTAGAGCACCCGCCTTGAACCCTTGCCTGGTTCCGCGCCGCACAACCTCGATTCGAAAATGTTCCTTAACAAATTCTGCTACAACCGTATCGACTTCCGTAATAGTATCATCGTCAGAATCATCCAATACCAGAATATTCGCCTTTTCAATTCCATATGCTTCCACCATGCGACAACAAGCAGCAAGAAGCCTTCGAAAAACATACTTTTCGTTATAAATTGGTAAATGGATGGAAACGGAGGGGCGACTATCCGAAGCATTTTTCAAGATTGGAAGGGTGTAATGCCGGGCTGCATTCAGTAAAAAGTAATGGTTAAAACCATATAGAAAAAAAAGCAGAGTCAGGAGAAAGGATAGGATAAAGAATATGCTTTGAATGAACACCTGGTCAAAGTCCTTCCCCTGTTTCACATGCTGTGATGACCACTGCAGTTTGCATACGACAAGTTTTCTAATGTTCTTGATCTGGCGATGCCTGCGATTTGGAGCGATGTTGACAATATTATACCAATGATACAGTTTCTGCTTTAATTTCGTAGCGCCGGTCTTACCTTAAGCTATGGGAACGGCCTGCCCTTTCGGACAGGCCGTTTCACCTTATTATCTTGAAAACTTCCAGCTATGGCACTGGCGTTGGAGTTGGGGTGGGCGCGAGTGCGGCCGCCTCTTCGGCAGTCTTTGGCATCCCGGCCAGGATCCAGCGCGTCAGCATGTCGATGTATTGCGGATCGAGCAGCCTGGTGGGCGGCATCTGGCGGATGACCTTGCCGGTTTTGGGGTCCTCGCCCTCGTGGCCGTTGATAAGCCGGATCAACAGGCTGTCCGGGTCACCGGCGCTGATCACCGGGGCATTATCGCCGCTGTTCAGCATCTCTTCATAAGAAGTTTCCAGGTAGTTGTTATTCTCCTTGCCGGCCCGGTGGCAGGAAACGCAGTATTTTTTGGTCAGCGGCTGGATGTGCACATCCCAGGATGGCACTTCGTTGGCAGCCAGGACGGGGATCGACGAAATTGCCCCGGCGGGCAGCTCAGCGCGGTCATCCCAGGAGTAGCGCAAAAATGCCACCAGGGAGTCAATTTCCGTTGGAGAGAGCACACCGCCATAGGCTTTGCCAAAAGGCTGCATGCCCAGGTTCGGCTGCCCGTATGCGATGATGTCCGCCAGCGTCTGGTCGCTGCGGGTGTACATTTCATCCTGGCTGTGGATGGCTTTCATGTTGAAGTCTTCCAGGCCCACCACCCCCTTGATGATGCCGCCTTCGCCATCCGCACCATGACACTCCACGCAGTTGAGCGAATACAGGTCCTGTCCCTGGGAGATTTGTTCCGGCAGCGTTCCCGCCACCTGGACCTCGCTGGCGGCAGCGGGTGGAGCCAACGCCAACACCACCAGGGATAACACGACCATTGCCAGCGCAGTGCCCCCTGCCAGCCAGATCTGGATGTGCCCAACCCGGCGGACCGCCTTCCTGGCCAGGAATGAGAGGCCGAACAGGAGCACAAATGCCAGCCCCGGCACCGCCAGTCCGGCCAGGAACTGCAGCACCGGCAGGATGGTGGTGGGGATATCAGCCAGCATGGTCAGGGTTACCACGCTGACCAGGAAAACACCCATTACGGTCAAGGCCAGCACGCGGCGGGAATAGGCGCGGTAAGGGTTGCGGTCGATCAGCGGCAGGATGAAAAGCACCCCCACCGCCAATCCGGGGATGAGCACCGTGGCGATCCATTCAATCTTACCCAGCACCGGGATTTGCCCGTAGAGTGCCAGGAACTTGAACAGGAACAGGAAGTACCATTCCGGCTTGGGAATATAGGCGGTATCGCTGGGATCCGCTTTGGGCTCGCCCGGCACGCCAATGAATGAGGCCAGCAGGATCAAGATAATGAAAATTGCCAGTGATATGATCAGGTCTTTATAGATGCTGTCGGGCCAGAATCGTTCCCCTTTTTGCAGGGCGATTTTATATTTCTCAAGGATGGATTTTTTGTTTTCGTCTTTCATCGCCGTGCTCCTTTAATCTTCCTTGCCCGGGAAGGGTGATTCACCGTGCTTGATGATAAGGAACAGGTGCACGCCCATCAGCCCGGCCAGGACAGCCGGCAGCATCCAGATATGCGCGGCGAAGAACCGGCCGAGGGTCAGCGCGCTCAAGTCCGGCCCGCCGCGCAAGGCTTTCAGGATGAAAGACCCGATCCACGGCACGCTGCCGGCGATGGAGGTCCCCACCGTGGTGGCCCAGTAGGCCTTCTGGTTCCAGGGCAGCAGGTAACCGGTGAAACCCATCCCCAGGGTGCACAGCAGCAGGCCGACACCGATCAGCCAGGTCAGCTCGCGCGGGTATTTATATGAGGCGGTCACAAAGACCCGGATCATGTGGATGAAAACCACGATCACCATCAACGAAGCACCCCAGTGATGGATGCCGCGGATCAGCCAGCCAAAGGCCACGCCATTCATGATGTACTGGATGCTGTCATAGGCGTGGTCAGGAGAAGGCGTGTAGTAGACGCTCAGGAAGATTCCGGTCAAACCCTGCATTACAAACAGGAACATGCTGGCGCTGCCGAGGGTATTCCACCAGTTGCCCTTTGGTTCGGGTCGATCCAGCACGGCCTTG
Organism: uncultured Chloroflexia bacterium; assembly: GCA_963801385.1. Lineage (GTDB taxonomy): Bacteria > Chloroflexota > Anaerolineae > Anaerolineales > Villigracilaceae > UBA877. Next base: position 54,494 of record CAWDEV010000003.1, read on the forward strand.
TAAACGTCGTTCAAGCCCAACCGCTCATCCAGCCAGGTGAATAGTTTTTTGAACATGGGTCAACCTTCCAGGAAATGGAGCTGTAATACGCCGTCCACGACTTTCAGCCGGTCGCCGGAAAACGAATCCAGGGGGCGCGGCGGTGGACCTCCCCGCACCGAACCATCCAGCCCAAACTGGGCATCGTGGCAGGGGCAGACGAACTCCTTCCGGTCGTCCTTCCAGCTGACGCTGCATCCCAGGTGTGTGCATTTATTCGAGAGTACCAGGAAATTCGTATCCGATTTCTTGATCACAAAAACGCCATAACTGGTGACCGTTTTCTCCCAGCCATTGACCTTACTGCGGTTGAACGTGGCCAACGCTGGCTTGCCAACCTCGAAGGTTTCCAATTTCCCCAGTGGGATCCAGGCGTCAGATTTGGTGACTTTGAGCGCCGGATCGATCAAATACGCTATCGCCGGCAGGCCAATGGCCGCGCCAATGAACGTACCGACGGCTGCAGTAATCAGCTTGATGAAATCACGCCGGCTGATATGATCGGAACCTGCCATGCAAACCTCCCGGGATGAATTTAAAAAAAAGCCCTTATTATGTGTGATTATAAGGGATGTTCCAACCTTCCTCATGAGGATGTCTGGAACGAATATTCCGTGAGTATTGTCACCTTTCCTCACTGAAATGTAAATGGGATAATAGACCATCTTTATAAGATCGCGGCTACGTAAGTACTTCCCTGCAAAAAACGCAGGACTGTGCAGTCGTTCAAAAAAGCGACTAAATTGGCAACTAATCATATTAAGGAGGCGTGGATGGGTCTGAAAAGGAATGTCAGCCTGAAAGATGCCCTGCGCTACCAGGGCAAGGGGCCTATGCTGACCTATATCCTGCACCGCATCGGAGGCCTGGGAATCGTCACCTTCGTTGGGTTGCATATCCTGGCTTCTTTTGTAGGCGGCAGCATCGGGAGCTCCATCAACCTGATTTACGAGCACTGGGCCTTCCAGATCATCATCTTCTTCTGCGCCCTCTTCCACGCCATCAACGGCCTGCGCATTGTCATCCTCGACCTGTGGCCGAAATTGATCGAACACCAGCGGGAAGCCATCTGGATCGAGTGGGCTGTCTTCCTGCCCATCTACAGCATGGCTGTGCTGGTGATTGTCCGCACGGCATTGGGAGGTTAGGCATGGCTGAAAAGCAAAGAACTCTTTCCCTCGCCAGGCGAGGTTTTGATTTTGAGATCTTTATGTGGCTCTTCGTGCGCCTCTCGGCGCTGGCAATGTACCTGTGCGCCTTCATCGGCCTGGTGGGGGCGTTGATCATGGGGGCGCGCACCCAGGTGAACCTGGCAGACCTGATCCGCTGGTCTTTCATGCCCGACTCCAACCATGTACTGATGAACACCACCCTGAATAACATAGCCAATACGGATGCCTGGGCAACCCTGTTCTGGAAGCTCATGGGCAGCACATTCGTCGCTTTCGCGACCTCGCACGGACTGCACGGCCTGCTCAGCGTGATCGAAGATTATCTCAAGAATCGCATGGTGCGCCGGATCCTGCGGATTGTGGGTCTGGTGCTGACCTTTGTCATGATCGCCATCGCCATCTATGTAATTTGGACCCGCTAGGAGCCGCAGCATGATAACGCATCAATTCGAAGTACTCGTTGTTGGCGCCGGTGGGGCGGGTCTCATGGCCGGGCTGTACGCCTCCCGGACTGCCAGGACAGCCGTCATCACCAAGCTCTATCCCACCCGCTCGCACACCGGCACTGCCCAGGGCGGCATCGGCGCGGCGCTCGGCAGCCAGGAGGAAGACCATCCTGAATGGCATACCTATGACACTGTTAAAGGTTCAGATTACCTCGGCGACCAGGATGCCATTGAATTCATGTGCAACGAGGCCGTGCCGGCCGTCTATGAGCTGGAACACATGGGTCTGCCCTTTGACCGGACACCAGATGGCAAAATTGCCCAGCGCCCATTTGGCGGACATACCAATAACGTGACCGGCAAACCAGTCCGGCGCGCCTGCCACGCGGCCGACCGCACGGGTCACATGATCCTGCAGACGCTGTACCAGCAGTGCATGAAAAACAATGTCACCTTTTTTGACGAATTCCAGGTGGTCGACCTGCTCATGGTCAACGGCGCTGCAGCGGGTGTGGTGGCGGTTGAACTTGCCACTGGAGAGATGCACGTTTTCCACGCCAAGGCGGTCATTTTCGCCACCGGCGGGCATGGGCGCATCTGGGAAATCACCTCCAACGCATACGCTTTCACCGGGGACGGCCCGGCCATTGTCATGCGGCGCGGCCTGCCGTTGGAAGATATGGAATTCTTCCAGTTCCACCCCACCGGCATCTACAAGCTCGGCATCCTGATCACCGAGGGCGTGCGCGGGGAAGGCGGCGTCCTGATCAACGGCAAGGGCGAACGCTTCATGGAGAGATACGCCCCCAGGGTCAAGGACCTGGCCTCGCGGGATGTAACCAGCCGCGCCATTTACATGGAAATCCGGGATGGCAACGGCGTCAACGGGCAGAACTACGTTTATCTCGACGTCCGCCCGGAGAGTGTTAACCGCTACGCGGCCATGGACGGCCGCAAGAACCCGGACGGCAGCGCTTATACAGTAACCGGCGAGCAGATCCTGGCCCGCTTGCCCGACATCGTGGACTTCTGCCGCGTGTACCTGGGCGTGGACCCGATCACGCAGATGATGCCGATCCAACCCACGGCGCACTATGCCATGGGCGGTATCCCCACCAACAAGTACGGCGAAGTGCTTGCAGACAAGGAGAACAGCGTGGCTCCCGGCCTGTACGCGGCCGGGGAATGCGCTTGTGTTTCGATCCACGGAGCCAACCGCTTGGGCACGAACAGCCTGCTCGACCTGGTGGTTTTTGGCAAACATGCCGGGTTGCGGGCGGCGGAATATGCCAGGGGCGCCTCCTTCCAGACCCTGCCGGATGATCCAACCGAATTCGCCCGGGCGCAGTTCGAAAGGATTCGCAGGGCAGACGGCAAGGAGAATGCCTTCGACATCGGCAGGAGCATGAAGAAGATCATGTTTGATGATATGGGCATCTTCCGCAGCGGCAAGGGCATGGAGAACGCCCTGAACGTGGTGCGCGAGCTCAAGCAGCGCTACCAGCACGTCACGGTGACCGATACGGGCAGGATCTTCAACATGGAAATGATGAATGCCTGGGAGCTGGGCAACCTGCTCGACCTGGCCGAGCTGACCACCGTCGCGGCCATTGCCCGGACTGAGAGCCGCGGCGGCCATTCGCGCGAGGATTATCCCGAGCGGGATGACAAGAACTGGCTGAAGCACACGCTGGCCTGGATGCGCGCAGATGGAAAGATTGACCTGGATTACAAGCCGGTGGTCATCACCCGTTATGAGCCGAAAGTAAGAACGTATTGACGTGTTCCGGTGTCACGTGATCCGGTGCTCCCGGAACACTTGGCACAGGAATACTTGATCGCGAAGCATCCTTTAGGACACGGAAACACTGGAGCGCTGACACATGGAAGTAACTCTAAAGATCTTCCGCTATAACCCGGAAAAAGACAAGAAGCCCGCTTACAAGACCTATAAGCTGGATGGGTTGGAAACCGACCGCGTGCTGGATCTGCTCGAGAAAGTAAAGGGCTACCAGGATGGGACGCTCTCGTTCCGCCGATCCTGTGCGCATGGCATCTGCGGTTCCGACTCGATGCGGATCAACGGGATGAACCGCTTGGCCTGCAAAACACTGGTGCGCGATGTGGGCGTGAAGATCACCGTCGAACCCATCCTCGGCCTGCCGGTGATAAAAGACCTGATCGTGGATATGGGGCCTTTCTTTGAGCACTACCGCTCTGTCAAACCATGGTTCATTAACGAGGATCCCGACCCGGAAAAGGAACGCTTCCAAAGCCCGGAAGCGCGCCTGCGCTTCGATGACACCACCAAGTGCATCCTGTGCGCCTGTTGCACCACGGCATGTCCGTCCTTCTGGGCAAGTGAGGAATATATCGGCCCGGCAGCCATTATTGCCGCCCACCGCTTTATATTTGACGACCGCGACCAGGCCGCCGCAGAACGCCTGAAGATCCTTAACGAGGTCACCGGAATCTATCGCTGCCACACCATCTTTAACTGCACCATGGCCTGCCCGCGCGAGATCCAGATCACCAAGGCCATCGGCGAGGTCAAGATGGCCATTTCGACGGGCAATCTAGATTAACTGGGCTTGGGGAAGTATGCAGAACGGGCGGTAATACCGCCCGTTTTTGGCTGCCTTATTTATTGACCTGCATCTGGGATAAAAGACACTTAGGATTTTCTACAGCAATAATCAATAAAGTAATCCAGCAACCTTGGGCACCTGAAACGCATCAAGAGTAACCCATTTGTTGGGCTGGTTGCGCTTCTCAATAGGCCAGGTACGGGATACAGAACCGCACAACCACCTTGTGGTTTGGCGATATTAGTGCTGTTGCCTGGCTTGCCGCACTCTAAAGATTTCGAGCGAGATAAGCGGGGAATTTGCTCGCCTGGACTTCGCCACCGAAACTTTTTTCACGTAACCCTAAATGGTCAAACACAACCGCTCCCCGGGTTTCGAGGAGCGGTTCTCAGGTGATAGGGAATGTTTGGGAAACAGGATTGAATATCGTCTGTTTATTTGCTGCAATTGCTGCCTTAAGGGTTATTAATCATCATTATTGTCGTCATCATCCATGCCGCCATCATCGTCATCATCCGTGCCGTCCTCGTTATCATCATCCGTGTCGTCCTCGGCGTCATCATCCGTGCCGTCCTCGGCGTCATCACCCGTGTCGTCCTCGACGTCATCATCCGTGTCGTCCTTGGCGTCATCACCCATGTCGTCCTCGACGTCATCATCCACGTTGTCATCGGCGTCATCATCCACGTCGTCATCATTGTCATCATCGTACTCGTCGTCATGGACAAACGTCGTGCCATTTTGATCAACGAACATAAAGGCATCGAGTTCAAATCCATATTGGCTGTTGGTGTCATCAAACTTTCCTGTAACGGTTATGGATTGACCATCCGTGATGATGTATTTGACCAGATGATCATCCACCTCAACAAAGATCTGTCCGGTGCCATCGTTTAGCAGGAATTTTTCACCGCTCAGGCTAGTGGCGATACCAGTGATGGTAAATACTTTATGGATAAACTGATCCGGGCTGTTGAGCAGTTGCGCAATGGTGACATCAGATATGGGCGCTGCCCCAGATTTGAAGAGGAAAGAGATGTCCAGAGGCTGACCTGAGCTGGCGGGAGGAACTGAAGCAGCTTTACCGACCGATGACACTTCAGATTTTTTAACCGGGATGCCCAGCTCGTTCTTTAATGGAGCATTCTCTTCAGCCGGCATGGAGGCCGAAGAAGCCTTTACATTCGTTCCGGCAACCAAGGGGTTCAGCAAAGAGGCCAGTGCGGGTGAGAAATTCCCAATCAGCGTGGTTCCAAGGAAAAGCAGGCCAGCGCTGATCAGGCTGGAGATAATTACAAGCCCAGAAATTCTCTTAATCATTTTATTTTCTCCTTTCAAGGTTTTTTGTGACTAACCTTAGGATAAGGCTCCAACCTGAAGGATGGCTGTAATTTTGCTGAAGATTTGCTGAAAAGGATTACGGTTCTAATGATTGCGGGTCCAATTGTTTGAATATCAGCCGAAAACGGGTGCCATCACCCAGCTTGCTCTCCACCTGGATTTCGCCCCCATGGGCATGAATGATGGCAGCAACGATGGCCAATCCCAGCCCGGTTCCGGGATTCTGCCGATTTCGGGACTCGTCACTGCGATAAAATCGCTCGTAGATCTTTGGCAGTTGGTCTGGAGCGATTCCACAACCTTGATCAACAATGATAAAGCAGCATTTTCCATCCAGGCTTTCGATGCTTAGCGTGATCTTTTTCCCGGGCGGAGTGTAGGTGATGGCGTTTTCGACGATATTATTTAGGGCACGATACAGCATTTCACGATCGGCCCAGATCGGAGCGACCGTGCCTGCAGGCAACACCATTTCCACTAGCTGGCCCTTCGCCAGCAATTGCGAGCGCTCGTAAACCTCCTCCAGAAGAGGAAACGGATAAATCACCTCGGGATGAAGTATGGCTGCCACAGCTTCCATGGGCTGATCGAGACGGGCTAGCAGGAGCAGGTTTTCTACCAAGCCGGTCATCGCATCAACCTCTTTGCGAAGGATATTCAAAATCTCAGAAACTTGCTTCTGGTCATTTTGGTGAGAAACCTTTTCCAGCAATTCGACGCTATTTCGAAAAACGGAAAGTGGTGAGCGTAATTCATGCGAGGCGTCGGCAGCAAACTGTCGCATGTTTTCTGCTAGTTGGGTCTGATTGTGCATGTCCTCGGAAATGCGGTCGAGCATCTGGTTATAGGTCTTTGCCAATTGGCCCAACTCATACACTTCCGGAATCTCAGCGCGGGTCTCCAGGTTTCCTTGGCGCACATGTTCTGCCGATTCAACCAGGCTTTTCATCGGTCGAATGATGATCCATGAAAGGTAAATGGCAAGCAGCACCGATACGCCCGAAGCAAGCGAAATAATAATGATCAGCCAACGGCGCAATGCCTTGAGCTGGTCGGTGATGTTGTTCATCGACAGGCTGGCTTCCACGCTGCCGAGAATATTCCCAGCCGGATCTATCACCGCGGCCAAGTAAACCATGCGGGCGGTTGCACCACTCCCAATGATTTGCATGCTGCTCGTTCTTGAATCCCGGGCAGTTTGATGGGATGCGTTGTCGAGCCAGGGGCCGGTACCCAGTGCTGGTGGGACTGGGTCCCCCGCGCTGTTTTGGATAAACATGTCGGCGCCCAGCGTACGCAAGTGCTCTCCCAGGTTCACCGCCAAGACGGTGAGGTCCGAATCGATGGCGTACTTCTCCACGTCGGTTTGAACAAACCGAATCAGGCGTCTTTGGGTTTCGTTGACAAGGTAAACCTGCTGCAGCCGGTACACCACCAGGCCTACCGTGACCAGCAACGGGATCAGGCTCCCAATAAAAAGGAGAATAATCATCAAGCGGAACGAAAGACGGATCCTCATTCTGGAGCCTCACGTAGTACATAACCAGCCCCGCGCAAGGTCTGGATGAGTGAAGGCTGACCTATTTTTTGGCGTAGAGAACGTACATATTGCTCCACAATATTCGTATCCCCGAGAAAGTCATACCCCCATAACTCTTCCAGAATTTGCTCTTTTGACAACACTTGGCGGGGGTGGCGCAACAGATAATTCAATAATTTAAACTCGGTGCTGGTCAAATTAATGGAATGACTGCCGCGATAAACTTCATGAGCCTTGGGATCCAAACTAAGATCCTGGAATGCCAATATGGTGTCTCCAGGATGGCGACGGCGGAGCCGGGCGTGCACCCGTGCGATCAATTCATCGATGTTAAATGGCTTGACAAGATAGTCGTCTGCACCAGTCTCCAGTCCTTCGACGCGGTCATGGATCGCATCTCGCGCAGTGATCATGATAATTGGGACTTCGGACTGGGAGCGAATCATGCGACACAACGTGATCCCATCCATCCCAGGTAATAACCAATCCAGGATGATCAAGTCTGGCTTTTGTTCCTCAAATAGCTTTAAACCAATCAGGCCATTCTTGGCGGCAAAAACATTATAGTGCTCGTTCCGCAAACCAAGGCTTACCAACGCCTCAATTGCGGGGTCATCCTCAACAATCAGGATACTCAGATTTCCGTTTCCATCCACAATATCACTCCTAAGATTAATTCATGAACAGATAATTCAACTATTATCATACACGATTTTGACAAGAATCCTGCGTTAAAGTTTAGATGATTGGCCGCTCCTGCTTCGCTGTGGTGCGCTCGCCTTCCATGTGACCCTTCGACCTGCTCCAACGTTACCATCCCCGGCGCTCGCGTGACATCATCTTTTTCTCCGCCGCGGATGAGGAGGAGGGCGGCAAGCTTGGCACGCAGTGGATGATCGAGAATCATTGGGCCGACATTGAGGCTGAATATGTCTGGGATGAAGGCGGCTTTGGCTTGCAAGGCCTCTTTGGTCCCAGGCCTGTTTTCACAGTTGCGGTGGCAGACAAGAAGGATCTATGGCTCAAGCTGGTCGCACACGGTGAACCAGGCCATAGCGGAATACCCCATGCTGACAACGCCATCAATATCCTGATGCGCGCCCTGGAACGCGTGCAAATGCTCAAATCCGGCTACGAACTCCAATCCGTGCCGCGCCGAATGTTTGCTGATGTGGGCGCAATTCTTCCCTTCCCCCAATCTCTATTGCTGAAGAACCTGGGCAACCCATTATTCTTCCGCTTGGCGCTACCCTCCCTGACTGCCAGTCCGACCATCGCTGCCATGCTCAAAGACACCATGAGCATCACCGTCTTGAAAGCAGGTGGCAAGGAAAACATCATACCCGACCGCGCCGAAGCCGTCCTCGACTTGCGCCTGTTACCCGATCGGAACCCTGAGACGGTTCTGGACGAGTTGCAAAACCTGATCCATGACAAGGCGGTTGACATCCAGATCCTGCAAGCCCCCCAACCGGCGGTGATATCCGATATGGATTCGGAACTTTTCCACACCCTGGCAAAGGTGAGCCGGGAGCTCGCGCCGGGAAGCATCACCACACCCATGTTGTCCCCTGGCACAACCGACTCCTCCTTTTTCAGACAAAAGGGTGCCAAGTGTTATGGATTGTTCCCTGCGATTATCAGTTCCAGCGAATTGGCGCGCTTTCACGGTATTGACGAGCGTATTTCCATCGAAAATTTACGCTTCGGAACCCGCATGATCTATCAAGTGTTGCACGCGATGACAAAAGAAAAAAATTAACCGGAATCTCCTGTAGGGACAAGACCTATTCCTGTCTTTTCTTGTGTTTTTCCAGGTATGCAGGAATACTATCCATCGAAGGCCGTTCCAATTCGGCCACTTCCTCCACATCCAGGTAATATGCCCCACCAGCGCTGCGGATTAATTTCATGGTTTTGTTGACATCCTCGATAATGGCGCGCTCATAACGGGTTTCGAGTTTGCGAAGCACGGTCTGGATGATGGCAAAGGACATCTTGCCCAGCGCCTCCAGCTCCTGGTTGTGATGGATGCGTTCGAGCAAGTCCACTTGCCCGATGGCACCCAGGCCATAGCTTTCAAAGATATCAATGAGCAAACCAGTTTCCACGCCATAGCCTGAGAAAAAGATTGCTTTTTCGAACGCCTCCCGCCGGCCGGCATATTCTCCTGAAAGTGGCTGGATGACCCCGGAAAGTTCAGGATAAAAGAGATTCAAAAGGGGACGCGCGGTCAATTCGGTCACACGCCCGCCTCCGCTGGCCTTCATTGTGCCCCCCTGCCTGAGCGGACGACGATAGAAGCCCTTGATGATTTTAAAATTCTCATTAAGCAAGAGCGGGCCTATAATGCCGTAAACGAAACGCGGGTGGATGTTGACGATATCGGTGTCAATCCAGGCGATGATGTCGCCTTTCGTTACCAGCAGACTCTTCCAGAGCGCTTCCCCTTTTCCAGGCCGTGCACCCAGTTCGGGCAATATTTCCTGGTGGATAAAGACAGGGATGCCAAGATCCCCGGCAATCTCGCGCGTCCGGTCAGTCGAATTGGAATCGATCAGCACGAGCTCATCCAGCAGCGGCACATCATCCATCAAGGCTTTTTTGATGGTGGTAATCACCTTTCCAACCGTCTTTTCTTCGTTCAAAGCGGGTAAGGCCAGGCTGATTGTCGAGCCCTGCTTCTCCTTCAGATCCATAAGCCGTTTCAAATCCAGGAACTCATCTGCATGGAAGGTGCTTTCGGCAAACCACTTGTCGACCAGAATGGAAATGGCCTGGGCCCCCGCTTTTTCATCGGATATGAATTCAGAGCCGGGGCGGCAGGTTTTTACCACCACGACTGTCGCGGCAGAATCTGATAAAAGTTTTTCGGCCACCGGCCCGATGGATGAACTGGCAATACTTGAGTTTGCGGTCGCACCCAGGATCACGACATCGTAATTTTGTGATTCCTCAAATATGGTCCGTACGGCATCTTCAGTGACGATCGAGCGCAGGTTGACTTCAGGGATGTTGCGCAGGATGTGTTTCAATCCCTTGAAGGGTGCGTCATTCACTGTGCCCGTCAAAGCAAGATGTAAAACATCCAATTGTGCAGAGGACAACCCCATACCCATCTGGAAGGCCAGCTCGGCAAAAGGCCCGCCGCGTACGGCAATCAGTGCCCGGGACAGTTTGATCGTCCTGGCGCCGCGCACAATGGCAAGATTGCAAAGGGAATTGGAAAGGACATCCGGGACAGGGATGCCGCAGGATAATTGCCCGTCTTTCCACTCAAGCATGAAGAGATTGGGCTTCTCGTTGGCAATGACCCCTTTAAGGTCCTCCCATGGCGTTTCTGACACGATCACCGTGGATTTGAAGCGAATGGAAGGACCGCTGCTTAAAGAAAGCAGGCGTTTGCGGACTTGCCTGGCTTCCTGTGCGCCAGCACTCAGGGATGCATCTTTTCCAATCGGAACAACGCCGACCAGGATGACTTCCCTGGCAATGGCCTGTGCGATTGCCAGAGCAGTAAGCCCGTCTGCACCTGCGCCAATTGGGATCAACACAGTTTTGATATTGCGGAGAAACTTTTTCATGATCCAACCTCCTCAATCAACGGACCTATGTATGCTGCGTAGATCGAATCCCAGGTATAGGCATGTTTAACCCGGCGCGCCCAGCGGGAGGTTGTTTCACTTTGAAGCCTGATGAAGATCTTCTCAGCGATTGAACGCGGCTCCGCATCCGGATCGAAATAAGTTACATCCTCACCGCAAAGTTCACGCAGGACGGGAAGATCGGCGCAAAAAACAGGTATGGAACTGAAAGCGGCCTCAATCAGGGGAATCCCAAAACCTTCTTCGCGGCTGGGGAATAACAAGGCATCGGACAGGCGATAAAAATCGGCGATAACCGCATCCGGCATATATTCAGAAGTAACATCAGCCAGGAAATGAGCGGCGTTTTGCAAATTAAGCTCATCGCGCAGCGCCAGCAACTTCTGCCTGTACGCCGCGTTGGCCGGATTATGCGCTCCCTCCGGCCCGGTGACCAGTAACATGGCTTTTGGGAATGTATTTTGCAGTTCAGACAGCACGCGTAACGCGAGTTCGATATTCTTGCGCGGAGTCAGGCGCACAGGCGCAAGGAAAAGTGGATTGGCATCCAGCAGCTTTAATTGTTCCACCAGTTGGATGGTCTGCAGCTCAAGCTTAAAGAATTTATTGATATCGACTCCATTTGGAATCACGTGAATCGCCTCTTTGGTAATGTTCATCAGGCTGGCAAGTTCCTGGCGGCGCAGTTCTGAGATGACAACATGCGTCACGCTTCCCCAATCGATGCGTAACAGGTTCCAGGGATAACCGTCGTGCATTTCCTGGCGATAGCGTGAGGTTGCCCAGGCCAGGTCATGATGCCACAGGACCACCCTTGGGAAACCCGGCATTTTATACGCAGAATGGAGTGCGGCCGTCAATGCCAGGTTTTTGTTCAGGGATGCAATGTTATGGGCGATCAAAACATCGAACCCCTGTAACTCCGCCAACAATTCCTGCTTGATTTGGTCGCGCAGATGGTCAAATTTGGGCGTGCATTGCCCGTGGTCCAGTTCCTGCTTGACTGCCAGTACCTCGGCATGGCGCGAATCCAGCCGCTGTAGGATGCGTACAGGGATACTCTCGTCAAAAGTTTCGCCGCGTCCCGCAAAGATGGTGACTTCGTGGCCGGCTTTCACCATGCTGCGGGCGTGGTGCGCGAGCACACTTTCCACTCCACCCACGATGGGTGGGGATGAATAATGCAGCAGCGCAATTTTCATATTAATTCTCCGAAGCAGTCAGCCAATAAATGCTGGAGCCGGCGCTCAAGTACATTGTATGAAAAATAGCGGCGCGCCAGTTCATAGTTCTGAGCAGCATACTGCATGGCTTCTTCAGGGTGCAGGAGCAGGCGGCGCGCATGTTCCAGGGTTGAGTCATTAATATAGCCATCGAACTCAATGACCTTAAAGCCTTTGGGCTTGATATCCGCCTCATAGATGGAGTAGTTATTCACCACCACCGGGCGCATGTAATAGATGGCTTCAAGAAAAGCATTGCCAAATCCCTCCAGGGAAGATGGATACGTAACCAGGTCCGCCTGGGGATAGACATCCCCCAGTGCATATATTCTTCTTCCTTCGGGTGTGATCCCGCGTGCTTCGCCAACAATCGCCGACTCAAAATTGACCGTGACATTCAGAAGGGCTGCGAATTCGCGGACGCGTTTTTCATAGTCTGTTCCCTCATCACCAGCCGCGTGGGAAATGACCAATTGAGCAGGCAAGCCCAGGCGGCGGGTCAACTCGATGGCGTGCTCGATGCCTTTACGCTGGATGATGCGGGTTGGTTGGAGAATCAAATATTGCCCGGGTGCCAGCCCGAGATCTGCACGTGCTGACAGCGCATATTCATCCAATGGAGCAGGCGGGGTGTCGAAATCCATGACATTGGGAATAATTTCCGCAATCACACCGATGCGTGAAGCAAGTTGCTTGGCCTGCACCGAATTGATGACGACGTGCCGAATGGATGGCAGATCAGGCGGGAATGCCGCGGCAAGATAGTCCTGGACCGAGTTATTCATAAAGCGCTGGCGTTCCCAGTAAAAATCGTGATGGTGCGCAATGACCGGGTAACCTGTTTCGGCGATGAACTCGGTTATTGCCAGCCCAAGCGGCAAATTGATGGGTATGGTGAGAGCGTTTTCGATGATAAGCGCTTCGAGGCGATACTGATGAGCGAATTTATAAAGGTGCTCTTTGAAATAATCCTTCAACTCTTGAACTTGTTTCGTGATCCGGGCCGGGCGAATGTAAACCGAAAAGAAATCCTTGTGCAATGCTTCCATTTCAGGATGCGCCCTGCGCCCTTTATGCATCTGACCCCAGGTGCCGGTAAAGACAGTCTGGTTGATGGCCTCGATACTCGGATGACGATAAAAGGCTTCGGGGACAAGGTAACATTTTCCATCAGGGCGGTCACATTCTCCGGAAAAATAAAAACAGGTGTGGCCCATGCGTTCCAGGATGGCAGCCCATTTGGCCGTTTCAAGAGAAACACCATCGGTGCCGGCAAAACGCGTGGAAACAAATCCGATCCTTCGTGAAAGCGACATATCAAGCTCCTTGCTCGATAAGGGTTATCCCTTTAATGAGTATAGTACAATGAGATTCATGCTGCAATCTCTTTACATTGCAAAGCTTACCACACTCTATGGCAGGGAACTTGCCGTCCGGTTGATCCCACGTTTGAATGATTTGGTGGAGCGCCATCGTGGGCGAATTCCAGTCCCTGTAGAAACATCTTTATCGGAACGCGACTCGATCCTGATCACATATGGGGATCAGGTGCAAGAGCCAGGCCAATTTCCCTTGAGAACCCTGGCGGATTTTTGCGAAACCTGCCTGCAAGGTGTGGTCAGTGGGATTCACATCCTGCCATTCTATCCAAGCTCATCAGACGACGGATTTTCGGTCAAAGATTATCGTGCTGTAGATCCTGCTCTCGGCAGCTGGCGCGATGTGGAAGGTCTGGGGAGTTCCTTTCGCCTGATGCTTGATGGCGTGATCAACCATGCTTCCGTGCAAGGGAGCTGGTTTCAAGCCTTTTTGCGCGACGAACAACCTTACTGCGATTATTTCCTGACCGTGGAAGGCAATCCCGATCTATCGCTGGTTGTCCGCCCGCGTGCGTTGCCCCTGTTGACCGAATTCCAGACCGCCTCGCGCAAACGCCGGGTCTGGACCACCTTCAGCGCCGATCAGGCCGACCTGGATTTTCGCAACCCGGATGTGCTCCTGGAGATCATCGATATCCTGCTGATGTATGCCGAACGCGGCGCGCAGTTCATCCGCCTGGATGCAATCGCCTATTTGTGGAAGGAAATTGGCACCGCCTGTATTCACCTGCCGCAGACGCATGCCTTCATCCAGCTTTTACGCGCTGTGTTCGACGAGCTTGCGCCCCACGTGCGCCTGGTTACTGAGACTAATGTCCCGCAAACAGACAACCTGGCTTATTTTGGCAATGGTCAGGACGAAGCGCAACTGGTCTACAACTTTGCGCTCCCCCCTCTTATCCTGCACACTTTTTTCACCGCTGACGCTTCCATTCTTTCAAAGTGGGCTTCCGCGCTAAAACCGCCCTCTGATCGAACTACATTCTTCAATTTCCTGGCTTCGCACGACGGCATTGGCTTGAATCCGGCCCTGGGTATTTTATCCCGCGCTGATATCGATGCGCTGATCGGGCAGGTGCTGGCACACGGCGGCATGGTCTCGTACAAACAAAACGCAGATGGAACACAGAGTCCTTATGAACTGAATATTGGTTTTTTTGACGCTCTCTCCGATCCGCTTGGAAATGAGCCGCTGGCAGCACAAATTGACCGCTTCATGGCTGCCCAGGCCATTCTGCTTAGCTTGCAGGGGCTGCCGGGCATTTATTTCCATAGCCTGTTCGGTTCCCGCAGTTGGTTCGAAGGGTTGAAAGTCACCGGACACAATCGCACCATCAATCGCCAGAAACTGGAGAAGACCGGATTGGAACGCGAGCTGGCCAGTCCATCCACGCTCAGGGCGCAGGTCTTTACCCGTTATCGGCAGTTGCTCAATAGGCGTGCTGCCTCGGCTGCCTTCCATCCGCAGGGGGATCAAAAGATTCTGGATATGGGGAGATCCCTGTTTGCAGTGCTTCGTATCTCTCCCAAGGGCAACCAACAGGTTCTTTGCCTGCAAAATATTACCCCCCAAAGGCAATCCGTCGAAAGATATACGTTGGAACCCTATCAAACACTCTGGTTGGATAATCCGCAGGATTCATTACCATTGTTTGGATGATGGTAGGGATCAGGCTTCCCGTCCCGGGCGACAGTGGTTCATAAGTCCGGTCACAGGATTCACTCTTGAATTCAAAAGAATATCTCACTGCTGGATAATGATCGATCCTGGCTGACTCAAGGCTGCCACCAGAGCAAGCGCCGCGTTCTCGGCCGCCAGCCTGGTGTTCCGCCCCATCCGCAGGAGGGCAGGCATGATCCTTGGATGGCGGAGCATCATCCTGACGATTTCTCCCATTCGCAGATTGCTGTGCTCGTCCATCATTTCATCCAGGGCAAACGGGATTGGCGCCTGCGGCCCATCACTGATCGCCCGAATGGATAGGAGCGCTATTCCATGCTCTGCAGCCACCCGGGCGATGCCGTTCGTCTCCATTTCAAGAACAGGATTTTTCATCTCTGTTGGCTGTTTCTGTAAATATTGTGAGCCATGCGTGGTGACTGCTGTCCCGACAACCAGGCGGGCGTGATGGGGTTTTAATGCCTGTTCGACTGCCTGACAGGCGGCATCGGATAGAAGGGCGAGAGGCTGGAACTGAACCGGCACCCCCTTGTCCAAAAGGCAGGTATTCCCGGAGACTACTACCGTCCCAATTTCCAGGTCGGGATTAACCGCTCCAGCCACACCCACAGAGATCAGAAGGTTCGGATTGGTCGCTTCCACCAATACTTGAGCGGCTTGCGTCGCCCGCTCGAGGCCCATTCCAGAAGTGACCAACAGGCAATCCCTGCCAGGGAGTTGAAAGCGGTCGCAACGGACCGTGCCAAGGCTGATCCGTTTGGAGTCCTTTATAAGGCGGAGGAGCGCACTCCTTTCCTGGGGCATGGCAGCTATGACGCCGATGGTTTCCATATACTCCTAAGTTATTTATCTATTTAAATTTAGACCTCATTAAGGCGAAAACGCTCCCGCAAGTGGGAGCGTTTTCATCAGGCGGGGAGGGCGGATTCGAAAATCTCCCCCTTTGGGGACCCGCGGCTGACAAAACGCGAGACGCTCTCGCGGTGAGAGCGTCTCTCTGGCGGGGAGGGCGGGATTCGAACCCGGCTGAGTTTAACCCCAGCACTCACTTAGCAGGCGAGCCCAATCGGCCACTCTGGCACCTCCCCAGGTGCAAACCATACCGTCTGGTTGCCAGGCGGAGGGAGAGGGATTCGAACCCCCGGTGACCTTGCGGCCACGACTGATTTCAAGTCAGTTGCCTTAAACCACTCGGCCATCCCTCCAGGAGAGAAAATTTTACCATAACTTGCAGGACTGCGTGAATAATTGCCCGGCTGACTTTGTTACATTTCCCGCTCTACCCTTGACAAAATAGAAAATTAGTTCTATTATTGCCGTCAGCACGGGAAGGCTGATGGTCTTCTCGTGCTTCCACGAACCAGGGTCGCTGCCAATGTCCGCCTTTATTCCGTTACTCACTATTATTTGCTCTCTTGTCTCAATCTTATGTCCTCTTTTTTTCACCATTTGTCTACCTGTCTACCTGTCTACCTGTCTACCTGCCTACTCGATCCCTGGTTGCCTGGTCCCCGGCTCCCTATCCCATTCGTTTCCTATTCGTTTTTTTTTGGAGGAACGAATGACGAGTGCGCTGCCACAATCCCATCTGGTTCAGAATTGTTCTTTCTTTGTTTCCGCGGAACAATGCCTTATCCATCCAATTAGTCGTTCCTCCGTCGTTCCGCGGAACGACTGCTAATGCCCAATCCCTGATCTCCCGCTTTCCTGGTCCCTGATTACCTGATCCCTGATCCCTAATCCCCCGTTTACTGTTTACCGTTCACTGTTCTCTAATTTCCCCATTCTAACCTCTTGACAAATTAGAAAATACGTTCTATAATGCCGGGTATAGAAAATTTGTTCTATATTCAGACACAACTACAGGAGGTTGTCATGAATACCAATTTTCGTAGTAATCGCGGCATCGGTTCCATGCTCAAAGGAATCACAATGAAACGTGGCATGGCCTGGGGCATTATCATTATCGGTGCCTTGCTGGCCTTCGAGGCTTTCAATTACAGCACCACGCAGTTTGCCCTGGCTGATGTCCTCGGCGACCTGAAATTCGCTGGATTGGCTTGGTCCACCATTCTGGCCATTGCATTCTGCGGCATCGATTTTGCCGGCATTGCCCGCCTGTTCACTCCAGAACAGGGGCGTGACGAGCCTGCAGAGGTCTGGTATCTCTTTGGCGCATGGCTGCTGGCAGCTGCCATGAATGCTGCGCTTACCTGGTGGGGTGTCTCTGTAGCCATCGTCAACCACAGCAGCCTCGCTGGAGGCGTGGTCATGACTAATACGACCCTTACCAAAGTCGTGCCGATCTTCGTCGCCATCATGGTCTGGCTCATCCGTGTACTGATCATCGGTTCTTTTTCAATCGCCGGAGATCGTCTCTTCAGCCAGAGCGACATGCGTAGTTCCCAGCGCACCTTGCGGCCGGCACTTCAGCCTGCCAGTTCTTTGGCCGCCTCCGGGCGCCCTTCTGTTCCCAATGCCTTTCGGCCTGCATCCAAGTTGGCCCATTCGGAGTCAGCCTATTCGCACCCCGAGCCAACTTATCACAACCTTTCCTTGGGCGCCAAACCGGTCCGTGAGGCCGAGTATGTCGATGGGCCCCGTCATTCTTAATAAGGGTATTAGGAGACATGCCACCCAGGCAAGTTCCGCCTCCTTCTGACCAGACAACCGCCTTCTTCCAAGGCGGTTGTCTATCTGGTTTCCTGTTGCCGCCGTTGGCAGTCCTCTGCGTTGGTGCTGTACTGGCGTTCATATTCCTTGGGGCGGGACCGGTAACCACTCTCGCCGCAGCGCCCGGGCAGGGCAATGCCGATCTTGAGCAAGTAGTCACCGATCAATTGGCAGAGCCAGCTGCAGCCAGCCAGGTTCAGGCTGCGGCAATCTCTCCCGTGTTCCAGCCAGAGGTCCAATACTGGGGCCCTGCCATCCAGGCCTGGGCCAGTGCCGCGGGTCTGGACCCGAACCTGGTGGCCACGGTGATGCAGATCGAATCCTGTGGCGATCCAGCCGCCCGTTCGCGTGCCGGGGCGATGGGACTGTTCCAGGTGATGCCCTTTCACTTTGCGAGTGAAGATGACCCCTACAACCCGGATACCAATGCGGCCCGCGGCTTGGCCTATCTTAGTCGTTCCCTGGAAGCTGCCAGCGGTGACACCCGCCTGGCTCTGGCCGGTTACAACGGCGGGATCGGAGTGATCGGACGCTCGGAATCCAGTTGGGCCGCAGAGACTCAGCGTTATGCTTATTGGGGGAGTGGGATTTATTCCGAGGCATCCAATGGAGCGACAGAAAGCCTGCGCCTGCAGGAGTGGATTGCGGCCGGTGGGGCAAGTCTGTGCCGCCAGGCGCATTCCCGGCTTGGGATCAATCCTTAGTGGAGGATGATCCAGGTGATTTTTGTAACGGAAGATAGATGCAGAAAGTTGAACCCTTATTCTCAGCCGATTTGACCTCAATCCGTCCCCCATGGTGGTCAATAATCCAATTGGCGATCGAAAGTCCCAATCCAAACCCGCCGGTCTTCGAGCGGGTCCGTGATTTCTCCGCTCGATAAAAACGCTCAAAGATGTGGGGGAGGTCCTCGGCGGCTATCCCCTGCCCGGTATCACGGACGATGAGCCGTGCATTTTCCCCCACTTTTCCCAGGCTCAGGTATACATCGCCGCCCTTGGGCGTGTAATTTATTGCATTCGAGACCAGGTTAATGAGTACCTGTTTCAGCCGGTCACGATCACCGTTGACAAGGATCTGGTCAATTTCTGTCAATTTAATATACACACGGTCGCGCGCCAGCACACGCATTTCTTTGAACACTTCCAATAATAACGTATCCAGTTCAACCGGGGCAAAATAGAGTGGTAATTTTCCGGATTCAGCCTGGGCTTCCAGCAGGAGGTTCCCAACCAGGCGGGTCAGGCGGTCAGCCTCATCCTCAATGGTATCCAGCGATTCTTCGTCCAACTGTTTTATGCGGCGCATCAAATCCACGTTTCCCTTGATGATGGTCAGGGGTGTGCGTAGCTCGTGGCTTACATCTGCCAGGAAACGTTGCTGCGAGGCAAAGATGTGTTCCAGGCGCTCAAGCGTTTCGTTGAATGCGTCTATGAAGCGGCCGGTCTCATCCTGCTTGGAACCGGGATTGGGGATGCGTTGGGAGAGGTCATCGGCGCGGCTGATCTGAAGGGCGGTCTCCGTGACGGTTGAAAGCGGAGAAAGCGCCTGTCCGGTGGCAAACCAGGAGGCCGCGGCCGCGATAACCATGGATGCCGCCGCGAGAATGCCAATGATTTCCAGCAAAGCGCGCCGGGCCAGGTCGACCACATCCATATTGGCGGCCACCTGCAAAGTTCCAATCGGACGCCTGCCGGCTTCCAATGGAACGGTCAAGACGCGCAAATGCCCCAAGGGTGGGTAAGAATCACGGTAGATGGAAGTCTTTGATTGAAATCCAACCGGGTCGAGTGGCTTGGAGAAGACGCCCAAATTTGGGGAAGAAAAGCTTAATCGGCCATGCTGATCCCAAACCTGGTAACTCATATTCGTAGTCAGAGTCAGTTCGGTCATGACGCCTGGGGTGACATACCCGGTTGCTCCGACGCGCCAGTCCTTTAGCAGGTCTGAATATGTCTGGATGATGGCGTTGTCAATCTGGGAAACCAAAACGATATTAGCAAGAAAATAAACCAGCACACCGAATATGAGCAGGATTCCCCCTGTGAGTGCCGAATATAAGATTGTCAGTCGTAAGCGCAAAGACATTACGGATTCTCGCGCAGGACGTATCCCACGCTGCGTACAGTATGGATGAGGCGCGACTCATTCTCCGCTTCAAGTTTTTGCCGGAGATAGCGGATATAGACTTCCAAAACGTTGCTTTCGCCGCCAAAATCATAACCCCAGACGCGGTCAAAGATGACTTCACGAGTTAGTACCTGGCGGGGGTGACGGAGAAAGAGCTCGAGTAATTCATATTCCTTGGCGGTTAATGGCACCAGTCGGATTCCGCGCGTCACCTGGCGCGAGTCTGAATCCATTGTAAGATCGGCAAACTGGTAAACCTGGTTTCGTTCTGTCTGTGTGCGGCGCAACAGGGCGCGGATACGCGCAGTCAGTTCGTCCAGGTTAAATGGTTTGACGATATAATCATCTGCTCCGGCATCCAGGCCCTGGACGCGATCTTGAATGGTATCCTTGGCAGTCAGCATCAGGATTGGCAGGCCGCCCTGCAACCGCAGGCGGCGGCAAACCTCCAACCCGTCCATACCGGGCAGCATCCAGTCCAGAATGACAAGATCCGGATGATGGTCATGGGCCAGGTTAAGACCGGTGCGACCGTCTGTTGCTACGTCCACGGTATAACCCTCATAGGCCAGTCCACGTTGCAACACTTTCAGGATTGCTGGATCATCTTCAATAATGAGAATTCGTTCATTCATAATTCGCCTCTGCTCAAAATATACCACAAACTTTTGGTAGAATGGTACCCATGCGCTTTTCCAAACGCTTATTCGATCTCATCATAACCTCACTCGGTTTGATCATACTCCTGCCGCTGATGCTGATTCTTTCCCTGCTGGTCTGGATTTTCCTGGGAGCCCCCGTCCTGTTCCGCCAGCAACGGCCTGGCTATAAAGGCCGGCCTTTTATCACCTATAAATTCCGGACGATGACGAACCGCACCGGGCCGGACGGGAAACTGCTCCCCGATTCTGAACGTTTGACCCCTTTTGGAAGTTTCCTGCGTTCCACCAGTCTGGATGACATTCCCCAGGTTTTCAATGTGTTGCGAGGCGAGATGAGCCTGGTGGGACCGCGCCCGTTACTGATGCAATATCTGAAGCGCTATACTCCCGAGCAGATGCGCCGGCACGATGTGCTGCCGGGTATCACCGGCTGGGCACAGATCAATGGGCGCAATGCCCTCGACTGGGAGGAAAAATTTCGCCTGGATGTCTGGTATGTGGATCACTGGTCTTTTTGGCTGGATCTGAGGATCCTGTTATTGACACCCTGGAAAGTCTTCAAGCGCGAAGGCATCAACCAGCCCGGCCATGTCACCGTTGAAGAATTCAAGGGCTCAGCTGATCGTAAATAACCCGGATTTTGGGGTTAAAGAATTATCCCCGGCGTAATTGTCTCTGTCTTACCACTTCAAATAATAGAATCGCCCCCGCCACACCTGCATTGAGCGACTCGGCTTTGCCCGGCATGGGGATGCTGATTGCCATTTCGGCCAGACTGCGCGCCTCTGCTGTGGCACCTTCGGCTTCTCCGCCCACGATGAGGGCCAGCGGAAGGCGCAAATCCATCTCCCAACAGGGACTGCCCTGGGTGTCGGCCAGGAGGACCTTCAGCGATTTCGTCGCAGCCCGGATTTCCTCCCAGGTCAGGCTGTGGATGGGCAGCCGAAAGTGCGCTCCCATCCCGGCCCTGACCACTTTCGGAGCGAAAGCATCCGTTGTTTCGGGCGAGAGCAAGACTGCCTGTACACCGGCGGCTGCCGCCGTCCGCAGGAGTGTGCCCAGGTTGCCGGGGTCGCGGACCTGGTCCGCGATCAGGATGAAGTCGATGGATGGGGGAATCGGGAGAGGAAAATGGTTCACAACAGCCAGGATGCCTTGTGGATTTTCAGTTTCGGTAATGGAATTCAACAGCGTATCCTCCGCCTGCTCCACCTCGATGTTTTTCGCTCCCAACTTTTTTATCAATTCCCGGCCACGTTCACTCAATCCCGAAGTATGCAAAACAAATTGCATCGGCCATTCTGCAGCCAGGGCTTCTTCCACCAGGCGCACTCCCTCCACGATAAATGCATGCGCTTCACGACGTTCCCTGGGGCGACCCATCAGGCTGCGGGCAAGTTTGAGCTTAGGATTTTGAGTTGAAGTGATCATGCCAGGCATCCTCAAAGAGGGTGTTCATGGGAATATTTTACCCCCATCAGTTGGAAAGCAGGATAATAAACCCTTAAAACATTCGGTCGGGGTCCATGGACCCCGACCGATGATCAACCATTGTGATGTACTATTTATTGGCCTGCGCCACAACCGCTGCAAAGGCCTGCGGTTCCCGGACTGCCAAATCGGCCAGCATCTTGCGGTTAAGCTCAATGTTTGCCTTCTTCAGGGCAGAGACCAGGCGGCTGTAGGTTGTGCCATTCAGCCGGGCGGCTGCATTGATGCGCACGATCCATAACTTGCGCAGGTCACGCCTCCGGACACGGCGGTCGCGCGAGGAATACCACATGCTCTTGAGCATCGCCTCATTGGCGCGCCTGAAGAGCAGGTGCTTGGAGCCTCGCTGCCCCTTGGTATACTTCAAAACTTTCTTGTGACGCCGATAACCTTGCGGTCCACCTTTTACACGTGCCATTCTTTACCTCCTGCGTACCCCCGGGCGCCGGTGCAGGGAACTGCCCTGCGCTCCAGTTGCATACACCCGGTAGCCGCAAATAAAACGGATAGGAACTATGAAGCTAGGGCTTCATATGTGGCGCCAGGCGCCGGATGCGCTTGATATAACTTTTACCCTGGACGGCTACCATCTCGCCGAACAAGGCCTTCACGCGTCGCGAGCTCTTGCGACGCAGGTGGGCCTTGCCGCCCTTGGTGCGCACTATTTTGCCAGACCCGGTAATGCCAAACCGTTTCGAGGTAGCCTTATGGGTCTTCAGCTTTAACTTACCATCTTTCATCTTGCGGGGCACAGCTTTTTACTCCTTTACGACAGATTTCGCAGGGGCTTGCGCCTGCGGGCTTACGCTCTTTTCAGAGATTTCGTCAGTGCCATCCTTTGCCTTTTTCTTGCTGCTTTTGGCAGGGACAAGCATCATGGACATGGCCCGGCCTTCAATGGCGGGAGGCTGTTCCACCGCAGCCACGTCTGACAGACTTTGGGCAATTTCTTTCAAATCTTCGAGTGCAATTTCCGGATACGTGATTTCGCGACCCCGGAAGCGGACAGTCACACGAACTTTCATGTTATGTTCCAGCCAGCGGCGGGCATCGTCGACTTTGAAATCGCGATGGTGGCCGGTTGTCTTGGGGCGCAGGCGGATTTCCTTGACTTCCACCTTGGTCTGGGCCCTGCGCGCCTCACGCTCCTTTTTTTCCTTTTCATAAAGGAATTTGCCGAAGTCCATGATTTTGCAGACGGGCGGTGTGGAGTTGGGCGCAATTTCCACCAGGTCGAGCTCTGCTTGTTGCGCCATCCGTAGGGCTTCGCGGGTGGGAACAACCCCCACGTTTTCGCCGGTTGCGCCGATCAGGCGCACCTCGGGGACTCGTATGGACTCGTTGACTCGAAATTCGTTAGCGCTGATACTTCTCTCCTCAATAATAATAGTAACCAGCCACAAGGCTGGCTTAAGCGGGCTGATGATACCACGAAGTCGGAGGAATCGTCAATAAACTGGACGATAGACGATAGACGATGGACCACGGACCACCGTCTATCGTCTACGGCCCATCGTCAAGTCTACAGCTCGGCAGCTCGCTGCTCAATCCGGTCCTTTGCCCGGGCAATGAACTCGGCCAGGGGGATGTTATCCGCCCGGCTGCCGTCCCGCACGCGCAGGGAAACCTGGCTGGCGTTGGCTTCGTTCTCACCGACCACCAGCATATAGGGCACTTTCATCAGCTGGGCATCCCGGATCTTGGCGTTCATGCGCTGGGCGCTGAGATCGGCGCTGACGCGCAGGCCTTGCCCGCGCAGGCTGGCCACAACCTTTTCTGCGTATTCGTTCTGGTTGTCCGTGATGGGAATAACGCGCCCATGTTCGGGGCTGAGCCAGACCGGGAAATTGCCGGCGTAATGCTCAAGCAGGAAGCCAATGAAGCGCTCGTGTGTGGAGAGTGGCGCGCGGTGGATGCACAGCGGTGTCTCCTCAACCCCGGCCTTGTTCATAAAGACGAGGTTGAAGCGCTCAGGCTGGGCAAAATCCACCTGGTTGGTCGCCAGGGTGAATTCCTTGCCTATGGCGCTCCAGATCTGCACGTCGACCTTGGGGCCGTAGAAGGCAGCTTCGTTGGCCGCTTCCACAAACGGGACATTGCCATTCTTCATGGCATTCCGAACCATGTCCTCGGTCTTGAGCCACAGGCGCTCATTATCCACGTATTTTTTGCCAAGGCCATCCTTGCTGTGAAGGCTCAGGCGCATGACGTACTTGCCGATGTTGAACAAGTCAAAGTACTTCTTATACAGATCGATGACACCCATGAATTCCTGCTCAAACAGCTCCTCGGGAACATACAGGTGAGCATCGTTCATCTGCATTGAGCGCACGCGCATCAGCCCAAATAACTCGCCGGATTTCTCATAACGATAGCATGTGCCATACTCGGCCAGCCGGATGGGCAGGTCGCGGTAGGAGCGCGGCTTTGAGCCGAATATCTTGTGATGCATCGGGCAGTTCATCGGCTTTACGTAATACTTTGTTCCCTCCATCTCCATGGGCGGGTACATGCTCTCGGCGTAATAAGGCAGGTGACCGGAGTGCAGGAACAGGTCTTCCTTTGCGAGGTGGGGAGTACGCACCCGCAGGTAGCCGGCTTTCTCCTCCATCTCTTTCGCCAGCTTCTCCAGTTCTTCGATTACCACGCCGCCGCGCGGCAGCCAGAGCGGCAGGCCGGGGCCAACTTCCTCATCGTAGATATAAATCTCAAGCTCTTTGCCGAGCTTGCGATGGTCGCGCGCTTTGGCTTCCTCAAGCATTTTGAGATAATTCTTGAGCTCATCCGGCGTCTTCCAGGCTGTGCCGTAGATACGCGTCAGCATCTTGTTGTGTTCGTCCCCGCGCCAGTAGGCCCCGGCAATCGACATCAGCTTGAAGGCCGATGGGTTGATCTGGCGCGTATTATCAACGTGCGGCCCGCGGCACAGATCCGTGAAGGTATCGCTCTGGTAGAGCGAAATTTCCGGCTTTTCAGCCAGCGGGTTGCCGTGCTCGTCAAGCTCGCCTTTTTCCAGCCCTTCGATCAGTTCCAGCTTGTAGGGCTGGTCCTTGAAGACCTGGCGGGCTTCTTCGGCGGAGACGACTTTTTTAACAAATGGGTGCCCACCGGCAATGATCTGGCGCATGCGTTTCTCGATCTTCTCCAAATCTTCTTGAGTGATTGTCTGAGGCAGGTCAAAATCGTAATAGAATCCATTTTCGACCGGGGGGCCGATGGTGTATTTCGTTCCCGGATAGAATTCCAGCACTGCCTGCGCCATGATATGTGCGGCCGAGTGGCGGATGCGGTAGAGTTGCGAATCTTCGTAGCGTTCTTCAGATGGGTCAGACATTTTTACCTCCGAGAAGTAGGTCTTAAATTTTTTCTTGTATGTCCTGTCTGAATTTCTCCAGGAAACTTTTTAGCGGGATCGGACCAGGGTTTTCGCCAGAGCGTAGGCGCAATGCCACGCTGTTCTGTTCGATCTCTTTATCTCCAACAACCAGGATGTAGGGCACCTTTTGCAGTTGGGCATCGCGAATCTTGGCGTTCATACGATCACTGCGTCCATCCACTTCCACCCGCATGCCGGCTTGCTTAAGTTCCCTGGCGACCTTTTCAGCATAGGGCAGGTGCCGGTCAGAGATCGGAACCAGGACTGCCTGCACAGGGGCCAGCCAGACGGGGAATGCACCTGCGTAATGTTCGATCAGAACACCAAAGAAGCGTTCCATGCTGCCAAGCAACGCCCGGTGCACCATATAAGGCCGCTGAAGCTGGCCCTCGGCATTCACAAAGGTCAGATCAAAGCGTTCAGGCAAGTTGAAATCGAATTGTATCGTGGAAAGCTGCCATTCGCGATCAAGAGCATCCAGCAATTTCAGGTCTATTTTCGGGCCATAAAAAGCGCCGCCTCCGGGATCGATTTCGTACGGCAGATTCGCCCTTTTCAACGATGCTTCCAGGGCAGCCTCGGCATCCCGCCATTGTGCCGGATCGCCGACCGCCTTCTCCGGTCTGGTGCTCAGGTAGGCCTTGAAATCATTGAATCCAAAGGCACGCAGCATGTTCAGGCAGAAATCAAGGGTGAAATCGATCTCTGAGGGCATCTGATCAGGGCGGCAGAAATGATGCGCATCGTCCTGGGTGAAGCCGCGCACCCGCAGCAAGCCGTGCAGCACACCGCTGCGCTCGTAACGATAGACGGTGCCTTTTTCGGCATAACGCAAGGGCAGATCGCGATAGGAACGTGTGCGGGATTTGTAAATGTGCAGATGGAACGGGCAGTTCATCGGCTTCAGGTAATACTCCTGGCCATCGATATCCAAAGGCGAATACATATTCTCTTTATAGAAATCCAGGTGCCCGCTGGTCTCCCATAACTGTGCCTTGCCGATATGAGGTGAGTAGACAAAATCATAGCCATACAGCTCGTGCTGTGCGTTCCAGTAATCTTCCACTAGCATGCGTACCTTGGCGCCCTTGGGGTGCCAGAGGATCAAGCCTGCTCCAACTTCGTCATTCACGCTGAACAGGTCCAGCTCGCGGCCCAATTTACGATGATCACGCCGCTCGGCTTCAGCGAGCTTCCAAAGATAGTCCTTCAATTCATCGGGTGTCTGCCAGGCAGTGCCGTAGATGCGCGTCAGCATCTTGTTGTGTTCATCCCCGCGCCAGTAAGCCCCGGCAATGGACATTAGCTTGAAGGCCGACGGGTTGATCTGGCGCGTATTCTCGACATGCGGCCCCCGGCACAAGTCCGTGAAAGTATCGCTCTGGTAAAGGCTTATTTCCGGCTTTTCGGCCAGCGGGTTGCCATGTTCGTCCAGCTCGCCTTTCTCGAGACCATCGATCAGCTCCAGTTTATAGGGCTGATCCTTGAAGACCAGGCGGGCTTCTTCGGCGGAGACGACTTTTTTAACAAATGGATGCCCGCCGGCAATGATCTGGCGCATGCGTTTCTCGATCTTCTCCAGGTCATCTTGCGTGATCGGCTGGGGCAGGTCAAAATCATAATAGAAACCATTCTCAACCGGTGGGCCGATGGTGTACTTGGTCCCCGGATAGAATTCCAACACCGCCTGCGCCATGACGTGCGCAGCCGAGTGACGGATGCGGTAGAGTTGCGAATCTTCGTAGCGTTCGTTTTGGTCTGCCATTTCTACATCCTTAGAATATCGATGGACAATGGATCCTGAACGACCAACATCTGACCGTTGTCCATCATCTGCGGTTTGCCGGCGCAAAATAAAAAACTCTCGCCCGAACTTCGGGGCGAGAGCAGACTCACGCGGTTCCACCCGATTTATGTCCAGACCCTGAAGGTCTCAACATATCTCATTGGGCTGATAACGGGGCCGGCCGTTTCCCTTATTCGCTGACAATTGATTGCTGTCTGTTTTCAGGTTCTCGCTCGCGGGTGGTTTTCGTCGGGTATGCCGGAGCAGGCTCTCAATCCTCGGCCCGCTTTCCCTGTTGGCATGGGTACCGCTTACTCGTCCCGGTCAACGCTTTGTTTATTGTGCCCGTATTATATGCCTGTTTAATCGCTTGTCAAGCGTGGTTGATGCTTACCCATGCGGTTGTTTCAAGGCTTTTCCAGACCGTGTGTTTCCAACAATTTCTTATCTTCCATCAACTCCAACGTCGGTCCATCGGCCACGATGCGGCCCTCGTCCATGATGACCATGCGCGGCAATAATTCGTGTACCATCGCAAGGTCGTGCGATGAGACGAGCATGGTCATTTGCAGGTCGCGCAGCAGGTGGATGAGGGAACGCCTGGCACGCGGATCAAGTCCGGAGGTGGGCTCGTCCAACACCAGCACTTCCGGGTTCATGGAAAGGACGGTGGCGATGGCGATGCGTTTCTTTTCACCCACGCTGAGGTGGTGGGAGATGCGCCGGGCATAAGACTGCATCGAAACAGCTTCCAGGGCCGTGGTCACGCGTGCGGTCACTTCTCCTGATCCTAGCCCCTGGTAAAGCGGACCGAACGCCACGTCTTCATAGACCGTTGGGGAAAACAACTGGTCATCCGGGTTCTGGAACACCAGCCCCACGGCGGCGCGCACACGGCCCAACGTCTTCTCACCCACCTCCAGACCGCAGACCGTCACCCGCCCCTGGCCGGCTACACGAGCCCGTGACGTGGGTGCAGGCAATATGCCGTTCAGGTGTAAAGCCAGGGTGGACTTGCCCGCCCCGTTTGGGCCCACCAGGGCCACCTTTTCACCGGGGGCGATATGCAGGGATACGTCCGCCAACGCCGGGTGACCATCAGGGTAGGAAAATGAGAGATGTTCGACATCAATGGAATGGTGCATGCCATTATCCCCAAAAAAGGATCCCAAGGGAAAGCAGTACGCCGAACAAGACCAGTCCTGCCACCAACGCAAGCCGGGTGGTGCCAGCCAGGGGTGCGAGCGGCAGGAGACGGACTTCGCCATCGTAGCCGCGGCTGAGCATGGCAACGTAAATATGGTCACTGCGTTCAAAAGCCCGCAAAAGCAGATTCCCGGCCATGCCACCGGTGACACGTGCCCGCCAGCGTATCGAGCCGCCTTCCTGGACTTGAAGCCGCCTGTGGCCGAACAGAGTGCCCCCCGCCTGGCCAGCCCAGCTCCCGGAACGCGCTGCCCTGGCGCGCATCAGACGCAAAGCCTCATCCACCAGCACGAAGGTATAGCGCCACATCATTCCGAACATGCTTACCAACAGGCGCGGGATGCCCACCGCCCGCATGGCTTGCAGCAGTTCCGGGAAGGGCGTGGTGGCTGCCATGATAATTGCCGCCTGCACGGAGAGCCAGGATTTGAGCGCCAGGCTGACAAAGCGCGCCAGCCCCTCGGCGTGGGCGGTCAGCATCCATGAGCCAATGGAAAAGGAGAACAGCATAGTCCTGCCGTTGGTGAAAATGACCGGGAAGGCTGCCA
The DNA here is from genome assembly GCA_963801385.1 of uncultured Chloroflexia bacterium. Classification (GTDB taxonomy): domain Bacteria; phylum Chloroflexota; class Anaerolineae; order Anaerolineales; family Villigracilaceae; genus UBA877. The sequence continues at coordinate 83,380 of CAWDEV010000003.1, forward strand.
GCACAAACGGTAAGGCCAGCAGGGCGCGTTTCAGAACGTACCCGACCCCCAACCCGGATAAAATCTCAACCGAAAGGATCAGGGCGAAGAGCAGTATGTAGACTGGCCAGGCGGCCACCGGCGTCAGCGAGACCGTCAGGATGAATGCCAGCGTCAAAACAAATTTAACGCGCCCGTCCAGGGTATGGACAGGGCTGGAGCATGGTCGGTAGGGGTCAAGGAAGTGTACGTGCATCGCAATCGGTACGGTTAGCAGGAACGGTAAAGATTTGGGACTTTAAGATGCGTCGCCCTTTTTTCGTCGCAGGATGGCCATACCCAATGCCACCCCAAAAACCAGTAGCACACCAAGGATGCCTGCCGCAATGGTCGCCAGGATGCCGTTCGAGATACCCGGTAAAACATAATCCGGGATGATGTGATACAGGGGTGCACGGGCAGCTTCCAGAAAACCTTTTTGTTCGGCCACCCACTCCAACCCATCCGGATGTCTCGAAGCCAGTGGGGAAAGGATCGCCAGAAGCGCGGCGATGGACAACCCGCCGACCCAGATGGCTTTGCTGCCCTTTGGAGCAGCTTCGCCGATATGGAACAGGTCACGCCGGCTGGCATACAGGAAGCCCAGCGCACCGATGGTGATGAGACCTTCACCGAGACCGATCAGCATGTGAATGCCGCCCATGGCCGGGACTGCGAGATTGGCGGGTGAGGTGCCGGATAGGGCAAGTTCCAGGGCACAGGCCAGGGAAGCCATGACGATGGACAACCATGCCGACGCGAACCCACCCACGAAGATTCCCCAGGATTTGCCGCGCGCCTGCCTCTTAGCACTAGTGTAAACAAAGTACGAGACCGTTACACCGATTACAGCCATATTGAACAGGTTGGCGCCCAGCGCCAGCAGGCCGCCGTCCTGGAAAATGAGCGCCTGTATGCTGACCACGCTGGTCATCACGATGACGGCTGCCCACGGGCCAAGCAGGATCGTAGCCAATGCCGCGCCCAGCAGGTGGCCGGAGGTGCCGCCGGTGACGCTGAAATTCAGCATCTGCCCGGCAAAGATGGCGGCTGCCAGCACGCCCATCAGCGGAACCTGGCGCTCGCCCAGATCCTTTCCGACCCGCCTGAGCGCATAGGCCACGACAATCGCCGATACCATCCATAAAACAATTGAAACCAGTGTGGAAAGGAATCCATCCGGGAGGTGCATGGGTTGAAAGGTTGAATAAAGCAATTGAACCTCCTATTGAGAAGCGACTTTACACTCCGGGCACAACCCGAAAAATGTCAAATGGCCCGCATCCACCCGGTAACCTGTCTGGTGTTCTATTTGAGAAATTGCCGCGTTGAACGCATCCGGTATAAGGTCCAACTGCGCACCGCAGACCCGGCAAACCAGGTGATGATGATCGTGCCCGGCCAGTTCATAGGCCAGGTGCCCACCGCCGACCTGGGTGGGATGGACGATGCCGTTCCTGGCCAGGAACTCCAGCGTTCGATAGACGGTTGTCTCGGTCATGCCGTTCGCGCGGATGCGCTCGTAGATCTGCCCGGGTGAGAGATGTCCACCCTCATGCAGGGCTTGCATAATGAATAAACGTTGTGGGGTCATGCGGTAGCCGCGTGCCCGCAGGGTCCGGGTGTGTTGGGGTATACAGGACATGGAGAGGCTCCTTATTGCAATTTCTATCAATAGCAAGCTTATTATACAATATAAAACACACGGGCCCGCCTCCTTGAAGGAGACGGGCCCGAAATGGTCGCTTGGGGACGATCCTAAGGTTCCCAGTCCATTTGGGTCACGCTGAATATATTGGGCTGACCCTGTATGTATTCCACGCCTATCAACAGGGTCCGCCAGGAGAGTTCGTTACCAGCCGGACCGGGCTTGTAGAGTGAATAGTAGTTGACATTGGTGTAGGTTGCCGGCCAGGCAGGATTGTAACTGGCACCGCCGGCCTGGGGAGTATTGCAGCCTAGAGTGTAACTGGCATTCAAGACATCCAGCCACTTGGGCAGGACAACCTCATGGATTGCACCAACGGTATCCAGGCCGCTGCCAGGTGCCGCCCCCCAGTTGTGCTCATAAGTGCTGATGAAAATCCACTGGGCGTGCTCCCGGTCAAAAATGATGACATTGCCGTTGCGCCACAGGCGGACTGCCATGCCATGCAGCGGGCTGACCAGCGAGGCCAATGTCACGCCGTTGGAGGCCTTGATTGCATTCCCAAAACTGCTGAGCAGGGAGTTGACCCGACTGTCCGCACAGAAAGTGGCCGGTGCGACATATTCGGTCAGGTAAAAAGTATTGACCCAGCCGATACCACCGGACGGGTTCTGCACCTGCACCCACAAGTCTTCACCAGTTTTGGAGCTGGGTCCGGTGCGCATCACATTGGTGACCGTGGCGGCAAAAGACCCGCTGGCAGGACTGTCCGCGCCCGGGCTGGAACGGATATTGAGTACATCCCCCGCCTCCACCCGGATCACGCCGTAAGGACCGGACGGTGATCCCGGGAGGATGCTTCCATCCGGGGCTGCAGTTGGAACCACACCAGAGATGGTCGCCGTGGAAGCGACGGTGGGTGTGGCAGGAGCAGGTGTCGTAGGGGTGGCAGTGACGTACACAAATTTGGGCGTCGGAAGGGGAGTCGGATTGCCGGGAGAATAAAGCGAACAGCCGGTCAGGGATAAAATGGCAAGGCCGAAGGCTAAAATGAAAAGGGTGCGTTTCATATTCTCTCCTTTTATATAATCATCCAGCCAGCTTCGCCACCGTTACGCCCTCGCCGCCTTCCTTGGGCCCGCCCTCTTCGAACGAGACCACCTGCGGATGACCTCTGAGCATGGTACGCACTTCCTGGCGCAGCTTGCCGGTGCCCTTGCCGTGGATGATCCGCACGAAGGGCAGCCCGGCCATATAGGCTTTCTCCAGGTAGCGATCCAGCATCTCCAGGGCATCCTCGGCGCGCTGGCCGCGCAGGTCAAGTTCCATCCCGGGGGAGGCGGAAAAAGGCGATGATGAACGATTGACCAAGGACGAAGGCTCGGAAATCGCTTTTGGATATTTACGTTGGTCGGCTGTCGAAGGCCTATCGTCGCTATCTTCTGCCTTCCGCTTCAACTCCTCCAGCCGGACACGCAATCTCAGCGTACCTGCCTGCACTTCGACATCCTCTCCGTCGATGGAGGAGATTACACCTTCCGTGCCGAGTGTTCGTAGAACTACTTTATCTCCCGGCTTTAGAACTCCAACTGGTTTTACGCTTTGCGTTTTACGCTTTACAGTCGCCTGCACCTGTTCTTCCACAACCTCGATTTTCTCTTCAATACCCCGCAGCGCTTCAAGGGGCTGGTGGGCTTTCTTTAATTCATCCCTCAGCATTTTGAGCTGGGTTTTGAGGACCTCGATCTCCAGTTCGCCCTCGGCGCGTGCCTGTTCAAGCACTTGCTGGCGTTCCTCCCCGATCTTTTCCAGTCGTTCGGCCAGGTCGCGTTCCAGCCGGCGGGCTTCGGCACGCGCCCGTTCGGCCTTTTCACTCTCCTTGAAAGCGATCTTACGCTGGCGGTGGATGTCACCGATAAGTTTGTCGGCACGCAGGTCGTCCGGGTTGATCTCACTCCTGGCCGCCTCGATGATCTCTTGGGGCATGCCTAAACGCTGGGCGATGGCCAGGGCGTTCGAACGACCCGGCAGTCCCAGGGTCAATTTATAGGTCGGGCGCAGAGTCTGGACATTGAACTCCAGCGAAGCGTTCACCACACCAGGGGTGGTGTGGGCGAATGTCTTCAACTCAGGGTAATGGGTGGCTACGAAGGTGGTGATGCCTTGCACCAGCAGGTTCGAGAGGATGGCACGCGCCAGCGCGGCCCCCTCCTGCGGATCGGTGCCCGCGCCAAGTTCATCCAGGATCACCAGCGAGCGCCTGTCGGCTTTCTTCAGGATGTGCACGATGTTGGTGATATGCCCGGAGAAGGTGGAGAGGGACTGCTCGATGGACTGTTCGTCACCGATGTCCGCATAGATGGCAGTGAAACAGGGCAGTTCCGAGCCGGACTGGGCCGGGACGTGCAGCCCGCTCTGGGCCATCAAGGCCAGCAGGCCGACTGTCTTGAGCGTGACCGTCTTGCCGCCTGTGTTGGGACCGGTGATGACAACTGCAAATGTGCCGGGTAGCGGGTCAATGTCCGTGGGGACAACAGAGGCGGGATCCAACAGCGGATGACGGGCGTGGATCAAACGTACAGACGATTGACGATTGACGATGGACGATTTTGCATCGTCCGTGGTCCGCCGTCCATGGTCCATCTCGAGGAGAATGGGTTCGTTTGCTCCGATGGCATCCGCGTATTTTGCTTTGGCAAATGCCAGGTCGAGTTCCGCCAGCGCGGCCACCCCGGGGACGATTTCCCCGGCCAGTCCTCCGACTTGCGTCGAGAGTTCGGCCAGCACCCGGCGAACTTCATCCCGTTCGGCAATTTCAGCTTCGCGGAAAGCATTGTTGAGTTCCACCACCGCCAGTGGTTCGATGAACAGGGTTGCCCCGGTGGAGGATTGATCGTGAACAATGGCCTTGACTTGGCCTTTGAATTCAGCCCGTAATGGAATGACAAAACGCCCATCCCGCTGGGTGATGACGCTGTCTTGTAATTTCGAGGCAGTCGAGGCATCTGTCAGGTAACGCTGCAGCCGTGCCATCAACCGGTCGTGGGCGATGCGCACCTGGCGCCGCAGGTCGTACAACCTGGGCGAGGCGTTGTCGGCCACTTCAGCGTTATCAGTAATACAGCGTGCGATGGCTTCGATCAACCCTGCCGGGGCAGGCAGACGCAGGGCGATTTCGGCCAGGTGCGGGGCAGGTTCGGTGTGTTTATCGAAGAAGCGCCGCAGGTTGCGCATGGAGACCAATGTGGACTGCACGTCCAGCAGTTCCTTCGGGTCAAGCACGCCGCCGTGCCGCGCCAAATCCACCTGCTCGCGAATGTCGTGCGCACCGCCGATGCTCAGGTCGGAGGTTACGAGGATTTTGCGTGCCTCGCTGGTCTCAGCCAGACGGGCGGAGGCTTCTATGAAATCCGGTGTGGGTGTCAGTATCCGTGCAAGATCAGCCGAGCCGGAGAAATCGCAAAAGTCTGCCAGGCGGGCCAGGATCTTGGGGTATTCGAGTACGGTGAGGGTTTTGGAATCCATCGCAGGATGAATTTAACCACAACCCTCCCCAGTGGGCAAGCAGCAAAAATGCCGCTAGAAGGATGCGATTGCGGTCTCCAGGTCGTTATGGATTTCAAACAGGGAGCTGAAACCGGAAATATCCAGAATATTGGCTACATCTGGCTGAGGGGAGAGCAGCTTTACATGTGTTTGAACGCCGCTGCCGCGGTCTCGATCAATGGCATGGAAGGATGCCCAGCCCGATTCCTCTTCGGCCATTGGCAATCCGCGAAACATCAAGGCGGTTTTATGGATGGCTGCGATGCCGGCGCTGCTCAGATAGGTTAACTGGCTCAAATCGATCAATAGATCACGCGCACCACTAAGGTAGATGTTTCTGGATTCATCGACGAGCTGCATATAGTTCGAACCATCCAATTTTCCGAAAAGTTGCAGGACGGTTACAAGCACACGGCCTTGTTTCTGAAAAGTGGATGTATTCATATGTTCGTCCCTTTCTGATCGAACCTGACCGGATGCCCTTTCCTGGGTATGCAGATCATTCTTCATGAGTGGGGTATTGAAATTAATTGTCATAGGTATCTCCTGCCAAACGCAAAAACAAAAAAATAACTAATCAAGACTATTATACTCCAAATCATGTGATTTTGGTATCCCCTTTCTGGGTGGATTTTTATTTGTCCGGGTTCCGATGCAAGATTGGACAGGCTGCCCCATCTGGTTTGATCTTTTCTACCATTTTTTCAAATTGGTGGTATACTACCACCCGCGCTCCAAATGGAGCGGACGTTTCAGGGAATTGTTTTGATCACTACCGAAGCATGCCCGATGGAAACCAGGTCGGGCTTTTTTGTTGCCAGAGGTGGCGCTTCCGCAAGGAAGGCCACGGGGCAAGCTGGCAATGGGACAGCCCCGCGGGAGTGCTCCGCGGGACAGGGGGGGACGGAGTCATCAAAACAGCCTTTTAGGTGTCATCGCGAACAGGTTCTATTAAGCAATCCCCTCCTGCGGGAGGAGATTGCTTGGTTTTCTTCGCCCGTAATGGCACAAGCAGCACAGGAGTTTTGATGACCGAAGAATTTATCACCCTCAACCTGCGTTCCGAGTTGACGCAGGCCGTCTCCGAGCTTGGCTATACCGAGCCCACCCCCATCCAGTCCGCGATCATCCCGCTCATGTTGGGCGGGGCGGACGTTATTGGTCAGGCGCAAACCGGTACCGGCAAGACCGCGGCTTTTGCCCTCCCCATTTTGAACAACCTAAAACCTGGCCAGAAACACGTACAGGCGCTGGTATTGTGCCCGACGCGTGAACTGGCTCTGCAGGTCTCGCAAGCCTTCAGCGATTATGGCCGTTTTTTTGACGTGCGCGTCCTGGCTGTCTATGGTGGCCAGCCATATGGTCCACAGATCACGCGTCTCAACAAGGGCGTGGATGTGGTGGTGGGCACCCCCGGCCGCATGCTTGACCTGCTGGAACGCAATTGTCTCAACCTGAGCCGCGTCCAGACCGTGGTTCTCGATGAAGCAGATGAGATGCTTTCCATGGGTTTCATCGATGACATCGAGACCATCCTCGCCGGGACCCCGGCCGAGCGCCAGACCGCCCTCTTCTCCGCCACACTGCCGGCACCCATCCGCCGCCTGGCCGACCGGTATATGCACAATCCTCAGCCAGTCACCATCCAGCGCGAGCAGGTGACCGTGGCTGCCATCGAACAGCGCTGTTACATCGTCAATGGCAAGGATAAGCTGGCTGCCCTGACCCGCATCTTTGAAATGGAAGAAGTGACCAGCGCTCTGATCTTTGTGCGCACGCGTGCCGCCACCGGGGAACTGGCAGCCGCATTGACCGGGCGCGGTTTCGCTTCCGAGGCCTTGAATGGCGACCTGAACCAGGATGCGCGCGAACGTACCCTGGGCCGTTTCCGCAAAAACCAGGTCAAAGTGCTGGTGGCCACCGATGTGGCGGCGCGCGGACTCGACATTGACGATATTTCGCACGTCTTCAACTATGACCTGCCGGATGATCCTGAATGGTATGTCCATCGCATCGGGCGCACTGGCCGCGCCGGGAAGACCGGCATCGCCATTTCTTTGGTGACCCCAGGCGAGAAGCGCCACCTGCACCAGGTGGAGGCTTTTACCCGCCAGTCCATCAAGCGGGCCGAAATTCCCACTGAGAACGATATTCTCGCGCAACGCGAGGAACGCCTGATGAACCAGGTGAAAGTCTGGCTGCAGCGCGGGCGCTGCAAGCGTGAGCGCGAACTGGTCGAACGCCTGGTCGCCGAGGGACACGACCCGCTGGAGATTGCCGCCGTTACATTGAAGATGGCGCGTGGCGAAGAAAAACAACGTACGCTTGCCCCAATCAGTAATGTGGCCGATTACCAGACCGAAAAACCCCTCCGGGAGCGCGGCGGGCGCACACAAGCGCGTGGCTCATTTCATCACGGCGGGCGTTTTGAGGAACCTGGCAGCCAGTCCCACGAAAATGGGATGGTGCGCCTGAGTCTCAACATGGGCAGGAAACAAGGCATTCGCCCGAATGATATCGTCGGAACGATAGCCTTCCATGCTGATATCCCCGGCTCGGCCATCGGCAAGATCTTTATCCAGGATAAGCATTCCCTGGTGGATGTTCCGGAGACGCTGGCAGGGCAGGTGCTGGCAAAAACCGGGAATTACCGGATCCGCCAGCAGCCGGTGAACGTAACACTGGCTTGACAGGATTAAATAAAAACCAGGACTGCGCAAAGTAGCCGCAGTCCTGGTTTGCATTTTGATCTTGATTTATGGATTTGGCACGGCCGTGGGCAAATTGGGTTGGCTTATCGACCCGGTATAAGAGCCCGCATAGTAAGGCAAACTCTCAGGCAGCGTTTTTACGTGCAGGGCTTCGGCAATCCGGCCGACCACGTCACCGGGTATCTTGTTGCGCTCCGTGTTGTAATTTTTCACGGCATCGTTCCAGTCCGCGCCACAGGCATCGATCTTGTTGTATTGCTCAGTGGCGGTGTTCATTGCCGCCAGCACTGGGGCATCGCTAACGGTGGGCAACGGAGCTTCCTGGAAGGCCTGGACGAACAGGCTGAAACCGCCGGCAACGCTGTTGGGCAGGGCATTATTCTGCGCCAGCGCGCCCAGGTCCAAAGCAGAGACCGGCAGGGGATTGCCATTGGCATCTTTATAATTCTTGAGTGCTTCGAGCAGGCGTGCCGAGGAGTTATCCAGGGCTTGACGCCATACCTTGGCTTTTTCGATATCCGCCTGCTGGTAATTCTGCAGGAACGTGGCCTGGGTGTAGATGGTACCCATGGCAGTATCCACGCACAGCTGGAAATTGGAAGCCATTTGCTGGGCTTTCTGATAATACTCGATCAGCGTATGGTATTGGTTCACCACGCTGCCAGCCACGTTCTTGATGGCCGTGCAGGCGCTTAAGACCAGTGCCAGGACCACCACCATATTTACAAGAATTCCGATTTTCTTCATTTTTTCTCCTTTTGAATTCGAACGGTTCATTGATCATGAAACAAGCCTGGAACTATTTTACAACACCTCCTATGGTGTGGGCTGGTGGGTGACCCACAACAGCCGTAGTTTTTCATCCGTGTTACGCGCGATGGCAACCAGCGCACCGTTATAATCCCCTGCGTTGGCATAATTGGCGGCCTCGTTGAGGCCGTCTGCATATTCAATGGCGGTAAACCAGTACAACCAGCGCGAGATCTCGATAGATATGCGCTGCTCTGTTTTTTTGGCATCCGGGCGGATCAACCACACCACGGAACGGCTGTCCTGGACGGTGCCCATCTTGGCCCAGCGCGCCCAATCCCGCAGCCAGATTTTATCGTCATTGGTGCCCCCTTTATTTACAATCCCCGTCTGACAGATGAGTGCCACCTCGGCGATCCCATCCGTGCGCAATTTTTCGAACATGGCATCGGCGATCTTGACCTTGTCCAGGTCAAAACCGCAGCCATTATCAATGATCCAATATTGCCCCAGCGCAGGGAAGGCCGGTTGTCCAGCCCGCGGCATCCCTTCCTGCCACTCCGACGTAGGCGTCGGCGTTGGTACGGAAAGCATTAGTGCGGGTAAGCCACAACCCATCAAGATCATGCTGAGTAAACAGCAGACAAAAATAAGGATCCGACCTCCTGACATTATTGATCCTTTTTTTCCTGCCTGTCCTTGAACAAGCTTGAGACATCGAACCCCTTGCGGCTGCAACCCGCCCGGCCTCCACCCGCACAGGCACATGCGCACCCGCTGGAAACACACGCACAACTCATGCCGCGTCCGCCGAATAATCCACTGCCGCCGCCCGTACGGTGGGAGACGCTGCCACCACCCCCGCCAAGCGATCCAAATCCACCTCCCAAACCTGCTCCACCGCCTCCGCCCAGCCAGCCTCCACCACGCGGATAACCTCCCAAATATCCGCCGCCGCGGTAGCTCCTGGCAGCATTGCCAAATAATCTGAATATTGAGAAGAGAACGATCAGGACGATGAGCAGAATCAGGCACCCACATATGCAGGTGGACAGCGAAAATGCAGGCAGGATGAGCGGTGCTGATGAGACCGGCGCACTGGTGATTTTCATTCGAGGTTGAACTTGTCGTGGACTGACTGAATTCTGTCGGACTCAAACCAGGCGCTTGCGTCGAAACAGCCTGTGCGGGATTGAAATTGGGGAACGCCGCTTGATCATAAACAACCGAAATCGGGTATTTTTCCCCTGGCTGCAAATCAGTCTTCCAGACCGCCTGGCTGTCACTTTGCGTGGCCGGTTTTGGGTCAAAAGATTTCACCAGTGAGGCATCGGACGGCAGATGCCAGGTGATCTGTAACAGGTCCACCGGGACTTCATTAAACCAGCCGGGAGTGAATTGATAACTGATTTCATTGGTGGCTGAATCCAGATTCGCCATCCCATATTGATGAATCTGAACGGTGGTATTGACACAATCACCGGCATTCACCTCGCGCGGCAGGTCAATCCTGATCTTGTAATCGAAACCTTCGTTATTCGGACTGACCCTGGCGACGTCTCCACTGGAAGCTACGATCTGGTATTGCTCGTTGGGCATGCCTACCGTGAACCAGGTCAGCGGTCCGGCGGAATTGGATATGACGCACCAGTTAATGGCGTAGGTATCCATCAGGCTGGCATCTTCCTGTGGAAGGATATCAATGGCGTAATTCTTGATCTCATCCGTACCGGCCGCCTGTGTTACTCCCACGGGAGCCCAAACAAAGCCCAACGTGATAAGGAAAATGACGACGCAGATTCTCCGGCGGGTCATTGCGCCACCTCCTTATCCAGTGTTTCATAAAGGGGGCAGCCCTCCTGGGAGGTCCGGCGCATCTGTTTGCATTTGGGGGCGTTCCAGATATCCTGCCAGGGTCTGGTCAGCATATTTCCCAGCCCGTCCGGGTCAGCCAGCCAGGACTGGCAGGCCGTGACCGCCCCGTTGGGCATGACTGCCATATTCGACAGGCAGGCGCCGCACACCGGTTCGGCCAGCCCCAGCTCCTGGATTTGTGCCTGCGTCAGCCAGCCGGGACTGGTGAAGGCGAGATCCAGGTCCAGGTTTTTGGCAGTCTTCAGCGCGGTACGCATAACTTCCATCAATTCGGCATTCGAAAGGGCTGCCCCGGCTTTGATCTGACCCTGGGCCGCGCCGGCCGGGATCAAGCCGGAACAGGAGACATATTTCACACCCAGCCCATGGATAAATTGGAGTGTGTCTCCATATTGCGAGTTCATGTGGACCAGCGGGGTATTGACGCTTACGCTCAGACCAGCTTCCAGGGCATTCTTGATGCTCTGGACTGTTTTGGGCCAGGCTCCTTTCCTTCCGACCAGGGCATCGTGTATGCCGGCATCCTGGGAATAGAGTGTCACCTGCACCGCGTCCAGGTTGGCATCAAACAGCTTTTTTGCATAGTCCAGTGTGAGATGGATGCCATTGGTATTCAGGCGTGTTACGTGCCATTGGGCATAATCGATCAGTTCGATCAGATCCTCACGCTGGGTGGGTTCACCACCGGTAAATGTGACCTGCGGTATGCCGGCTTCCCGGCATTTATCAATGATGAGCTTCCACTCTTGTGTTGAGAGGGACTTATCGATCACCATGGCAGGCTGCTGCGTGGCATAACAACCCTTGCAGTGCAGCTGGCAGGCCCATTCGCCAGCCTCGATCATTGGCGAAACCAGCAGGTCCATGCGCTGGGGGGCTTTCATACTCTTCGCCAGTTCCTGCCAGGAGACCGTCTCCTGAATTTCAGGCGGCACCTCGGCGCCATGGGCCACCGCAATGCACAGTGCCACGATTTCGTTCAGGTCATCCAGGAGTGTTTCGTCGGGAACCGAGGGATATAGTTCGTGCATTTTTTCCAGGACAGAATCGAGTACCCCATCCAGCTCAACCTGGGAAAGCAGCTTGCCGGGTTCTGTTTTTTCATGAAGCGTATTGATGAATGCGCGTAAGAGATCCGCCCAGGATGACCCGATCCGGAACATATGCCAGCCATTGATCAGCACGAGGCTGGGACTGCGTTTGCGGAGACTTGTTCTCAGGGGGATTAAATGGATGCGGGTTACGCCCGGTTCTTTTGGATCGAAGGTTGCCTGCAAGGGACCGGCGTCGCGGTCGGCTTGATAGCGTTTGACAGGTGCGAGGAGGTCTTTTACTTTCAAATCCAACTCCTTTTCATAAATTATTAATTCCGTCGATTAATGATTCTTCCCCAGGTACCTCTGCCTGGGAAATTATATTCCTGTTTTGATGATTTACCGGCATGAATCTATATACGTAACATGGCATTCTCAGGTTTGGGACCTGGCATGATTGTGGGCGGCTTCGCCGTCTGCAGCCACCCCGGGAACCTGTTTGATATGGTTATTCGTCGCTCAATACGCCGCCCTAAAGATGGTAAAATCTGTGAACGAAATAGACCTCCAGCTTGCTGGACTTAAGTGAGTTTAAATGGAAATATTAGGTATCGGTCCCCTGGAAATTGCATTCATCTTAATCCTGGTCATTATCATTTTTGGCCCCAAGGACCTGGTAAAAACGGGTAAAACTATTGGTAAGAGTCTGAACAAGTTGGTACGTTCGGATACCTGGAAGAGCATCAACCAGACCACGCAGGAGCTGAAGAACCTGCCCAACCGATTGATGCGGGAAGCCGGCCTGGACGAACTGGAGAAAATGAACAAGGAAGGTTCTGCTTTGTTCGATAATACCATCCGTCCGCCCGACGGAATGAAACCAGCCGCAGAAACGCCTCCGGTGATCATTCCCGGCCCGGAGCCCCCTAAAAAATCAGATCCAGCCCAAGCCGGGCAGCCTGACCCGGTTGAATCCCTGGACGAGAAACCTTCAGCGTAGGTATCATGCGAAAATTCTTTCATACCCTTTGCCGGGTAGTAACCGCCCCTTTCCGCGGCCTGTGGTGGCTGATCATGCTGCCGGTCAGGGGAATCCGGAAAATGAACCAGTTCCTGAATGTTGAACCGGATGAGCGGCCACTCACCGACGTTCTGGTGGATACCGTCCAACAACCTTCCGGCCTGATCGAACACATCAACGCCTTGCGCAAACACCTTCTCCGCATGCTGATCGGATTGATCATTTGTGTCGGTATCGTGATCATATTTACTCCCCAGGGGGTGGAACTGCTTTCCAGGCCCATTGGAGGCATTTCAGCGCTCAAGGCCATTGATGTAACCGAGTCGATTGGCGTATTTATGAAAGTTGCGCTCCTGGGCGGGGTGGCGCTTGCATCCCCTTATATCGCCTTCGAGTTATGGCTGTTTGCCGCCCCGGGGTTGAAACCGCGTGCCCGCCGCCTGGGCCTGGTCAGTATTCCCCTGGTGCTCATCTTCTTTGTCGGCGGGATGGTCTTTGCTTATCTTGTCCTGCTGCCACCGGCGCTCAAATTCCTGCTCAGTTTCATGGGCATTACGGTCATTCCACGCCCTTCCAGCTATATCGGTTTTGTGACCGGGATCCTGTTCTGGATCGGCGTGACCTTTGAATTTCCACTGGTTATTTATGTTCTGACCCTGATGGGGATCGTCCAGCCGAATGTGTTGCTCAAGCAATGGCGGATCGCGGTCGTGGTAGCTGCCATACTGGCGGCGGCCATCACCCCCACCACCGACCCGGTCAATATGGCCCTGGTAATGGGTCCAATGATCGTGCTCTACTTTCTAAGCATTGGCCTGGGTTACCTGGCCCTGCTCAGCCGCCGAGAGGGTGCCCGGAAAGAATTAGCAAAACTTAATGAACCATAAACAAATGAACAATAATCTTTTGAAATGGAGATGAAATATGTTTACCAAATTTGGTGTTCCTGAACTGTTGATCATCCTGGTGATCGTCATCCTGCTCTTTGGCGTTGGCCGGATTGGAAAAATTGCCGGCGAGTTGGGCAAAGGAATCAAGTCCTTCCGGGATGGCCTGCAGGGAGAGAAAAAAGACGAACCAAAGGAAGAGAATAAGACCATCGAACCAAAGTAAACGGTCCTTCAGTAGAGATTGGTATCAGTCATTGACATAAGAGAAAAGATTTTCATACAATAACAACCCTCCGATCTGCCTGGCCTAAAGCCCTGTGCCATGGTCAGGCAGGCAGTCCTCTCCCAGTGAGGACCAGGGCCGCAGTGGAAACGCAGCGGCCTCCCGAAATCCCGTCATGGGATGGAATTGGAAAGGAGAATTTCCTGTGCAAGTGGTATTTGACTCGCCAGATTCTCTCCTGGCGAGTTTTATGTCTGGAAATGAACCTGGTCGATTGATCATCGTGACCGGCCCAAGCGGGTCGGGCAAGACGCGCTGGTGCCAGATGTTGGTTGAACAAGCCAACATCCTGGGTATCCATGTGTGTGGTTTGATTTCTCCAGCGGTTTTTCAGGCCGGGGCTAAAGTTGGCATTGACTTGCTCGATTTGCTTTCTGGTGAAAGACGAACTTTGGCTGTCCGCCGGGGGGAATCGGATCAGGGTCAAAATACGATCGACTGGCATTTTAATGGGGAAAACCTGGATTGGGGGAACACCATCCTGAAGGGATCGGTGACCGGTCAGCTGTTCATCCTGGATGAGCTTGGCCCGCTTGAGTTCAACCGTGGTATTGGCCTGTTCAGCGCCTTCGGGCTGCTGGCCAGCCGTGAATATCAACTGGCCTGCGTAGTCGTGCGGGAATCCCTGCTGGAAGCCGGCCTGGCGCTTTGGCCCTGGGCTGAGGTTCTGCACATGTCTTCCGGCGAACGATCTGAGGTTCCGGCATGATCCGCGTTCGCGACCTGACCGTGCGTTATGCAGAACAGGCGGTCTTGCAGGATGTTTCGTTCGACCTGCAAGCCGGGGAATGCCTGGTGGTGACCGGCTCTTCCGGTTGCGGCAAGAGCACGCTGGCGCGCGTGCTGACCGGCCTGATCCCGAACGTGATCCCGGCTGAAATGTCTGGCACGGTCCAGGTGGCTGGCCTGGATGTCAGTGCGCATACGCCCGCGGAGATCAGCGCCAGCGTGGGAACGGTCTTCCAGGATCCGAGCACCCATTTATTCCACCTGCGCGTCGCAGACGAAGTAGCTTTTGGCCCGCAGAACCTGGATTTGCCGCCGGATGAGATCCAGGCGCGCGTGCGGTGGGCCATGGAAGCACTTGGCCTGACGGAACTGGCTGATCGCAAGCCATCCGACCTCTCAGGGCGGGCAGAAGCAGCGCCTGGCGATCGCCTCGGCCCTGGCAATGCGGCCATCGGTGCTGGTGCTGGATGAACCCACTGCCTCCCTGGATGTTCCGGGGACGCGCAGCGTGGTGGCGGCATTGGAAGAATTGCGCCGAAATTTCGGCTTGACCATTGTCATGATGGAGCACCGCCTGGCAGAGGTCCGCAACCTGGCGGACCGGGTTTTGATCCTGGATCAGGGACGCGTGGTCGCATCCGGGGAATTTGACCAGGTTCTTGGAGATCACCAGCTCTTGCAGCGCTATGGCTTGCGCCGCCCCACGGAAGAATCGCTGACCCCCTGGGAAGACCTGCTTTCCCCGAATGGGAAACATCCTGAAGATGTCCAGCCGTTATTGGAAGTGCGCCAGGTGTCTGCCGGTTATCGCGGCCAGGCAGTGCTGGAAAATGTGAGCCTGGATATTTATCCTGGAGAGTTTATTGCCCTGGTGGGGGATAACGGTGCCGGGAAATCGACACTGGCGCTGGCCATCGCCGGGTTGCTCAAGCCCCTGCGCGGCAAGGTGCGCTTCCAGGGTGGGTCCCGGCCCCGGCCCGGGCTGGATATCAGCCTGTTGTTTCAGAATCCGGCTGACCAGTTGTTCACGGACTCGGTGGAGGAGGAAGTTGCCTTCGGCCCGCGCAACCTGCGCTGCCATGACCCGGCCTGGGAAACGCAGGTCCTGGAAAATGCTGACCTGGCCAATCTGCGCTCACGCAAACCCCTTTCGTTATCGGTCGGCCAGCAGCAGCGTACTGCGCTGGCCTCCTGCCTGTCGCTGCGGCCCCGGCTGGTCATTCTGGATGAACCCACTCTCGGCCAGGACTGGGGTCATCTGCAGCAGCTGATGGAGTTTGTCCTCAGCCTCAACCGCCAGGACACTGCCATTTTACTGATCACGCATGACTACAAGTTGGTGTACCGCTACGCCCGGCGGGTGATCCTGATGGATGCCGGTCATGTCGTGCTGGACGGTCAAAACAATCTGGGCGCGCAGAAGAACATGCCCGCTGCCACGCACACACAGGTCAACCATGCCACACCCTGATGCGCAGCTTTGGGATGCCCGTTACCTGGCTGGCAAGCGCCATTTCCTCAGGCGCCAGCCTCATCACTTGTTGCGCACCTACGCCGATCAACTGCCTCGAGGAGGCCTGGCGCTCGATATGGCTGCCGGTGCGGCCGTATCTGGATTATTCCTGGCCGGGCGGGGTTTGCGCGTGATCGCCATGGATATCTCAGAAGCCGGGCTGCGATTGGGACAGCAACGCGCCCGGGAACTGTCCCTGCCGCTTGCGCTGGTGGTCATGGACCTGGACGATCCCTGGCTGCCGCCCTCTGGTTTTGATGTCATCCTGAACTTCTATTATCTGTCCCGTCCGTTGTTTGAAAGCTATCGCCAGGCTCTCAAACCAGGCGGTTGGCTGTTCTTTGAGACCTTTGTTCAAGAAGCGCATAAGCGGCGCAATTCGACCCATTACCTGGAACCCGGAGAGCTCTACTCTGTTTTTAAGGACTGGGAGATCCTGTACTGGGCGGAAAGCCGCAGGGTTCGACGCGGCGCCATGCTTGCCTCCAACCGGATCGCCCAACTGGTTGCCCGAAAACCTTGCATGGAAGAAAGGACTGATCATGAAATTTTCTACCCGTGAACTGGTGACATTGGCCGTCTTTGGTGCCCTGTGGGGGGCGGTCGAAATAAGCCTGGGCTCTGTCCTGCACGCCATCAAGATCCCGTTGACTGGCCTTACGCTTACCGCCGTCGGCCTGGCGGTCGCCATGGTGGGCAGATTGTTTGTCCCCCGCCGTGGCTCAACTTTCTTCATCGGCGTGATCGCCACGGTGCTTAAATTATTCAGTATTGGGAACATTATCATTGGACCGATGATCGCCATCCTGACCGAGGCGCTGATTGCAGAGATCGTGCTGGATGCATTCCCCAATCCTTCCCGGGGGGCGTTCATGCTGGCTGGCGCCGGGGGAGCCTTGTGGACGTTGATCCAGCCCTTCGTGACCGGCTTGCTGCTTTTTGGGCGCAGCCTGCTGGTCGTCTGGTTGGATCTGATCGACCTGGGAAGCCGTATTTTCCACCTGGATGGCAGCGCCGCCGTCTGGATTGCCATTGGGATGGCCCTGCTCTACCTGGTCGTGGGGGCGGTTGCCGGTTGGCTGGCATGGCAGGTGGGCATACTGCTGGTCGCCCGCCTGGGGAAGCGCTTCACCCCGGTGGTTAAATCATAAACTCATTATTCTGCGAAAGAAAAGGAGCCCTATGAAACGTATTTTATTCACCCTACTGGTTCTGGCCGTGATGGTCAGTGCTTGTGCCCCGCAGGCCACGGTCGCCTCCGGCAGCACCTTGAAGGTTACCTTCGGCGATACCCACAAATCCTATACACTTGCCGACCTGAAGGCCCTCGGGAATACCCAGGTAGCCTTCAAGGGCGTCACTTATATTGGTGTCCCCCTGACCACTTTGCTTTCCGATGCGGGCATTGATCCGGCAAAGTTGTCGGCAGTCAAGGCGGTTGGGATTGATGGGTTCACTGCCAACTACGATCCGGCCTTGTTCAACCTCCCGGATACCCTTGTCGCCTATGCCCGCGTGGATGGGCCGCTGGCAGACGACGAGCTCCCTTTCCGGATGGTTCTCCCTGGTCAGGAGGGGAAACTCAACGCCCGGCAGTTGGCGGAGATCGTCGCCCTGCCATGACGGTCTCTCTTGCCGCGCAGTCCCTCAGCGCAACTCCTCGGCAGCCTTGGCCACCTGGTCATTTTCTTTTGGGCTGTTGCCCTGGTGGTTCTGACGCCTCTGACAGGCACTTTCATTCCAGCCGGGATCGGCCTGGTTGTGCTTGGTCTGCTTCATCCCCATTCGCTGGGAAGGATGTTTCAACCCAGGTGGATTATCCTGCTTGCCTTGTTGTTCCTGCTGAATTTGTTCTTTGGTGGAGGACAGGCGGATACGCGCTTCCTGGGAGTGGCCCTCTCCACTGCCAATCTGCTTTCCGGCTTGCAGATGATCCTGTGTGCAGCGTTAATCCTGGTGGCAGCGGATAGCCTGACTGCAACAGTGGATATTACCGAGGTGGCCGGGCTCCTGGAGCGAATGGGACTGCGCGGCCTGGGGTTTTCCATCGGCGTAGCCACCAACCTGCTGCCAAACCTGCGCCAGTCCTCCACGGATGCCTGGCACAGCCTGCGCATGCGCGGTGGATTGCGCGCTCGCTGGTTGCGCGGCCTTCAGTTATTACTGATCACGATCCTGGCAAACGCACTCCGTCATTCCGAGGAGATTGTGCTGGCTGCGGAGGCGCGCGCTTTCACTCCTGAAAAAAGCCGGGCTGCGCCGATCAAGGTTGGCCGCCTGGACCGCTGGTTGATACCCGCGGGAGTGTTATCCCTGGCAGGGTTAGTGTTGTTTCTGTAAAGTTATACTGTACCGTATTCCCTAAAGGCCTTCTTCCAACCTGGCGCGTGCCTCTGCCTGCCGGTATTCTTCCGGCGTGTTGAGGTTCCAGAATGTAAGCTGGTGGCGATCATATCGTGCCGTCACCTCATCGGGAAGGAGTATGCACCTTTACTTGAGGGAACCAGGCAATGATCTTCCTTTCCCCCGTTTCCAACGCCGCCTGGAGAACCGGTAGACAGGTTGCGCGGCGATATACCGCGTGCAAAGGCTCCAGGCCGACCGATGTGGACGGGATCACCACGTCCGCGCCACCGCTGTTCATCACCTCACGTTCGTACGCGAACAGAGCCGGGTTCGCAAAAGGCATATCGCAGCCCACAATGGCAACGAATGGATTCACAGCTGTCAGCAGCGAATTGTAGAGGCCGACCAGGGATCCCTGGCCAGGGCTGATCAGGTCTGAATGGATTGGAATGTCGAGGAAGGCATAATCCGCTGGCCGGGTTGTCATGACGAACATGTCATCCGACAGAGGCCGCATGCGCTCAACAACCCGCGCGATCAACGGACGACCGAGAAAAGGCATCAGTGCCTTATCCTGTCCCATGCGCCTGGATTTGCCGCCGGCAAGAATCGCGATGGAGAGCATGGTAAAAGTTTACTACTTATCCCTGCACCTGGTACACGCCTCCCGACACTCCGGGCAGGCGCAGTCGCCAACCGGAGCCATCGCGCTGGAAGACATCCGGCTCGCCATACAGCGTTTCAGGCAGTTGTGCGGACAATGAACCGTCCAGTACAACCTCGCAAGGCTGGTTGCCCGGATTGATCGCCACCAGGATTTTTTCATCCCCCGACTGCCTCAGGTAAACGAACAGGAGCTTGCCCGCCTCTGCATATACCGGCTCGAACGCGCCGCTGGCGCACAGGGCCGGGTGGGCCAGGCGCAGGGCGATCAGCCGGCGGATATGGTTCACCAAGGAATCGCCATCGGCACGTTGTGCGGCTACATTTCGCCATTCCGGGCTGTCTTCAACCGGCAGGTAGAGCTGGTCCCGGGGTGCGCTGGAAAAACCGGCGTTGTTGGTGGTGTCCCATTGCATGGGTGTGCGCGCCCCGGTGCGCCCATAACCGCCTTCTTTTGATTTCAGGCCCTCCGGGGAGCGCATGCCGATCTCATCACCATAGTGAATGAAAGGCACTCCCGGCATGCTCATCAGCAACAGGTAGGCCAGTTCCAGGTCGCGCGGGCTGCGCCCGTTGCCCAGGCGCGGCGTGGTATCATGGTTGCCGCTTGGAATGACCATGAAACCCTTGCCGCGCGTGGCCTGGTAGAGCGGCAGGTAATCATCCAGGAATGCATGGATGTCACCCGGCTGGTTTGGATCAAAGAAACAGGAGCCGGAAGCTGCCTGGGAAGAAGCAGGGATGTTCTTCATTGCGAACAGGGCTTGATAGGCCTGGCTGGCAAAAGGCAGCAGGAAGTCCATGTGGAAACCGGCCGGGATCGCCACGGTCGGATTCGACCACTCGGAAACGAGACGCGCTTCGGGATAGGCGCTGTCCAGCCAGGTGCGCATCTCAGACCAGAGCCGCGCCGTTTCCAGGTTGCCCGGGTCGTTCTTGACCAGTGATCCGGCCATGTCCACCCGGAAGCCGCTCGCGCCCATGTCAAGCCAGAACTTCATGATGTTCTTCAATTCCTGGCGTACGGCCCGCGGCCCGGGGGCATCCACCGGTTGCTGCCAGGGATGATCCGGGTCAGGTTTGGCGAAGCCGTAATTCAGGGCAGGCTGGAAGTGGAAGAAATTCGTGATGTAGTTGCCATCCCGTTCGGCATACCCGATGACCATCTGGACGCCAGGGGCATTCCAGGTCCAGACGCTGTTCGTCCAAATATAATAATCAGTATACGCATTGCGCTCAGCTTTGCAGGATTCTTTGAACCAGGCACATTCCGTCGAAGTGTGGCCGGGTACCAGATCCAGCATGACACGCATGCCGAGCCGGCGCGCCTCAGCGAAGAGCGTGCGCAGGTCATCGTTTGTCCCATAGCGCGTGGCCACCTGGTAGAAGTCGCTCACATCGTACCCGGCATCCTGGAACGGCGACGCAAAGCACGGGTTGAGCCACATGGCGTTGATGCCCAGGTACTGGAGGTATTCCAGTTTTTGCAGGATACCCGGAAGGTCTCCAATGCCATCGCCGTTTGAGTCAAAGAACGATTGAGGATAAATCTCGTAGAATACAGCCTTCTCCAACCAGTCGGACATTTATTCTCCTTGCGAAACTTTCTATGGAATTGCCGGCTTCTTAACCGGGCGCAGGCGCAGCATAGCCGTGAAAGCCAGTAGAGTTAATACCAGGCTGCCGAAAACCATATAAACCATGAATCTTGGCCCGCTGCCCTCGATGACTTTGCCCACCAGGGTTGGCAGGACCATGCCGCCGAAGCTATCTCCCAGCAGGATGATCCCGGCGACCCTGCCAGTCAGGTTGATGGACTGCCCGGCCAGGGTGAATCCGGTCGGCCAGATGGGTGCCAGGCAGAAGCCCAGCCCGATTGCCATCAACCAAAGGGCCGCGCTGGAACCCCAAAAGAGGATTCCAAGTACCAGGATGGACATGCAGCTGAACAAGGCTGTCAGGATCACCTGCTTCGGCTTGAAACGGGTGGCGGCCGGGATGGAGATCAGCCGCCCCACGGTGAACGCCAGCCAGAATGCCGAGGTCAGGTAGGCCGCCCCGGCCGCGCTGGCCAGCTTGAGTGAGATGGCATACGTGTAGACCCAGCCGCCAAAGGTGATTTCTGCGCCCACATAGAAGAACAGAAACAGCATGGCCGAGATGACCAGGGCATACGGAACAGGGCCATGTGCTTTCTGGGCTGTCTTCATGTCATGCGTCTGGGTTGGCCGGGGACTTCCTGCCATGGTCAGCATGCGCAGGCCGACCAGCGCAGCAAAGGCTGACAGCGCCCAGAAAGCCCAACGGTAGCCGCCTTCCGTGTTCACCACCAGCGCGACCAGGAACGGGGACAGAAAAGCCCCCAAGCCAAAGAAGAAATGCAGCCCGTTCATGAACGGACCGACTTTGTCACCATGCGTCCAGACCAGCAGGGTGTTCGCCCCCGTGTTTACGAAGCCCTCGGCGAAACCCTTGCAGGCCAATATTGCCAGCAACAACCACAACCTGGGCGCCAGCGGTATGCAGAAAATGAGCACCGCCGCAACCAGTTGGGCGATCCCCAACACCGGATGACCCCGTACCCGGTCGAAGACCCGCCCGCCGATCATGGTTCCCAGGGTATAGCCGATGGCGCCTGCCAGAAACAGCAGTCCCATTTGCCCCAGACGCGAGCCTGTCTGGTCTGCCAGTGCTGGCAGGGTTGGCCCAATGACGGCCGAGCCAAGTCCCAGGCAGATGAAAAGGAAATAATAGCCAAACGTATGGCGGATGGCTTCGGTTCTGGAGAAAGCCCTTTAATCTTGCGAGCATTGCGAAGTGTTGGCTCTCCTTATCTTTCTTCCGGCCGGTAGGCGGCCGTGTTGATATCGCCCACAAACTCAGGGAGATTGGTGTGCCCCAACATCTGTCGGACGGCCGATGCCTCGCCGGTGTGGTACCAGTAGTGGTAGATATTCCGCATCAACAAGGTGCCGATATTTTCGTCAACCGGTTTTCCGTCCCGCAGCAGAAAGCCCTGCATGATCTCAGGCGTCAGAGTATCCAGGTACTCATCAGCAGCGGCAGTCACTTTCTGCCAGGCTGCCCACATTTCGCCTAGCGCGGGAGTGCTGGCAGGCTTGCCGTAACCGACCAATTCATAAAGGTCAGGGACGATATTTTTTTGTTGTGCAAAGATGACCCAGTAGCGGTGCTCCTGGTTGGCAAGATGCCCCACCATCCAACTGATGCAATTCATTGGCATCAGTCGGCGGATGGCATCCTCTTCGGAAACACCTTTAAGACAGCGGACGAATTCGCTCCGGCTGAAGCGTAATTGGGCGACCAGCAAATGGGGTTGCATGATATCCTCCTGGTATATTCCCGGCGGGATTATCCATGCCGGTTCATGAACCTTTCCATGCGCAGCAGCGCTTCCTCGATCTGTTCGTAGGCGGTTGCGTAACAGCAGCGGACGTACCCTTCCCCACCGGGACCGAAAGCATTTCCCGGTACCACTGCCACATGTTCTTCGCGCAGCAATGTCTCGGCGAAGGTTTCGTCGTCCATGCCAGAGGCAGTCACATTGGGGAAAGCATAGAACGCTCCATGCGGCTCAAAGGTGGTCAATCCAAGCCGGTTAAAGCCCCCCACCATCAGCCGGCGTCTCCGGTCGTATTCAGCCAGCATCCTCCGCACGTGTTTCTCGCCATCTGACAGCGCGGTCAGGGCGGCATCCTGGGCGGTCGTGGGAGCCGACATGATCGTATATTGGTGGATGCGTACCATCCCCTTGATGATATCACTCGGACCGCAGGCATAACCGATGCGCCAGCCGGTCATGGCATAGTCTTTCGAGAAACCACCCAGCAGGATGGTCCGGCGCCGGGTGGCGTCGTCGAGTGCCGGGACGCAGACGTGCTGGTGCTGATAGACCAGGCGGTCATAGATCTCATCCGAGATAATGAGCAGGTTGTGTTCTTCAGCAATTTTTGTCACTTCGATCAGGGCCTGGCGCGAGGCCACTGCGCCGGTCGGGTTGTTCGGATAACCGATGAAAATAACCTTCGTCCGCGGGGTGATTGCCGAGCGGATATGCTGCGGGTCCAATTGAAAATTGTCTTCCGACCGGCTTGGGATTTCCACCGGCACGCCGCCCGCCAGGATCACCTCGGCCTGGTAGGAGACGAAGCAGGGCGTCGGGATGATTACCTCGTCGCCCGGGTCCAGCACGGCATTCATCACCAGGTATAGCGCTTCCGATACCCCCACCGTGATGAGGATTTCCTGTTCAGGGTCGTACTGCACCTTGTACAGGCACTCAAGATGGTTGGCGACAGCCTTGCGCAGTTCCAGCTTACCGGCATTGGAGGTGTAATGTGTTTCTCCGGCCCGCAGGGAACGCATGCCCGCCTCCAGGATGGGCCTGGGGGTGGTGAAGTCTGGCTCGCCGATACCCAATGAGATGACGTCTTTCATCGTGGCGGCAATATCGAAAAATTTCCGGATCCCGGAAGGTTTCAGCCCGGCCACACGTTTCGATAGATAGCGCTGATCAGAAATTTCCTGCATCCAACCTCCTAAAAGCTTTTTATTTGCCACTCATCCGCGGCCTGACTGTATGCCAGTTCGAATTCCCTGCCGTTGGTGGTGCGAACCCGGAAAAGTCTCTTTTCCGGCGTGCGCCATCCGGCCAGGATCTCGACGATTTCCAGGCGCTGGCCTTCCCAGGTCAGGGCGACCGGCCTGTCTGCATAAGTGAACCCGGAATGGCATTCAACAAGTTCACCCATGATGACATTACCTGAATACGACAGAACTGTTATCGCCGATATTCAACACCAGGGGTGTGGCCTTGGCGGAGCGTCCCTGGACCAAGGCCTGCCGGCCGATAAATGAGCCCTGCAAGGCTGCCGTCTTCACCACCGCGCCGGCCTCCAGGATGCTGTCTTCCACCCGGCTATCGGTGATGGAGCAATCCGCGCCGATGGAGGCATTGGGGCCGATCGTGGAATTTTTGATTACCGCGCTATCGTGGATGAACACGGGTGGCACTATTTTTACATTTTTACTGCTAACGCTGCCTGTGTTATCACGCCCGTGTGCCAGCAGGTAACGGTTGGTCTCCAGGATCGCCTCAATTGTGCCCATATCCAGCCATACGTCAATGGCCTGCGTACGCATTTTATAGCCGCGCTCCACCATGATGTTGATGGCATCTGTGAGGAAGTACTCGCCTTTCAAGGACTTGTTTTGTTTTATCTGCTCTTCAATGGCTGAGACAAGTGCGCCGCCTTCATGAAAGTAATAGCAACCCACCACCACCTGGTTATTATCCAGGCTGGTTGGTTTTTCAATCAGCCGGCTTATCCAGCCATCCTTATCCAGCTCGACCACACCAAACCGGCGCGGGTCCGGGACGGTTTTGACCCAGGCCACGCCATCGGCTTTTTCGTTTGACAGGCAGGAGAAATCGGTCTCGATCAGTGTGTCGGAAAAGCACATGATCATTGGACCGTTGAGAAATTCGCGGGCCTGCCATAATGCGTCTGATTGGCCGCGCATCTTCGACTGGACCACGTAATGGACTTTATAGCCGGGGTAATGCTCCAGCATGTAAGGGGGGATCTGTGTCTCGCCCAGGTAGGGACCCAGGATGATAACGTACTCAGCTGTCTCAAGCGATGGCACGCTGCGGAAGGTATCCAGCAAATGGTCGAGGCTGGTCCGGCCTGCCACGCCGACCAGCGGTTTGGGCTTGGACCAGGTCTGTGGGCGCACCCGTGTGGCCCATCCTGCAGTTGGTATGACAATTTTTAGATTGGTAGCCATGGTTCTATTTTACAGCCTTTTTGCAGCTAATTTATTTCTTCCAATCCGCCGACAACCTTTTCCATCAAGTCCACAGCGGTTTGAAGGTTGGCAGAGTCAAGAGCAAACCTGCCGCCAGCGCTCGCAAACAGTTGAGGCAGGGTTGCCATCCCGCCCAGGGAAAGCGCCTTGCGGTAGGCAGCCACTGCCCCGGCCTGATCCTTCAGGGCATTTCCGAATACCTGGACTGCACCCAGCTGCGCCAGTCCGTACTCCACGTAGTAAAAAGGTGCGGTGTGGATGTGGAGTTTGCGGTGCCAGCCGGTCACCTTGATCTCTTCGAGACCGCTCCAATCCACGCCGGGCAGGAAACGATCCCATAATTCACCCCATTTGGCATTGCAGGCTGTCGGGTCTGCACCCGCCGCGGGATTCTCATAGGCCCATTGCTGGAACAAGTCCACCACCGCCATGAAGGGCCAGAAAAGGATCATACCTTCAAGATGTCCGATGCGGGCGTAGGCAGCCTCGGATTCTGAATAGAAACCGCCGTTCTGCCTGGTCATGTAGGGTGAAGCCAGCAGTTCCATGCCCATCGAGGCCACTTCCGAAAACTCCATCGGCACAACCAGTTGTTGCAGGTAGGGGATGCCGGCGGTCTCGAAGATGTGAAAAGCGTGGCCGGATTCGTGCAGCGTCGACATCACATCGGCATGGATGCCAACTGCGTTGACAAAGATAAATGGTTTACGGATGGACGTATAGGAAGTGCAATACGCACCGGGCGCCTTGTTCTTGCGGTTGCCCAGGTCGGTGAGACCCTCGGCAAGCAGGGTATCGAAATAGCCGCCCAGCACCGGATCCAGCTTGTGAAATATGTTGGAGACACCCTGCTTCAGTTCATCAATGGAGGAGAACGGCTTAAGCGAGGGTGCGCCCGCAGCCGGTGCGGGTCGGTTGAACCACCCATCCACCAGGTCCCAGGGGCGCAGCGTTTTAAGGCCAAGGGCCTGCTTTCGTTTTTCATAGATGCGCGTCGCCGCCGGGACGACTACCTGCTCGATGGCTGTTGCAAAGGATTTGCAGTCAGCGGGCGTGTAATCAAAGCGCAGTTTTTGCTGCCAGGTATATTCACGGTAGGAGGGCTTGCCGGCATTTTGTGCAATCCTGGCGCGCACATCCATGAATTTTACCCATAGTTCGTTGATGGCCTCCACATCCGCCAGTTGACGTGCCGCCTTCAGCTTCCAGGCCTTTTCCCTGCGTTCCCGGTCGGGCTGGTGGAAATTCATAGCCAGGCGGGTCAGGGTCACTTCCTGATTTTCCCAATGGACGGTCTGCGCACCGTAGATCTTATCGTAGCGGATGGCGAGCTTCTGCTGTTCGGCCAGCAGCGGCAGGTTGGCAGTACGGAAAAGGTCGGCTTCAGCGCGCATGTTGCGCAGCGGGATTTCAAACCCTTTTGGTCCGAGCTTACTGGCGAGCAGTTTCTCCTTGAGCTTCTGTTCGGCCTCCATGACGTTGTTGAAGATGTCATCGAGGAATGTGTTCATCCGCTCGTCAGCTTCCTTATCAGCAGTGTTCATCGATGTTGCCACTGCCAGGCGCGCGTACAATTCTTCGATGCGTTCGCCGACGCTTGACCAATCTGCCAGCCAGGCTTCCACATTATCGGCATTGATCGCGCGGGATTCGAGCTCCTGGTAATAAGCCTTGATTTCAGGCCAGGTCCAGGCAATCAAAGCCTCTGGTGTCGTGGGTAATTTTCCGAACATGGGTGTCTCCTGAAAAACACGTGCGGGAAAATGGTTCCTATTAAATTCCGAAACCCAGGTTGTCTTGGTTCCCTCGATATTAAGGTTCTTATTTGAGTATGGTCAGGTTTGCCAGGCTGGCCGCCAGCCGTTTAATCCCGACTGATTCAAAAACCACATCCACAGTCTCATCATCATCCTGCAACCGGCTGTTCAGGACCATGCCTTCGCCCCAGCTTGGGTGCTTTACCCGCATCCCGGCCCGGAACTTTGCCTCGGGCTCGCGCGCAGGCGCCGGCTCAGCCCGCAGCCACGCCGGGGTGGAGGCCCGCCTGGTTGAGCCGAAGGAACCTCCATTCCGGCTCCTGCCAGCCAGCAGCTCAGCCGGGATGTCGTCCAGGTAGCGCGAGGGGATGGTTTCCTCGCTGTAACCGCGCCCGCCGCGCCGCAGCGCCCGCAGCAGGTAGAGCAGGTCTTCGGCACGCGTAATGCCCACGTAAAACAGGCGGCGTTCCTCTTCCATCGCTTCCGGGTCGTCAAAGGACCGGCTGTGCGGCAGGATGCCGTCGTCCAGGCCAATGATGAAGACCGCGCCGAACTCGAGGCCCTTGGCGGCGTGCAGGGTCAGCAAAGTAGGGGCGTTCTTGCCTTCCGACAGGGTGTCCTGGTCCGAGATGAGCGCCACTGTTTCAAGGAAGTCGGTCAGAGTGCGGTTCTCGTACTCCGTTGTCAGCCGGCGCAGCTCCTGGACGTTTTCCCAGCGCTCAGCGCCTTCTTCGGTGCCATCGTCGATGTACGCTTTGTAATTGATATCCCTGGCGATACGGTCGAACAGCTCGGTGACAGTGAAACGAGGCGCCTCAGCCCGCCAGTTGGCCAGCAGAGCACCGAAATCAGCCAGCAGAATCCCCGCCCGGCCGCTGAACTGCGGCCAGAAGGGCGAGGCATCCCCGCGTGCCAGGTCCATCAACACCGCCGAGGGGGAAGTGCTTGCCCCATGCGCTGAACTATGCAAGGCCAGGACGGTCTTTTCGCCGATGCCGCGCGGCGGCAGGTTGATCACCCGGTCAAGCGAAATTTCATCGGCAGGATTGTGCACCAGCCGCAGGTAGGCGATCATATCCTTGACTTCACGCCGCCCGTAGAAGCGCTGCGCACCCACCAGCCGGTAGGGCAGGCGCGCTTGCAGGAAAGCTTCTTCCAGCAGGCGGGACTGGGCGTTGGTGCGGTACATCACGGCGCAGTCGCCCGGCTCGGCCCGCTTGCCGGCGACCAGGCTGGCGATGGTATCCACCACGAAGGCTGCCTCGCTGTAATCATCGACAGCCTCATAGTAAGTGACTTTGTCACCCGCCCCGCGTTCGCTGAACAGGTTCTTGCGCCGGCGGTGCGGGTTGCGGTCGATGACTGCCATGGCGGCGTTCAGGATGGTCTGCCTGGAACGGTAGTTCTGTTCCAGCAGGATGACCTGCGCCTCCGGGAAATCCTGCTCGAAGCGCTGAACATTGCGATAGTCTGCGCCACGCCAGCGGTAAATTGATTGATCCGGATCCCCGACACAGAAAATATTGCCATGCACGGATGCCAGGTGCTTCAACAAGGTATACTGCGCAAAATTGGTGTCCTGGAACTCATCCACCAGCACATGCCGGAAACGCCTGGCGTACTTCTCCCGCACGGCCGGGAATTCCGAGAGCAGGTGCGCAGTCCACAGCAGCAGGTCATCGAAATCCACGGCGTTGTTTTGTTTCAACAATTCTTGGTAGCGTTTGTAGACCCGTTTGACCACCTCGTCACGATAGGTCTGGACGGGATAATCTTCCGGAAAGATCAGGTCGTTCTTGGCGCGCGAGATCGCCCCGTGGACCGACTGCGGGCGGTAGGTCTTATCGTCCAGGTTCAGGTCGCGGATGGCACCCTTGACCACGCGCTGCTGGTCATCGTCATCATAAATGACAAAACTTGAATCGAAGGGCAGGTTTTCGGCTTCGCGCCGCAGCAGCCGGGCACAGATGGAGTGGAATGTCCCCAGCCAGAGACCGTCGGAGGCCAGTTCGCCCAGCATGTCACGGACACGGTTGCCCATTTCGCGTGCGGCCTTGTTGGTAAAGGTGACCGCCAGCATCTGGTAGGGACGTACGCCTTCGTGGGCGATCAAATACGCCACGCGCTGGGTCAGGACGCGCGTCTTGCCGGAGCCGGGTCCGGCCAGTACCAAGACGGGTCCAGCGCCAGCCGTCACAGCCTGGCGCTGTTGGGGGTTGAGTTTGTCGAGGAAATCCATGCGGAGCTAAATTCGTTATCCGTGATTCGCAGTTTTGGTTTCCCAATTACGAATCCCGAATAACGATTAACGTTATCCCAATTCCGACGTGCAGTTCGGGCAGCGGGTGGCTTTGATTGGAATGGTGGTGAAGCAGTGCGGGCATTCCTTGGTGACAGGTTCGGCAATGACCGGAGCGGGCTTTTTCATGAGTTTGTCAAGAGCCTTGATCATCAGAAAGATCACCAGGGCGATGATCAGGAAATCGATCAAGGCATTAATGAAATTGCCATAAGTGATCTTGGCGTTCCCAACGGTAAAAGCCAGGCCTGAAAAATCGATCCCGCCGAGGATCAGGCCGATCAATGGCATGATGATGTCGCTGACCAGGGAAGAGATAATCTTTCCAAAGGCGCCGCCAATGATAACGGCGACCGCCAAGTCCATGACATTGCCACGCATAATGAACGCTTTGAATTCTTTGATCATTACCATCCTCCTTATCAAATGTGAAAAGATAATTGTTGTCTTGATTGTACCGTCAGGAAGAGGGGCTGTCAACGCGCTGGGTTTCCATCATCCCCATCTCCAGCTCGTCCCATCCTTGCCGTCCTCGATTGCCACCCCCAGCTCCTTTAGCCGGTCGCGGATCAAGTCCGACAGGGCCCAAATCTTCTGCTTGCGGGCCTCGTTGCGCACCTCCACCAAGAGGGCGATGAACGAGTCGGCATCGCCGCCGGAGGCTTTCTGTTCGTCCAGGCGCAGGCCAAGCACGCCCGTCAGCGTGCGCAGGGTGTCCTGGGCGGGCTTGAGCTGGGCGTCCGTGGCGCCGGCATCCCGGGCGGTGTTGATTGACCGCACCAGTTCGAAGAGCGCTGCCAGAGCGCCGCAGGAGTTGAAGTCATCGTCCATCTCTTCCACAAAGGTCTGCTGGGTCGTCTCGGTCTGTTTGTCCAGCGCGGCGCGGGCTGCCTCGGAAGCACCCGCGGCGCTGGCGGGAGCTGGTTTCAGGGCGGAACGCAAACGGTCCAGGCCGCGTTCGGCGCCGTCCATGATATCGTCCGAATAAGAGAGGGGAGCGCGGTAGGATGCGTTCAGCACCATCATGCGCAAGGCATCTGCAGGGTGCCGTGTAAGGAAATCGTCGATTGTTACCAGGTTGCCGAGGCTTTTGGACATCTTCTCGCCCTGCAATTGCAGCATGCCGTTATGCATCCAGTAACGTGCGAACTGCTTGCCGGTGAAGGATTCGCTCTGGGCGATCTCGTTCTCATGGTGTGGGAAGACCAGGTCGTTGCCGCCGCCATGGATGTCGATCTGTTCGCCCAGGATGGCCAGGTTCATCGCCGAGCACTCGATGTGCCAGCCGGGGCGGCCCTGGCCCCAGGGGCTGTCCCAGGCAGGTTCGCCGGGTTTGGCAGCCTTCCAGATGGCGAAGTCCATCGGGTGCTCTTTTTCCGCCTCGATCTCGATGCGCGCCCCGGCCTGCATATCTTCTATCCTGCGTCCGGAAAGCTTGCCGTACTCCGGATCCCTGGTGACGCGGAAATAGACGTCCCCGTTTTTGGCCGGGTAGGCGAAGCCTTTGTCGATCAGGCCCTGGATCATTGTCAGAATCTCGTCCATCGTCTGGGTGGCACGCGGGTTGGCACTGGCAGGCAGGACATTCAGGTCTTCAAGGTTCTTCTGGTAGGCCTGGATATAGGTTTCGGCCAGCTCCTGCGGGTCCACGCCCTTTATTTTGGCGCGGTTGATGATCTTGTCGTCCACGTCGGTGAAGTTCATCACGTAGCGCACCTGGTAACCGCGATATTCCAGGTAGCGCCGCACCACGTCAAAGACGATCGCCGACATGGCATGCCCGATGTGCGCGTCGGAATAGACCGTTACGCCGCAGACGTACATCTTGACCACGTTTGGCTCCAGGGTCTGGAAATCTTCTATCTTGCGGGTGAGGGTATTGTAGACGCGCAGCATGGGGTTCCTCCTGAAGTATTTTCTGCCCCTATTATAAACCCGGGAATCCCTTGACGTATTAGAACTAATGTGCTAGGTTTGTTGTGTGCGCGAATCATTGCTCATTTCTTCACCTGTTTTCCTTTTTATGTTTTTACCTTCCACCCTCTTATTCGTTTCTTTTTCGATACGCGGAACGAATCTCGTCCCCAAAAGGGGATACCTTGGCATCCGGCAAGATATCCAATCATCATTCCTTGGCCATAACCTGCGGCCTCTTCCGGATTGCTCGCGCTACCTATTCGTTCCGCGGAAAAATATAAATATGTGACTTTAATACCTTTATTCTCCATGAGGGGAACCCCGCGTCTTAATATCTTCATACTCTAATGTCTGTTCTTTGTTCTCGCCTCTCTTCTCTCTAAATTTTTTAAGCCAAACAGGCGTGCTATAATCCTGTGGGAACCTCTGAAATTAAAACTGATGTTTTTGTATGGCTTACCCTTCCAACCGGCATAATCCTGAACTACCAGAGCGTCTAACTATCGAACTAACCAAACCATAAAACTATTGGACTATTAGACTAATAGACTATCAGACTTCCTACCGGTACCCATGTCTTTCGCCCACCTCCACGTTCACACCGAATACTCCCTGTTGGATGGATTCTCGAACATCAAGAAGCTGGTCAAGCGCGGCAAGGAAATGAACATGCCGGCCATGGCCATCACCGACCATGGCACCATGTTCGGCGTGATCGAGTTCTACCACACCGCCAGGGATGCCGGCATTAAACCCATCATTGGGCTGGAAGCGTACCTCTCGGCCCGGTCGATGCAGGAACATGATGCCAGGGAGGACCGCCGCTCGTCCCACCTGCTGCTCCTGGCTGAGAATGCAACCGGCTACAGGAATCTGCTCCAGATCGCCACGGCGGCCCAGCTGGAAGGCTACTATTATTATCCCCGCATTGACAAGGAGTTCCTTGCCAAACATGCTGAAGGTCTGATCTGCACGTCCGGCTGCCTGTCTGCCGAGGTGCCGCGCCTGATCCGTCAGGGCCAGGTGGAGGCTGCGCGCCGGATCCTGGACTGGTATTACGATCTGTTTGGCAGGGACAACTTCTTCCTGGAACTCCAGCAGCACGACGTACCCGATCTACAGAC
This sequence comes from uncultured Chloroflexia bacterium, assembly GCA_963801385.1. Taxonomy (GTDB): domain Bacteria; phylum Chloroflexota; class Anaerolineae; order Anaerolineales; family Villigracilaceae; genus UBA877. The sequence continues at coordinate 115,336 of CAWDEV010000003.1, forward strand.
AGTGAACCGCACCCTGATGGAACTGGGGCCGCATTACCAGGCTCGTTATGTTGCCACCAACGACGCGCATTACATCAACCCCGAAGACGCCAAGTACCAGGATATCCTGCTCGCCATCCAGACCAGCACACTGCTCTCCGATCCTGACCGGATGCGCATGACCGACCCCTCCTACTACCTCCGCTCCCCCGAGGAGATGGCGCGCCTGTTCGCAGAAGTGCCCGAGTCGCTCTCGAACACTCTGCTGATTGCGGATCGCTGCAATGTGGATCTGGATGTCAAGAATTACCGCCTGCCCCAGTTTGAAGTCCCGGAAGGACACACCGCCGAAACGTACCTGCGCAGCCTGTGCGAAGAAGGCGCAAAACACCGCTACGGCGAAGGCGCTTCCAGTGAAGAGGTCCAGGTCCGCCTCGACTACGAGCTGGGTGTCATCCACAAGATGGGTTTTGACGCATATTTCCTGATCGTTTGGGACCTGTGCCGATACTCCCGCGAGCAAGGTATCTGGTATAACGCGCGCGGTTCGGCGGCTGGTTCGATCGTCGCCTATACGCTGGAGATCACCCTGGTCGATCCCATCCGTCACGAATTGCTCTTTGAGCGTTTCCTGAACCCAGGGCGTGTCTCGATGCCGGATATCGACCTGGACTTTCGGGATGACTGCCGGGCGGATGTGCTCGAGTATACCGTCAAGAAATATGGGAGTGACAAGGTCGCCCAGATCATCACCTTTGGCACGTTGGGCGCACGCGCGGCTCTGCGGGATGTCGGACGGGTAATGGACATTTCCCTCCCTGAAGTGGACCGGGTGGCCAAGATCGTCCCGAATATCCCATCCAAGGCGGTTCCCTTGCGGGATATTATCGCAGGGGACTTTAATGGCCTGCCGGACTTGAAGACTGCTTACAAGTCCGAGGAATACCTGCACGAGCTGATCGACACGGCCGCCAAAATGGAGGGCGTGGTTCGCAATGCCGGGACGCATGCAGCCGGAGTGGTCATCTCAGACCGGCCCCTGATCGAGTACCTGCCGCTGCACCGCCCCACCAGCAATTCCGATGAGACACCGATCAAGACAGTCACCCAGTTTGAGATGGGCATCCTTGACAGGCTTAAGATGCTCAAAGTGGATTTCCTTGGCCTGGCCACCCTGACCATCATGGCGCGTGCCTGTGACATGATCCGTGTACGCCATGGCATTACTTATACGCTTGACAACATTCCCACGGATGACCCGGAGACGTACAAGTTCCTGGGTGGGGGCAACACTCTGGGAGTCTTCCAGTTGGAAGGTTCGGGCATGACCAAGTGGCTGGTGCAGATGAAGCCCCAGAACCTGGATAATATCATTGCCATGGTGGCGCTCTTCCGGCCCGGGCCGATGGATTTCATTCCCGATTACATCAGCCGCATGCACGGGGAAGCGGAGGTGGAATACCGGCACCCTGCCATGCAGGCAATTTTCCATGATACCTTTGGCATCCCGCTCTACCAGGAACAGATCATGCGGGCCTCGGTCGAACTGGCCGGGTACACTCCTTCGGAAGCCGATGACCTGCGCAAGGCCATTTCCAAAAAGAAAAAGGATGAGATCGAAAAGCACCGCCAGAAGTTCATCCAGGGTTCGGTGGCAAAAGGTATGCTGCGAGAGACCGCCGAGGCCATTTTCACGGATTGGGAAGAGTTCGCCCGTTACGGTTTCAATAAGTCCCATGCTGCAGACTACGGTGTGCTGGCGGTTGAAACCGGCTACCTGAAGCTGCACTACCCGGTCGAATATATGACCGCACTGCTCTCGGTCACCAAGCACGAGACCGATAAAATGGCCCTTTACGTCAACGACGCCCGCAATATGGGTGTGGAAGTCCTGCCCCCGGACGTCAACACCAGCGGCTGGGACTTTACCATCGAGGACCGCCAGGGACAGAAACCCGCCATCCGCTTTGGCCTGGGTGCCATTAAGAATGTTGGGCAGGGGCCGGTGGAACTCATCGACCAGGCGCGGGCCAAGGGAGGCGGCTTTATCGACCTCAACGACTTCGCGGCGCGCGTTGACCTGCGGGCAGCCGGGAAGCGTGCCCTGGAGAGCCTCATCAAAGTGGGTGCCATGGACAGGTTCGGCCCGCGCTCTGCCATGCTGGAAGCCCTGGAGCGCGTGGTGGCGGTCAGTTCATCGCACTTCCGCGCCGCCGAAGCCGGGCAGCTTTCCCTCTTTGGTGCACATACCGGCGTCACCGAGAGCGTCAGCTTGCCGCTCGTCCCGGAGGCTGACCGGCGCGAGACCCTCAACTGGGAACGCGAGCTGATGGGCATGTATATGGGCGAGCACCCGCTCACCCCCTACATGAACGAGATCCGCCGCGTGGTCACACATTTTTCCAGTAATTTAGGCGAAGCCGAGCACGAAGAGAAGGTCCGTGTGGCTGGCATGGTGACTGGCATCCGCCCGCACCAGACCAAGACCGGCAGGATGATGGCATGGGTTAATCTTGAAGATCTGACCGGAACGATCGAGCTGGTTGTTTTTCCGCGCACCTGGGACAAGTTCCAGTTCGTCCTCGAAGTTGGCGGGGTGATCCTGGCCGAAGGCAAGGTGGATGCCCAATCCAGTCCATCCAAGGTGTTGGTGGATAATGTCCGTACCGAGATCAAGCTGACCGATCCCGCACAGAATGGCGGCGAAGCGAAGGGGCCGGCCCAGGTCGGCCGGAAACCTGCTGATCCAACCTCGAAACGCGTTGCGGAAGGATCTGCCCCGGCCTACCGTAAGCCATCCGCACCCCGACCCGTTTCCGATCCGGATGAAGGGCCGCCTCCGCCGGAGGATCCGCCTGACTGGGAAAATGACCAGCTTGGTGGGATTGGATTTGCCGACCATGATCTGGTTTTGCACACCCCGGATCTGCCGGAAGAGCAGACTTTTGCTTCCGGCGATCAGTCGTCAGCGGAAGAACCCGCCCCGGCCGGCGGGCCACCCAGGAAATCCCCTGGTCCCGAATTGAATCCACGGTCTGCAATCAACAATCAGCAGGCCCCAATGGACCGTCTCCCGCCCCCGGCAGTCTTGATGCCAAAACTGCCCACCGCCTCTATCCCTGCCAGGCTCGAGGAGGAGCATTCACCCCAAATCTTGACTGTCATCCTGCGCCCCACGGGTGACTCTCGGCGCGACATCCGGCGCATCACGCGTCTGCATGGCACTTTCATCTCGTACCCCGGCAAAGACCGCTTTGCTTTCCAGATTTTTGAAGAAGGCCGCGCCCACCTGATCGAATTCCCCAATGACACCACGCACCTGTGTGCCGATCTATTGACCCGCCTCAAGGATGCGGTTGGCGAGGAAAACTTGCGTATCGAGCCAATTTTATACCAGTAACTCACCCAAGCAAAAACGTCCCGCAGGTTGAGCGATCAAACCTGCGGGACGATGCGTACAATAAAATCAATAATGATAGCGTGCCTGTAAAAAATCAATCCGGTTGTCCCGCACCAGATAGACAATGCGGTGTTCCTGCGTCAGCCGTCTAGACCAGGTGCCCGGAGCAAGGTACCGCAAAGGTTCTGGCTTGCCGACACCCTGGAAAGGGTCGCGCAAGATGGCTTCAACCAGATCCAGGGCGCGCAAAGCCAGCTTGCGATCGGTTTCCACCCAAAAGCGCAGATCTTCCAAAAACTCGGTTTGGAACACCGCTTCACGCTTTTTCGGATTCAACCCCCACCTCCCGGCGTAGTTCATCCATGGTCAGGGATTGACCTTCATTTTTCAGGGAGCGGCCCAGCGCGGCCAGCAGGCGTTCGGCATTTTTGGGAGAGCGTAGAAGATAAGCTGTCTCAGTCAGGCTGGACAATTCACTTGCCGAAATCAGGGCCACATCCTCCGCACCACGCCGCTGGATGACCACAACCTCACGGTCACGTGTGACCTTATCAAGCAGTTTGGCAAACCCGGCGCGAGCCTGGGTATAAGTTGTGTGAAGAGTCATTTTCTGCCTCCAGTACGTACAGACTTACTGTACAACATTAAGGATGGTTTGTCAAGTCAATTTGGCAACCTGCTGCGCACAAATTCCCCACCACTATTCACCTTATCCCTGATTACCTGACCCTGCTCTCCTTATCTCCCCACATCTCTCGCAACCCTCCCGCTGGCACAATAGGGCCAACGGGTCTTTTTTTATCCGGGCAACGACAACTTTGAACAACATACTGAGCGGTACTGCTTGAACTTGGGCCGCGCCAATCTGCACTCTGCGGGTGAACTTGTCCAGCTCCGGCGCAATTGCCTGGAAACCGGCTGAGCAGCCCGGAAAACCCGGGCATGCCACCACGCCCTTTGGTGTCAGCGCCCAGCGGATGAACTGCCGGCGCCCGGCCAGTTTTTCAGCATAATGGATGCTGGTATTCACGGTGTGGTCCACTCCCATGAGCAGGACCCAACCGCCCTGTCTTTCCAGCGCGCCGAGCGGCCCCAGCGGGTCGCCCAGCCACTGCGCCTGCAGGAACTTCCCGGCATTCAATCCGGAAAAAGAAAGGATCGGATGATTGGAACGCCTGGCATGCGGGTGTTTGCGGAGCGTCTCCGGGATGATGCCCATCGACGGGTCAGCAGGCATCCTGGGGGTGAAGAACTCGGCCTCCTGGTTCTGGTTTTCACCAGATCCGTAGGTTATGGCGTTATTTTCGGGTCCGCTCAGCGGAGTGACCATCGTCTTATAGGTGAAGGTTGGCACCAGCACACCCGGGAAGACTGCCGCCAGGGCACTCACCACGGTCTGTGCACCGCCGGTCACCTGCCCGAAGGATCCCAGCGACGCATGCACGATGACCGGCGCCTCCCCCAGGTGCAGGCCACGCAAGCCCAGCACAAGTTCACGCGGGGACACTATCATCTCAACCGCACAGTTCCAGGATGTGTTTGACCACGTCGCCCGTCTGCTCCGGCCGGACGAGGTGGACCCGGATGCCGTACTCGGACAGTTCGCGGGCTGCCAGTGCGGATAAAGCTGCCAGACCGGCCTTGCTGGTGAAGTAAGCCGCCCGTCTTTCCGAGCCCCCGGCGCGCTCCCCCACATGTACGATGACCCCGCCGCCTTTTTCCTTCATGATCCGCCCGACCGACTGGGTCAGCAGGAAGGCCCCGTTCAGGTTCACGTCCAGGGTGCGCTGCCAGTCCCAGTCGTCCATTTCGAGCACCGTTTTCTGCGGCTCCACCTCGGCGCAGTTGACCAGGATATCGATCTGCCCGAGATCATCCAGCACGCCATTCAGCAGCGCCTGGACCGGCATCTTCTTGGCGATGTCTTCCACGTAAGCCTTCACCTGTCCGCCTGCCGCTTGGATGAGCGCCACTGTCTCATCCAGGTTGACCGGTGAGACATCATTGACGGCCACCATCGCTCCCAGTGCCGCCCCAGCTTGTGCCACACGGCGACCGGTCCCTTTACCTGCCCCGGTGATCAGCATAACCTTGCCCTTCAAGTCACTCACATTGTCTGCCTCTCCAACCATTCCCGAAATCTATGGAAGCCGGTCTGCCGGCTGGGCCAATTGTTTGGCTCCTACTGGCCTGCTCCTGTGCAGGTGATGACTGTCCCATCACTCGTGCTTGCATTCAGCGGCAGGCCCAGGTAAGGCGATGGATCGAGCGTATTGTTGATATCCAGCTCATTGCGGAAGCCGCCCTTTCCATCGCCCAACACGATGGAAAAATGCAGGTGCACACCCGACGGGTTCGCCGCATCGCCCGTGTAGTTGCCCTGGTAGCCCAGCAATGTGCCGGCGGCAATGGCTTTTTCGGTTGTGCCTGGGGGAAAATCGGGCGAGATGAATGAATTACCATTCGGATCCGCCATGTGGGTGTAATAAAGCCAGATCTGTCGCCCCGGCTGCAGCGGGTCGGACTCCACGCGCACGATCACCGCAGACTTCCAGGTGGGCAGGCGCGTCAGGGTGCCGGGATAGGCAGCCACGACAGGCGTTTTGCCCACCCCTGTCCCGCCAAAGATGTCAATGCCCTGGTGACGGTTGCCGGCTTTGAACGAGTCATCCCACAGGTAGCCGATCAGTCCATCGGTGGGCATCAGGAAGGGTGCTTTGGGCACACAGCGAGTGCCGGCCTGTACTGCCCATTCCGGGTGGGCGGAGGGGTTGCGGATCCATGCCACCACGCGCCCGGAGCGCCCGAAGGCCGGCTTCATAGGGCGATAGACGAACTGGTAGAGATAATACCCCGCGCCAGCCAGGACGCCAATGAAGATGATCGCGATCAGCCCGCGTTTGTCCATGGGACGATTATACCTTGGCGAGGTGCGGATAGTTTGACCTCACCACTCTGCCAGGAGTACTGCCAACCCTTTTTCTTCTAATAATCCGCCAACACTCTTCTATATTTCCTCCAACGCGGCTCATTCACGATTCCGACGCAGCGGCGATATCATCACGTCATCTTCAATTTCAAATCTTACCCAAGGAGATTACCATGACTTACTTTATTGCCCCCCATCCCTATCATATGGCCCGCCGCTGGGCTCGCCTGGCTGATATTGAACCTTCCCATGATTTCACTTTGTCCGTGGATGTACGCGAAGAAGACGATACCTACATTCTGAGTGCCCTTGTCCCCGGTCTGAAGGCTGACGATCTGAATATCCAGGTCCTGGACGATGTGGTCACCATCACCGGAGAGTTTAAAGTTGACGAGTCCGAATATCTGATGCGCGAACTGCCGCACGGCTCCTTCAGCCGCACCCTGCGCCTCCCGGTCCCTCTGGACGCCAGCAAGGCCGAGGCCCGCATCACCGACGGCGTGCTGACCCTGCGTCTGGCCAAGGCTGAATCCGCCCGCCCGCGCACCATCAAAGTGGCAGTCAAATAGTCGGCTGGTCTAATAGCCTTATAGGTAAAAGATAGTTTGATACCACAGGGATCAGTCAGATCAATTCAGAGCGCCTTTCGGGCGCTCTGATGGTTTAATATCAGGTAAAATACTCCCATTCTTTCCTGGAGTAATTTTGTGCGAACGAAACACTTGCTCTTGCTGATCGCCTGCTTGCTGCTGGCCGCCTGCGGCGGCCGCGCCACGCCGACACCTGCAGCGGCGACCCCAACACCCAGCCCGAATCCCTCAGCCACACCCACGGAATCCATTCCGCTCGCCATCCTTGTCCTGCCGGCGGAGATGCCGCAGAAGGAGAAGGACAGCTACCAGACGCTGGTCTATGACCTGGTGCAGGCCAATGGCATGCGCTGGCAGGTGCTTAACACCTTGACCCCCGAGGACTTGGCGCTGGTCGGGCCGGCCTTGAAAGTCGTCATTGCCCTGGAGACGGACCCGGGCCTGGCCGCACTGACGGCGGCTGCCCCGGACGTGCAGTTCCTGGCTGTCGGTATCCCGGACCTGCCGGCCGCCTCCAACCTGTCCAGCATCGGAGCCACCGGCGTCCCGGTCGACCAGCAGGCCTTCCTGGCCGGTTATATTGCCGGGATGATCGCCCCGGAATGGAAGGTCGGCATCCTGTACCAGAAGGATACTCCCGGCGGCACGGCCGCCCGGGATGCGTTCACGAACGGGTTTACTTATTATTGCGGTTCCTGCCGCAATCCGCTTTTTCCCCAACCAGCCGGGATCTACCCCATTACCGTCCCCATTCCAACGGATGCCAAGCCGGGTGAATACACGGCCTATGCCGATCTTTTGCTGCGCAATATCGTCAAGGTTGCCTACGTCTATCCGGAGGTTGCCACGCCGGAACTGCTGAGCTACATGGCCCAGAAAAACCTGCTGATTATCGGTCAAAACCTGCCCGGGGAGGACGTGCGTTCCCAATGGGTTGCCAGCATCCAACCGGATACGGTGGCTGCCATCAAGGCCATCTTCCCCGAGCTGCTCACAGGCCAGGGGGGAAAAGTTGTCCCCACCCCGCTCGTCCTGGCGGATGTCAACCCCGACCTGCTCAGCACAGGGAAACAGCGCCTGGTGCAGGAAGTCCTGGATGGCCTGCAGAACGGCACCATCGGTACTGGTGTCACACCATAAAGCAAAAAAAAACACAAAGGCCACCAAGGTTCACAAGGGATTTCCTTTGTGAACCTTGGTGCATCCTTCGTGACCTTTGTGTTAAGGTCTTCTTCTTTTGATTGCCAGATTCCCCAAATACGGCTATAATACCGCCTTGCTCCCTGGAGAATGATCTGGGGACTAGATGACGGGGCGTGGCGCAGTCCGGCTAGCGCGCTTGCATGGGGTGCAAGAGGTCCCGGGTTCAATTCCCGGCGCCCCGACACGAGACCGCTTACATCGCTGAATATGGTATGTAGGCGATTTGCGTTTCAGTGATTTTTCATTATTCGACGGAACCGCAGATACGTAACATCGTTACCCTTTCCATATGGTCTCCAAATAAAAAACTCTCGGATTCCACCGAGAGCCATGGGAAGGGCATAATCTTGAAGCCATCCGCCGGACTATTCGGTGGTTGGTGAGGGCTGATGAGTGTTAGAGCACTTGTCAGCCCGATTTAATTTATTATACAACATTATGCTTATATAAATTGCACTTATTTACTACCAAACTTATAATCCTGTAAGGTTATTGCTATATTTTCTTGACTCTCTGATTTATATACCTGGATGAATACGTACAACCACAGTATTCAAAGGAGTAAATCACATGTCCGCCCAACCCAAGTATCTGGAACAATTTGAGCGAGTTAACAGGTGGTATCAGCAATTCCAAGAAATCTCGATAGGGCGTTTGCATGATAAACCTTCGGACTTTTATCAAGACATCGTATACGCCTACTTTATGAACTGCTATCATCTAAAGGATTGGATAAAGCATGACCTCGCCTCGTCTTCGCTTGCTACGAAAGTTGAAGCATTCATAACAGCGACTCCTGAGATGAATCTCTGTGCCGATATTTGTAATGGTCTCAAGCATCTCGTATTGGATGAAAACAGGAAGAGGAGTAACCAGAACCCCCAGTTCGGAAAGAGGAATTTCAAGGTCGGCCTTGGGACCGGGCCTACAACCATTGCTGTTGAATACACCATTGATACTACTTCTGGTCCAATTGATGCTTTCGAACTGGCAACGAAATGTCTTGAGGCTTGGAAAACTTTTCTCCAATAGATGCACCTCTCCAGTGATTTGAGTTTTATCCTCCGAGCATTGCTTAATTCTTATCGGACGGTCACTGCCTGGGAATCTCTGACTTCCACCTCCCCTTTGCCCAGGCTTCTTATCTTCAATCCCCCAACCCTCTCGAAGCAAATACGCCAGCTTCCTTCCCCTGCCGGCTAACTTGAGATACTATCGCCCATCCTCTGTATCGGGCGTTAGCAATCTATCTGATTTGAACTATGTAATTCTCTTCTTGGTTGGCATGAATATGCTGCACCTACAAGCCGTACTCGGTCAAGCCAGCCTTGAGATGGTAAAGCACTTCGAGCAAACGGTGACGAAGATTTATTATATTTCCACAAAGCATTCATCAGTGGATAATCTTGGCTGTCTTCGATAAATGCTATAATTAGATTCTCGCAGGTGCTCCCTGGCTCGGATTATCTGTCTTTCGTCTTTTCTCTGCCCAAGCGCGAATTTATTTATCCCACTAGCCATCTTAGACGCATTACGGGATACTTAAAGATTACTCGTTTACTTGTTTGTTGGGTTTCCAAAATGCGAAAAAATGCTAACAAACAGAATTTTGCGATATAGAAACAGGAAAAATTGATATTGAAAAAACCATTTCTGTAGCGAAAAGGATGAAAACAGTAACCAAGAGAGGAATTTAATATGTATTATGAATGCCCAAAATGTGGGAAGGCCTTTGCACGACGTAGATGGGAAGCTGATAAGGGACCAAATAAGTGTATAACATGCGGATATACATTGTCCACAAAATTGGATGCAGAAAATTATTTATACAGTACTGTGCAATGCGATTTGGCTGTTCTAGACTCAACTTTAGATGAGTCCGCTTCTGGTTTGAACAGCGCGAAACGATACATAGATATAGTAATTCTAATTTTTCAGACTTTCCAAAAAGAATTGTCTTTGATTACAGAGCGTCATACAATTGCGCGAAATAAGCCCAAATTATTTACTGATAGAGATTGGGTTTTCGAAACAAACTTGCATTTGGTTTGCCTGGTTTCTTACGCTCACGGAGATGTCTCCCAAAAGAATTTCTCAATTGAAGATATTCAGGACCCACCCCCAGGTTGCGGAGGAATCGATTTTTACCTACGAAGAACGTACTTTAGTACTATGAAGTTTGTAGAATACTATGGAAAGTTTCTTGACGAGAAAGACAATTCGTCACTTGAACAGGCAGGCACACAAATAGGAGATATGTCTGATTCACAGAAAAAGTTTCTCGATGAGGTCGACAAAGTCATCAAGCAAATAGCAACGATACATTCTGACGAGAATCCCTTATGATACTAAACTGCGCATAGTGCTAGAATTCAAGGCTATTTCACGGATGGCCACTCTCGTAGAGATTTACTATCTTCCATCTTGCCTTTGCCCATACTCTAATCTCTTCAATCCCCCACCCCTCCCCAAGTAAATAAGCCAACTTCTTACCCCACCCTGCTAGCTTGGGACGGTATTGCCCATCCTTCGTATTGGGCAAGAGCAGCCGAACCTCTTTCTTTCCCCTTTTTATTTTTGAAAAAAGGTAAAATAGATTATCCTACAAATCCCGAGGAGGAATTTATGGAAACCGTTGCATTCATTCGTCAATTGATCGAGGCTGCGCGCCGCCTGACCGACGATTCCATGAAAGATATGACCATTGAACAATTCAACTGGGCACCTCCCGGAACCGCCAGCCCCATCAGCGCCGTTTTTGTCCATTTACTGAACGGGGAAGATTTCTTCTTCCAGGCCATTATTCAGGGGAAATCAAAATTGTGGGCTGAAGGCGGCTGGGATGAGAAAACGGGTGTGAAGGACACGCCCGATTTTGGCGGCAACTGGGAGGCGTTCAAACAAATGACCCTGGCCCTGGAACCGGTATTCGCTTACCAGCGGGTTGTGTATGCTGCCACAGATTCTTATCTGGATAAGCTGACTCCAGATGTTTTAGAGCGCAAGGTGAAATTTGCCGGCGGGGAGCACAGCGTGGCTGCCATGATCATTCATACCACCTGCCATTCTTTATGCCATGCAGGCGAGATTGCCGCACTGAAGGGCATTCAAGGAGTCAAAGGACTGCCGTACTAAGCAGGAGAAAGCTCATGCCTGATTTGATCGGTCAATCCATCGAGCGCTATCACATCCTGGAACAGCTTGGTCAGGGCGGGATGGCGACCGTCTATAAGGCCTATGACAACCGTCTCGAGCGGGATGTGGCGATCAAGACCATCCGCGTGGACCAGTTCGCACCGGCGCTGCTGGAACAAGTGTTGAAGCGCTTTGAGCGCGAGGCCAAGGCCCTGGGGCGCCTGACCCATCCCCATATTGTGCATGTGGATGACTATGGCGAGCATGAAGGGGTCCCTTACCTGGTGATGGATTACCTGCCGGGCGGGACGCTCAAGCAGCACCCGGACAAGCCCATGCCCTGGCAGGAGGCAGTCCGTCTGCTGGTCCCCATCGCGCAGGCGCTGGAGTATGCTCACGAGCAATCCATCGTCCACCGGGATATCAAGCCTTCCAATATCCTGCTGACGGTCAAAGGCCAGCCCATGCTGACCGATTTCGGCATCGCCAAGATCCTGGAAAGCGAAGCCACCACGGCTCTTACCAGTACGGGCATGGGAGTCGGCACCCCCGAATACATGGCCCCCGAACAGTGGACTGGACAGGCGGGTCCGCTTTCGGACCTGTATTCGCTGGGCGTGGTATTGTATGAGCTGGTGACCGGGCGCAAGCCGTATACTGCGGACACCCCGGCGGCGATCATGCTCAAACAGGCCAATGACCCGCTGCCGCGGCCCAGGCAGTACGTGCCCGGGCTCCCGGAAGCGGTGGAGAAAGTGCTCTTCAAGGCGCTGGCGAAACGACCGGAAGACCGCTACCCGGGCATGCATGAATTCATAGGCGCGCTGGAACAGGTCACCCGCGGGCAGATGCCCGAAACAGTGGTGACGCAAAGGGAAGATCAACCGACCTTGCTGGCAGGGGGCGGGGGGAGACAGGAAGTGTCGGGAACGCCAAGGGTTCCAGCAGCGCCACAAGCCCCTCCGGGTTCCAAGAAATGGGGCGGATGGGCAGCCGTGGGCGCCATCCTGGCTTTGGGATGTGTTGTCCTGGCGGGGCTTGGAATTAGCCTGATGCTCCTGGGGCAGAAAGGGCTTGGACCGCTGGCAAGGCTGGCCAGGGGTAGCGTCACACCCACCCAGGTGTTCATCCGCACCGGGATCTCCACCCTCGCCCGCACGGAAATTTCCACGCCTGCCCAGCCCACCCTTCCCGTCGAGGCAACTGCGCCGGCACAAACGACCCCAGCCGGTTCCACCCAGACGCGTCCGTCGGACGGCAGCGTGATGCTCTATATCCCGGCGGGTTCTTTCAGTATGGGGCAAACGGCGGAGCAGGCACTGGCGGAATGCCAGAAATTCTTCAATGATTGCCAGTTGGGCTGGTTCAGCGACGAGCAGCCGCCCCACAGCGTTTCCCTGCAGGCCTACTGGATCGACCGGGCCGAGGTGACCAATTCGGCGTATGCGCAGTGCGTGAGCGCAGGCGCCTGCCTGGAGCCAGCCAGCGTTTCTTCGAAAACACGCGGCAGCTATTATGGAAATTCCCAATATTCCGACTACCCGGTGATCAACGTGGACTGGGAACGGGCCAAAAATTATTGTGCATGGGCGGGAGCCCGCCTGCCGACGGAGGCCGAGTGGGAAAACGCTGCCCGCGGTACAGATGGGCGCACCTATCCCTGGGGGGATGCCTCCCCGACCTGTTCCCGGGTGAACTTTGGCGAACCGAAGCTGTGCACGGGCGACACCAGCCGGGTGGGGAGCTATCCGGATGGGGCGAGTGTGTATGGATTGCTGGATATGGCGGGGAATGTTTCGGAATGGGTGGTTGACTGGTACAGCGATGCCACTTATACCCAGGCTGACCAGAGTAATCCGACCGGTCCCATTACAGGGGACGAAAAAGTAGTCCGCGGCGGCGCATGGAATTTAAATCCCAACTTCTTGCGGACTACCAACCGCGACCACCAGGTGCCGGCGGCGCGTAATGACTATATCGGGTTTCGGTGCGCACTTGAGGCAAAGTAGCTCAAGCTCCCATCAGCACTTCGACCTCGTGCATCACCCCTTTCGCAAATAAAGGCAACAAGTTGGCCTGGATGGGCTTTCCATCCACCATGACCGCCCTAACCCCGCACTCCACTCCCTCTGGATTCCTGAAATGGATGTGGTAGCCTGCGCCGCGGAAATGACGTGTCACTGAGAAATCCGCCCAGGACGGGTCCACGCACGGGTCGATCCGCAGGCCGTGGTACTCCGGTTTCAGACCGAAGATGTACTCCAGCAGGGCGGTGTGCATGGTGGGGGCGGTGCCAGTCAGCCAGGTATGCCCGCCGCGCCCGAACTCTTCCGCCTGGCTGCCGTGGACAAACTCCGGGTAGACATAGGGTTCGGCCCGGTAGCGCACCTGGTCGGAGGAAAGATTCTCCGGCAGGCATTTCAGGTAATGGGCAACTGCCTTTTTTCCGTGGCCTTGCACGGCATAGGCCTGCACCAGCCAGCCGTTCAGGTGCATGAAGATCGAGCCGTTCTCCTTGACCGACGGGGGCTCCTTCTCGATGCCCCAGGAACGCTTGGGAAGGAGGTTGCGCTGGGCCAGGTCGGTAAAGGGCGGGAAGCACAGCATGGCGCCGAATTCCGTATCCAGGTTCTCCTCCACCGCCTTCAGGACCAGCTCCGCCCGCGCCTCATCCGCCACGCCGCCCAGGATGGCAAAGATCTGCGGCTCGAGGAAGATCTTGCCGAACGTGTTTATGCTCGAACCGAGCTCCTCTACCGCCGGGTCCAGGCTGAGGATACGCTTGTAGTAACCCTGGGGGTCAAGGGCGAGGGTGTTGATGGCCTCTTTGAGCGTTGCCGCCCGTTGTACATACTCAGAAGCTGTATCCGGCTCCCGGTTGCAGGCGCGCAGCAGCCCGGCCATATCCAGCAGGATGCGGTGCAGCTGCTGGGCCACCATCACCGATTCCATCCAATCATTGGGCCTTCCGTCTCGGCGGCCGGTGCTCAAGTCATCGTTCCAATCGCAGTCCTTCAGGTACGGCAGGCCGCGCGGGCTGCGATCGGACCAGACGCGTTCGACCGCTTTCCGACAATGTTCCAGGATGGTGCCGCACACCCCGGGCTGACCTTCCCGCACCTCGGCATAATCGGTTACTTCGTCCAGGAAAGTGAAGTCCGCTGTCTCCTTGCAATAGCTGATTACCGCTGCGGGGAACCAGAGTGGGTCATCCGAGGCCTGGACATCCTTGTTCCCGGGCTGGTCGATAAAGAAATTGTGATAAGTTACGCCATCTGAGAAGATCTGGGTGGAGATGTGCCTGAGCGCCGAGGCAACCTCGCCGGGTTCATACGGCAGCTTGTAGACCACGTCCTGCAAGATGTCGCGGAACCCCCAGCCGTACTCGTAGCCGGTATGGAAGCGCGACTTCATGCGGTTGAGCACATACACGACCTGGCACTGGTATTGCAGCCAGGGCAGGGCGCGGTTCAGCTTTTCATCGGGGGTTTGGATGGTCAGGTGCCCCATCTGCTCCTGCCACCAGGCAATGACCTGGTCCAGCATCGCCCGGCGGGCAAACTCATCGCGCAACTCCAACAGTAAGCCGCGCAGCTGCTGCTTTCCGTTCAAGTAATAGTCCTGCGTGCTGCCGGCAACCAGGGCCACCGCAAAGCGCACCGATTGACCGGGTTCCAGCGTGATTTCATTCTTGAAAGCGCCACAGGTGCGGCGTAAGGAGGGGTGATCCCGGCTGGAGAGCTTCCCTTCCAGGATGGATTGGGGGTTTGCCAGGCTGTGGAAACGGTCGCCGAGCAGCCGTTCCAGGCTGGTCTCGTAGGGTGTGGCATCAGTGTTCAGGGAGGAGAAGAAAGCCGCCACATTGCCAAGCAGGCCGCTGATCTTTTCCGGGTCGTCATGGACGGCAGTACCGCCATGATGGCGGAAAACGATCGCCTGCAGGTCCGGGTCAAACCTTGCCCCGCCGAAAAAAGCATCGTTGTCACCTGCCAGCAGGCGCCCCAGGGCATTGCCCATATGGATGGGTATAAATGGATAGATTGCCAGCCGGCGCGGCCGTTCCGAGAGGTTGCGCAGGGTGATGTCCTGGATCCAGCCGTCGAAGTGCCGCGGGACGAACATGACCACCTCGCTCTGGATGCCTTCGCACTCGGACTCGAACATCATCCGGCCGAAGTCCAGCGTCACCCGGTAGCTCTGCTGCGGGTAACGCACCGGCTGCCAGGTGGTGGTAAAACAGCCCCCGGACTCTTGGTCCACAATGTAGACATAGCGGCCGACATCATCGGCGTCATTCAGATGGATCTGCGTGTCCACGAACGTGTTTTCATGGGTACCGCGCACGTCGAAGCCTCCGCCGGTGGTAGTGACCCCGCTGCAGAAGGTCTCGGTGCCGGGTTGACCCGGGCGGATCAGGTAGTGCAGCCAGGGCTCGGGGGTGAAGGGATCTTCGATGACGAATTGTCCGCGTTCGTTGAATTGGCCGTATTGGGTCATGCTGCCTCCGGGTTGTATGATCTGAATCTATAATCCCTGCCTCTCTGTAGAGACGTTGCATTGCAACGTCTCTACAATGTATCGCGAATGATTACCACCCGCCAGTCTTCATGCGGTTCCTTAATTCGTCCTGCAGGGACACCAACATCTCTTGGAAGGATTCCATGTGGGCAGCGTTTTGCATGGCTTCCGCCTCCAACCGCTCCAGCAAATACACCAGCCAGCTCTGCCAGGTGCGCGGGTTGCTGGACATTTGCGCTATGTCCTGGGCGGTGCTATTCAGAATGTCCCGAAGCTCATCTTCGCTGATCTTATTCATATATCACTCTCCTGAGTTGTTCAGAGATGCCAAAAGGCATCCGAGCGAGTTTGTATACAAGTATTGTAGCACTTTTGCTGCCTCAGGCATGATGCTCATGGAAGGGGTGCGGTTCGTCATCTGGCTGAAAACAGCTCTATTCCGGGCCATTCATTTTCATTAAGCTCCAACCGGATCTTTCCCCTCCAATCCTGGCACTTTCTCGCTCTGCCTTCTCTCAGATGGTCCGCCCTGTCCGAACCCGCGTCTGAATTTGAGTGCGCAGACCTTGACATATTCGTACAAATGTTCTAAAATACTCCCAGGCACGGGAAGGCTAAAGGTCTTTCCGTGATTCTTTTCTCCTATCTCCTACCTGACCATTCGTTTCTACAAAACGAATATTCCCTTTTCTCCCCATATGTGCCCTTCATGATCGAAATGGCCGCCGAATCCCCCAGATATTGGGGGGCAGATATTCGTTCCTCCGTCGTTCCGCGGAACGACTCACCCTCGCCATCTCCTCCATTAACCACGCAACGACCCAACTACCAAACTAATCAACTTCTCACCTCCTATTCGTTCCGCGGAAAATTCAAAAAAAGTGACTTTAATTCCCGTTCCGATAGCCTGTCTGCCTGTTTACGTTTTGCGAATTACGTTTTAGTCACCTATGCTATACTTGCCCAGGCCTATTTTTCAGAAAGTAGAAAAACCATGGAAATTATTCCGAATGTCCATCTCATTCCCAACATCGTCGCCAACCCCTACCTGCTCATTGACCCCGACGGGCTGACCCTGATCGACGCCGGACTACCCGGCAGCCATAAAAAGATCCTGCATTATATGGCCGGCCTTGGTTATGCCCCGCACGATCTGAAGCGCATCCTCATCACCCACGCCGACTTCGACCACGTCGGCGGGCTGGCGGCCCTCAAAGCTGCCAGCGGGGCGCGCATTTTTGCCAGTCCGGTTGAATCCAGGGCCATGGCGGAAGGACATGCCTCCCGTGCGCTCAAGCCTCGTCACAGGACCATCAGGCTGCTCTTCGACTTGGTGGCCAGGCTGTTCAAGCCCGCCCCTGTCCAGGTGGATGAACCCGTTTCGGATGGGCAGATTTTCCCGGTGCTGGGCGGGTTACGGGTAGTCGAGACTCCTGGTCACACCCCCGGGCATATTTCGCTGTTTGCCCCCTCCACCGGGATCCTGTTCTGTGGCGATTCGATTGTCTCGGAAGAGAACGGTTTGCGCGGCTCGCGCGGCGCCAACAACTGGGACCAGGCGAAGTCGGATGAGTCAGTTCGCAAACAGGCCAACCTCGGGGCGACCATTCTCTGCTCTGGGCACGGACCGGTGGTCAGAGATGCTGCGGGCAAATTCCCGCAGGTCTAGCCAAAAAGATTTATTTGATCAATCAGTTTAAGGAGAACACCATGGAAGCCCCCTTACCGCCAAATCCTCAAATGGAACAATCTGCAAAAAAGAACAACAGCAATGCCATCGCTGCCGCTGCGTGCGGAATAGGTTCGATCGCAGCACAAGTAATCGGATTGGGGCTTGCGGGGGGTGATCAGACCATCACAAGCTTGTGTAATGGGATCGGCGGGTTGGCCTGGATCGCCGGCATCGTCCTCGGCATTGTTGGTCTGGTACAGATCAAGCGTCACCCCGGTCAGAAGGGGAAAGGCTGGGCGATCACCGGGATTGTTCTTGGCATCCTGAGGATTTGTATTGTCACCGGTTCCGTCCTATTTCTTGCCGGACCATCCATCGGCACCATTGCCACAAAAATCAGCGCCACTATGACCGTGCCTTGATCCAACCCGGCTGGGCGGCAGAATGGCATTGCTTGCTACTCTCCCCTCTCTCCTTGTCTATTCTCTACACGAGCTGAATTTAAGCCTCCGTTAAAGTTCTCCTTGCTTAACCTCACTCATTCGGGTATCCTTGTCGCCGGGAGTGGTTAGGTCCCGGAGGGCTTCCCGGTCTTCAAAACCGGCGGCGGGTCGCGTTGCGGGCCGCGGTGGGTTCGACACCCATCCACTCCCGCCTGTCATTTTATCCGCTGATCTTCACTGATCTTTTTTATTCGTGCTGATTGGTGAGGATTGGCGGATAAATATTCATTTTCTATGGCTTGGAAAAACCTTGCGAATTATAACTATTTATAGGTGAAAAATGACATTACCCGATTCCGAGATCCTGAACAGCTTGGTCAGCCGTGTCTTCCGCTATGATGATGTCACCATGGGTGACCCAAGCAAGGGCTATTTCCTGCGCTACCGCGGCCAACTGCTGGGCGACTCGATCCAGGCCTACGACCAACTGGCCGAAGCCCTGCGTCCCTATGATGTCACTCCGCTCTTTCGCCTTGAAGAAGGCCGCCAGACCGTCCTGCTGATGCGCGGCGTCGTCCACCCCAAGCCAGGTAAAGTCTGGGTCAACCTGCTGCTTTTTTTACTGACCCTCCTGAGCGTCCTGTTTGCCGGGGCAACTTCCAGTTATACCGGCCCTGTCCCTCGGGATACCCTTGGCCAGATCTGGGTGCTGATCACCCACCTCTGGGTGGGCTGGCCGTTCGCCGTCAGCCTGCTGGCCATCCTCCTGGCCCATGAATTCGGCCATTATTTTGTGGGTCGGGCGCGTGGCGCGGCAGTCACGCTGCCTTATTTCATCCCCTTCCCGTTCTCGCCAATCGGGACCATGGGCGCATTTATCCAGATGAAATCCATTCCCCGGAATAGACGCGCCCTCTTCGATCTGGCCATCGCCGGTCCGCTGGCCGGGTTGGTGGTGGCCATCCCGGTGCTGCTTTGGGGTTTATCCCAATCTTCCCTGGGAACGGTCACTGTAATCCCGGGCAGCTTTGGCGAAGGCAATTCCCTGCTTTACCTGCTGTCGAAATTTATTGTATTTGGAAAACTCCTGCCATCTCCCGGGACCCTGACCGGTTTGCCCTTGTTGTACCATTGGATCAGTTACTTTTTCGTTGGCAAGCCCTCCCCGGTTGGAGCGACGGATGTCTTCATTAGTCCGGTTGCCTGGGCTGGCTGGGTCGGTTTATTGGTCACCTTCCTAAACCTCGTCCCTGCTGGCCAACTCGACGGTGGTCATGTTATCTACACAGTCTTTGGCAAGAAGGTCAACCGGATCGTGCCTCTCCTCCTGGTCCTCATGGTTCTCCTGGGCTTCTTCTGGAGCGGCTGGTGGCTGTGGGCTGTCCTCATTTTCTTCCTGGGCCGTTCACACGCCGAGCCGCTTGACCAGATCACCCAGCTCGATCCCAGGCGCAAAACCCTGGCTGTGCTGATGCTGGTTATCTTCCTGCTCGTCCTGACGCCCGTTCCCTTCATAATCTATTAACAGATCATGCGACTGACCCGCCTGCTTGCCCTGTCCCTGCTCGCCGTGCTGTTGGCTTCTGCCTGCGGTCCGGCCTCCCCGATGCCCGGCACGACTCTAGACATCCAAGCCGTGACCGATACTTCCATCCCCGCTCCGACGTTGATGTCAAAGTCCACGTCTGCGTCCACGCCCTCACCCACTACCGAATCCTCGCCCACCTTCCCACCTGCGCCGCTTCCCAGCCTCAATGTGGATCCTGCCTTGTTACGCAGCCTCAATATTCAGATCTGGAATGCCTTCTCCGGACCGGCCTATGATTTGTTTGCCGCGCAAGTAGCCCAGTTCAACGCTGGAAACGAGTGGGGCATCCATGCCAGCCCAACCGGCTACGGCGATTACGCCAGCCTGTTTGACGCCATCAACACCACCCTGGATTCCGGTCAGACGCCCGACCTGGTGGCTGCCTTGCCCGAGCAGATCCTGGCATGGGATGCGACCGGCGCAGTCGTGGACCTCAACCCATATCTCAGCGGCTCGCAATGGGCCCTGGCAGCCGATGCCCGCGCGGATTTTCCTCCTGTCTTCTGGGCACAGGATAATGTCAACGGCAAGCAATTGGCCCTTCCGGCCCAACGTTCGGCCCGTTTCATTTTTTATAACCAGACCTGGGCCCATGAGTTGGGCTATAACAGCCCGCCTGCCACTGCAGAAGATTTCCGCCAGCAGGCTTGCGCTGCCAATGCTTCCTTCCGCACGGATGCAGACCCGCAGAACGACGGTTACGGCGGCTGGATCGTGGATACCGACTGGCAGACGACCTATACCTGGTTGCTGGCCTTCGGCGGTGGCGTGACTGCCGGGAGTGCCTATGCCTTCCGCACCGACCAAAACTTGGTGGGACTGCAATTTGTTAAAAACCTGTTTGATAACCATTGTGCCTGGCTCTCCACCGAGTCTACGCCTTTTGACTCTTTCGCCCGACGTTCGGCCCTCTTTGTCAGTGCTGACTTGGCCGGGCTGCCATCTGAAATGGAATCTATGTCGCGCCTGAAGAACTCCGACGAATGGACGGTTATCCCGTTCCCCGGTTCGCAAGGGAGCGCCCTGGTGGTCTACGGGCCTTCTTACAGTGTGTTCAAATCCACGCCTGAAAAACAACTAGCTGCCTGGTTATTCGCCCGCTGGTTGCTTTCGCCTGAGAACCAGTCCCAGTGGGTCGAGGCCACCGGATTGTTTCCATTACGAAATTCAGTGCTGGGGATGATCCAGCCCTACCGCCAGGCTTTGCCGCAGTGGGAGGCCGCCGCCGGGTATCTGTCCCTGGCACAGGGCGTGCCACAATTGGCATCCTGGCGCAAGCTTCGCTACGCGCTGCAGGACGGGATGACGGTGCTTTTCCAGGTAAACCTTCCCGTGGATAAAATCCCCAACGTGCTGGATGAGATGGATTCGCTGGCCCGGGAATTTAAATGACGGCTGCAAATTGCAGATAACCAGACTGTGAAATTCCTGGTCGGACAGTACGCAGGATTTTGATCCACTGATTTCACCTCAAGTTTGACATGCCTTGGCAATGCGTCTATACTTGCCCATATAAAAAAACTTGGCTATTTCAACCTGGAAGGGTGATACAGGAAAAACCGCAAGATTGAAGTGTATTCCCCGCAACCCTCAGGTTGAATTCCATAATCAGATGCCGAAAGAGGTGTAGATTTGGCCAAAGAAAAACCCCCAATAGCAGATTTGGCTCACGAACCCGGGAAAAAAGCAGCGCCCCCTGCTGAAAGCTCTCAACCCGCTCCCGTCAGAGTTTACCTGTCAAGCAAAGACAAATACTCCCTGGAAGAGATTGCCAAAACGTTTAATGTAAGCCGTCGCATGTTGTTATCATATGCTGTTCGTTCTTTCCTGGCAAGTTATCGGGCCGGGCATATCAAGCTAGATCCAACCATGGAAGCCGGTAGAGCAGTATTACATGTTAACATACCTCTGGATAATATGGATGCTTGACGCGTCTGTCAAAATATATTGATAAAAGCGGGCAGCAAAACGCTGCCCGCTAATGCAAATACCACTAACCACTCACTGCTTAATTTGTAGTTCGGGATAAAGCTACAGGCTTTAATGAGTTCCAAGGCAAAATATTACGTGGTCTGGAAAGGGCGCAAAACCGGGATTTTTACCAATTGGGAGGCATGCGCCAAGCAGGTGCAGGGTTTCCCTGGTGCACGCTATAAATCCTTTGCCAGCCGCCTGGCTGCCGAACAGGCTTTGCGCGGAAAATACACTGCCCAGGTTGGGAAACCTGTCTCCAGCGGAGAATGGCTGTTTTCCCCCAACCCGCCCATCCCTGCCAGCTGGTGCGTGGATGCCGCCTGCTCCGGCAGCCCCGGACGCCTGGAATACCGCGGTGTCGACCTGCACACCAGCAAGCAAATCTTTCATCAGGGACCTTACGAGCACGGTACTAACAACGTCGGTGAATTTCTGGCAATCGTTCACGCGCTGGTGATGCTGGAAAAGAAACATAGTAGCATGCCGATCTACTCGGACTCGTCAACTGCTATTGGTTGGGTGAAGAAGAAGCATTGCAATACCGATTTAGCCGCCGATGAAAAGAACACTTTGCTCTTTGAACTGATTAACCGCGCCGAAGACTGGCTGGCTGATCATCCTTTTGCCAATCCTATTCTGAAATGGGATACCCAGGCCTGGGGTGAAATTCCCGCTGATTTCAACCGTAAATAGTATTAGAATAGTGTCCTGTCTTTCTTAGGTTATTACTTTCATCCTTTTTTTCCTTAGAGATCCTTTATGCCCTTTGTGTTCAGGGTCTTATTTTGAAATCACCCATTTGTGAGGAACCCATGCCGATTTACGAGTATGTTTGTAAGGATTGCGAAAAAGTCTTTGAGACTATCCGCCCGATGAGCCAGTCTGACGCGCCCATCCCGTGTGCAATTTGTGGAGGGCAGCATACTAAGCGCAGACTCTCAGTCTTCTTTGCCGAGAGCGGTGGTAAAGCCGTTTCAGGCATGTCTGAAACGAGCTGCGGAACGTGCGGTGGAGGGGATTGTTCACACTGTGGCCATTAGGGATTTCTGTTTGTTGATTTGAGATTGATGATTGACAATTTACGGTCTTGTGAGGCGGCCAAACGCGCGATGGTGAATAATAGAATAATGGATCCTTTGTGAACCATCGTGAACCTTGCTGCCCTTTGTGTTAAGGAATTTTGGAGGTATGCATGGAATTTACCCAACTCGGTCGTACCGGTCTCAAAGTTTCCCGTTTTTGCCTCGGCACGATGAACTTCGGACCACAGACGCAGGAACAGGACTCCTTTGCCATCATGGACAAGGCTCTCGAACTGGGTATCAACTTCTTCGATACTGCCAATGTCTACGGCTGGAAGACAGGCGAGGGCGTCACCGAGCAAATTGTCGGGCGCTGGTTCGCCCAGGGCGGTGGACGCCGAGAGAAGGTCGTCATTGCCACCAAGGTCTACGGACACATGGGTGACTGGCCGAACCAGCAGAAGCTTTCGGCGCTGCACATCCGCCAGGCAGTGGAAGGTTCGCTCAAGCGCCTGCAGACGGACCACATCGACCTGTACCAGATGCATCACGTCGACCGTCTCACCCCCTGGGAGGAGATCTGGCAGGCCATGGAAGTACTCGTCCAGCAGGGCAAGGTGATCTATGTCGGCTCGTCCAATTTTGCAGGCTGGCACATCACGCAAGCGCAGGAGATCGCCAGAACCCGCCACTTTATGGGGCTGGTCAGCGAGCAATGCCTCTACAATCTGGATGCGCGCATGGTTGAAATGGAAGTGCTCCCGGTCTGCAAAGCCTACGGGTTGGGTGTCATTCCCTGGAGCCCGCTCTGGGGCGGACTGCTGGGTGGTGTGCTGGAGAAGATCGAGAAAGGCCGCCGTACCTCGGAGGAGATGAAGAAAAGGATCAAGAGAAACCGCCCGAAGCTGGAAAAGTGGGAGGCTTTCTGCAAGGAAATGGGTGAACAGCCTGCCGATGTGGCCCTGGCCTGGCTGTTGCACAACCCGGTCATCACTGCCCCGATCATCGGCCCGCGCACCAATGACCAGCTCACCGGCTCTTTGCGTGCCCTGGAGCTCAAGCTGGATGAGGCCGTCTTGAAGAAGTTGGAAGAGATCTTCCCCGGTCCCGGCGGGGAGGCCCCCGAAGCATTTGCATGGTAAAAACTTTGTAGTAGGGGCACGGCATTGCCGTGCCCTTTTGCGTTATGTTGGGACACGGAGTTGCCGTGCCCCTATCTTCTAATAACAGGTCTTTCCCCTCATAACGTTCTCCCTAATGACCATATGGATTACCCTCTCTACTCCTACCCTGCCCGCCTGGCTCCCGGCCTGATCGCCAACATCCTGTTTGACGGTCAGCGTTCCTTCCGCCGTGATGGGCTGGCATGTGTGCAGCGGATAAATCCGCCACTACAAGTTTTAGGTAAGGAGAATATCCCGCAGGGCGGACCATGCCTGATCACCTTTAACCATTACTACCGCCCTGGTTTTAATGCCTGGTGGATGGCGCTGGCCCTTGCCGCCACTGTGCCGGTGGACATCCACTTTGTGATGACCGGGGAACTGACCTTTCCGGGCATGTGGTATGCCCCGCTGGGCATGGCCGGGTCGCGCTGGCTATTGAAGCGCTTTTCGCACCTTTATGGTTTCACGGCTATGCCGCCCATGCCGCCGCGTCTGCAGGATGTGAAGGCACGTGCCCGCTCTGTGCGCCAGGTACTGGCATTTGCCAGGGCTCATCCGCGGTTCGTCCTTGGCCTGGCTCCGGAGGGCGGTGACCAGCCCGGTGGACTGGTTAACTGGCCGCCTGCCGGCGCGGGTCGTTTTGTACTTTTGCTGGCCGGGCAGGGCTTCCCTATTCTGCCGGTGGGTTGTTTTGAAGAAGCTGGGGAATTCTGCCTGCGCTTCGGCACACCGTACGATCTGCAGGTGCCGCGCGGCCTTGGCGTGGATGGCAAAGACCGCCATGCTGCGCAAACCATCATGACTGCCATTGCAGCCCAACTGCCCAAACGGCTGCGTGGGGAATTCTAGTAAAACGTAAAACATTCCGGATGATCGCCCTCCAAACCTGGGAATGGTGCTATAAATGAGCTCCTAAGCATCCCACCGCAGAGATCGCCCATACGAGATCGCGGGCGGCGGCGTTCGCCCCGCAGAGTACGCCCTGCCAGGGCGCAGGACAGGCGGGACGGGTAGAGAAAATATGATGAAATCTCTTCCGGAAGCACACCGGGATGGTGTGCGCTCTCAGCGTTCCGCGGTAACAAATGACCCGCAACTCCCACTGGAAGTCTGCGTATATTGATTCAGAACGATCAACGAGGAACCACAGTGACTGACGAAATGGCCTGGATCATCCAGGCCCGGAACGGCAATGACGAAGGTTTTACGAATTTGGTCGAGACCTACCAGAAGCCGGTTTACAACCTGTGTTACCGGATGCTGGGTGAGGCCGAAGCTGCTGAAGACGCAGCCCAGGAGACCTTCCTCAAGGCGTACCAGAACCTGGCCCGCTATGACGTCGAGCGTTCCTTTGCCACCTGGTTGCTCTCCATCGCTGCCCATTACTGTATAGACAGACTCCGGCGAAAGAAATTCAGTTCGTTTTCAATTGATGAGGATGAAGAAGGCCAGACTGAAATCCCGGATGCTTCCGCACCTGATCCCGAAACGGAAACGGTCCGGAAGCAGACAAGGGAACGCCTGCAAGATTGTCTGCAGTCCCTGGACCCCACTGACCGCGCGGCCGTAATCATGCGCTACTGGCAGGACTGCTCCGAAGTGGAAATTGCCCAGGCGCTCAAGCTGACCGTTCCGGCAGTCAAGAGCCGGCTACACCGGGCACGGCGGGCCCTGGCGGACCAGTGGGAAGAAAAAGATAAAAAAGCGCGCGTGCGCCACGAAAGGAAGCCTTATGGATCACCGGCCTTTTGAAGGTTGGCTTCTCAATAACCAAACACTTGACGCCGACGAAAAACGGCAACTGAACGCTCATTTACAGGTTTGTTCTTCATGCACAGCCCTGGCAGAAGTCAACTTGGTGCTGGGGTCGGTCAAAATGGCCTCCCCCGCCGCGGGTTTCTCAGACCGTTTCCAGGTCAGATTGGCGGCCCGTAAGCAAGCCCTGCGCCGCCGAAATACCTGGGGTTTCCTGCTCCTGGTATTGAGCGTGTTGAGTGTCCTGACATTGATGACCTGGCCGGTCATCACTAGCCTGCTGCGCTCGCCGGTTGATTTGCTGGCATCCTGGTTTGGCTGGCTGCTTTCATTCTGGGCTGCCATTGATGCAATGGCACATGCCGGGTTGGTATTGTTAAGAATTGTTCCGAGCTTTATCCCCGCCTATATCTGGACGGTCATCCTGTTTGCGGCATGTGGCTGGAGCCTGGTGTGGGTCTTCTCGTTGATCAAATTTACCAAGTTTCCGCAAGGAGGATAACGATGAAAACAATTTTAAAAATTGTCTCTATACTGGTACTGGGAGTGCTGTTGTTTGTTCCATTGCAATCTGCAGGCGCCGCCAATGGTGTCTTCGATGGGCAGGTTGTCTTCGGTCAATCCTTTACGCTCAAGAACGGCGATACCATGAAGGGTGACCTGCTGGTCTTTGGCGGTTCGGCCACCATTGAAGAAGGGGCAACCGTCAATGGCAGCGTCGTCCTGTTTGGCGGCAACCTGACCGTTAAAGGAACGGTGACCGGCGATGTGGCTGTTACCGGTGGCGCGGCTTTGCTGGGACCCGCTGCTCACATCTTTGGGAACCTGGCCACCGTGGCGGCCTCGCTTGAGCGGGCCAATGGCTCATTGGTGGATGGCCAGATCTACAATACGGCGACCTCATTGAGTACCAACGGTGAAAATGGTGATGCTCAGCCAGCCAAACCGGCCGTGCCAGCCATTCCCGCGATTAAATTTAACTTTGATCCGCTTGTTTCTGTGATGAACAGTTTCGGACAATCCCTGGGGATCGCGATATTGGCCATGCTGCTGATGCTGTTCCTGGCGCCCCACGCGGACCGCGTGGCACATGCCATTATTGCCCAGCCGCTGACCGCCGGTGGCCTCGGCCTGCTGACGGTGGTTGTGGCTCCAATTGCGATCGTCCTCTCCGTCATAACATTGATCGGCATCCCGCTCGGACTTATTATCGTGATCGCGCTGGTTTCGGCAGGTGTCTTTGGCTGGATTGCCATTGGCTATGAGGTTGGTCAGCGTTTTACCAGGGCCATCCACCAGAACTGGCATCCGGCATTCTCTGCCGGTTTGGGTACTTTTGCCCTGACGCTCGTTGCCAAAGTGCTGACAGGTATCCCCGTGGTAAATTGTGTCGGCTGGCTGGTGCCTTTTCTCTTGAGCATGGCAGCCCTGGGTGCTGTGATCATGACGCGCTTCGGGACGCAAGTAGTGGTTGCCCCCATTACCCCGACCGTGGTCATGCCCGCCCCGCCTGCGGCGCCTGAAGGGCCTGCCGGGTAGTATATAGTATATTTTGCTTGTGCTACCAGATGCCGCCAAGAATCCCGCCCTGAGAAATCAGGACGGGATTCTTGCATTGCCAATCCTGCGAAGGTTATGACAAATTAGGGACAACAAATAATGATCAACGAAAAGACGAATCCCGTCATAGCAATGAAACCGGATCCACTTCCACCCGCCACCCTTGCAGCAGTTTGACCCGAAACAACGAGGCCGGGTCCGGGCCGCGCACCACGATCTGCCAACGGTACCACCCGCCAAGTTTCGAGAAGAAACATGGCACAGGTCCAATTAAATCCGTCTGGTAACGTTTCTCTGCCTGCATATCCGCGGATATGCGTGCTGCCATCGCCCGCGCCTCGCTTTCAGCTTTCACCGGGTCAAAATGCCGATACTCCAACCGCACCATGCGGCTGAATGGGGGATAGCCCAACTTGCGGCGTTCAGCCAGTTCATGTACATAGAAACCGGCATAATCATGCCGGGATGCAGCTTGAATGGCGTAATGTTCCGGCTGGAAAGTCTGAAGCACCACTTTTCCCCCCAGCGCTGAACGCCCGGCGCGGCCAGCCACTTGCGTCAGCAGGCTGAAGGTTCGTTCGGCGGCGAAGGGATCCGGCAGGTTAAGTCCCACTTCGGCCAGCACAATACCCACCAGGGTTACCAGTGGCAGGTCGAGACCCTTCGCCAGCATCTGTGTTCCCACCAACACATCTGCACGCTGGGCGACAAAGTGACTCAGGATGATCTCGTGGGCATCTTTCTGGCGGGTGGTCTCCCAATCCCAGCGCAGCACGCGTGCTGTTGGGAAGAGTGCCCCCACCTCGGCCTCCACCTTCTCACTTCCCAGTCCGTAAGCGCGCATCTGGTTACTGTGGCAGTGGGGGCATTTCTCCGGCATTTTGCGGGTGTAACCGCAGTGGTGGCAACGCAAGTCAAATGCCAATCCCGCTGATAAGCGCGGGACAAGCGGCAGATCGTCGGCTCGGCCTACGACATCTGACATTTGAGCACCTGTCCCGCGTTCTCCAGAGGGATCGACATGATACGTAAGCGGCGAGTCGCACTGGGGGCACTTCGCCACCGTGCCGCATTGCCTGCAAAATACGTAGGTGGCCGTACCACGCCGGTTGAGAAAGAGGATCGCCTGCTGCCCCTTTTTTAGTACATCCTCCAATCCATCCACCAGTGCCTGGCTGAAAATGCCGCGCCGGCCGGACTTGAGTTCTTCACGCATATCGATGACTGAGACAGGCGGCAACCCGCCCAGCTCCTGGGGGCTGGCGGAGGTCTGAATACGCTTTGGCAGCTCCAGCCGGACGCTTTCTCCGCTTTCGGCTTGGTAGCGTTGCTGGATGGTTGGTGTGGCCGACCCCAGGATGCACACTGCGCCACACAGGCGGGCGTAAACCTTGGCGGCTTCCACTGCGTGATAGAACGGCGGCTCGGACTGGTAGTACGACCCATCGTGGCATTCATCTGCCACGATCAGACCGACCTTTGGCAGGGGCGCGAAAAGCGCCGAGCGTGGCCCAATGACCACTTTCAGCAGGCCGAGCCTGGCGCGTCGCCATGTGTCATAGCGCTCTCCCTCGGAGAGCCGCGAGTGAATAAGTCCCACCTGCCCCGGGAATCGCACCAGGAAGCGGCGCACTGTCTGGGGTGTGATGGCGATCTCCGGAACAAGAATGATCGCCTGCTTTCCACGCCGGATGGCTTCGGCGGTTGCGCGCAGGTAGAGTTCGGTCTTGCCGGAGCCGGTCACGCCGTGGAGCAAAAAAAAGGTATCAGGAAATGTGGTACCAGGTAATGAGGGTTGGAAGGCATGCAAAATCTGGGTAAATGCAGCCTCCTGTTCTGAAGTTAAAACCACTTCCTGGTTACCCCATCCCTGATTACCTGTTTCCTTGTTCTCTATCTTTTCAAGCGGATCCCTCCAGATTTCCGTCTCCCGCAGGACGATCAGCCCGCGCTCGTCCAGTTCTTGCAGATCGGCGAGGGTGCAGCCTGATTCGGCGTAGACCCATGAAACGTTGACCGCCTCCGGCTCCTGCAGCAAAAAGCGCAGGGCGGACTGGCGGCGTAGAAGCGTCGCAGAGGTCTTCCCGAGGTCCGGCAACACCGCTTCTGCCTGCTCCGGTGGGACTGCCAATTGGGCCGTGCGCACGAACTTGGGATGGACCGTGGGAGGCGGGAGTACAGATTGGCTGGTCAGAACCCCGCTCCTTACCATGTATTGTGCTGTCGTGCGCCAGTCAACCTTGCTGAAATGCCGATCAATCTGGCGGCCGCGCAGTGACCCTTTTTCGGACAGGAGTTTGAGCAGGCGCGCTTGTATCGTTGTTCCCGCCCGGCTTTGATCTCCTGCTCTCTGTTCTCTTTTCTCAGTTCTCATCTCTCTTATCTCGAATATCTGGTCAGCCTGCTGGCTCAACCCAGACGGCAGCATGAGATCAAGGATGGCTGCCAGCGGATTGAGTGTGGACTTGGACATTTGCCTTGCCAGTTCGATCTGCACGCTGGTCAGCACCGGGAGCGGGTCAAGAATGTCGAGGACAGGTTTTGTTTCGGCTATGGAGCTCTGGTTGGCAAGCTCCAGTACCACCCCCTGGACGGTCTGCCTGCCAAAAGGTACGCTGACCAGCTGTCCAGGGCCAATTTTTCCCTCCAACCCAGGAGGCAGGGAATAATCAAAGACGCCTGTAACGGACGGGATGTTAACAGCAATTTGGGCGAACAGTTGCATCATTCCATCTTTCAGCAAAATCGAGTCAGAGAGTCTTGCTAAGGAGTTGCATCTGAACAGAATTCCGCTTTCGCTTTTGCAAGATAGGTGTCTCGATCTATTCCACCGGAAATTTGTTGATAATTTTGCCAATTATTGCAGAGAGCCGGTTCGAGGCCCGGAGTGATTTTTTGAGCAGCCATGCTAAGATCATTGGCTTTTGACCATTGCCCGGTTTGGGCATATGCCTCGATAAATGGCAGGTACTCGCCTCCTGAGGTAGGAGCGAAGTTCTTCGACTCAGCTTCTGCGCCCAGGAGTAAGACAGTTTTCCAATCCTTCATTTGGCGCGCAAGATCCGCCTTTTCAAAGTAATAACACCAGGAATGGAGTGGTTCTTTCCCAAAAATGGCTGGATCTGGCACCCTGGATCCATCTCCAACTGTAATCTCATTCGGATTTGAAATTGGAATGATCTTGTTAACCTTTGCAATAAACCTTGGATCCCCTGTATAAATTGGATCGAGAATCCTCATACATTCATTCGTGCTGCTCCCATTAAAATACATCCCAATGGCTTGAGAAGTATTGCCTGAAAAGCGGCTTCCCTGCATCCTGTCATCGAGGCTGACATTTGGCAGGTAACCGGAAGGAGGTGCATGCCATATGTCAAAATAATCATATTGGGCATTTGCACCGAATTGGCTGCTAAAAAGGAGGTTGACGATATAGCCTCCATCATATAACGAACTTTTTTCAGTAAAGGTACCCGACCCGATGATCGCCGTTCCTGGCTTAAGGTTGGGGATTCGCCAGGACAATTGCCAGTACAAGTTTTGTTGAATTACCCAATCCATGCGATATTGGTTTGTATTGGTAACTTGTAAGGCTATCGAAGATGCCAGCAATATTATTAACAGCCACTGCTTCTGGTTTCGCGTTCTGAACAGCCAATCCAGGAGATAGATAACCAGAATAACCGCCCCCAACATTGGCCCAAGCGTAAAACGGTCTGACCACTTTCCACCAGCAATATGCATGTCGATGGCCCAAACCGGGATTGCTCCAGCCAGGAGAGCCACACTGCCCAGAATAAGCATCTGGCCTAAAGTTCGCTGCTCAGTCGCATTTTCGTCCCGGGAAGATCTGCGAATATGGAGACCTACAAGAACAGCTTCCACAATTCCCAGCAGCAAAAAGATCCTGACCAATCTTGAACTGGTGAGATTAAACTTGTCGAAAGCGAAAGTTCCTGCCCATACAGATATCAATAAATGACCTATGTCGGTATATGCCATCCCGATGAGTTTGCTCAGCCCGCTTATTGGCGATCTTAGGATGGTCTTGATAAGCTCAACAGAATTTGGCTCAGATAGTATGATCGGCGGTAGGAAAATGAACCGCTCCCAGAAAAAGACACCAAGTCCAAGGGCAAAAGGCAACCAGTATAAGAACGTCCTTAACAGAGCGTTCTTCTTTTGCTGTTGAGATTGGATGGCAAACCAAATGATCGGGACGCGGATAATCTCAAGAGCAACGAAAAATTCCGTTATGAACATCTGGGCAACACCCAGCACTACCGATAACGGCATCCAAAACCAGAAGAGCTTTTGCTGTTTGATCGCCAGGACTGTCAGAAAAAGTGAACAAGCGAACAACAAAAAAGTGGAAAAATGTTGGCTGTAGCCCACTGAAGCCGGCTGGCTTAAAAAACCCGGGAAGACAAACATCAACACTCCCACCCATTTATTTTGCCAGACCCGGGTGGGCCAAATTGCATTCAGGGTAAAGTATATAAAAAGGATCCCGAGCCAGCGAATAATGAGTGCGGCGAATTCCCACGCGATTGGCGTCATTTTAGTAAATGTAAACAGAACAAAATACAGCCAACCAGTAAATGGCCGAGAGGGAAGATAATGGAGGCTTAATGCTGCAGATTCCTTAAGCTTATAAAAATAAACAAACGTCCAATCATCCCAGAAAAAGCCAGGCCGGGTGAAAATAATCCCATAAGCCGACAGACCAGCGAGCAGTAAAACGATTGGATAGAACCAGGGTTGGTCAATGATTCTTTGGCCAACCCTGATCAAGGTCTTAAAGAAATTCTTCATGCCTGGTCCCCTCTCCTTACCGGGTTTTCAGTGCCACTGCTGCGCCATAACCAACCACCGACGAATAATCGCCAGTCACATCTCCGGAAGTGGCATGCCTCAGCACCTTCACCGTATCCGCACCCAGTTCTTTGGCAGCCCACAGTACCGCCGTCAACGCCCCCAGTCCGCAGGCAAACCCTTTGGCTTCCTTTTCTGCCAGGAAAACCTCCTCCGGCGAGAAGGACTCGATTCGTCTGAGCATTTCTGTATCGAAGGCCAACGCCTCTGTCTGGGTGTAAAAGTGGGATAGGTCCGTGGAGGCGACCAG
The DNA here is from genome assembly GCA_963801385.1 of uncultured Chloroflexia bacterium. GTDB lineage: Bacteria > Chloroflexota > Anaerolineae > Anaerolineales > Villigracilaceae > UBA877. Next base: position 147,395 of record CAWDEV010000003.1, read on the forward strand.
CAGGGCATTCCTGCCGCGCAATGTTCCAGCCAGGGTCGCACCAAGTTGCTGGGAAATCCTGAGTGATTGGGCGCGCACCATCACCGGCAGGATTTTAAAATTCCCGGCCAGAGCGCGCTGGAGAAAAGGAAGCTCTATTTCAAGGGAATGCTCCTGGTCATAAGCCACTCGTGTCAGTCCGTGTCCCAGGGTTTCTTTGAGCTGCTCATCCAGCAGCGAGACGGCTTCTTCGTCCACCGGGATCTGCCCCAGCGGGGTGGAGTAAGCCGAGTGGGCGGTGGTGAGCAATGGCTCATAATAAGCCTGGTGCATTGGCGAGAGAATGGCGACCAGGTCCGGGGTCGCTCCGCGTACAGCTGCAAAGGCATATCCGGCCACCGGTCCGGAGTAGATGTGTCCAGCGTGGGGGGCAATGACGGCGAGGACATCACCAGGCAGTTCAGGCAGTTCGGCCTGGTCAAGGTACTGGTCGACGGCACGCGCAAGAGCCGCGGGATTGGCTTTATACCACGTCCCAGCCAGGGCAGAAGGACGAACAGGTGCGATTGTTGCCATGGTTCACTCCTTGTTCGCTTTTATTGAGGGGAGATCATTTACGCCGGTTTTTTCGCCGAAACGCCTGTTGATTCAACCACCAGACAAGCAGGGCCAAAATGCCGAGCAGAACGCCCAAACCCGGCCAGATCAACAGCCATGGGGTGAGGCTTTTTTCCCGGGTCCTCAGGGGCGCTTGCGGTTGGGTCTCTTTGGCGGCGGGGGGCGGTGTGGCTACAGGAGCCGACAGGGCAAAGATTTCCGCGGTCGGAGTTTCCTGCAGGGTCTGATCTGTTGCGTCTGGAAGCGCGGGAGCCGCAGTGGCGGGTGCAGCCATGGCGGGTGCCTGGGTTGCAGCAGCCGGCGGGCCGCCGCCCAGACCAGCGCTTGGCGCAGCTGCCAGCATTGGTGCAGTCGGACCGACCGAAAGTTGCCCGACCAGGCGGCTCCCTAATGTGACGATGAACAATAATATGGCGACCGCCGATGCCCAGGAGAATACAGGGACAAGGCGCGGGACGGGTGGACGGATCCCAGCCATCCTGGGTGTCAAGGTGAAGTTGCGTGGAGCACGCTTTTGGGGTACTGACTCGAGCAGCTTGCAGGTTTCGCATAGTTCATCCAGCGCGGCTGCAAGCGCCGGCTCCGAATGAATACGCTTCTCCAGGCGCGTCCTCTTTGATTCGGTAAGTTCCCCGTCGAGGTAAGCGCAGAGCTGTTTAATATCGCGGAAAGGAAGGGAGTTCATATACTGTTCTCCTCTTCCAGACGGAAGGCAGCCGGTAAAAGTTCCCGGAAGCCTTGCAGGCACTCGCGCAGGCGCAGACGGGCACGCGCAAGCCGGGATTTTACCGTACCGAGTGGCTTGCTCACAGCAACGGCGACTTCATCATAATTGAGGCCCTGAATGTCGGCCAGAATGACAACCGCACGGAATTCAGTCGGCAGGTTTTCCAGGCAGTGCTGGATGGCATGTTCAAGTTCAGCCTGGTCCAGGCTTTCTTCAGGGGAGGCATGCGGGTCGGTCAGCCAACGTGGAGACTCGACCTCTTCACCATCTGCGGTTTCGGGTTCGAGCGGCGTGGTGGGACGGCGCTTTTTACGCCTGAGTTCATCATAACAGGCATTGGTGACTGTGCGCAGCAGCCAGGCGCGGAAGGAGCCGCCGCGATAATTGTTCAAGGCGCGGAAGGCCGAGAGAAAAGCCTCCTGGGATGCGTCGGCAGCCAGGTCTTCATCGCCCAGGATGCGCAGGGCAGTGTTGTAAACCGAGTCCTGGTAGGCGAGCACGAGGCGGTTGAAGGCCTCAAGGTTTCCGTGCTGGGCATCGTGGATGAGAGCGGGTTCGTCCATGGGATATATTTTACTCTACGTCAGACGGAAAATCATGCGAAGTCCGGTGTATGCAGTCGGGTTTATTCCTTCAAGACGTCTTCAATCGCTTTTAGTTCTTCTTCTGAAAACTTCAGGTTGTTCAGCGCGGCCAGGTTCGTTTCCAGTTGCTTTACGCTGCTAGCACCGACCAGCGCCGAGGTGACCTGCGGCTTGCGCAGCACCCAGGCAATCGCCATCTGCGCCAGGCTCTGCCCGCGCTGCCCGGCCAGTTCGTTCAACTTGCGGATCTTTGGAAGGTTTTGCTTCACATCCTCGGGGGTTAACCAGACACGCTCGGTCTTGGTGGCACGTGCGCCTTGCGGGATGCCGTTCAAGTACCGGTCAGTCAATTGTCCCTGTGCAAGCGGCGAAAAAACGATCGAGCCGATCCCTTCTGTTTCAAGCGTATCCAGCAGACCATCCTCCACCCAACGGTCAAGCATATTGTAATTCGGCTGGTGGATCAAACAGGGTGTACCCAGCTCGCGCAGGAGCCTGGCTGCCCGGCGGGTCTGGTCCGGATCATAGTTCGATATGCCCGCATAGAGGGCCTTGCCCTGGCGCACGGCGCTGGCCAGCGCGCCCATGGTCTCTTCCAGGGGTGTATCCGGGTCCGGGCGGTGGCTGTAGAAGATATCCACATATTCCAGCCCCATGCGCTTGAGCGACTGGTCAAGGCTGGCAAGCACATACTTGCGCGAACCCCATTCCCCATATGGACCGGGCCACATGTCGTAGCCGGCCTTGGTGGAAACGATGAGTTCATCGCGATAGGGGGCAAAGTCCTCGCGCAACAGCCGGCCGAAAGTCTCCTCGGCTGATCCGGGAGGGGGGCCGTAGTTATTGGCCAGGTCAAAGTGGGTGATGCCGTGGTCAAAGGCATAACGGGCGATGGCGCGGCCGTTCTCAAGCAGGTCGAGGCCGCCGAAGTTGTACCACCAGCCGAGCGAGATGGCCGGCAGTTTCAGCCCGCTGCGCCCGGTGCGGTTGTATTTCATGCTGTCGTAACGGTTTTCTAATGCAAAGTACATTTTGCCTCCTGGGCTCTAAAGTAAGTGCGGCTGTTCCGGCTCACCGGTGGAACTCTGCCAGCCGAAGATCTTCAAGTCAATTCTGGAGCTCTCATTGAACGCAACGCCTTCTTCCTCCAGCAACTGGCGTTGGTGCTCGGCACCCGGACGCGGACTGATCTCGCCCTTGGAGTTGATCACCCGCTGCCAGGGCACATCCTCGGGACATTTAGCCATGGCTGATCCCACCCAGCGCGGGGCGAAGGCGCGGTACGCCTTCTCCTCCACGCCATCTGGCGGCGGGAGCATGCGGGCAATCTGCCCGTACGTGGCAACTTTCCCGGCTGGAATCTGGCGGACGATGTCCCAGACCTGGTGGTTGAAGATGATGGGATCGGGAGGCGATGTAAATGATGGCATATTTTTCTCCTACCACTCCCATTTTCTCAATCGCTCCATTGCTTCCCACGCCGTCAGATCCAACTGCAGCGGCGTGATGGATACGTATCCGGCTTTGATAGCGCCGTAATCCGTGCCTTCTTCATCCACACCCAGGGGAAACTCGCCGCCAATCCAGTAATAGGGTTTGCCGCGCGGATCGATGCGTGCATCCAGCGCATCCCGGTACACGCGCAGTCCCTGGCGGGTGATCATGAACCCTTTCAGTTCATTTTCCTTCAGATAGGGTACATTGACATTCAGGAGCACCCCCTCCGGCAGACCCTCAGCCAGCAGCCTGGCAGCCACACGCCGCCCGATCTGCGCGGCCGTGCCGTAATCCAGCGTGCCGTGGAAATCCTACGGCGCATGCAGCGAGACCGCCATCCCCGGCACACCGCCGATGACCGCCTCCATGGCCGCAGTCACCGTACCGGAATAGGTCACATCGTGACCGATGTTCTCGTGCGGGTTGATGCCCGGAAACCACCAGGTCGATCTTCTCCTTCACCACCCCCAGCAGGGCCAGTGCCACGCTGTCAGAGGGGGCGCCGTCGGTGGAAAGCGCGGGAGAGCCATCCGCCAGCAGCGTCTCACGCGCCCGCAGCGGGCGATCCATTGTCTTGACATGCCCCGATGCCGACCAGTTGTGATCCGGGGCAAAGACCGTCACTTTCGCACAGCTTTCGCATTTCCTGTACCAGCGCCAGCAGGCCGGGAGCCTGCACTCCGTCATCATTGGTGACCAAAATGTGCATGAGAAACGCCTCTGTGCAAATTGTACCGCGGATATAATTCAGTTTGGCGAGAAGGCTTGCATTTTTGGCGCGGAGCACGCCCTGTAGACGAGCGCGGAACAAGTCAAGACCTTACATCGTCATAGCATCGTCACTCGTTTCCATCAGGATGTTCCCCGGGAGAGATTTCTGCCCGTCTCCCCTGACGAACTCCAAAGGCTCAGCGGTAAGAGATCAGGAGAAACCATGAAACGTTCCATTTTTATGCTTGCCGGATTGATCATGTTCCTCTCTGCCTGCGCCCCAAAACCGGCGACAACCAGTTTGACCCTATACTTCACCAACCGGGATCGTTATGCAGTCGGCACCGAACCCTATGAAGACCCCGTCACCAGGATGGTCCCGGTGAGCGGCTCAAAGCCTGAAATGGTCCTGACGCAATTATTCCTGGGTCCCACGCCGGAGGAAAAAGCCCGGGGATTGGATGTTGTCCTGAGTGGGACCACCGGGTTCAGCAAGTTGATTGTCCAGGATGGCGTTGCCCATGTCTACCTGACCGGAAAGTGCAATTCAGCCGGAGCAACGTATACCATCAGCAACCTGATCTTTGCCAACCTGGCCCAGTTCCCTGAGATCCGCTGGATCAAGATCTATGATGAGAACGGTGAGACGGAGACGCCGGATGGGCAGACGAGTTCCATCCCATTCTGCCTGGAACCATAGAATTACAACACACCTGAAGATTTCATAATTATGGGACGCGGACGCCCAAAGAGCGGGTGCAGGCGAGCGCGGAAAACGCGGAGAAGAACCAAGCTCTGAAAATAGTCGTTCCTCGGAACGACGGAGGAACGACTAATTTCCCCTGAAAAGTCGAAAGGGGAAATACCATTGTACCACCAGGGAACCTGGGCGGAATTAAAGTCACTTAATTTTAATTTTTCGCGGAACGAATAAAGGGTGGTGAAGGAATACATCGGCTTTTTCCATATCGTGAAGAAAAGGAAATTTCTCAATATCATTCAATATAGAACTTATGTTCTATTTTGAAATTATATATATTATCCCCAGAAATGTCAAGGGAAACATAAGTGTCTGAACCACAGATTACGCTGATTACGCTGATGGCGGTGATTGTAATCTGTGTAATCCATGAATCTGCGTAAATCAGCTGTTCTGGCCGCCGATTACGAGGCTACCCATATGCCCTGCGCGGCGGCGGACCTGCGGAAGAGGCTGAACTGGTATAAGGATAGTTCAAATGACAATGGGGATGAGGAAAGAAAAGATGCAGAGAATGGGATTATCAAAGACCGTTTTTTACAAACACACATTGTTATGCATGAAAATGAGCTACCAACGGGAGGTGGTCACTGAGCCGATCATCGAAGACGTGCTTCTGCGAACCTGTGTCACATGAAATTAGTCGGGACGCAAGAGCTTCGGTTACAAACATATGATCCATCTGATGAATGACTGCTCCTCCTCTTGGGTTTCGGAACGTAGGTGTGAGCGCTCCTTTAGATTTTCGAAGGCACTCAGTCAAACCAATAGCAGCCATCCGATCCAAATACTCTCGATTTCCGCGGGGATGTGGGTGATCGAAAGTCTCAGATAGATTAAAATCACCCCCTATTATCCAAGAATCCATCGGATTCAATTGGTGATACTTGAGGCTTGCCCAAAGAACATCGGCTATCCAGATGCCAGAATTCTGGGTTAGTCGAACACCGCTAATATCAATGCCCTCCAGCCGATTCAGATCGATACCGTAAGCAGGGTTGTACACTGAGATTGACTTAATCGATAGTCCTTTTTCTAGGATCAGTTCGCGGCAAATCAAGTTCCCTGGAAACCGCTCGAGTTCGACATCCACCCAAGGGGCAAGACCGGACAGGTCAATTGGATTACCTACTTGGCCACGAGCCAGTACTGCCGTACTAAATTTTTGAAGAGCACCACTATTAAATGCCGGCCGCTGTTGGCAGGATGCAAACTGGTCAAGCACCTTTGATGGTATGGTTACAACCTCTTGGAGAAGTGCTATATCGGGATCAAGCTCAAGAAGGTAATCCCAAACCTGACTGTCAGCTTTAGCCCGACGGCAATTCCATGAGATTGCTGTAAATTGATTAGCCATATTTGCTCCCGTAAGAAATGAAGTGGGGATAGTATAAATTAGAGTACTACACAACACAACAGCATTTCGAGAATATACGTAGACAAACGTCGCAAGCCCCGGTAACAACGAACTGCTACGGGCTGGGTCGGCGGAGCAATTGCGGCGCTAGTCAGCCGCCTGGCGGTCCGCAAGCCGATGCCAAGATATAAGCGGGAATGATGATTTCATTACGAAATAAATTAACCAATGGAATGGCGATGAAACCAGTATAATGAATATATACAAATTAAGTTAGAAAGAGGAGATCAAATGCGAGAATTATCTCAATCTTTTATGCATAACCTGATTGATCCCCAGGGAATTCTTCATCCCATCCTAACACGAGTAAAAAGTGACCAGACCTTAATGTTTGCCATCCGGGATGGTTTTATCAATATTTATTACCGGGGTGGAAGTATCCTGAAAATATCTGAACCAAAAACAAAAAGTGGAAATTACCAAACCTTCTTTGATGATCATTACAACAGATCTGGAATAAAAACTCCCTAACTTACCCAAGATCCTCAAGGAACAGGATGATGTAAGACAATGGATGAATGGGTTTCCTCAGCTAAAGTTATTTATGGACGATTTTTACTCGAAAGTCAACAAACCTGAAAGAGAATTTCAACAATTGGTTGCCCGAGAGAATAACAACTCCTCAATTTCAAACGAAAGTGAATACTTCATCTCAGACATTGAAGTATCAGAATCTATTACTGGTGCAAGATTTGATATGCTGGCCATTCGCTGGCTTGCCACCCAACGCCGAAGTGGAGAAAATTGTAAGTTGGCACTTATAGAGATGAAATATGGCGATGGTGCATTGAGTGGAAACGCCGGGATGCTCAAGCATCTTCAAGATATTGATGCCCTGATTATGAACAAGGAGAAATATTCCAAGTTGGTTCAAGTGATTGCGCATCAGTTCGAGCAACTCGATCAGCTTGGGTTACTGAATTTCAATAAAGGAAAAAAATACACCAAGGTAAAGTTGCATCCCAATGATAAACCTGAAGTGATCTTTATCCTAGCGAATCACAATCCAAGGGCAACCGAACTCAAATCAATTCTCAATTCACCTGAAGTAGTTGCTTATAGTGAATCAAAGGATTTTGATCTCAGATTTTTTGTTTCCAGTTTTGCTGGCTACGGATTGCACGTTAAATGCATGTTTGATCTCAATAAGTTCCGCTTACTGCTAGAGAATTACAATTAGAGATCACCAGCAGCCAGAATACTGCCAAAACTCTACCATGAGTTGGCGGAGCCGCTGCCCCGTATCGCTGGGGCACCCCTGCGGGGCACAGGCAGGTCGCGATTTTGGGTAGAGGGGATTAATCATGCCGATCTGTAGAAGGGCGGCAACGAAGGATTTACGACAAGCCTAAGGCAAAACGTTCCGAAGGTTTCCTTGAAAGAATCCGTGGAATTGGTAAACCTTCGGGATGGTGCGGAACATCAGGTTATGAGGAAAAACACCACTGAAGGTGAGAGTTTGTCGACGGCAGCCGACATATCAGGATGTGGGTGAGTCCGAAGTCGGGAGACTTCGGACTTCGAGGGATAAATTCGAGGCTTTGTTCAGGTTGGGGAATAGTAATCCTGCCACAATTGCCGGTAGGCTTTTTCTTCCTGCTCCCAGCGTTCGTCATCCCAACACAATTCCGGCTGGACTATTTTTCTGATCTTTTCCATTTCCGCCATCCCGCCAGCCGGCAGGTTGATATTCAGGCGCACGCGGCGGGCCAACAGATCCTCCAGGTGGATAACCCCCTCGCTGCGCGCCGCCCAGCGCAGTTCCGCCCACAGCGATGGGCTGGGACCGATGGCTTGCAGCTCGCCTTCCTGCGCAGCCTCCACCAGGTTGCAGGCTTCTGCGCCGTAGCGTCCCATCAGGCGCAGGCGCAGTTCCGGGGGTATATCGCAAAGGAGGCTTTCAGGCGGAAGCGGATCGAGCACTCGTTCTTCGCTTCCCAGCCGTGGATGCTCGGGAAGAAAAGAGCGCACTGCCCGCAGGGCTTTCTGGGCCATCATTCGGAAGGTGGTCAGCTTGCCTCCGCTGACGGTCAGCAGGCCGGATTCGTTCCACAACACGAACTCGCGGCTCTCCTTTGACGGGTTGGCCTTGCCTGTATTCACCACGGCACGCAGCCCTGCCAGGCTGGACTGCACATCGGCTTGCTTCAGGCCAAGGTCCGGGAAGGCATGTGTCACGGCCTGCAGCAGATATTCTCTTTCAGCCTGGCTGATGTGTAGATCGGTTGAGGGATTTGCATCGTGATCCACGTCGGTGGTGCCCACCAGGACCACCCCCTCCCAGGGCAGGATATAGACCGGGCGGCCGTCTGCGGGGTGCAAGAAGGTGAGAGCGCGTGTCAGCGGGACTTTGGACTGCGGCAGGAAGATGTGGCTGCCGCGCAAGATCCGCAACCGGCCGCGGCCCCCCACCTGGCTGCGCAATTCGTCGGCCCAGGCCCCCGTCGCGCTGATCACAACGCGGGCGCGTACCTCAGTCGTCTTCCTGCCCCGGGCAGTGTCGAAGGGGCCAGGGCCGGGAGCCAGGTCCCGCACTGCGACTCCAGTCACGCGGTTTTTTAGTTTAATTAAGCCTTCCACGCGGGCGTAATTGAGCGCCAGCGCGCCGTCCTGCGTGGCCTCCTGGAGCACCCGTAAAACCAACCGGGCATCGTCTGTCTGCGCGTCGAAATAGCGGAAGCCGGATACCAGATCTGGACAGGATAATTGGGGAACAAGGTCCCGCAAGCCCCCGGGATCGTAGGCGGCATGATTCCATTTGAGAGCCATGATGTCGTACAACGTCAGACCCGCACCAAAAACCCAGCCGGGGGTTTTATCGCCGCGAAAATTTGCCATTACAAATGGCAAGGGGGTGACCAGCCCGCGCCCTTCCTTTAGCAGGTGCTCGCGCTCGTGGACAGACTCCCAGGTAAGCTTGAACCGGGCATTCTTGAGGTAACGCAGCCCGCCGTGCACAAGTTTGGAGGAACGGCTTGACGTTCCGGAGGCAAAATCGCCCTGCTCAAACAGGATGGCTTTCAGCCCGGCGCGCGCGGCCTCACGCAGGATGCCTGCGCCGGTAATGCCTCCGCCGATGATGATTAAATCGAATTCTCCATCAAGTTGTGACCAAATGCTCTCTCGCCAGTTCTTATTCCACATTGGAGCCTTGTCGGGAAGGATACAATTTCCCAGCCGTACATTGTTTAAATCACGAATGGGACGAATAAAACGAATGGCACAAATTTACCCGTTATTTCTCACCTTAGTCAACCAACCGATGACTTCTTCCATGGTCGGGAACCGTCCACTGCAGGCCACTTTTTCGTTGATAACGAGAGTCGGCAGCACCAGGACCGAGGCATAGCGGAGGATCTGATTGGCGTCATTCAATTCAGATATGGTCATTTGCAATTTTGGATCGACCGACTGAAGTTCATGTTGAGCAGCTGCCACCATCCGGCGGACGGCATAGCGTTCAGGAGCCCCAAGACTGAGAATTTTGACGTTTATCACCATGAAGTCTCCGAGGTCATCTCTTTGAGCAATTTGCCCGGATTTATCATTCCGTCGGGGTCATACAACCTTGTGAGCGTTTGCAAAGTCCGCATGCCTAGCGGGCCTTTCTCGGCTGGCAGGTATTCTGCGTGATCCAGGCCGATGCCGTGCTGGTGCGTTATCGTCCCGCCGTGCGTGACGATAACGCGGCTGGCGGCGCCTTTCAAGGTTCGATATCGATGCAATGTTTCTTCGGGATCTTTTGCACGCCGGAAAAGGTAGGTAATGTAGACACTGGCTCCGTCATGATAAACGTGTGAGAGATGGGCAAAAACCAGCACACGTTCGTTAACGCTTTCTAAACCTTTTCGAATATCCGCTAAAAGATCTTGAGCAGTTCCCAACACATTTACCCATGGCACAGCTGTCTCCAGCGTATCCGAGACGTAACCGGATTCCCAGAGTGTATTACGCACATAGGCTGAAAAGAAACGTGACTTCTTCCAAATGTTACCGATCATTGGGCCGGTCATCAACCCCTTGTACGCCCGGATGATATCCAGTGCTTCAGAACGCGCATGCAACGCTTTGCGGCGGGTCCCGGTCACACCAATTATAAGCAGGCAAGGCTTACTGCCATATCCGGCAATCCGCAGACCGTGCCTGGCCCACCTGACCAGGTCGTCTTTGCCTGACTGTGCTAAGGTGGTGGTAGTCTCAACTGCATCGCTGAGGCGCATCATCGAAACACAGATACCAGCCTGGGCGATTGAACGTACTGCGCATGCCCCTTGTGCCCAGTCTGGGAAAAAAACACCATAAAAGGCCTCAAACTCGGGTGCGGGTTGCACTCGTACTGTGGCACGGGTCACAACGCCCAGGCGACCCTCCGAGCCGAGAAAGATCTGCTTCAAGTCCGGCCCGGCTGCGGAGGCTGGATGGGTGGGAAAATCTATCGCGCCGATGGGTGTTTCAACGTGACCTCCGGCGAACAGGTTCTCAATGCGCCCGTAATGGTAGGATTGCTGTCCGCTGGAACGGGTGGCAATCCAACCGCCCAGCGTGGAAAATTCAAAGGACTGCGGGAAATGTCCGAGGGTGTAACCACGTGCATAAAGTTGTTTTTCAATCTCCGGCCCGACCACTCCGGCCTCAAAGGTTGCCAGGTGGGAAGTCTCATCCAGGGATAGCAACCGGTTCATGTGCGAGAGGTCAATGGTCAGGATAGGTGCCTCGCCCGGAAGGGGATTAATGTGACCAACCACGCTCGTCCCGCCGCCGTAGGGGATGACCTTTAAGCCGGTTCTTCTGGCGAGATCCAATAGAATGCGTACTTCCTCGTCCGAGACTGGGTAAGCCACGCCATCCGGAAATGTACCAATCTGTCCAGATCGGAATGCGATCCAATCGGGCAACGATTGTCCGCGTGCATGGCGCAACCGCTCTTCAGGATCGGTGGAGATCAGGGGATGATGGGGAAGTCGGGAAGGACCAACATCGGCAAGAACCCGCCCAAACAGAACATCTTCCAGGTGCGCTCCCTCGCCTATCTGACCAGCCAGGAATTGCGCGGCCGAGCTATGCAGCGGATAATTAATTGCCTCTTCCCCCCAACCATTCCATCGTTTCATAATCGACCTCGTTTGTGCCGGATTTCACTTGAATTCTACCCTAAAAAAATCCCGCCAAATCTGTGAGGTGGGAGGTCTCTTATGCAGGCTCAAGCGGTATATGCCCTCATGCTTTAAAGATAAGCGAACAACATGTCAGCGCCCCTTCGGCTTTGGCCAGTTCGGACTGGTCGACAAGCAGTGGATTGAATTCCAGCTTCTTCCAGGCGGAGGCGTGTCTTCTGGAAGGCCAGTTGGTACAGGAGCGTCTCCCCGACCAGCAGGGCATTGGCGGCATAGGGTTCGGATGGGTCCACTTCGATGAATTTCATCCCCGGAAAGCTGGTTTTGTCGACCCAGGCAGGGTTGATGAGCAGGGTATTTTCCGCCACCAAGGTGACTGCCGATTTCAGATGCAGGCAACCGCGGACGGGTACGCCGCGCACGGTGTAGCCATACGGTTCCAGAAATGCCAGCACCTGGTCAATGGCGGACTGGTTCGAGCGCGTTCCCAGCCCGATCCAGATGTGCTTGTCGACCACCAATACATCCCCGCCGTCCAGCGTTCCAGGAGACTGGATGAAATGCAGTATCCGGTAGGGAGCCAGTGCCCGGGCGATGGAGCCGGTCTCCGGCCTGCGTGAATCAGCTCCAGGCAGGGTGATTATGGCGCACTCGTCCATTACGATGGCAGCATCCTCAACGAAAACCGCATCGGGCAGGTGTGGCTCCGCGGACAGCCCCAGCACTTCCACGCCCAAGTATTTGAGGATTTCTTCGTACTTATTATGTTGGGCGATGGCGCGTTCCAGGTCAATCGGGACACGTTCGAGAGTTGTAAGTTCGCACTTCCCTATGGATGGGCTGACGGCACGCGTGATGGCGATAAGCTTCTTCATGAAACCCTTTAAAACTTCAAGTGCTTGACGGTCAACCCGTCGTTGATGATCTCCTTCAGCGAGTTGATCCCGATCCGCAGGTGCAGCTCGGCAAACTCTTCCGTCACCTTTTTGTCGGATTCGGCGGTCTTGATCCCATCTGGTTCCATCGGCTGGTCGGAAACCATCAGCAGCGCCCCGGAGGGAATCTTGTTGTAGAAGCCAGTGGTGAAAATGGTGGCTGTCTCCATGTCAATTGCCATGGCGCGAATGCGGCGCAGGTACTCCTTGAACTCCTCGTCATGTTCCCAAACACGCCGGTTGGTCGAGTAGACCGTTCCGGTCCAGTAATCATGGCTGTAATTGCGGATGGTGGTCGAGACGGCTTTTTGCAGGTTGAAGGCTGGCAGGGCCGGAACTTCCGGCGGGAAATAGTCGTTGGAGGCCCCCTCGCCGCGAATGGCCGCGATCGGCAGGATAAACTCGCCTATGCCGGGTTTATCCTTCAGACTCCCGCATTTTCCCAGGAACAGGCAGGCCTCTGGCTGGATGGCCGATAGCAGATCCATGACAGTGGCAGCATTGGCGCTGCCCATCCCGAAGTTGATGATGGTGATCCCTTCTGCGCTGGCATTCGGCATGGGTTTGTCCTGGCAGCAAATTTGCGTGCCTTGCATCTCGGCAAACATGTGGACATAATTGCTGAAGTTTACCAACAGGATATATTTGCCAAAATCCTCAAGGGGCGTGCCGGTATAGCGTGGCAGCCAATCCTGGACGATTTCGCTTTTAGTCTTCATATTTTCTCCCAGACTTGATACAGGCCCAGTTGCCCGTTCACACCATCTGAGTGGAACGTCTGGCGGACCCGGAACCGGCTGGCCGTGGCCAGATCCTCCAACTCCGCCTCGGAGAAATGATGGACATAACGCAAGCCGCGCCCACCACTGCGCCAGTCCAGCAGGCAATCGCCATCCTCGACATCTTCCGGCGAAAGCCCTGCCTCCTCCCAGGGCAGGATGCGGTCCTTGAGTTTTTCACTTTTCATGAATTGCCACTCGGAATGAATGAACTGCCCGTCTGGATGCAGCAGGTCATGCACCTTTTTCAGAATTTGCAGGCGCATTTCCTGACCGGGGATGTGGTGAAGGGTCGCAAATGCAGTAACCAGGTCGAAGGGCTTTGACGGCGGAGCAACGATCTTTTTATCCCAATCTGTGCTTGCCAGGTCGGCGCGTATGAACGTAGCCGGTGAATCTTCCCAACCATGCCGGGCCACTTCCAAAAGCGGCGGGCTGAAATCCACCCCGGTATAGCGGCCGCGGTGTCCGCGCCGCATCAATTCGCGCACCATCTCCCCGTTGCCACAGCCCAGGTCGAGGATCGCTTCGTCGCCTGCCAGACTATCCAATATGCGCTGCACGCCAGGCTGGAGACGCTGCCGCGTGGAGGAGAATTCGTGACCGAAGGTCTGGTAGAATTGTTTATTCAAAGCAAGCAGCCGCGCGATTGTCTGACTTTTCATGATTATTCTCATTATACTGTGTGAAGATAATAATTCATCAAATTGGGAGGGGGTGTGCAGACGGTTTCGCGGTCTGCACACCCCAACCTTGTCTTGAAATTGGGAAGATACGTGTTATACAGTGGTTAAAAAAAGCACATTTCAGCAACTTCGTACTTTGACGCCCAAGATACTGGCCCTGGCTCGTCTCATCCTGGAAGACGTGCGCGCTGGACTAACGGTGATGGAAGCAGTACGGCAGCACCCGGTGGAAGCAGGGTATGTCAGTAAATCCGCGCTGGTGGCAGCCTATCACCAATTAGTCGAGAGCGGCGAGTGGGAAGCAGATGATGGACTCCTGGGGGCCATCCGCCTGAAGCCGGTGCGGACGCTCTCCGGTGTGACCACCGTTACCGTATTGACCAAGCCATATCCATGTCCCGGGAAGTGTATTTTCTGCCCGGACGACATACGAATGCCAAAAAGCTACCTACCTGATGAGCCAGGGGCGATGCGGGCTCTTGAGCATGGTTTTGACCCATACACACAGGTGAAAAGCCGCCTGGAAGCCCTGACCTCGGTGGGCCACCCAACCGACAAGGTGGAATTGCTTATCCTCGGCGGGACGTTTTCCGCGTACCCCCGGGATTACCAGGAGGCTTTCGTGCGCCGCTGTTTTGAGGCGATGAATGCTCCCCTTGAGATAGCAGGGAGGGGGTTGAGCGAAACCCAGCTCGCCAACGAATCAGCTTTGCACCGCAACGTGGGTCTCTCGGTCGAGACCCGACCAGATGAAGTCAGCCCGGATGAGCTGGCATGGTTCCGCACACTGGGAGTGACCAAAGTCCAGATGGGCGTACAGAGTCTGGATGACAGGATCCTGGAATTGAACCAGCGCGGTCACACGGTTGCCGAGGCGCATCGTGCCAGCGCTTTGTTGCGCGCTGCCGGCTTCAAGATCGTCCTGCATTGGATGCCCAACCTGATGGGTGCAACGCCTGATTCCGACCGACTTGATTTCCCCCGCCTGTGGGAGGGCCTCTGCCCGGATGAGATTAAAATCTACCCCACGCAACTCCTGGAAAGCGCGCCTCTTTACGAATACTGGCAGCGCGGAGAATATCATCCCTACACAACTGATGAATTGATCGGCCTGATTGCAGACGTGAAAACTTCCATCCCACGTTACTGCCGTGTCAACCGCGTCATCCGCGATATACCCTCCCCTCACGTTGTAGCCGGGAATAAGCGCAGCAGCCTGAGGCAGGACGTCCTTGCGGAAATGGCCCGGCGCGGTACGCATTGTGACTGTATTCGCTGCCGTGAGGTGCGTGGAGGGAAAGTGCAAGCAGCCTCCCTGCGGCTTGACGATCTAGTCTACCACCCGGATGGAGCCGAGGAGCATTTCCTCTCTTATATCACCCCTGAGGACAAAATTACTGGTTTCCTGCGGCTTTCCCTGCCCGGCAAGGATTCGCCGCCTGCCGGCCTGGCCGACCTGAGCGGGGCGGCCATCATCCGCGAAGTACATGTATACGGGCAATCGTTGGCGGTTGGGGCAGAACAATATGGTGCCGCCCAGCACGCAGGTCTGGGCACACGCCTGCTGGTTGAGGCCGACCGGATCGCGAAAGACAAAGGATACCGACGGATGGCGGTCATTGCCGCGGTGGGGACACGTCAATATTACCTGGAACGTGGATTCGAGCGGGGGGAACTTTACCTGGTGAAAAAGCTCTAGAACCTGTACGACTTTACACGCGGACTTCTCTACTAATTCTGGACAGACGCTTAACCTTTTGGAAGCGGCTGACAATGTGGGCAAAAATGTGTTCCGCGCTGGCCGACCACCATGCGCTCGATTTTAGTCCCGCATACGGGGCAGGCCTTACCCTGGCGGCCATAGACCCGGAAATGGTTCTGGAAATCACCGCCGCGGTAGACCCAATCTATACTGGCCCCGTTACGACGGATGCCTTCCTCCAGCACCTCCCGGACAGCCGTCCAAAGATCCCCGGCTTGTTCAACTGTGATCGAATCCGACACCGTCAGCGGGTGAAGCCTGGCCATGTGCAACGCTTCGTCCGTATAAATATTACCCAGCCCGGCAAGGAAGGATTGGTCAAGCAGAAGGGTTTTGAGCTGCCGGTGCCGGGTGTGCAAGGAAGCATGCAAGCTTACCGGTGTAAATTCATCGGAGAGCGGCTCAGGCCCAAGGTTCTGGAAGATTACGCCGGGCTCCTCCACCAACCAGACCCGTCCAAACTTGCGCGGGTCAGAAAAAACGAGCTGCATGTCATCCGTCAACTCCAGGATGAGACGGTCGTGCCTGGCTGGCTGGTAACCACCCAGGACAACCAGCAGGTCCCCGCTCATGCGCAAGTGAATGATGAGATGCGAACCAGAAAGTTTTATGTCAAGGAATTTGGCCCGCCGGAAGATATCCTGGATCTGCTGACCACGAATGACCTTTTTGAACTTCGCCGGAGAGGGGTTGACCAGGGTGCGATTCCAGCGCAGATCGGCAGATAGAATGCTTTTACCGATCAGCGCTGGACGCAAGGTGCGAATGATGGTCTCGACCTCTGGAAGTTCAGGCATGGCCGAGGGCAACGGCTAAGGGAAGATAAAGGAATTGATGTAAGCAGTGAGGGGTGGAAACAGTCCCGCTATGAGCAGAATACTCACCAGAATGAGACCAATCACCAGGCTGATGATCAATTGGGCAATGAAGTTGTGGCCCCAGACCGCGAAAGCGCGTTTGAAGAACCTGTGGCTGAGCAGAGCGGTCCCTGGCAGCACATTTGTGGAACCCACCTCCACATTGGTAATACTGCGCTTAAGAGTTCTCGTTCTCGCCCTCCAGCAGTTTCACCCGTTTTTCAATGGTATCCAGGTAGCTGGTCAGTTCATTCATGTTGTTGAATTGAGGAGACATGCTCCCTCCTTGGCTCTTTTATGGCCTGAAATTTGCAGGGTGAAGATTGGCTTCACCCTGCTGCATCAGAAAAGTTAACTGATTTGCTCGGATAAATACATCTGGATGCCCATCTGCTTGATCTGGTCGAATTGGGCTTCGATCCAGTCAATATGGTCCTCTTCGTCTTTGAGAATACTTTCGAGCATCTCACGAGTGCCATTGTCACCCACTTGCACTGCCAGTTTAATGGCATCGTTGTAGGAATGGATGGCACCCATCTCAGCTTCCCAATCATTCTTATGATGAGCTTCCACATTATCGCCAATGTGTATTTTGTTCAGTTCGCTGACCACAGGCAAGCCCTCGAGGAAAATGATGCGCTCGATGTGTTTCTCAGCGTGCTTCATTTCATCAATGGCGCGCTTCTCGATCACTTCGGCCAGTTCCTTATACCGCCAGTTGGCGCACATCTCAGCCTGTACCATGTATTGGCTGATGGCGGTCAGCTCGTCAGCCAGCAGGAAGTTGAGCTTATCAATGATTTTTTCGTTACCTTTCATTATGGAGCCTCCTTGGATTAGTGGTCGGGCAGGGACAGAATGTCCTACTCGTTAAACATTTGTCCTACACTGCGGCCCTCATGGGCACGACGGATGACTTCGCCAAGCAGCGGAGCAACAGTCAGAATGGTGAGCCGTTTGCCGAATACGGCGCGCTTTTCGACGGAAATTGGAACGCTATCGGTGGTAATGTACTCGGTCACCGGCAGAGCTGCCAATCGTTCTGCGGCATTGGCCGAGAAGATTGGATGGACAAAGCTGACATACACGCGCCGCGCCCCGTTCTCTTTGACCAGGTTGACCGCCTGGACGATGGAGCCGCCTGTGTCAATCTCATCATCCACCAGGATGACATCGCGGTCTTTCACGCTGCCAATGATGGTCAACGCTTGCGCTTTGGCATCATTGGTAACGCGGCGCTTTTCGATAAAAGCAATTGGAGCATCGATCTCCAGGGCAAAGTTGCGGCCTTTCTTAGCATAGCCAAGATCCACGGTGACAACAACGGGATCTTTAAGGAATGGCCCCAGGTTTTCTTTGATGTAATCCACCAGGATCGAGGCGGCGTTCAGCACATCACCGGGGATGGAGAAGAAACCCTGGATCTGATAGGCATGCGGATCGAGGGTCATGTAACGGTCCGCGCCAGCGATCTGGATCATATCTGCCACCAGGCGTGACGAGATGGGGACGCGCGGCTGGTCCTTTTTGTCCGACCGTCCGTAGCATATATAGGGGACTACGGCAGTGATGCGCGCGGCCGAGTCCAGCCGCAGGGTCTGCAGGAGAATCAGCAGTTCCATCAGGTTGCGGTGAACCGGCGAGGCGGTGTGCTGGATGATATATACATCCTGACCGCGCACGCTGCTATGCAGCTTGACAAACAGGTTCTCGTTGGGGAACTCAACGATGTCCCGACCGCACAATTTCTCGCCCAGGTAATCTGCCACTTTTTGGGAAAGTTCCGGGCTGGCAGTACCGGCATATAGTTTGATCCCACCATACACGCGTAATTCGTTGGATAGGGTCATCCCTTTTCTCGTTCTCCCGTTCCGCCGCAACCGGGTGCGCAGGCCTTGGGTCGCTGGCGCACCTGGTTTGTGGTTTGGTTCTGCCCACCCTTGCGAAGATTTGGCACCAACCACTCGAACCGTACAGCAACCTTCGCAAGGTTTGTTCGAGTTATTCCGATTTGATTATACTATTTTTGACCTGCCGTGCGCAAAAATCACCCCGCTTTTCCCGCTGGCTTTCCAGCCGCCATATCATCGCTGAAGGTTTTCAATTCTGGCTGGGCCAGCGTGAAGAGAGTGACCAGAAGGATCAATGCGCCAGGCCGAATGCGGCCAGCAGGGAGACCAGGAAAACCTGCACCGTCTTTCCGGCCGGGCGGGGCAGCGAGCCGGCCAGCAGATCCCGTTGACGGGTGAAAATGATACCTGAAAAGAGGGGAGGCAACTTGAAAAACAGCCAACAATTCGCAATGAATCCCAAATCAGAATGATACTCAAACTCTGGCAGCGATTGACAAAATGGACATATAATACAGTGCTGATTTATATTTATGGGTTGGCAGGGTTGTTCGGCCCGGCCAAAAGCATAAGGAACTTCTGATGATTTAGGCATCATTCAAAAGTTTCGGAAGGAGAAAATGATGAAACGCATTGTATACACCTTCGCGATCTTGTCCATCGTGTTGTTTGCCTGTAAAGTCCCAAGTCTGACATTCCTTCAGACAGCAACCGCTGCGCCAGCGCCCACGGATACTCTGGCGGCAACTGAGCTCCCGTTGGCAACAGAACTGCCACCAGCAACCCAGCCTCCGGCGACACCGGTTCCAACCGTGATTGAATCCCCGGTTCCGACGGAGTCGCCGACGCCCCAGGTGAATGTCACCTGTAATGAACTGTCGCTCTATTTGGATCCGGCGCTGGCCTCCGGCTTTGGCTGTCAAACCCTGCCGGAAGTCAGCGGGCAGGATAATGCCGGCTTTGCGGTTAATCCACAATATACTGAACTCACTTTGACGGGTTATGTGTTGTCTGACCGGTTCTTTGTGCCAAAGATATCCGTCTACCCTGTGGAGCGTTACAGCGAGCTTCTGCCGGATGTCATCCCACCGAGGGTGGCTGCACTCCAGGCGCTCATCAGCGGGGGGGCCACAGGCAGCGAGGGATTACCGCTCCTGCCAATTTTCAATGCCGCACAGGAATTCTTTGCCCAGTATAAGCTCACTTCCTTTGCGAGCGGGAATGGGATACGGTATCTCACGCAATACAGCCAATATGCCGACCCGATCAATAATCACGAGATCTTCTATACATTCCAGGGTCTCACCAGCGATGGAAAATATTGGATCTCCGCCATCCTGCCGATTTCCAACCCGACCCTGCCGGCGGACGGAAACAGCCCTCCCAACGGGCAAAGCCAGGAAGAGTTCACCAACAACTTTACCACTTACATCGCCGATGTTGCCACCCAGCTAGACTCACAACCATCCGGGAATTATTCGCCGGCGATCAGCATGCTTGACGCGCTGGTGGCCAGCGTCAGGGTCCAGCCGTAATTCTGCGATCAACCCCTGAACTTGTTCTTCAACACCCCGGCCGCTGCCGGGGTGTTTATTCCATTGGAAAGGGCGCGGGTTTCTCGGTTATTTTTAATCCGCCCGGAATGCGAATATAACTGCAAGCGAAAAAGTTCAGGGCAGCGATGAGAATGCCCAGCAGGAACACGTACTGGAAACCAAAAGCATTCCAGATGACGCCGCCCAATAATGCCACGCTGATGGAAAAAATATGGTCGATGGTCACCCCGGCTGCCAATGCCGGCTGGACATCTGAATCGACCAGTGCAATCTTTTTAATGTACATCGAACGTGCCATGCTGACCGAGAGCAGCATCTGGTCGAGCAGGTAGAATCCGCAGGTAAAAAGGAACGCGGTCTGCGCAGGGAATATGAACTTCGAGAAACCATATCCAAGGCATACCACTACCAACAAGCCGGCTTCCCATTGCAGGATGAGTCTCTCCCCATAGCGGTCAATCGCCCGGCCCAGGATGGGCTGGAAAAGGATCCCAATGATCCCGCCAATGGTCACGAGCGTGGCGATGGTCTCGGTGGGCTGCTTGAAGATGGTCACGATCACCCAGGGTGCAAAAGTGATGAAGATTTGTTTGCGCGAACCCGACAGCACGTTGAGGATGTAGAACAAGCGATATTCCTTTTGCAATTTCAGGAAATGGGCAGGTTTCTTGACTGCATCCGGTCTCATGGCAAACATCAGGATAGCTGCCACACCCAGCCCGAGCGCGGTCAGGACAAAACTATGCTGGAAAGTGAACCCCAGGAACCGGAATCCCAGGAAAACGACGAAACTGCCCAAGACAGCCGCAAAGTTGCGGATGGAATTCAACTGCCCCAGCCGCCGCCCGGTCTGACCGGTATGAGCCAGTTCCATCCCGATGGAGGCGGACACGGGGATGAACAGGTGCATGCCCATGCTGTAGACGAACAGGCAGAGCGTCATGACGGCGTAAGTGGATGAAAAGAAGCCGATCAGGATTGTCCCGGCCACCCCCAATACGAGTGCAAAAGCCCCCAGCCGCCGGCTGCACAGGAACCACAACAAGGCCGAAACGAACACCACCAGGAAACCCGGCAGCTCACGCGGCAGTTCCAGAAAGGAACGCTGGAAGCCAGTCAACTCAAAACGCGCATTGATGAAATTGTTGAATGTGGAATCGTAAATGCTGAAGGCGATCCCCATCATCAAGGAGGCTGCCGCGAACAACTTGAGCTCACGCGGCATTTTTGCCAGGCGGCCATTGAGTGTCATGAAGTGTCAGGCCTGTAATGCATACCCGACCGCCGCCAGGGCGTGGATGCGGGTGGTGTCAAAGAGCGGCAGCGGGCTGTCGACCTGGCTGATCAGCAGCCCGATCTCGGTGCAGCCCAGGATGATCCCCTCGGCTCCGGATTCGGCCAGGCGGTCGATGATGCGCAGGTACTCCGCTTTCGAGGCTGGCTCGACCCTGCCAAGCACCAGTTCATCATAGATCACCCGGTGCACGATCTCCCGGTCGGCGGGCCCAGGGATGAGCACCTGCAGAGCGTGTTTTTCCTCCAACCGGCCGCGATAGAAAGCCTGCTCCATGGTGAAGCGCGTACCCAGCAGGCCCAGGCGCCGCAATCCCCGGGCTTGGATGGCGTCGCCAGTCGCGTCGGCAATATGCAGCAGCGGAATGCCAATGCTTTGCTGAACCGCATCAGCCATTTTGTGCATGGTGTTGGTGCAGATGATCAGGAAATCCGCCCCGCCGGCTTCCACGGAGCGGGCGGCTTCGATCATGAGGCGGGTGGCAGCCTCCCAGGAGCCTGCGTGCTGGAGGGCTTCGATTTCGGCGAAATCCACGGAAACCATCACGCTCCTGGCGGAATGCAAACCGCCCAGGCGTTCCTTGACTGCCTCGTTGATCAGGCGATAATACTCAATCGACGATTCCCAGCTCATCCCGCCGATCATGCCAATCACTTTCATGGGAAGCTCCTCCAAGTATCTATCCGAAAACTGGGGAGATGTTCGCTTTTTGAGTGTGTGCGGCTCCGCCGCACACACTCAAAAAGCGGTCCTTCTGTAATTTTTGGATAGGTTCTAAGTACCCTGGATCGTGGTAACGATGGCCCGCCTGGCGCCTACCGATAAGAGTGCCTCGGCCAGCGCCGGGGCTTTTTCCCGGGGGACCAGCGCGATCATATTGCCCCCGCGGCCCCCACCCGAAAGTTTCGCTCCCAGCGCCCCGGAATTGTGGGCTGTTTGGATCAAACGGTCCAATTCCAGGCTCGAGACTGTCATCGCTTTTAACAAGGCCTGGTTGGCATCCATGAGCATGCCCAGCCTGGCGCCATCCCCGCACTCGATCGCCTGGCGTGCATCCCAGACGATTTCGCCCACCTGGTCGAACACTTTTTCCCAGCGGGATGGATCTGCTTGCCAGAGTTTTTGCACTGCGCCGACAGACTCCCTGGTCGGGGCGGAGACGCCGGTGTCAGCGATCACGATCGTGAAGGCGGCACCCACGCGGAATGTCTTGATGCGCTGGCCCTTGATGAAATAGACCGGCCTGGCGTACGTGACCACGGTATTATCGATCCCGGAAGGCGTGCCGTGGTGGAGTTTCTCGACCTCAAAGGCCAGCCTGTTCACCCGTTCGTCCGGCAGGGGACTGCCCAGGAACGCCGAAAGAGCCCGCAGGATGGCGACCGATACCGCCGCACCGGACCCGAGCCCGGCGGCAACCGGGATGGTGGATTGGATATACAGCGTGCAGGCCGGCGGGTGGGCAATCTCCAGGGCGGAGAAAACGCTGTTGATCACGGCAGCCAATGGATGATCCGGGGCCAGGCTGTCCAGTTCACAGGAAAGGTCGATGTTGGGAGCTTCGATGCGCACCCCGCCGCGGCTGTTTTCACTGACGGTGGCGGTGGCCTGCACCTGGGTGACCGGAACGGCCAGGGCCGGGCGTCCATACACGACGGCATGTTCGCCAAACAGGATGATCTTGCCGGGAGCAGAGGATGTGATCATGGGTGTGGATGGTTGGTATGCGCGGCAGGGGCGGATTGCATCCGTCTTAAGACAGATAGAACACGGCCAGGACCGTCAATCCCCACAGGGCGATCGCGACCTGGAAAGGCCGGTCGGTGAGCAGAATTTCCTCCGGCTCGCCGCCGATATGTTCGACCTGGATGAGATAGAGATAGCGGAAGACGGCGTAGACCACGAACGGGATGGTCAGCATGAGGGCATGGTTGGTGGGGGCGTCCGGGCGCAGGAATGTATACAGGCTGTAGGCTACGATGGTGGTGCCGGAGACGATGGTGATGAACTGGTCGACCAGGGGGATGGTATAGCCGTCCAGTACCTTGCGGAAGTTCCCTGGCTGGGAGACGATATCTTTATTTTCCGCCATGAGGCTCAGTTCGGCACGGCGCTTGCCGAAGCCGAGGTACAGCGCCAGCAGCGCCATGAGCACATACAGCCAGGGGGAGAAGCGGTCGACAACGATCAGCGTTGTCCCGGCATGCACGCGCAGCACGAATCCGGCAGCGATGATCATCACGTCAAGCAAAGGGATATGCTTGAGCCACTTCGAGTAGACCAGCATCATGATGAAGTAGACCAGCAGGACGAGGGCAAACTGCCAGGCCAGCAGGTAGCCGATGACCAAGGCGGCCAGTGTCAACAGGATGCCTGCCGTGATGGCCACGGGAACCGGCAGTCTGCCCGAGGCGATCGGACGGTTACGCTTGACCGGGTGCTGCCGGTCGGCCTGCAGGTCGAGTATGTCGTTAAAGATGTAAACCGCGCTGGAGATGAGGCAGAACAGGCCGAAGCCAGCCAGGGTGCGCAGGAAGTCTGTCCGTTGGAGAAGCTTGCCGTCGAAGACCAGCGAGGCGAAGACGAAGGCATTTTTCGTCCATTGGCGGGGGCGCATGGTCTTGAGGAGGGCACGCAGCATGGGTATATTGTAATCGAAAGAGAACAGAGAGGAGAGAGAAGAGAACAGGGAGAAGGTAATCAGGGATCAGGTAATCAGGGATTAGGGATTAGGCAATCAGAGAGAGGATATTGATGATTGGTGATTGAAGATTGAGGATTGGCGGGGGGAATTAAAGTCACTTTTTTTGTTTTTTCCGAGGAACGAATGGGAGCAAATAGTTCTGTTTTTTGGTAGTTGGATCGTTGCATAGTTTTATGGATGAGATGGTCATGGTTAGTCGTTCCGCGGAACGACGGAGGAACGACTATTTTTCGACAAAGGACCGGGAGACAAGGGGAAGGGGCAAATAACGTGGGGTGCTGCAATAGAGGGAGGGGGATTCTGCATCGGAAAGGCTTCTCCAGAGGAAGAATACGAACATAAACTTAGCACAGATGTTCATATTTGGGAAGGGAGGAAAATTACAGAATTACCACAAAGGGCACGACCTCAGAAAGGCCCTTGGGCAGGCGGTCAAGTTGCTGGCCTTGCGTTACGCCAAGGACACACTGCAGGTGAAGATCGTCCGCACTCATCACAACACCAAGAACCTGCCGATGATCGCCATCGATACCAAGTTCGGTTACCGGCTGATCTCCGGGGCGAATTTGATGGAGAAGATTCTGGAGTAATGGCCGGTGGAGTTGCGCTCACCCACCCCCCGCCCGCGGTGGTTTTCGTTTTAATTACGCCAGGAGCAAGAGGTTTGGACAGTGTTGTGAGATTCTGGGGAAAAATCTGCCATAGATGCTTCACTTCCCATAAATGGGACAGGGAGGCTGGAATAAGAAACAGGATGCCAATAAAAGATTTCAGGGTTAAACATTTCCATCCCCATCTACCCTGTACCACAAAGTGGCATGGGGCTTAGGGGTGCCAACCAGAAATCAGCTAAAGAATGTCATGAATGCTTATCGTTTCAATTCCCATCAATGGGACTTAGGGGTGCCAACCGATCTTGGCGTGCAAGCCATAAAGATTAGGTGTCAAGTTTCAATTCCCATCAACCTGTACCACGCAGTGGCATGGGACTTAGGGGTGCCAACTTATAACTTTATTCGTTCTTTTCTATCTCAGTTTCACGTTTCAATTCCCATCAATGGGACTTAGGGGTGCCAACTGGGCTTGCCTTCATTTTGGGCAGAAGACCGATGGAGTTTCAATTCCCATCAATGGGACTTAGGGGTGCCAACCAAGTTGGGACAAAGTGACATAACCATGAGGGTTACGTTTCAATTCCCATCAACCTGTACCACGAAGTGGCATGGGACTTAGGGGTGCCAACCCCCGTAATACCCCCAACCCAACCCAAAAGGAGAAAAGTTTCAATTCCCATCAATGGGACTTAGGGGTGCCAACCCTGTCTGAAGTCGAGCGCGTTACTCGGAAATACATGTTTCAATTCCCATCAACCTGTACCACGAAGTGGCATGGGACTTAGGGGGTGGAACCTTAGCCGTAACTCTGCTTGAGGGACCCTGGTGGCAATGTTTCAATTCCCATCAACCTGTACCAAGAAATGGCATGGGACTTAGGGGTGCCAACTTCCCGGAAATGCGCGAGAGCGCGGAAAGGAAAGAGAGTTTCAATTCCCATCAATGGGACTTAGGGGTGCCAACCAGTTCCAAGCCGGTACCTCTGATCGTCTTTGGAATGTTTCAATTCCCATCAACCTGTACCACGCAGTGGCATGGGACTTGGATGAACCAAGCTTTGTACGATTGACGATGGACAACAGACAATGATCTATTATCAATGATTGGTCATCCATCTCGTAAAAAATGAATTTAATTTGGCATTCAACCATCCACAAATCTCCATCAAGGAAGTTTACCCAGCTTGTGGCCTCTGGTATGCCCCGAAGGAAGCGATCACTTTCGTTCTTCCCATACCTATATTGGCATGCTCCCCGGTACCGCAATACTCGGCCAGGGTGGCTAACACCTGCCAGGCTCGCAGGTAAGTGGGCAGTTGGCTTTCGGGAACCATATTCTCCTTTCCCCTGGAAGACTTCTTTTCCCGATATGCCTGGTATGTGATATCTCCCATGATCCCCATAACGGTTTCTTCCGCCTCGATGGGAACGAGCCTGGTTTCCAGGGTCGCTTCAGTTGCATGGACCTGATTGACCACCCAGGTCAGGAATTCAAGCGGCAGGGCAATCCCGCAAAAAGTGCGCCAGCGTCGTTCGTAGAATTGCCAAACAGCGCTGGGGATGGGTAAAACAGTGTTGTATTTATTGAATGGGAAACGCGCCGGCATTTCAAAGCGCAGCTTGAGACCATGGCCTGGGTCCACTTCATCCCATAGTTGTTCATATGTTTTGCCGCCCCGGGCTGCCTCAGCTTTTTGAACGATCATATTGGCTGAGCCAACCCGTATCGTTTTCCCTTCCAGCTTTTTCCAGGCATCAGCCACTGCACTCCCAATGTTTGCAGGAGCGGTTCGATTCTCAAGCGTAGTAATGCGAAGTCCCATGAGCGATCCATCTTCAAAGACGGGGCCAATCGTGTAGGGCGCGGGGACCTCACCGCCGGATCCTGCATCATGAATGGATTGCGCGAAAAGAGATTTCTGGCCGCCAAGGGCATTGTAAAAGACGCCGCGCAGTGCATGCAGTCGAACCGCCTGGATGGGCAGAGGGCCACCCAGGTTGGAAAGTAAGATATTAAGTATTTGGAGATCGTTCAAAATTGCAGACTCTAGCCACTCTGATGCTTTCTCACTCCTATAGGTGTTGGCAGGACTGGCCTTTCTTTATATTCGTTTCGTTTACCTTTCCGTTCCTGCGGATCAGGATGCTCGATCTCCATGTAGCGCGTCCATGCACGGCTTGGACCAGGCCATTCAAGCATGGTCAGCAGGGCGCGGATGCGTTCTGAGGATACAAGACTTTCTCCAATGCTTTGGTCCATCAGAGAAACGAACTTCGCTACCACTGCATCTGCGATGCCCTGATCTTCCTGCGCGGCTCCAGCCCAGCCCCCATTTTCGAACAACGCACCATAGCGCTGCTCCGGGCGTTTCAGGAACAGCCTGGGTCGTATTGCCACTGCCCCCATGCCCAGCGGCTTGCCCATACCGATCTTCAATCGGATATGGTCATCTGCAGCAATGTTGAAGATCCACATTAGCGCGCCCAGTTCTTCTTCACTCAGATTCTCAAAATGGATTTTAAAGTGGAAGCCCACGCCAGCGCGCAGAGGGCAGATGCTGGTGTGCTGGGTATCGCCACCTTTTACCGGGTTCTTTTCCTTAATATCCTCCAGCCCGACCGCGCCCTTGTGCCAGTAAAACTTGTGCCCGCGGATCACGGTCTCGCCGGGCGTGACATCCCCATAATCGCGCAGGCGTGTTGCGTATTTGACAGCTCCATCCCTGGTCGTGCCTGCCGCATACAGGTCCGGTTCCTTTTGCACCAGGTAATGCTGGAAGGTTGTAGATTTGGGCCCGGACAGGATCTGCGGCGTGACCGACGTCTGGGAGAGCCAGATTTCCTCTTGCTGCGGGATCAATTCTGCGTCCGAACAGCAGATGCGGCCGGCATAGGCTCTCTCCCGCTGGCTGCCGACTTTGCGGGTGTAACCGAACAGGGCCTCGGTGAAATCTACCAGGCCGGGATCTTTTGGTTCCTCGCTGGCGCGCAACTCTTCCGGCACATACTCGAATGGCGAACGGGGATATGGCACACGGAACATGCGCGCATGGCCGAAGAATATCACTTTGCCTTTCTCCTCGATATAAAAAACCGGCTGGCCATCGTTCAGCACGCCTTTTTTACCAAGCAGCTTTTCCTGCTCTTTGCTGACCTGCTCGGTGTACGCATCCACTTGTTCATCAGTCAGCGGAAGAGGCCTTGCTTGCGGATCGCGCTCGTAGATCACCGCTTCGCTCTTCTTGCTGTTCATCCAACCACTGCGAGCCAGCATGGCAGGGCGCAGCCCGGCACGCGGCGCGGCGTCGCTCTCCACCACTTTGGCAAACTTGATCTTCAGGAAACCACCGCGGACATCCTGGTAGGCATAGGGTCCGGTCATGATGAAAATCTCATAGGCATTCTGACAATTCCTGGCCCGTTTCAAGTTCCTGAATTTCTCTTCCTTGATGCCGATATGGGCATAGGTGGTGCCATCGATCACTTTGGCGGGTTGGATTTCCCAATCCCGCCCACCTTTCTTGACCATATAGCCCCCATGGATCATGGGGGTGTAATATTTCATATTCCTGCCGGCTTTTTCTTCGTGGTCCAGGTGCATCATCATGTTACGATAATGGGCATCGTGGTTGGTTGCGCCGCCGACTGAGCGATACACCAATCGATTCTTACTGACGGCCCCAATGCGGCTGAAAGTCACGATCTCCACCAGGGTGCGCAACATGCCGCGGCAGGCTGCTCCCGGGTATGACAGGTTGGTTTTCGTCGTTCAGGTAGAAGAAACCCGGCAAGTCCTTGGCTTCCTTGCCAGCCCGGGCCTGCTCTGGGGTAAGCCCGGCGCGCACATAGACTGGCGATGAAGTGGTCAATTCGCAGTCAATATGACCGGTAAACCGCTTGGGGTCGAATACGCCCTGGTCTGGCAGGTTGCTGACTGGAAAGGTTACAACAGTCGCCGGGAGGGGGATGAAATTATAAGGCGCCATGGCCTCATGGTTGGAGGCCACTTCTTTCTGAACAGGTAAATCCAGCTTTTTCATTTTTCCACCTCCTCGTCCTTCTTCCCGATCCGCAGGCCGGCCAACCGGCTGAGGACGATCCGGGCTTCTCCAGTTTCTTCGTCGTACTCCACCATATGATGCACATCCAGACGGACGCATGCATTTCCCTTCATATCAGGGTCAATCCATGCGTTATCGACCACCAGGGGTACGATATGGTCCAGCCCCTGCTGGCGGGCATCGAAAAACACGTGTGAAGCCGTTTTGTGTCTCATATGCCCGGTCACCCCACAAGATCTGGCTCTCCACGATCACAGTGGCGCCATCGACAATGTGCAGGGATTTCCATTGCCCGGCTTCGTCTTTGAACAGGCGCACTTCGTCCTTCTCTCCGAACACAAAAGCCTGCTGGAGGGTTTCTCCCAACAAGGCAGGGGAAATGCTCCTGTCGATCTCATGGGACGTGACCAGTCTCCCGTCCATCTTCTTGCCCCAAATAACCCCATCATCAGCAAAGGCCAGCAGGAAGGGACGTTCGGCGTTGAGCTGGCTTTCCAGCCAGGCAAAAGGGGATAAGCCCTCGCCGGGCCGGGTTTCGGTTGGTTGAACGAACGGGTTCATGCCGCACCTCCGTTTTCCATTGCCTTATGAAAGGCCCCGACAAATTCTTCCAGGGCTTCAGCCTTGTCTTCCGGCTTCACAAGCACCTTTTCGCCTTCTGCCATGAAATCCCATTCGCCATCGTAGGTGATCAGCTTGGCAGAGACCCCTTTCAAGCGGCCGCGTCCGATGCCGGATTCACCGCCGATGGTCAGGTCACCGGTCCACAGGTCTTTGAGCAGCAGCAGGAGCAGGCCCAACTCTGCCTTGGCTGGAGTACGCAGAGTGAGGTCGAGAGTCAGGCGGGTTTCGGGCGTGCCAACGGCGGGCTGTTCGCTGAAGAGCGCCAATTCATACGCACCGCCGGTAAACCGGTCGATCTTGACACGCGTCACCACCAGCGCGGAGGCTTTCTGGATCTCCGTTTCTTTGACGCTCACCCGGCTCGCCCTGGCATCCTTGCTGTCCTGGCGCTCGATCTTCGATGGACCGAACATGCCATCCACAAATTTCTGTGATTTTTCCATGTCATCGCCCGATAGGGTACGGGCGATCTTCAACGCCCGGTGACGGAGCACGCCTGCCCAACTGGTCCCCGGAAGGACCGGAGCGCGCCGGTCGGGATCTTTCCCATCCGGCCTGGGCGAGTGCAGGTGCACCGTATCCGGCCCGGTATCTGAGGCGCCAAAACCGGAACGGATCAGCAAGGTGCCATCCAGGGCAAACTCTGCGGTCAACTGCGCAGACTTCCGCCCATCGTCTTCTTTCTGACGTATGGTCGCCTCCAGCTTTTCCGCCAGGGTTTGGCCGGCTTCTTCAGGCCAGGCTGTTTTCCATTCCCGTTCGCTGGACAGCCAGGCCAGCAAACCTGTGTTCGGCCCCGCTCTGGCTTCCAGATCGTATTTCCAGACCTGCCAGTCGCTGGCCGTGCATTGCCCGAAGCCGCGCCGCTTGCGCGCTCCCAGGGTGATCTGCCGGTCCTCCAGCCCATGCAGGGCGGTGACCAGGGCATTCCGCAGGTCTTCCTTATTATCGTTCTTGCCCACCAGCAGTTCAAACCGCAGCGGGAAGGTGGTTCCAGCAGGCAGCAGCTGGATGTCGAATTTGGCTTCATCTTTGGCGGTACGGGTGTCGGCTTCGATGGCCACCCCGTCACGCAACTCGAAGCCGGCCGATTCAGCTACTGCGTCGTTCACGATCAGCGGGCTCTGGTCGCCTTCATCGTCGCCGCGGTAGCCGCCAAACAGGACCGAAGCCAGCGATCCTTTGCCCTCGGCGAGACCATAACCAAGATCCAGTTCGCGCAGGTAATTCCGCAGCGCCCCGGCGATGGAGGTGCCCGGCAGGAGCGGTTTGCCTTCCACTTCGTCCAGCAGCAGGGGCATGTCCGTCAGGGCGTCAGCGTCGCCGTTGCCAAAGTGCGCTGGCGTTTCGAGTAATAGATTTCCTTTGATCACCCAGCGTTCGATGAGCGAACGATGAGATGTGCGCTTATCAGCCATGTGCGCCTCCTTCGCTGTTCTTCTTTTCCATTAACGCCAGCACGGCGTCCAGCAGGCGCAGGCGGTATTCATCATTCAAGGATTCGATCCTGGACGGAATTGGAACCTAGCAGCATCTCGTAGCCTTGGTCCACTTTCAGGGCAGTGTACAACGCTTCAGGACTCTTCCAGCATGGATTCGATCCACTCGGTGAGCCTCGGATGGGCTTCCCCAACCTTGATCCTGGCTTTTTCCATTTTCTGCCAGCCGGGCTTGCCCTGGCTTTCAACGCAGAACTTCTTCATGCGCGGAATCGGGTCATCATGGCGCGCTTGCCCAGTGCATCCCGCAGGATCACCCGCCAGCGGGAAAGCTGGCTGTTGGGGATTTTGCCTTTTTCATAAGATGCTGACCGCTTCCCGGGCGGTATGGAGCACCCTGGAATCCAGGTCGCGCTGCAGGAGACGTTTGAGCATCAGTTGGGCGGTCGCGTCCTGGCCCAGATTGCCTTGCACTACGGGCCCGACCGGCGGCTCCGCCGTGATATGCTCCCATCCCACAGTTTCCGGCAGGGGTAGATTGACGGCCACGCGTCCAAAGCCTTCGGCACGGCGTTCGCCAAGGCCGGTTTCTTCGAGCTGGCGTAACTGGTCAGGCGTCACATCCGCCTTGACTACAAACACGCTCCCGGCAGCAATGGCGGTGACTTGCGGCAGGGGCAGGCCCCAGGTCCGGTTGAAACCGCCGGCGACCACGGGCTTGCAGTAGCTCTCTTCGATTCCAGGGACAACGCCCAGGTGATCAGCCAGCGCCGGTCCAATCTCCAGGCCGAATTGTCCATTCCGATCACGCACCAGCGCAGGACTGAGCAGCGTCAGGGTAAATCCTCCGGAGGTTGTCTCCAACGGTTTTCCAGCCTCCCGCCAGCCCTCCGGGAGGGGAAAGGTTTCCAATTTTGCCCGTCCATAGCCGGCCGTGCGGGCCTTGCCAAGCCAGATGATTTTGCCATTAAGGAGAGGATTGATGCTGGCTGCATCCTCGGTCAGGATGGCGCCCTGGAACTGCATCCCGGCTGGCAGGGCGATGTAACGATAGACCGCACCTGCATCCGGGATGGCGCGGCCTTTGACGGCGTCGCGTTGGGTATGAACATTCACCTGCCAGGTTTCCTCCAGCCCACCAATTTTGTTCCCGTCCTGTACCCAGAATCCAAACGGCACGTTCCTGGTTTCTTGGTTGGTTGGCACTTGTTCACGGGTGAAATAAATCGTTTTTTCCTGGCCTTGTTTGGGATGGTGCGGCACCTGCCAGGTGAACGGGGCTGGCAGGGAACGCCGGCCTGCCGCGAGCGGATAGGCGTTCAAATAACAGGTGCAGCCATCCAGGAACAGGCGCCGGAAGTCACCATCCGAGGCTTCCTTCTTGCCTTTATAGGCATTGATGGCCGCGCCGCGCACCAATCCGCCGGGTATGTAGAACAGGCTGTTGGCGCTGTTGGGCTCGCCGCCCAGGCTGTTGGCCAGGACAGGTTCTTCCAGGGTGAGCGTGTAAAGGAGTCCTTTCATTTGACCGCCTCCGCAAATTTCATGAACAGGTCATGCGTTACAGCGTCATTATCGAGTTCTGCCATGAGCCAGCCGCGCCCGCGGTTGCGGCCTGTGCCAGCGCGGCGCAGGTCCAATACTGCCGCGGCCAGCAGCTGCAGATCGGTTTCGGATGGCGGAGTCTCGAACGAGATGGGCGCTTCGAGCGTTACCCCCGGCAGCAGCACACGCATGGCCCGCAGGCTGGCATGGTCCGGCGCGCCGTCTGGATTGATGGCCGTCTGGCGGCGGATGCCGGTGAGACTGTAAAGCACATCTTCTTTTGACCAATCCTTCTTTTTGATCTCTGCGCGCAGGGTTTCCGGGAGCTGGGCATCCCCGATGTGCAGGCTGCCGCGCTCCTGGTCGCCGCCGCGCCCACTGATACCAAACAATTCTTTCCTGGCGGCATGCCAGGGTGAATCCTTATCATCACCAGCCAGGGCGAAAACCACGTTTTCAGCCGATTCGGCCAGCAAACCCTTGAGCGTTTTCCCGCGCAGGAAGGGGCAGCCCTGGGCATCATGTTCGATCTCGCGATCCACCAGGCCGGCCACGCCGTCGCCACGTCCAAAAGTGGCCGCACTTTTCAAAGTGAGTTTGATCAGTGTAGGATCCATGTTCCCTCCTTACTTGAGTGGTATGTGGTGGTCGAGCAGTTCCACCGCGTCAAAGTACCAGCAGGTCGAGTCCGTCCAGCCGGCTTCCCGGGCAGCAGGGCCGGAGATATCCGGCAATTCTTTGAGATCAAAGTCCAGCCGGTACTGCTTCACGGCATCCCCTCCCTTGCGCAGGGGTTCTCTCAGGCCAATGACCTTGTTATGCTTCCTGCCCCAATAGTCATCGTTGAACCCATCCAGAACAGCCTGCACTTTTTCCCAGGATCCATCCCCTCGATCCAGGGTGAGCGGGCGCAGTACCAGTGAATGTCCCAACTCTGAAGTGTACTCGCGCTCGCGGATGGATTTCAGCGATCCACTCAAGCCGCTCTGGGCGAAGTGCCAATCGAGAGCAGAGCAATCGTCCGGGTGGGTCAGCGACTTGGCAGATATGGTCAGTTGTTCGCTCAAGGCATATGCCCGGGCAAATGGATAGTGCATTTTTACAATGCTCACCCCGGCGCTGGCATGGAAATCTTCCAGGCCAAGGGCG
This sequence comes from uncultured Chloroflexia bacterium, assembly GCA_963801385.1. Taxonomy (GTDB): domain Bacteria; phylum Chloroflexota; class Anaerolineae; order Anaerolineales; family Villigracilaceae; genus UBA877. The sequence continues at coordinate 180,656 of CAWDEV010000003.1, forward strand.
GCGGTGTGGTTTTCGAATGCGGCGAGATAACGGCTGGCCAACTCCACGCCGATTTGCCCATTGCACAGGAAGGTGACATCGTCGCCACCGAACACCAGCGGCCGGAAGGGCAGGTATTTCTTGCCATATTTATCCTCAAAGATCGGGATTTTTCCCTTGACCGTGAAATTGCCTTTTTCATCCATCTCGATGGCGGAGATGATCGTTTTCACAGTTTCCTTTAGTGCAGCAAGGCTACCTGCCTCGAGGTTTTTGGAAAATTTTTGCACAGCGCAAATATATTCCCGATTGCGCACCTTTTGACCTTTTTCAACAAATTGCGCCTGTACCTTTTCCGTCACCGAATTGAAGTGGGCGCCAATGCGATTGCCATCGGCATGTATGACTGCCACATAACTCTCTTCGCCTGAAATGCGGCCAAGTTTGTCAATGTCTGAAGGGAACTCGAAATAAATCCCATACTTCGTAACCGTCTCAACTCCAATTTCATGCATGAGCCGTTCAAGCGCCAGGTCACGTGCAGCCAGCTTGAAAGTTGTTGCGCGCGAGATCAACCGGTTAATCTCTGCCGGTTGTTTTTTCTGATCGCCAACGAGTAATTCAAAATCCTGCCCCCCCAGGTTCTGTTTGCCAGTGGGGGTGCGTAAAGCTGGCAGACCGGTCGAGTTGCATGCAGCGGTGACGGCCAATCCCAAGATGGGGGAGGAGGAAAGCCGGGAGAGTTTGTGCGTCTGCATCTCCTGGAGAAGTTCCTGGCGCTTTTCAGGCAGGCTGTCTTGCTCAAGATCGAATTCCTTATTATGTTGCGCCAGCACGGTCAAGCCGGGGGCTTCTTTGAGCAGCTTCAGGGTCAGGCATCGGACGAAAGATTTGGCCTGTTCATGATCCTGGAAAAGGATGAACGTGTTTCCGCCTGCTGCCTGGATCACCTCCGCCTGGACGTCTTCAATCGTGACTCCAAGTTTGAAAGACCAATCATAACTGTGCGGATTTTCGATGTTATGGCTCAGGCCGGCTTCTTCCAGGGCATTGAAAGCCCACAGGCTGGTGGCGCGGAAGACCAATTCCGAGGCGCCGATGTTCTCCTGCAGGCGGTTGCTGGCGAAGATGTAATCCTGGATGCCGGTGGTGTCGAGCAGGGTAAGAGTGTATTTGGTCATGCTTTCTCCTCCTTTTGGGTGGGTTTCGCGTTCGCCAATCCCCGCCCCACTGTCAGGATCATGGAGGCGGTCGTCGGCGGCATATTTGCCGCAGCCAGGTTATCGTATTTATCCAGTGTTTCTTTTTGACTGACCCGGTAATCTCGCGTATAGAGAATGAAGGCCGCTTTCTGCGGATCCAAGTGGGATATGTTGCGCTCCAAATATTCTCTGAATTCCTGCTCCATCTCCAGGTCAAATACGGGAAGGATCGTGACGCCCTGGTAACACCTGTGATCCGGGGCATCCAATCCCCGGATATTCTTTAATCCAGTGAGCTCGATGCGCTTTTGCACTTTTTGCATCTCTTCTTTGACATTGCCATCCACGTATTCGCCCTTTTTATCCCCCGTCAGTCTGATCGACTTATCGTAAGAAACCAGCCAGATTTTCAGATTGGTCGGGTCCAGCTGATAGAGCTGCTGGTCCAGGGTGGTCTCGATCTTTTTCTGGATCTTCTCGTCCAGATCCTTGTATGTTTTCCAGCCAAAAAACGCCGCAACAGCAGAAATGACCAGGGCGATCCCACCAAAATAGAACAATTTCTGGTCCAGCCGGAAAACCAGGTCACGCTGCAGGTAATCCAGGTCTTTTTCCAGGCTTTTCACACGGACTTCCATATTATTGGTTGGGGTTTGTTGTGCCACAGACGATGGCGCAGGGGAACCAAACACAATGTCATATAGCAATATCCCCCCTACCAATAAAAGGCTCAGCAGTGTCAGAATGAATAATACATTCAAGGATCTCAACAGTCTCTTTTCCATCGCGCCTCCTCAAAGAATCCTGAAGATGAACCGGACACAACCCACAAGCAGCAGAGGCCTATCTTTTCGATATTCCCGCCTGCTTATGCGACTATGAATTTTTTAAATTTCCCTCAAGCATCTGGGCCTATTGTACATACTTTCCCCATCAAACGCAATGGAATTTCCCGGTTCTGACCATCGAAGATAGACATATGGTCGCCTTGATTATAAAAACCCTAAAGGTTTCAAAAACCTTTAGGGTTTCAGTTTCAATTCCCATCAATGGGACTTAGGGGGTGGAACTAGTGATTCAGCGTCTTGGAGATTACGTCGACAATTTATAGTTTCAATTCCCATCAATGGGACTTAGGGGTGCCAACCACCTTTTGAACAATCTAATTTTGCTTACGATCCAAGAAATAAGTTTCAATTCCCATCAATGGGACTTAGGGGTGCCAACCAGACCTCTACTCAAGTTACGTCGAACATTAATGTACCGTTTCAATTCCCATCAATGGGACATAGGGGTGCCAACTCGTTGACGATGAGCAAGATGAATGGCACTGTTTCAGGGTTTCAATTCCCATCAATGGGACTTAGGGGTGCCAACTTGTAGCCCGTAAGCAATCGGTTCGTTGTCTACTGGGCATAGGGTTTCAATTCCCATCAATGGGACTTAGGGGTGCCAACATTCATGCACGCAGATAGAAACATGGAGCCGTTGATCAGGTTTCAATTCCCATCAATGGGACTTAGGGGTGCCAACGTCCGATGGCATGACGTATCTCAGGTCCAAGAACGTTTACAAGTTTCAATTCCCATCAATGGGACTTAGGGGTGCCAACACTTCACGTGACGATGGCTACAATACGTAGTGACGATTAGCAAGTTTCAATTCCCATCAATGGGACTTAGGGGTGCCAATCACAGTAATTCACGGTCTCGGCTGAATATTATCATACTAAGTATCGTTTCAATTCCCATCAATGGGACTTAGGGGTGCCAACATTCCGACCCCGCCAAGAATTACGATTGGCAGCATCTGAAGTTTCAATTCCCATCAATGGGACTTAGGGGTGCCAACGATCCTGAGACGCAACCGGATCCTCAAGGCCTGATCACTAGTTTCAATTCCCATCAATGGGACTTAGGGGTGCCAACCTTGCCGGCTGTGCGACGTCCGCTGAGGCGATTGAACGGGTTTCAATTCCCATCAATGGGACTTAGGGGTGCCAACCACTACATGCTTTGATGCTGAGCAAGTGTGTAAACAAAGTTTCAATTCCCATCAATGGGACTTAGGGGTGCCAACATCAAGGCTATGTTCATGCCAAAGAGAATCGCAAGAGAGTTTCAATTCCCATCAATGGGACTTAGGGGTGCCAACCATGCCTGAAGTCAATGCGGCATTGAGGAGTTTATCCAAAAGTTTCAATTCCCATCAATGGGACTTAGGGGTGCCAACTACCAGAGAAAACTTGCTTGAGGAGGAAGTATCGAATAAGTTTCAATTCCCATCAATGGGACTTAGGGGTGCCAACAATAAGATGCAGCCAACACGTTTTGCGTCGGAATCCTGCGTAGTTTCAATTCCCATCAATGGGACTTAGGGGTGCCAACTTGCATCAGCTGGACCGCCATAGATTATAGCATCGTACCATAGTTTCAATTCCCATCAATGGGACTTAGGGGTGCCAACTCTTGAGAACATGCAAACGCTATGACTCCCATGAAGTTACCGTTTCAATTCCCATCAATGGGACTTAGGGGTGCCAACATGATCGGGACCGAGTGCCCATCTACGACACCCTGGAAAGGTTTCAATTCCCATCAATGGGACTTAGGGGTGCCAACTTTTTCAGATAGGAGAAGGACGATGAAAACGATACATGGTTTCAATTCCCATCAATGGGACTTAGGGGTGCCAACTACCGTTACGTCTCGCTGACCATGAGAGGTGCTGACAGGTTTCAATTCCCATCAATGGGACTTAGGGGTGCCAACCTTGGCGGCACTGGTTTGGACGGCAGGGCTATCGAAGTTTCAATTCCCATCAATGGGACTTAGGGGTGCCAACTCGTCACCCTGCAATTTCGAGGAGGCGCTGGCATCCAGTTTCAATTCCCATCAATGGGACTTAGGGGTGCCAACGATGGCGCTAACCAACGCATTCCGGCAGTTCCCGGTGATGTTTCAATTCCCATCAACCTGTACCACGCAGTGGCAATGGGACTTAGGGGTGCCAACTACTACTGTTTGTCCATCATATTTTTGTAACAAAGGAGAAAGTTTCAATTCCCATCAATGGGACTTAGGGGTGCCAACTCGGCTGGCCAAAGCCGTCAGAACCTGTCTCACAAGCCTACGAGTTTCAATTCCCATCAATGGGACTTAGGGGTGCCAACGATGTACAGATGCCAGCACCCGCAGTGATGATGTGGAAGTTTCAATTCCCATCAATGGGACTTAGGGGTGCCAACGATCGATTCATCATCAGTTCAGAATTTCAAGGGATCATGGTTTCAATTCCCATCAATGGGACTTAGGGGTGCCAACCCGCCTGCGATGCCTTGACGCTTAGCCCGACCTCGGGGTTTCAATTCCCATCAATGGGACTTAGGGGTGCCAACTGAGCTCTGCCCCTAAGAACGGGAATGACTCTTTATTGTTTCAATTCCCATCAATGGGACTTAGGGGTGCCAACAACCGCATTACGTCGACCGGATTATTGGCAGCATATCGTTTCAATTCCCATCAATGGGACTTAGGGGTGCCAACGAATCTGCAATTCACTAGTGTTCTAAAAGTACTTAAAGTTTCAATTCCCATCAATGGGACTTAGGGGTGCCAACTCAGCGGATGCAGCAACTCTGACCAGCCCGGACGGTTCATGTTTCAATTCCCATCAATGGGACTTAGGGGTGCCAACAACCGATCATAGATTTCCAACCAACAAACCACCTGAAGTTTCAATTCCCATCAATGGGACTTAGGGGTGCCAACCCGACAGGATGTGATAAATGGATGCAAGCCCGCAGTAAAGTTTCAATTCCCATCAACCTGTACCACGAAGTGGCATGGGACTTAGGGGTGCCAACGATTGTGGACTACTGGCGCACCATCGGCATGATCTGGTATGTTTCAATTCCCATCAATGGGACTTAGGGGGTGGCAACATTGAGCTCTCATGTTTTGAACGGAAAGGAGGTGAAGTTTCAATTCCCATCAATGGGACTTAGGGGTGCCAACTCGTTACTTGCGGCATGCACACCAGCTGAAGTGATTCAGGTTTCAATTCCCATCAATGGGACTTAGGGGTGCCAACAAATGTTCTTGCAGGTATAGATGCGGCATTGGTTCAAGTTTCAATTCCCATCAATGGGACTTAGGGGTGCCAACTGGAATCGGGATCACGGTATGGACGTTTCGGCGAATTTAGTTTCAATTCCCATCAATGGGACTTAGGGGTGCCAACTTATTCTTGTTCTTTTCCATACTCAGTTTGCACAGGAGGTTTCAATTCCCATCAATGGGACTTAGGGGTGCCAACCCGCGACAACAGTGTCTGGGAGCACGGTTTTGTCATGTTTCAATTCCCATCAATGGGACTTAGGGGTGCCAACTATTGATCACCCAAACACTTGGAAACACCATGAGCTCGTTTCAATTCCCATCAATGGGACTTAGGGGTGCCAACGAACAGGTCGCTGCCGAGCTCAAAGAATTGGTTGAAAGTTTCAATTCCCATCAATGGGACTTAGGGGTGCCAACACCGATATGACCAAAATCGGATGGTTCATCGTATTTTCGTTTCAATTCCCATCAATGGGACTTAGGGGTGCCAACTAGAGGAAGAGGTCTTCACTTTTGTGGGGATAATGAAGAAGTTTCAATTCCCATCAATGGGACTTAGGGGTGCCAACCTTGCGGCAGGCAAGGTGGGGTTGATCTGCGGATACCAAGTTTCAATTCCCATCAATGGGACTTAGGGGTGCCAACAATCTCTCTAGGGAAAAGAAGGAAAATCGCCCAAAAGTTTCAATTCCCATCAATGGGACTTAGGGGTGCCAACAATGTTGTCAGGGTACGTGATTACCGGCAATCCGAGCAGTTTCAATTCCCATCAATGGGACTTAGGGGTGCCAACCATAAAGACAAGAACAGGTATCTTTCTGGGGGTATTAATAGGTTTCAATTCCCATCAATGGGACTTAGGGGTGCCAACTAGTCCAGCACAACCAGTCAGTAAGATGACTTTGGTTTCAATTCCCATCAATGGGACTTAGGGGTGCCAACTTTGCATAGGTATCCTCATGGTTATCTGGGTGATAGTTTCAATTCCCATCAACCTGTACCACGCAGTGGCATGGGACTTAGGGGTGCCAACTCTATCTTTAAAATCTCTTCGCAACGCTTCCCAACTCTATTATACATCTCATTTCAATCGATTGTACCAGCCTTGCGAACCTTGTGTACATGAACGACAAAAAGGCTGAATTTCCTTAAAAATCAAACGTTCATGTACACCGCCAACTCTCGTCTGCTCACCAGTTCAGACTAAATCACCTGTAAGTTCGGTTTGCGAAGGGTATGCGCTCAAAAACGACGCTCAATGAAGAAAAAACACAGTGTCTACCCAGTATAAATTTATCAAATGTCTCTGCCTAAGAAGCATCGGGCAAGCCTCCAAAGACTTGCCCGATTGCACCAAATATTCACAAATACAGCCGCTCAGGAGAGAAAACGAGGGGAAAACTCCTCATGAAGCTGCATTGGGCTTATGCTTAGGGCTCCAGCAGGATGGAAACATCCTGGGCTTGTTCTTCCCCTTTATAGATTCCGAGGCGGTATTCCACCACTTGTCCAATCAACAGGCGACCGCCTGCCGGCTTGACCTGGCTGATGTGTGCCTTGACCGCCTGGCCACCCTCCGCAGGATTGATCTTTGCCAGGCGTCCTTCAGCAAATAGGTCCACGACGGTGCCGCGAAAATATCCTGCCTTTGGAGCCGCGTGCAACAACTCGCGTTTCTGCAAGGCCTGGGGCACGGCTGCCGCTGCCGGTGAGGCACTTGACGCAACCGCCGCCTCCACAAACTCCATCCGGCCATACCCGCTGGAGGTTTTAGCACCGATCCCTTCATTCTTCAGGGCCAGTCCCAAAATCTTGAAGGCGGCTTCAACCCACTCCTTGGGACCCCCCAGTGCGATCAGGAAGTCGCCAGCCGCGGTGAGGAAGGGAATAGGCGTGGGATCGTCCCAATCCGCGGGCGGAGGCGGATCGCCGGAGGCCTGGTAATAATCGGGGTGGTGAACCGTGATCACATCCGGCCAGAGCACTTTCCCGCCCGGACCGGAGCCGGGGATGACCAGGCCGTCAAAAAAGGTCACATATCCCGCCGTGGTGGTGTCTCACTATTATAGTCACAGAGGGATACCCCAAAATCCTCTCTGCTATTCTTCTGGACAATAGTATATATCTTTTCTGCTGCGGCCTGTAATTGAAATCCTTCTCGGCTTGACATGACAATTGACTATGGAACCATGCATTACCGCCCACCGGCTGAATTTGCCCCTCTCCAAATTTCATTGACACGCTACAAGCGTATAATAGACCCATGCCCAAACAACGCCTGGATCTCCTGCTGGTGGAACGCGGCCTGGCCGAAAGCCGCGCCAAGGCCCAGGCGCTGATCATGGCGGGACAGGTGCGCGTGGATGGGCAGGTGGAGCTGAAGGCCTCGGCTGGCCATCGCCCCCGAAGCGCAACTGGAGCTGGAAATGGGCCCGCGTTTCGTCTCGCGCGGCGGCGAGAAGCTGGAGGCGGCACTGGCTGCATTTCCCATCCAGGTGGCAGGCCGCGTCTGTGCGGACGTGGGCGCCTCGACCGGCGGGTTCACGGACTGCCTGCTGCAGCACGGGGCGGCGAAGGTCTATGCCATCGACGTGGGCAAGGGCATCCTGCACTGGAAGCTGCGCTCGGACCCGCGCGTGGTGGTGATGGAAGAGAGCAATGCGCGTTATGTCCAGTCGCTGCCGGAGCCGGTCAGCCTGGTGACGGTCGATGCGTCGTTTATTTCGCTGAAGATCTTATTGCCGGTGGTGCAGGGATGGACATGACCTCCGACCCCTCTACCCTTTCGGGTACGCTCCGCGGTCCCACGGTGGAGAGGGGAGCATGGGAGAGGGGGATGTGATCGTCCTGATCAAGCCGCAGTTCGAGGCGGGGCGGAAGGAATCGGCCAGGCATAAGGGCGTCATCCGCGACCCGGAGGTGCACAAGGCGATCCTGCTGGAGGTGCTGACTTTTGCCCAGGCACACGGCTTCAGCGTGCAGGGGCTGCTGCGCAGTCCTGTGATGGGGCCGAAGGGGAATGTGGAGTTCCTGGCATGGCTGGGGGTGGGAGGCGAGCCGGTGGATATACCGACTGCGGCGGAACGGGCTCTGGAGGGAGTGTGACCGCCAAGTATCTTGTTGAGACCTCCGGCTGGACATAAGTAGCGATCACACGGCTGAGTGCAACCGAGCAGCACTGATAAATTGGGACCAGGGTATTCTTAAAATCTGGCAGCGATACGCTTTTACCGCGAAGAACTGAACACGAATTGTACGAACACCCTATCGGGTACACGTGCGACGAATAGCACGAATAACACTTTAACAATTCGTGTAATACTTTCGACTGTAAGAAAGCCCTGAAAGTGGGACACAGCAATTCTCAAAGTAAAAGCCAACGCCCGTTATAAGCGTACAGAATAGCGGCTTTAGTGGCTTTCTGCGCCGAAAAGCGACTAAAGTCGCTACTACAAATCCATAATGAGAATTACTGAGTGGGACAAGTAATAAGCACAGGGTGAGGTGGGAGTGATAAAATATGCAAATTGCTCACCCCTTCCTTGCAAAGGTCGTGTTTCTGGTAAGATTTAGGTAATCAGAAACCTTCGCAAGGCCTTCTGAAAGGAGAACCCCTATGGCAAAAATCGATGAACTTGTAAAAGATTTCCTGGCGCAGAAGAAGATCGCCGTGGTGGGGGTGTCGGACAAGCGCGAGACCGGCTGCAACATGAGCTATAAAAAGTTCAAGCAGGCCGGCTACCAGGTTTTCGCGGTCAACCCGCGCATCAGCACCTTTGATGGCGATCCGTGCTACCCGGACCTGAAATCCCTGCCGGAGAAGCCGGAGGCGGTCTTCATCCTGGCCAGCCCCAGGGTGACCGACATGATCGTCCAGCAGTGCGTGGAACTGGGTGTCAAGCATGTCTGGATGCACTGCATGCTGGGCACCAAGCCGGGCCTGGCCGCCAGCATGTCGAGTGTCTCGGCGGATGCGGTGCGACTGGCGCGTGAGAACGGCATCGCCGTGATCCCTGGCACCTGCCCGAACCAGTTCATCAAGCCGGATATCGGACATGCGATGATGCGCGGGATGTTCCGGACCTTTGGGTTATTGAAGGTGGAGTAAAGGGGATGGTTGAAAAAACAGGATGAGCGGTGCTTTGCACCGCTCATCCTGTTTTTTCGAGGGTACTTTTAAGGTATACTCTCCTCGCCTATGACGACCCATATTCGCAATTTCTGCATCATCGCGCACATCGACCACGGCAAATCCACCCTGGCCGACCGGCTGCTGCATTTAACCGGCACGGTGCCGGACCGGGATACCACCGAGCAGATCCTGGATTCGATGGACCTGGAACGCGAGAAGGGGGTCACGATCAAGGCCTCGGCCGTGCGCATGAACTACACAGCCAGGGATGGCAACGCCTACGAGCTGAACCTGATCGACACCCCGGGCCACGTGGACTTCGGCTACGAGGTCAGCCGGGCGCTGAATGCCTGCGAAGGGGCGGTGCTGGTGGTGGACGCCACCCAGGGAATCGAGGCCCAGACCCTGGCCAACCTGTATTCCGCCCTGGAAGCCGACCTCGTCATTGTGCCTGTCATCAACAAGATCGACCTGGTGACCGCCCGCCCGGACGAGGTGGCCGAGGATATCGGCAGCCTGCTGGGCGTCCTACCGGACGAGGTGCTGCGGGTCTCGGCCAAGGAGGGCAAGAACATCGAAGCCGTCCTCGAAGCCATTGTCCAGAAAGTCCCGCCGCCCAGCGGCGAGGCAGAGCTGTCCCTGCGGGCGCTGATCTTTGATTCGCATTACGACTCTTACAAGGGCGTCATCGCCTACGTGCGCGTGGTGGAGGGCAAGGTCACGGCCGAGGAAAGCATCCGCATGCTGGCGACCGGCGTGGACGTCAAGCCGATCGAGGTGGGCATCTTTGCCCCTACGATGAAACCGGTCAAGGAGCTGACGGCGGGTGAGGTGGGTTACGTTGCCACCGGGCTGAAGACGGTGCATGATGCGCGTGTCGGCGATACGATCACCAGCAGTGCCCATCCCGCCACCCAGCCGCTGCCGGGCTACCGCGTCCCCAAGCCGATGGTCTTCGCCGGGATCTACCCCTCCGAAGCGGACGATTACCAGAACCTGCGCGAGGCGCTGGACAAGCTGCAGTTGAACGATGCTTCGCTGACTTTCCAGCCGGAGACTTCGCAGGCGCTGGGCTTTGGCTTCCGGGCCGGTTTCCTGGGCCTGTTCCACATGGAGATCATCCAGGAGCGCCTGGAGCGTGAGTACGACCTGGAGATGGTATTTACCGCCCCGACGGTGGCCTACGAAGTCCTGTTGTTTACAGGCGTAACGAAGATCGTCGCCTCCCCGGCGGACCTGCCCGAGGATGGCCTGGTGGCTGAGATCCGCGAACCCTGGATGAACATCGAGATCATCACCCCCACGGATTACTACGGCCCGATCATGGAGCTGGTCACCAAACGGCGCGGCATTTACAAAAGCCAGGAATACCCCGCTCCGCACCGGGTCCAATTGAATTATGAAATCCCGCTCTCCGAAATCATCATCGACTTTTTTGACGAACTCAAGAGCCGCACGCGCGGTTACGCCTCGCTGGATTACCAGTTCCTCGAGTACCGCGCGGATGCCTTGCAGAAGCTCGAGATCCTGGTCAACGGCGAACCGGTGGATGCCCTGGCGGCGATCGTCCACGAGAAGGATGCCTACCATAAAGGCCAGCGCTTTATCACCAAGCTCAAGGAGCTCATCCCGCGCCAGTTGTTCGACGTGGCCATCCAGGCTTCCTCGGGTGGGCGCATCATCAGCCGCGCGAATGTCAAGGCCACCCGCAAGGACGTGCTGGCCAAATGCTACGGCGGCGACATCTCGCGCAAGAAGAAACTGCTCGAGAAGCAGAAGAAGGGCAAGAAACGCCTGAAGATGATCGGCAACGTGGAAATCCCCCAGGAAGCGTTCATGGCGGTGTTGAGCCTGGAAGAGGAATAAGAAAGCAGGGCGACCATAAAGGGCGACCATAAAGGTCGCCCCTACCGATAAATATTATGTCCAATTTCTGGAAATCCGCCCGCCGGTGGCTGCCAGGGGTGGTGATCAGCCTGATTGCCATCGCATTGATCGTCCATTTCGTGGATCTGCAGCGCTTCGTGGAAGCCCTCCGTTCCGCCAACTATTGGCTGGTTCTGGCTTTCCTGGTTGTTTCGCTTACTTGGTTGATGGTACGCGGGATCGTCTGGCGCACCCTGCTGCGTAAGCGCGCCTCCTACCGGGACGTTTTTTGGACCCTGTGCGAGGGCTATCTGTTGAACGATTTCCTGCCCTTCCGCCTGGGGGAGGTGGGAATGGCCTTCCTGCTTGGACGGAAGGCAAAGCTGGGTTTCATGGATGTGCTTTCCACCATTGTCATTGAGCGCGTCCTTGACCTGGCTTTTTCAGCAGCCATCCTGCTCAGCGCGGTGCCGTTCGTGGTCGGTGCGGCGGGAGCGGGACGGATCGCCATCCTTATCGGAGCACTGGTGGTGGCCGGGATGGTTGTGCTTTACCTGCTGGCGCGCAACCGGGAATGGGCGATGGGCCTGTTCCAGCGTCTCAGCGCGCGCTGGCCCAGGCTGCAAACACTGGGCGGACATCTGCTGGATTCGTTCTTCTCCGGCCTGGTCATCCTGACGGACGGCGGGTTGTTCCTGCGCTTCATGCTCTGGATGACACTCAACTGGGTCATCGCCATCCTGGAATTCTTTCTCCTGCTGCTGGCATTCTTCCCGCAAGCCACGCTGTCCTGGTCCCTGTTCGGACTGGGGGCGGTCGCCTTCGGCAATGCCGTCCCATCCCTGCCCGGTGCGGTTGGCACCTATGAAGCTGCACTGACCGCCGCGCTGGCACTGCTCTCCGGGGACCAGTCCACGGCGCTGGCGGCCGTGCTGACCGCCCACCTGATCGGCTACCTCATCCACGCTGTGCTCGGGACATATGCACTCGCGCGCGAGGGCGAGACCTTGATGGGGGTATACCGCCAGCTGCGCAACCGGCAGGCAGAGAAACCGGCAGAGCCTGATCAGGAATAAAATCCATGTCAATAACCATCCTAAACGCATCGCCGCGGCCCGAGCGGGCACGAACCCTGACGTCATTTGCCGGGTACCCTTCGGCTGGGCGGTGCTGTGCGTTACTGGCGTGCCTTATCATATAGCCTAAATTCGTTTTTCAGGTGGGTTATAATCTACTTGTCCTGTCCGCCCCGCGTGCTATAATTCTTAAAGAGGATTAATGTGACTGCCGTATATGTGCCTGCGATCAATAAGCGGAAACGTATCCCGGAAAAAGCCATTCAGGATGTGGTACGGCAAATTGCGGAGAAATTTCACCCTAAGAAAATCATCCTGTTTGGTTCATATGCACGCGGAAATCCACGTCCCGAGAGCGACGTGGATTTGTTGGTTGTAATGGATACCCCTTTGAAGGAAACAAGGCAAGCGCTCTTGATAGACAAAAGTCTCGAGCGGGATTTGTTTGGGTTGGATCTGATCGTCCGTACTCCTTCAAATCTGCGAGAGCGGATTACACTGGGTGATTCTTTTTTGAAAGAAATAGTCACCCTAGGAAAAGTGTTGTATGAATCGACTGACAGCTGAATGGGTACAAAAAGCCGAGGGTGATTTCATTGTTGCACAAAGAATGCTGCGCGCCCGGAAGCAGCCAGTCTTTGACGCGGTTTGTTTTCACTCCCAGCAATGTTCTGAGAAATATCTAAAGGCGTTCCTGCAGGAAAATAATCGCGACATACCTAAAACCCATAAGCTTCTTGATTTGCTCAAGCTTTGCAAGGAAGTTGACGATGGTATGGAAATTCTTGTGTCTGATTTGCTGGAGATCGAACGGTTTTCTATTAATGTCCGTTATCCGGGAGTAAGTGCGGATAAAGAAGAAGCAAAGTCAGCATTTCATGGGGCAACCATTATCCGGAATTTCTTTCGGCAGAAATTGGGGATGGGATGAGTAACTGCTTAATGACCGGAAACTTCCGAAGTTAAAAAGGCTTCGGAAGTTCTTAATTGTCTCGGTTATAATCGGTCAGTCTTAAATTATGGTACACGACCACACGCAAATTACTGACCTGAGTCGATCCACCATCCGCCGCCTGGCACTTTCCCTTGGCCTGACGGCTGCTTTTGTTGGGGTTGAGGTCACGGCCGGGCTCTTCGCCAATTCCCTGGCACTATTGACCGATGCGGCGCATAATTTTACCGACGTCCTGGCCCTGGCGCTGACCTGGTGGGCGCTGCGTGTCACAACGAAACCGGCTTCTCCAGGGAAAACGTATGGTTATCACCGCGCTGGCATCCTGGTGGCGCTGGTCAATTCAACCACCCTGGTGTTGATCGCCCTGGGTATCTTTTATGAAGCTTACAGGCGCCTGCTGGCTCCGCCCGAAGTCAAAGCCAATGTGCTGATCGGTGTTGGCGTGGTGGCAGTGATCGTCAACCTGGTGACTGCATTGTTGGTCCGGCGCGGCAGTGAACACGACCTGAACCTGCGCAGTGCCTTCCTGCACCTGATGGGCGACGTTTTGTCAACCCTCGGAGCGGTTATTGCCGGGATCATCATTCGTTTTACCGGCTTGAACTGGCTTGATCCCCTGGTCAGCATCTTGATTGCCCTGTTTATCATCTGGAACGCCTGGAGGATTCAGCGCGAGTCGGTCAATATCCTGATGGAAGCCACGCCTGCCGATATTGACATGGAAGTGGTGGTGGCTGCCATCCTGCAAGTGCAGGGCGTGCGCGGCGTGCATGATCTGCATATCTGGTCGATCACGCGCGAGCTGCGGACGCTCTCGGCCCACATCCTGACTGATGATATTCAACTCAGCGAGGGGACGCTCATCCAGGCTGCGGTCAGTGAATTACTCTATCATACCTATGGGATCGCCCACGCCACCCTGCAACTGGAATGTGCAGATTGCGTTCCGGCTGAACTGTACTGTGATATTACTGTCAATAACCATAACCATAAACAAGCCTAGCGGGCTTTTGGTAAAAGAAAAATAACCAGGAACAATCCGGCGGGCAGGGTTTCGATATGTCACGATGTACGACCGCCCGGTAAGCGCGGCCCCATCGAGAACAGGATTCTTGCAAGGAGGATTTATGTCAAACAATTATTTCATCACCGGCGGAGCAGGTTTCATTGGCTCCAATTACGTAAGCCGTCTCCTGGAACGCGGTGAGAAGGTCACCATCTATGATAACCTGAGCCGGGCTGGCGCGTCCCGTAACCTGGCCTGGCTGAAGGGAAAGTTCGGGGAGGCCGCCTTCCGGATCACGGTCGGGGACGTGCGCGACGCGGCCCTGTTAACGGCCTCCAGCCGCAGCGCGGATGTGATCGTCCACCTGGCATCGCAGGTCGCAGTCACCACCTCCGTTACCCATCCGCGTGAAGATTTCGAAATCAACGCCCTGGGGACTTTTAATGTACTGGAAGCGGCACGCCTTAATGAGCGCAAGCCGGTTTTTATTTACGCCTCCACCAACAAGGTCTATGGTGAGATGGAAGACGTGAAGGTGGTGGAAGACGCAACCCGTTGGAAATATGCGAACCTGCCGCAGGGCTGCCCAGAGACTCAACCACTGGATTTTCACTCCCCGTATGGCTGCTCGAAAGGCACGGGTGACCAGTATGTTCGCGATTATGCAAGAATTTATGGCCTGCGGTCAGTGGTCTGTCGTCAGAGCTGCATCTACGGACCGCGCCAGTTCGGTGTGGAGGACCAGGGTTGGATCGCTTGGATGATCATTGCTGCCGTGACCGGCAAACCGATCACGATCTACGGCGATGGAAAGCAGATCCGCGACATCCTGTTCGTGGATGATTTACTGAATGCGTATGATGCAGCCATAGCCAGGATTGAGCGGGTTAAGGGTCAAGTTTACAACCTGGGCGGCGGCCCGGAAAATACCATGTCCATCTGGACCGAGTTCGGCCCGCTGCTGGAAAGGCTGCTGGGCAGGCGCGTCCCGGTGGCGCGCGCGGATTGGCGTCCCGGCGACCAGAAGGTTTTTGTGGCTGACATCCGCAAGGCGGAACTGGAGTTGGGGTGGAAACCTGCGGTGGGTGTGGAGCAGGGTGTGGGCAGATTGTTCGAGTGGGTGAAAACCAATCAGGATCTGTTCTAGAGGGGTATTATCTTGCCAGGAGCAAGGCAGCATGAAGATACTGATGGTACTGACTTATTATCGCCCGCATACGTCCGGCCTGACCATTTATGCCGAGCGGTTGGCACGCGCTTATGCCAGGCGCGGCCACCAGGTGACGGTGATGACCACACAATACGACAAGTCCCTGCCACGCGAAGAGGTGTTGGATGGCGTAAGGGTTGTGCGCGTTCCTGTGGCAGCACGAATCAGCAAGGGCGTGATAGCCCCGACCTTTGGCCTGGAGGTTACCAGGCTGGCATGGAAGAATGACGTCATCCACATGCACCTGCCCCAATTTGATGCGCCAGGCATCGCCTTGCGCGGGCGTTTGTTTAGAAAACCCTCCCTGTTGACTTACCATTGTGACCTGAAGCTCCCACCGGGGCTGTTCAACTGGATTGTTAACATGGTAGTGCATTTCCAGAACAACATGGCCGGCCTGCTCGTTGACAAGGTGGTCACATACACCCAGGATTACGCTGACCATTCCAAGTACCTGTCCCGCTTCAAAAACAAATTGACAGCCATCCTTCCACCGGTGGAACTTCCTCCAACAGAACCCGGCCCGGTCGAGGCTTTTGCCACGAGGTACCAGACGCACGACCTGAATCCGGTTATTGGCATGGCAGCGCGTTTCGCAGCCGAGAAGGGAGTCGAGGTCCTGTTGGATGCGCTCCCGAAGGTAATGGAAAAATACCCGCACGCCCAAGTGCTGTTTGCCGGTCAATATGAAAATGTCATCGGAGAGCAGGCTTATTTGGAGCGCTTGATGCCGCGCATCCGCGCCCTCCAGGCAGATAACCACTGGAAATTTCTGGGTGTCCTGAACCCGGTGGAGATGGCGGCGTTCTATCCCAACCTGAACGTCCTGGTTGTTCCTTCGCTGAATTCAACCGAGTCCTTCGGACTGGTGCAAATCGAGGCGATGATGAACGATATTCCCTGCGTCAGCTCAGCCCTGCCGGGGGTCCGCCGCCCGGTACAAATGCATGGGATGGGCAGGGTCGTTCCGATCGGGGACCCGGATGCGCTGGCGCAGGCTTTACTTGAAATCTTCGCGGCACCGGACAGGTATCCCGACAACCCCGCAGTCATTGCCCAGATCTATCACCCGGATAAGGTGGCGGCGGAGTATGAGGCCCTGTTCGAAGGTCTGTTGGCGAAAAAGAAGAACCGAAAAGATTGATATGTCCTTCGACGAGAAATATTTTTCTTCGAACACGTACCGGGATGTTTCGTTCGCAAAATACAGCCAGTATTGGTGGTCGAACCGTTTTTACGCGATCCTGGCCCGGCGCTATGGCAAACACGGTTCCCGCCTGCTCGAAATTGGCAGCGGATTAGGGCACCTGGTCGGGCAATTGGAGCCAACGTTTGATACTTCTGCGGTGGATGTTAACCACTGGGCGCTGGTACAGTCCGGGCCGGTTGCTCCCCGGACCTGCCTTCAGGTTGCCAGCGCGGAAGAACTACCCTTCCCCGACGGCTTCTTTGGCCTGGTCATCATCAAACACGTTGTTGAACATTTACCGTCCCCGGAAAAAGCAATTGCTGAATTGGGCCGAATCATTGCTCCGCAAGGAGTGTTGATTCTCTCCACACCCAACCTCGCTTCCCTGCTCAAACCCTGGAAAGGTGACAAATGGATTGGCTATCAGGATCCAACCCACATCTCGCTCAAACCTCCTTATGAATGGCTCGAAATGATCAAGGGCGCCGGATTTAAATTGGTACGTGTTTTTGCAGATGGTTTCTGGGATGTTCCTTATCTCCCGGTCATTCCAAAGAATTTGCAGAAACTCATTTTCGGTTCTCTGGGCGGCTTTCAGGCGGTCAGCGGCGTTGCCTTCCTGCCGATGCGCTGGGGCGAGAGTATCATGGTAATTGCGAAAAAACAATAGAAAGCGGGATGAATTCTATGTCTGAAGAACCAAGTGTTCTTGATTATCTCAAATCCAAAATAAAGTTCTGGCGACGCGCCGAAAAAATAAAAATACCTTCCGAGTCTGAGTTGCTTGAAAATTCCAGCTTCGAAGCCCCCACTGCGGCTGAAATGGAACCCGTTGGGTTGCAGCACAGGCAAAGCTCTCCGGATGACCTGGAGACGGCCGAAATGGAACCCTCCATGATGCGGCATGTGCAGGCTCCAATGGAGGAACTGCGTTGGAAAGAACCTACAGAATCCAGCCGCCTGCCGTGGCGCTCTCTCCTAGCCGTGGCCATTGCCATGCTGGCACAACGCGCCTGGGAACCAGCGCCCAACCGGACTGCGGTCGTTGGATTGGTACTTTATGCTTTCAGCCTGGGCTGGCTGGTCTGGGCATATTTCAGTCACGAATGGACTCTCACAGCAGTACCAGAAACCGGATCCGGAACTGACAATCTGAAGGTACGGCGGCTGCCTCTTATCCTAGGGATACTGCTGGCACTGGCTGCCTGGTTAACGCTCAACAATGATTTGTTTACCATATGGAATGTTTCCCTTTGGATCATGACCATCATCTGCTTCACCTGGGCCTTCTGGCTGCCCAGTGAAGGCGTTGCCCCTCTTGGGATGCGAGTCAGATCATTCCTGTCACGCGAAAGCTGGCAGCTAAAGGTTACCCGTTGGACCCTGGTCGTGCTGGCTGTGGTGGCGGTCGTGCTCTTCTTCCGTATTTATAACCTGAACGGCGTCCCATCTGAACCCAACAGTGACCATGCTGAGAAGATCCAGGACGTATTCGATGTCTCTCAAGGCCAGACGCGGATCTTCTTTCCGCGCAACACCGGTCGTGAAGCCATCCAAATGTACCTGACCCTGGTGGTGTCATGGGTCTTTGGTACTGGACTGTCCTTCCTGAGCTTGAAAATTGGGACGGTGATCTGCGGGCTGGCGACACTGCCTTACCTGTATCTCCTCGGCAAGGAGTATGGAGGAAGACGCATTGGTCTGCTGGCAGTGTTCTTTGCCGGAATTGCTTACTGGCCAAATGTCATCAGCCGCTATGGGCTGCGCTTTCCGCTCTATCCCCTGTTTGTTGCCCCCACGCTCTATTATCTCATCCGCGGCTTGCGGACCCGCAACCGCAACGATTTCATCCTTTCGGGCCTGTTCCTTGGCCTGGGGCTGCATGGATATTCCCCGATGCGTATCGTGCCGTTTGTGGTTGTGATCGCGGTTGCTCTGTACCTGTTGCATTCCCAATCCAAAGGCAGCCGAAAGCAGGCGGTGATCTGGTTGGTGATTCTGGCAGTGATTTCCCTCATCGTTTTTTTGCCACTGGCACGTTACTGGCTGGAAAATCCAGATAGTTTTTCCAACAGGGCGTTCAGCCGATTGGACTCATCTGGGGTCCCACTACTCGGACCCGTCTGGAAGATCTTTCTCTCGAATACCTGGAATGCCCTGCGCATGTTCAACTGGAGTGACGGCGAGACCTGGATTCATTCCATTGTTTTTCGTCCGGCCCTGGATATTGTCTCCGGCGCACTGTTTATCATTGGTGTTGTTCTTGTTCTTTTCCGCTACATCCGTCAACATCATTGGCAGGACCTGTTCCTGTTAATCGCCGTTCCCCTGCTGGAACTCCCTTCAATCCTATCCATCGCCTTTCCGAACGAGAATCCGGTTCTGACCCGTACAGCAGCAGCTTTTATACCGGTTTTTCTGATCGTGGCGCTGGCTGTGGATGGATTGCTGGATGGTATTGCGTCCAAAATGAATCGACGCCTGGGAACTGCCATATCCTGGGTGTTGATCCTTTTTCTGGCGGCATGTTCCTCCTTCCAGAACTATGACCTAGTATTCCGCCAGTATGCGGACCAGTATACAGCCAATGCCTGGAACACCTCTGAGTTGGGAAAGGTCATAAAGCAATTCGGGCAGTTATATGGAACGACTGATTCGGTCTGGATCGTTCCATTTCCCTACTGGGTGGACACACGCCTGCCTGGCGTCTGGGCAGGCATCCCGAACCGGGATTTTGCCATCTGGCCCAAGGACTTTAATACGACACTGGATGTGAAGGGGACCAAGTTGTTCATGATCAAGGCGGATGACACCCCGGATGTGGATGCATTGCGACAGTTATACCCGCAAGGTGTGCCAAGTACCTTCCACTCGGCCACCAATACAGAAGGCAAGAATTTCGTGATCTTATTTGTACCGCCTACTCAATGACCGAGGTTTTGTATGATGAATACCATCAACTCCAAACCGGAAAAGAAGCTCCTCTGGCTGTTTGACGTCCTGCTGATCGGCGTCCTCCTGGTGGGTGCTTATTTCCGCCTGTCGGGGATTGACTGGGGTGATTCCCAGAACCAGCATCCGGATGAACTGTTCCTGACCTCGGTCACGTATGATATGCAGCCAGTGCACAACCTGGCCGAATATTTTAATACCGCCACTTCGACCCTCAACCCACAAAACATGGGTCATGGTTTTTTCGTCTACGGCACGCTGCCCGTTTTTATTGTACGCGGCCTGGCCGACCTGACCCACCAGATCGCTCACCTGCAGCTCTTTGGACGGTACATGTCGGCGCTGGCGGATTTGGCAAGCGTGGCGCTGCTGTATTTCATGGTGAAGCGGCTGTACGGCCCGCGTGTCGGGATCCTGGCGGCCATGTTCTCGGCACTGGCGGTGATGCAGATCCAGCAATCGCATTTTTACACGACTGATAACTTCGCCACTTTTTTCATGCTCCTGGCGACCTTCTTCGCTGTGGAAATCATGGTTGGAAGTGATCCCGCGCCGAAATCAGAGTCAGGTCAGGAGGCCCTGCCAGAACAAGCTGCGCCCTCCCGGGCGGGTGCCAATAATTCCGTTTTTTTTGCCAACCGTCTCTTCTGGCTGAGCGTAGGGTTTGGATTGGCGTTCGGCATGGCAGTTGCCTCAAAGCTGAACGCTTTCCCGCTGGCGATTCTATTGCCAGGTGCGCTGGCTGTGCGTTATTTTGGCCGGAAGAACGAAGCACACAGGCTTGGTGATCCAGCCACCACGGCCACCCCCCCGACCTTCGAAGGCTTTATTGCCAAAATGTTTGTGTTTATGCTGGTTGGCGCGCTGTTTTCCATCCTGGCCTTCCGCATTTTCCAGCCCTACGCTTTTTCCGGCCTGGGGCTGAACCCGAAATGGCTGGCGAATATCAGGGAACAACGCGGCCAGGCCAGCCCGGATTCCGGTCTGGTATGGAATCTGCAATGGGCCCGGCGTACGCACCTTTACTCCTTTGCAAACCTGACTGTCTGGGGCATGGGACTACCGCTCGGCATCCTCGCCTGGGCGGGTTTCCTATGGATGGGCTGGCGTATGTTGAAAGGGGAATGGCGGCAGCATATTCTGCTGTGGGGCTGGACGACCATCTATTTCGTCTGGCAGTCGCTCCAGTTCAACCCGAACATGCGCTACCAGCTGCCCATCTACCCGCTGCTGGCGATGATGGCGGCCTGGGCGGTATTCGATTGGGCGCGCCCGCGGCTTTCAGGATTCAAGCGGCTTAACGGCCGGAAGATCCTGGCCGCAACGGTCGGAGTGGCTGTACTGGCGTTGACCGTTGGCTGGGCATATGCTTTCAGCCGGATCTACCTCCGTCCGGAGACGCGTGTTGCTGCCAGCCGTTGGATTTACCAAAACGTCCCCGGCCCAATTAACTTGCAGATTGAAACCGGCGGCGGGACAACCTACCAGCAGCCCCTGCCTTTCCAGTCCGGCAGCGTCATCCAGGCGAATAGTCCTTATCGATTGGCTTTTACTGCAAAAGCGAATGGAAAGTTAAATAAGATCCTGCTGCCGCACATCACGAACCATATCCTGCGTGTGACCATACTCCAGAATTCAACTTCTCCGCGGTCGATGGCATCCGGCGTCCTGCAGGTTGCACCTGCTCCGAATGGCCAGACTGATGCACCTGCCCAGGTAATCATTTTCGACCAGCCTCCCACGCTGGGCACTCAACAGGATTATCTGATTACTGTTGAAGCGCTGGATCCGGCATTTCAAGTGGACCTTTGCGGGCCGCTTCAATTGACAATTCTGGCATCAAACAGCCCATTTGAACAGGCGATCGATACTTCGCCCCAGTGCATTGTGAGTGCCGGCCAGCCTTTCCGGGCCCAATTTACTCCGCAAGCAGAAGGGACGCTGCTACGCCTGAACTTCAGCCGGGCAGTGGATGTCAATCCGTCTCCTGTACAAACCCTGCACCTGGCAATTTCCCCCGGAGCGGATTTCTTACCCGACCAGATCCTTGCCAGTGCTTCGGCTACATCAGACTTTGTCCCTGGCGATGACCCGCGCGGCAATCCAGTCGAGTTGGCACTGGAGCCTGCCATCACCCTGAAACAAGGTGACACTTACAGCCTGAGTCTTGATACGACCGGAGCTGCATTGGCCTTGAATGGTTCCGCCATTTCCAACGAGACGGATTATGACTGGAACCTGCCTTTTCGTGTGGATGGTTACGACGGTTTCAACGGCATCTATCGTGGTGACCTCAACCTGCAGGTTTACTGGGATGATAACGCCAACAAACTTGCCCGCTACGAAAGTTTTCTCAGCCAGACCGATGCCATCTTTATACCCACCGCCCACCAATATATGCAGACCACCCGCCTGCCAGAGCGATACCCCCTGACAAGCGCCTATTATCGTAATTTGCTCGGTTGCCCGGCGAGCAAGGAGATCCTCTGGTGTTATCGGGTGGCCAAGCCCGGCATGTTTAAAGGCAATCTTGGTTTTGACCTGGTTGCCGTCTTTGAATCTTATCCGACCCTTGGCCCGCTGGTCATTAACGACCAGGATTCTGAGGAATCTTTCACTTTTTATGACCATCCCAAGGTACTGATCTTCCGGAAAAGCAGTGCTTATTCCGCGGCACAGGTTCACTCGGTATTGGGAGCCGTGGACTTGAGCCATGTTGTCCAATTAACCCCCGGCCAGGCCAACCGCTATAAGAGCCTGATGCTTCCTGCTGACCAGCTAGCCACACAGCAATCCGGCGGAACGTGGTCGGAATTGTTCAACCGCAATGCCATTTATAACCGCCATCCTGGCCTGGGACTTGTGCTCTGGTACCTGGTCATATTATTGCTCGGACTGTTTACCTATCCGCTGGTGCGGGCGGCGTTACCTGGCCTGGGAGATCATGGTTACCCGCTGGCGCGCGTTGTTGGCCTTTTACTCTGGGCATGGCTGGCCTGGATGGCTGGTTCATTCGGACTTACATACAGCAGGCTGACCATTGCCGGTGCTCTTGGGTTGATCATTCTGCTGGGCGTGTGGCTGGCATGGCGCCAACGCCAGGAGCTGAAACAGGAATTGCGGGAACGTTGGAAATATTTCCTGATGGTGGAAATCCTTTTCCTGGCGTTCTTCCTGCTTGATCTGCTCATCCGGATTGGGAATCCTGACCTCTGGCATCCTTCCAAGGGTGGTGAGCGACCGATGGACTTTTCGTATTTGAATGCCATTCTCAAGAGCACGAGTTTCCCGCCTTACGACCCCTGGTTCGCGGGCGGCTATATCAACTATTATTATTACGGCTATGTGATTGTTGGGACGCCGGTCAAACTGCTTGGTATTGTCCCATCCATCGCCTATAACTTCATCCTGCCCACACTGTTCGCCTGTCTGGCAGCCGCGGCTTTCTCAGTGGGATGGAATCTCCTGCATACCATTCGTGAAGGCAGAGCCGATGAATCGAATTCACCTGAAGACTTGCTGACAAGCCCCGGACGGCATGCGGCGATATTTGACGTGCGTTTCATCGCCGGTATTTCCGCATCGGCCGCAATGGTGCTGCTCGGAAACCTTGGCGTTGTGCGCATGTTGTACCAGGGATTCCAGCAGGTTGCCGCGCCCGGCGGACTGATCGATAAAGCCAATATCTTCCAGCGCATCCTGTGGTCCATTGAGGGTTTCTTCATGGTGCTGGTTGGGAAGATGCATCTGCCTTATGGGCTTGGCAATTGGTATTGGGATCCAAGCCGCATCTTTCCGTCCCGGGCTGGCGACGCGATCACCGAATTCCCACTCTTTACCTTTATTTATTCCGACCTGCATGCCCATATGATCGCCTTCATGATAACGGTTCTGGCGATCGCCTGGGCGCTTTCCGTGCTGCTTTCCAGAGCCAGATGGAAAAGCCGCCTCGATACTGTCCTCGGACTCCTTCTTGGCGGCCTGGTCATCGGAGCGCTAAAACCAACCAATACCTGGGACTTTTACACGTATTTGATCCTGGGCACCGTAGTGCTGGCCTATGCCGTCTGGCGTTATGCGGATGTTTCCCGCATGCCCTTTATGCTTCCGAAGCGGGGCAAGCGTCTTCTCTTGACTGTCGCGGCAGTCGTGGTGTTGGTTGGTAGTTCGATATTATTCTATCAGCCGTTCACACACTGGTTCCTGCTCGACCCAACATACACAAAAATGTTTCTCTGGAAGGGCGGGCGTTCAGATATATCTTCCTATCTTGCACACTGGGGTGTGTTCTTGTTTTTCATCGCCTCCTGGATGACCTGGGAGACGCGCCAGTGGCTGGCAGAGACGCCCGTCTCTGCACTGCGCAAACTGCGGCCTTATCGCGATCTGCTTATTGCCGCGCTGGCGATCTTTTTCCTGGTGCTGGTGGCCCAGCAAGCCTGGGTGATGAGTTCCAATCAGAATGATCCCTGGAAGGGTATTACCATTCTCTGGCTGGCATTACCCCTGGCAGTCTGGGCGGCAATCCTGTTATTCCGCTCCGGCATCTCCGACGGCAAACGATTGGTCCTGTTCATGGTGGGAACGGGCCTGCTTCTGACCATGGTTGTGGAAATCATCGTCATGGGTGGCGACATTGGACGTATGAACACTGTATTCAAAATATATAACCAGGCCTGGATCATGCTGGGCATCAGTGCCGCGGCTGCTTTTGGCTTTCTTTTGAATGAGGTCCGCAAATGGCTGTACGGATGGCGGGTTGCCTGGAAGGTTGCCGCCGTCGCCCTGACAGTCGGTGCGGCTTTATTCCTCCTGATGGGCGGCATGGGCAAGATTCGTGACCGCATGACTGAGGGGGTACCGCATACCCTGGACAGCATGACCTACATGGCCTATGCAACCTATAACGAATTCGGTGTGGATTTAAGCTTGGGCGAGGATTACCGGGCCATCCGCTGGATGCAGGATAACGTGCAGGGCTCTCCCGTCATCGCGGAGGCCGCGCCTGCCGGGGTCCAGTATGCCTGGCTTGGGCGTTTTTCGATCTACACGGGTTTACCCGACGTGGTTGGTTGGGAGTGGCACCAGATCCAGCAGCGTTTAATGTTCTCGGACACTGTCAAGGGCCGCGGCATGGAGGAGGATGCGTTCTATGGCACCAGCGATGCTTACATGGCGCGCAATTTCTTAAATAAGTATAATGTCCGGTACATTATTGTTGGTCAACTGGAACGGGCCAAATATGCCGGGGAGGGTTTGGACAAGTTTGACACGTATAATGGAACCCTCTGGAATGAAGTTTATCGGGACGGACAGACTGTAATCTATGAGGTTCCCGCAAAGGCGAAATGAAACCCATGAGCGCACTGATTTTCCATGCCACAACCCGGGCTGCCTGGTCTGCTGCCAGGAAGAAAGGTCTATACGCGGCCAACTCGCTGGCAGTGGAGGGCTTCATCCACTGTTCCAATGTCGATCAGATCCTGCGCGTAGTCAACCTTTTCTTTGCCGGTCAACAGAGCCTGGTGTTGCTGGTGATCGATCCGGCGCTTTTAAGCCCGGAACTGCGGTGGGAGCCGGGCGTTGACCTTGTAACTGAGCTATTCCCCCATATCTACGGCCCGATCAATCTGGAGGCTGTGGTGGATGCACTCGAGATTGAGCCCGGGTCGGATGGAAAATTCCATTTGCCCAAGTCTCTTGAATTAGCTGATCGTTGACAGGCATTGGCACTGAAATGCTCCATTTCTTTCTCTGGTATCTGCTCATCACCCTGATTGGCTGGCTGGCTTTCCCACTGGCCTATCGCCTATTTCCGGCCCTGGCAGACCGGGGTTTCAGCCTGGCGCGCCCGCTCGGCATGCTGGTATGGGGTTATGCTTTCTGGCTGATGGCCAGCCTGGGACTTATCCAGAATGACAGCAGCGGCTTAATGCTGGCACTGATCGTGTTAGTGGCACTTTCCGGAACCGTTCTCATGCGGAAAGAGCTGCGGAAATCCCTGGGGGACTGGATCAGGTCGAACGTTCGAACGGTGGGCATTATCGAGATCCTGTTCCTACTGGCTTTTGCGCTCTGGACCTTTGTACGAGCCTCCAATCCAAACATTGAAACATCCGGCGGCGAGAAGACCATGGAACTGGCTTTCATCAATGCCATTTTGCGTTCGCCAACCTTCCCACCGCATGACCCCTGGCTTTCTGGTTATGCAATTTCGTACTATTACTTTGGTTATGTCATGACCGCCATGCTGGCCAAGGCCACCGGCACACTCGGCAGCGTGGCGCATAACTTGATGAGTGCACTGGTATTTGCCATGAGTTTCGTCGGGGCGTATGGCATCCTTTACAACTTGCTGGTTGCATGGCGCAGCCATCACCCCGCTGTTCCTCCAAAGGCTTCAGGAGAGGCTGGCGAAGGGCGACCATCTTTTGGCCTGCCCCTGCTTGGGCCACTCTTCCTGCTGTTCGTCTCCAACCTGGAAGGTTTCCTGGAAGTCATCCATAAGCTTGGCCTTTTTTGGAAATGGGGCCCGGATGGCAAAGCCAGCTCGGCTTTTTGGGCCTGGCTGGGGATCAAGAATCTGGTCGATGCACCTGGCCAGCCACTGGGCCTGGTTCCGAACCGCTTCATTTGGTGGTGGCAGGCCTCACGCGTAATCCAGGATTATGATCTGCTCCACAACTTTCGTGAAGTTATTGATGAATTTCCAGCTTTTTCCTTTCTGCTTGGCGACCTGCATCCACACGTTCTGGCCATGCCGTTTGGTCTACTGACGGTTGCCGTGGCGCTCAACCTGTTCCTGGGGGGCTGGAAAGGGGAGACAAACCTGCACTTTTACCGGCTGTCCATTTCTCCACCCGGTCTGTTCTTTGGAGGCCTTCTCCTGGGAGGTCTGGCCTTCCTTAACACCTGGGATATTCTGACAGGGTTTGCGCTGGTGGCAGGAGCGTATGTCTTATCACGGGCAGAGGAGAAGGGCTGGACATGGGAACGATTGAAGGATCTCCTGGCCGTCGGCGTACCGATGGGGTTGCTGGCAGTCGTTCTCTACCTGCCATTCTATGTTGGTTTTCAATCCCAGGCAGGCGGCATCCTGCCCAACCTGGATAGTCCTACCCGTGGAGTGCAATTATGGGTCATGTTTGCGCCGCTATTCCTGGCTTTGCTGGCTTACCTGATCTATTTGTGGCGTGCGGAAAAATTGCCGGCGGACTGGAAGGAGGGGTTCGGTTTGGCCATCGGGCTTGCGGTTATCCTGTGGCTTTTTTCCTGGGTACTGGCCTTTTTAGCACTTTGGTTACAACGCGCCTTTGTCTCAGGTATTCTTGACACGCAGTGTGCAGGAAGTGTGCTACGTTGTTTTTCCCTGACAACCTTGCGGCGTTTTTCGTATATTGGCGGCTCCCTTACGATTCTTGGCATGCTTGGCACAGCGCTGGCTTTGCTGGTCAAAGCTGGTAAACAGGAACCGGAAATGAAAACGCTTTCGTCCCCAGGCTTTTACCGCCCTTTGCCTTTTGTGATCCTGCTCATCGTCCTTGGCGCCCTGCTTGTCATTGCCCCCGAGTTTGTTTTCTTGAGAGACCTGTTTGTCAATCGCATGAATACCATTTTCAAGTTCTATTATCAGGCCTGGTTGTTGTGGAGTCTGGCGGCAGCCTTCAGTGTTGCAGTCCTGCTGCAGAAGCTGCATGGCGCATGGGGTCTGGTTTACCGGATCAGCCTGGCGCTTGTCCTGATCATGGCGCTGGCTTATCCGGTTTTTGGCCTGCAGACCAAGACCAACGATTTTCAAATCCCCGCCTTTTCTCAAAATCTGAAAGAGGCGCAGGCTGCCGGAAATCCGCGTGGACTGCAGGCAGCTGCCCGGGTTTGGACACTGGATGGGGCGCAGTTGTTCCAGAGCCAGTATCCTGATGATGCCGCCGCGGCCCGCTGGCTTTCTGCCGCGCCGGAAGGCGTAATTATCGAAGCCTTTAGCAAATCCTCTTCCTACTCGGATTATGGGCGCATGTCGGTATATTCTGGCGACCCCACTGTTTTGGGTTGGTGGTACCATGAATGGCAGTGGCGCGGCAGTGTAAATGAACAGGTTTCCCAAATTCAGGATTTGACCTGCCGGGCGACTGAATCATACGATTCCCGGCGAATGCGTTCCGACGATATCAGCTGCTTATTTGAAACAAAGAATTGGGGAATTGCCTCCCAGGTTATTGCCCAATACAATATCCGCTACGTGGTCATCGGAACACTTGAGCGCCGCGATTATCAAATTAACGAGCAGATGTTTCAGCAGCATCTCACCCAGGTTTTCCGGCAGGGACAGGTGGTTATTTACGAAGTCCCGTTGGATGAAATCCTGCAGAGATGAAACCCGCTGACGTAAATTTGGTCATAAATCCCATGTTAAAATAAGCCATCATGAGAAAATTTGAACCCACCCTTGAACATGCCTGCTACGCCATGGCTATTGCCGTTGCTGTTGGACTGCGCTTCCTGCACCTCGGCGCGCTGCCACTTTCTGATTATGAGGCCAGCTGGGCTCTCCAGGCTCTGCGAATCACGCAGGGCTTAAAGCCTGCCATAGCTCCCAACCCCGCCTACATCCACCTGACTGCCTCGCTGTTCTACATTTTTAGCGCCACCAATTTCCTGGCACGTTTCTGGCCGGCCCTGCTGGGAACCAGCCTGGTCCCGGCTGCGTGGTTCCTGCGAGGTCGCTTTGGACGTGTTCCGGCGCTCATCCTGGCGTTTGGATTGGCCATTGACCCCGGCCTGGTGGCCATGTCGCACCTGGCGGGTGGCCCGATGCTGGCGATTGCTTTCCTTGTCCTGGCCGCGTTGATGTGGATGAACGATCATCGTCCCGCGGCTGGCCTATTTGCCGGCCTGGCGCTGCTTTCCGGACCCTCGATCTGGTTTGGGCTCGCCGGAGTGGGACTCGCCTGGATATTTGGATCGGGCATCGGGAAGAAGGTCCCTGCGCAAACCGAGGACAAGGCCGGCCAAACCGGAGAAGATTCGCATCCGGCACGTTTCCAGTTGAAGGAATTGCAAACGCCACTTCTCTGGGGAATTGGGACTCTGGTCATCGCGGGCAGCCTGTTCTTCCTTTCCCCGAAAGGGCTGTCGGCATTCGTCGCCTCGTTTACCACGTTCCTGCGTGGCTGGTGGACTCTCTCGGGCATACAACTCTGGCAGCCAATCCTGGCACTTCCAGCTTATGAAATCCTGCCGCTTGCATTCGGGATGATTGGCGTGGTGCGGGGGATTCTTAAGCGGGATGTAGACACACTTCGCCTGGGAATTTGGGCGCTGGTGGTGCTGCTGCTGGTTTTGATCTACCCCGCCAAGCAGAACGGCGACCTGGTCTGGGCGCTCCTGCCGCTCTGGTTGCTGGCGGCCATTGAATTGGCCCGCAATATTGATCTTAAAGATAGCAGGCGTTGGGAAGTGGCCGGCACTGTGATGGTGGTGATGGCCTTCCTGATCTTTGGATGGCTCAATCTCGCCAGTATTACGACCATGGATTGGACCAGCAGCCTGGTACGCACGCGCTTGTGGCTACTGGCTGCCGTGGCCCTCCTGGTTGTCCTGAGTCTTTTACTGGTTGGGACGGCCTGGTCCATGTCGGTGGCACGCCTGAGCGGCGTGTATAGTGGCTTGATTGCGTTGACACTTTTCACGATTGCCATGTCGACCGGTGCCGGGGGCCTGCGACAACCATTGACCGTTGAACTCTGGCAACCGGAGCCGCGCACCGGGCGTGTGGATATTCTTTTAAAAGTCGCCAACCAGATCTCGGACTTAAACCGCGGGTATCCGGCCCAGCTGCCTTTGACCATCCTTAAAATAGACTCTCCTGCGCTGCAATGGTCCTTCCGTGACTGGCAGGTGCAGGAGGTCAGTGAGCTGGCTCCGGATGTCACTCCGGAGTTAATTATCACCCCATCCGGGAACTTGAGCCTGGCAGCGAAATACCGTGGCGAGGCGATGGTAATACATGAAAGCGTATCCTGGAAAGACATATCTTCCGCTGAGTGGTTGAAATGGTTCGTTTATCGCCAGATGCCGCTTCAACAAGATAATGTCATCCTATGGGTGCGCAGTGACCTGGTGCTTGACAGCCAGGACACTCCGGCTGTTCCTTAATCTGCAATCCTGGTCCTCTTATGCCCATTCCAAGTATTATTGCCATCGATGGCCCGGCAGCTTCGGGTAAATCCACCCTGGGACGCCGGCTGGCCGATTGCCTGGGTTATCTTTTTTTTGATACCGGTGTCATGTACCGCGCGGTCACCTGGGTCACTCTGCAGCGTGGTGTGGAAGTGCAGGATGAAAACGCGGTGACGCACCTGGCTGAGACGATCCAGATCGACGTACGCCCGCCGTCAAAGGAGGATGGCCGGGCCTGTGACGTCGTGGTCGATGGGATCGATATCACCTGGGAGACGCGCAGTCCTGAAGTGGAGGAAAATGTTTCACCGGTCTCAGCCTACCGGGGGGTACGCCAGGCATTGGCAACCCAGCAGCGCCGCATTGGCCTGCGAGGACGGGTGGTCATGGTGGGACGGGATATTGGTACGGTTGTCCTTCCGGAGGCCGACTTGAAGATTTATCTGGATGCCTCGGCAAAAGAACGCGCCCGCCGGAGATACACAGAAATTATCAAGCGCGGCGGGGAAGCTGAATACAAACAAATCCTGGCGGGGGTGCGCAAGCGGGACAAGATCGACTCGTCACGCGCCTTCTCCCCCTTGCGGGCAGCCGGGGACGCCATCATCCTTGATTCCGATCAAATGAGCGCTGATGAAGTTTTTTCGAAAGTGGAGGCTTTATGCCGTTAGTGGAATATCACCTGGCGTGGTGGCGACGCTGGCTGGCCCGGCCCCTTGTGCGCGGTGCCCTCCGGCTCATTTTTTTTATCCTGGCGCCGGTGAAGATTGCCGGCAGGAAGAATGTCCCCCTGCACACGGCGTACATAGTGGCCATCAACCATGTTTCCCTGTTTGAGGCGCCGTTTGTAGCTGCATATTGGCCGGAGCAAATGGAAGTCATTGGGGCCTCCGATATCTGGAACAGGCCCGGACAGAACATCCTCGCCCGGCTGTGGGGCGGCATCCCTGTCCACCGCGGCGATTATGATCGGGCCGCCGTTGAGGGTGTCGTTTCAGCCTTGCGCGCCGGGTACCCTCTCTTGATCGCCCCCGAGGGTGGGCGTTCCCATGCACCCGGCATGCGCCAGGCCTTGCCGGGGATAGCCTATATTGCCGAACAGACCGGTCTGCAGGTTATCCCGGTTGGTATCGTGGGCACGACGGACGATTTCTGGCAGAAGGCTTCCAAAGGGAAGCGTCCCCAACTGGAAATGCAAATTGGCAAGCCCATACGGCTCCCATCCGTTGAAGGCAAGGGGGCAGAACGACGTGAGTCCCGCCAACGCAATGCCGACCTGGTGATGCGCCATATTGCCGGATTACTTCCCGAGGAATATCGCGGGGTTTATGCTGAGAACGCCATCTTTCCTGCCACAGAAACCGGTTAGCGAAGTCTGGCAACCAGGGTTGACACGCCTGCCTGCTTTGACCTGGAGGCGCCGCCATTTCCGAGCGTTCATAAAGAAATTGTGCTGGTTCGTTATCAGGCTGTGCACCCGCCCTACTGTGCGGGGAGTGGAGAATTATCCCTGCCAGGGACCGGCTTTGGTGGTCATCAATCACCTGGGCGATCCGGACGCCCCTCTAATCCTGGCATGCCTGCCTGAATTTCCCGAAGTAATCGGAAAAATTGAGTTGCGCAGTATCCCCATTTTCCGTTTTGTTACAGACAGTCTTGGCATCATCTGGGTACATCGCGGACAGCCGGATCGAAAAGCGATTGCCGCGGCCCTGGAGGCATTCTCCCAGGGAAGGCGGGTCATTATCGCCCCTGAAGGGCGTGAGTCCGCAACTGGTGCGCTGGAGACTGGCACAGATGGCGCGGCTTTTCTGGCACTCAAAGCCGGGGTACCGGTTGTGCCTGTTACGGTTACCGGGACGGAGAACTGGCGCGTCTATAGTGACCTCAAACGGTTGCGCCGGCCAAAAATCACGCTGACCGTGGGGCAGTCGTTTATTTTACAGCAGTACGCCGACCGGCATGAGGCGCTGTGGGAGGGGACACGTCTTATCATGGAGACGCTTGCCGGTCAACTTCCACCTGAGTATCGCGGGGTCTACTCGTATATGGGGAAGTGATTTCCACTGCCACTGTTTGGTTGGTGGGATATTCTTCGTTTCAGAAAGAAAATGAAGTTTGACCGAATCCCACCCCTCGGTTATAATTGCCACCCGTCCCCATCCCGTGCATCAACAGGGACTGATTCGAAAACCCCGGCGGAGTAACCGCTGTTTGGTGTTTTAATAATTTTTTTCGAGGTAAGGCATGGCAACAAAACGTCCATATCAACCCAAGATCCGCCGGCGCGTGCGCGTGCATGGCTTTCGCCAGCGCATGTCCAGTGCAGATGGTCGGCAGGTGCTTAAGCGCAGGCGTCTGAAAGGTCGCCTCCGGCTGTCCGTCCGCAGCAACAACCACGTCAAGCACGTGCGCTGGTAGGAGTTTATCAGCGCGAGGCAATAACATTCGCGCGGAATCATGCGAGGTACAGGTGAAGCAGCGCTTTCGCCTGACCCGTTCAACCGATTTCAAGCGGGTGCGGCGTTCCGGCAAGTCGTATGCCCATCCGCTTGTTGTATTGTATGCCATGAAATCGGACCTGACGGGCGTGCGGGTGGGGGTGAGCGCTGGTCTGGCGGTCGGGAATGCTGTTAAGCGTAACCGTGCCAAACGGCTGCTGAGAGCGGCAATGAACGAGCTCCTGCCGCAAACAAGCCCCGGTTCCGACTTGCTGCTGATCGCCCGCGCACCGCTGCCCGCAGCGGATCTGCAGCGAACCCGTGCAGCAGTATCCACTTTGCTTGAGCGGGCTGGCCTCCTTTCTCAAAATCATGACGCTTGAACATCTACCCAGCGATTATCCCAACGAGCAGCGCCTGCGCGATCTTCCCCGCACAGTCTGGAATTGGCCGCGCCTGGTTCTGCTGGGACTCATCCGCCTGTACCAGATGACTTTGTCCAAGACCCTGCCCCCCGGCACCTGCCGTTTCTATCCATCCTGCTCGCATTTTGGTTACCAGGCGGTGTATAAGTATGGCGTGTTTAAGGGCGGAGCCAAAGCGGCCTGGCGGGTGCTGCGCTGTAATCCGTTTAATCCCGGGGGTTACGACCCCGTTCTGTAGGAGAAGAATAGCTCCATGAAGAAAAAATATCTTGTTTTGGCCGGCATCTTAATTGTCCTGGCTGTGTTCCTGAGTGGGTGCGCCACCGGTATGACGGCTGCTGGCTGGCCCGGTATGACTGCGGACGCCACCAATGCATATATGGCCGGCGGCCCATATGTCTATGCCATCAATTTGCAGACTGGCGCGCAGACCTGGCGTTTCCCTGAAAAAGCTTCAGCCAACCCCTTCGAAGCCAGGCCTTTCCTGACATCCGATGGGCAGTTGATCGTTGGCGGGTATGACAAGAAACTGTACAGTCTCAACCCGCAGACCGGTCAGTCCAACTGGCAGTTTACCAACGCCCGCGACCGCTGGATCGGCGGCCCCCTGGTGGTCAATAATATGATCTATGCCCCCAATGCCGATTACAATCTATATGCACTTAACCTGCGCGGCGAGCTCCAGTGGACCTTTGCAGCTGACCAGTCCATTTGGGGGGAACCCGTTTCAGATGGGACGAATGTCTATTTTGGAACGCTTGGTCGGAAAGTGTATTCGGTAAACGCGCAGACTGGCAAACAGGTCTGGGAGCAGAAAGTGGATGGAGCGGTGCTCGGTTCGCCTGTGCTCGGAACTGATAACACCCTCTACGTTACCTCCTATGGCGGGAAAATCTATGCCCTGAATACTGCCAATGGCGGGACGCGTTGGTCGCAGGCGGCTTCCTCCTGGATCTGGTCCGGTCCGGCGCTGGATGGCAGCACGCTCTATTTCGGAGATGGTAAGGGTTCGTTATACGCTCATCCGGTGAGCGGCACCGACCAATCCTGGAACCAGCCGTTGAATGGTGCAATCATCGGTACACCGCTTGTCAGCGGTGATACCCTTATTGTCGGCACGGAGGCGGGAAATGTCTATTTCATCGACCGCACTGGTAAAAATCCCCGCCCGATCTCGATCTCTGGAAAAATCTACTCTTCACCTGTTGCAGCCGGGAACTTGATCCTGGTTGCTCCAACCGGTGGGAATGCCATTTTGGTAGCCCTTGATCAGAATGGGGCAGTCAAATGGTCTTTCACCCCAGCTAAATAGGACGTGACTTATGTGGGAAACCATCATTGTTACCCCCTTTACCAATGCCCTGCTGATGATCTATAAATTAATTGGCGGGAATTTTGGCATTGCGATTATTCTGTTTACCATTCTCATCCGCGTGATTACCCATCCCTTGATGGCCTCGCAGATTAAGGGCAGCACCAAGATGCAGGAAATGCAGGGCTCCAAGGAATGGCAGGAAATCCAGAAAAAGTATAAGGATGATAAGGAAAAACTGGCTTCAGAGCAGATGAAGTATTACAAAGAGATTGGTTACAATCCTCTCTCCTCCTGCCTGCCGTCAATCATCCAGATCCCCCTCATCTTTGGTTTATACCAGAGTATCATGCGTGCCATGGCCTCATCGCCAGAGCAGCTGCTTACCCTGACCCGCACGGTTTATTCGTTTTTCCCCGTTGGCGACCTGCTGCCCCTTAACAGCAAGTTCCTTTGGATGAACCTGGGTCAGCCGGAGCGGATTTATGCCTTTGGCATAGCCATCCCATTCCTAGCGATCGTTGTGGCTATCACCACTTATATTCAGTCCAAAGTGACCATGCCAGCCACGACGAACCCGGGCGACCAGGGAGCCATGATGGGCAAGATGATGACGCTTTATATGCCCCTCCTGCTTGGTTACTTTGCCCTTACCTTTGCTTCCGGCCTTTCTGTTTATTTCATTGCCGGCAACCTGATCGGGATCGCACAATATGCGTTGCTGGGGAAGGTTAATTGGAGCGCTTTGATACCTGGCAAGAAACCCGCTTCATCACTGGCTGTGAGGAAAAAATGAACGAGCGCACCACACTAGAGAAGATCGCCCCAAATGTCGAAGAGGCCATCGCCCAAGGCCTGGTTGAACTTGGCCTGGGAAAGGATGCCGTGGATGTGGAAGTGCTGGATGAGGGGAGCCGGGGTCTACTGGGCATTGGCGGGCGGCAGGCGCGTGTCCGTTTGACGGTCAGGCTGGTTCAGACAGTACCCGAAGCCGGCCTCCCTGAAAAAACCCAGGCCGCGACAGCTTCCCAGCCTATTGAGGGCGCTGAAGCCAAGGAAACCGATTTCAGCGTACTGGATGACAACCTCCTGTTTGTTTCCCGCCAGACAGTGGCTGAGTTATTGGAGAAGATGAAAATCCCGGCGCGCATCGAAGTTCGTTATGGCAACGCGGATGAAGAAAACCAGCGTCCTGTGTTGGTGGATATCCACGGCACTGATCTGGGCATACTGATTGGCCGCCGGGCCGAAATCCTGAATGCCATGCAGTATATCGTCAATCTCATTGTCAGCAAGCAGGTGGAGCACTGGGTCCAGGTGGTCGTTGATGTGGAAGGCTACCGGGCGCGGCGTGAACGCCAGTTGCGCCAGATGGCTGTCCGCATGGCCGACCAGGCCATCAAGACCGGCCGCCGGCAGGTCTTGGAACCCATGCCCGCCTCGGAACGCCGTATCATCCACCTGGAGCTGCGTGACCATCCCAATGTGGCTACGCAATCCATCGGAGAAGAACCGGCACGCAAAGTGACGATTGTCCCGAAATAACGTGAAAAAAGGGCGGCCAACCGGCCGCCCCTAACTTAATGAATTTTCATCCTCAAGTATAATCTACCCATGCAAAATATCGTCCCCCTCGATCCGGTGGACTATCTGGTCATCGGTCATATCTCGTGTGACCTGACACCCACTGGTCCGCGCCTGGGTGGGACGGCAACCTATGCTGCACTGACAGGACGCGCCCTTGGTCTGCGCACAGGTGTGGTGACTGCCTGGGCCGGGGAAGTGCCCCTGGATGTTTTGGACGGCATCCAGATCAGGAGTGCGCTGGTGGACCAAAGCACCACCTTCGAAAACGTGTACACGCCTCAGGGCCGCCACCAGATTATCCATCATGCCGCGCCGGATATCCTGTATGAAAATGTTCCTCCGATCTGGCGGATGGCGCCGATTGTCCACATTGGGCCGATTGCCGGGGAAGGCAAGAGTCTGGCGGATGGGGGATTTTCCTCATCCATGCTTGGCCTGACACCTCAAGGCTGGCTGCGGACTTGGAACGCTGACGGGCATGTCCGTATCAGCACCTGGCCGGGAGCCTTGCATGCGTTATCAAAGGCAAACGCGGCGGTTCTAAGTATTGAAGATGTGGGTGGTGACGAGGAGCAGATTGAAGCGATGGCAAATAACTGCCGGGTGCTGGCTGTAACCGAGGGGGCTGCCGGATCACGCCTGTACTGGAACGGTGATCTGCGCAGGTTCCGCGCTTTGCAGGTCAAGGAAGTGGACCCTACCGGTGCAGGCGATATTTTCGCGGCGGCTTTCTTCTGGCGGCTTTCGACAACGCATGATCCCTGGGCTGCAGCAAAATTCGCCACACACCTTGCATCTTTTTCGGTAACGCGCCGAGGGTTGGAAAGTATTCCAACCAGGGAAGAAATTCAAACCTGCCTGGTGGAGGTCATGTAGTGGGACGCGTTTATACACTGGTAAATCAGAAGGGCGGGGTGGGGAAGACCACGACGGCGATTAATCTTGGGGCCTACCTGGCCCATTTTGGGCAACGCGTCTTGATTGTGGATAGTGATCCTCAGGCCAATGCCACTTCTTCGCTTGGTCTGGATAAACACACTGTCAAGCAGGGCACGTATGATGTCTTATTGGGTGGAACGCCGGCAGCTGCCCTGGTGCTTCAGAACCCGCGCCTGAAGCTGGCAATTCTGCCAGCTTCACCATCCCTGGCAGGGGCGGAAGTGGAACTGGTCAATGAACTGGGACGCGAGTCCAGGCTCAGGCAGGCTCTTGGTCCGTTGACTGAGCGTTACGACTATATTTTAATTGACTGCCCGCCCAGCCTTGGCCTTCTTACTGTAAATGGGTTAATGGCTGCCAAGGATGGCGTCCTGATTCCGGTGCAGTGCGAGTATCTGGCGCTGGAAGGGCTTGGCGAATTGACTCGCACCATCCAGCGTGTTCGTTCGGCCCTTTTTCCAACGCTAATAGTGCGCGGAGTAATTTTGACCATGTTCGATGGCCGCACACACCTCTCGCAGGATGTGGTTGCTGAAGTGCACAAGTATTTTCCAGAGAAAGTATTCGAGACCATTATCCCGCGCAGCGTGCGTCTGGCGGAGGCCCCATCTTATGGACTGCCGGTTTCGGCTTATGCGCCTGGATCAAACGCAGCCAAATCATATGAGCTGCTGGCATGTGAATTATTGAAGAGTGACGGCATTCTGATTACCGAGAGTGTGGGATAACTGTAGGAGGAACCTATGCCCCAGAAATCCGGACTTGGTCGTGGTTTGGGAGCCCTTATTCCTGGCGGGGGAAATGCCCTTGCGGAGAACGGCGTCATGTTGATCCCGGTGGAGATGGTTTTCCCCAACCCGCGCCAGCCGCGCAGTATGATGCATCCCGAAGAACTTGAAGACTTAACCGCCTCCATCCGTGAGCATGGAGTTCTCCAGCCGTTGATTGTTACGCCAGGTGATATGGATGGGCGTTATGTGTTGATTGCCGGGGAGCGTCGTTTGCAGGCAGCCCGGCTGGCAGGACTGGCCTCGGTGCCCGTACTTGTGCGCCAAGCCACAGATCAGCAACGCCTGGAACTGGCAATCATTGAAAACGTGCAGCGTTCCGACCTGTCTGCGCTGGAACAGGCGGAGGCTTATCGTCAACTGGCGGAAGATTTTGACATGTCCCACGAAGAGATCGCGGCACGCGTGGGCAAGAGCCGCGTGGCTGTGACCAACACCCTGCGTCTGTTTAAACTTCCTGATGTGATCAAGATTGCCCTCATCGAAGGTCGCGTTTCTGAGGGCCACGCCCGTGCCTTGCTGGCTCTCATCACTCCGGAAGCGCAGACGGCCGCGTTGCATACCGTCCTGAAGCAGGAGCTTAATGTCCGTCAGACCGAGGAATTGGTCCGGAAGCTCTCCGGAGAAAAACCTTCCCGGAAGCCAAAACCTGCGCCTGTTCCAGAAGTAGCTGAACTGGAGGAAAGGCTGCGCTCGAGCCTGGGAACCAAGGTTATCCTGCGCTCAGGACGCAAGGGCGGGACTGTCACCATCCACTATTATTCCGATGAAGAATTAAATGCCCTGCTGGGGCGGTTGTTAAAGGATTGACGAATGTCACACACCTTAGGGGTATGAGCGAATAAATTGTACGATTGCTCACTGACCCCGAAGGAAATCCATGAAACTCATCCATAATGCGCGTGTGTACACGCTCGACCCGGCCTGCCCTGTGGTCTCGGCACTTCTTGTTGAGGCCGGGCATGTTTTGGCGGCGGGTGGCGAGGAACTCCTGGCACAGTTCGATGATGCCGGGCGTGAAGACTTGGGTGGGCGGATCATTTTACCCGGCTTGACGGATGCTCACATCCATCTTCAGGAATATGCACTCAGCCTGCAAGTTGTGGATTGCGAGATGGAGTCAAGGCAGCAAATTCTGGGCAGGCTGGCTGAACGCGCCCGGGGATCGCTCTCCGGGGAATGGGTGCGCGGCCATGGATGGAATCAGGATACCTGGGGCGGCGAGTGGCCCGGTGCACCAGAGTTGGATGCGGTAACGCCGCATAACCCGGTCTATCTGACCGCCAAGTCCTTACATGCAGCCTGGGTGAATAGTGCTGCCCTCAAGCTGGCCGGGATTTCCGCATCCACCCCAGATCCAGTCAATGGGCGCATTCAGCGTGACGCAGGCGGAAACCCGACTGGTATTTTGTTCGAGGATGCGGTCAAACTGGTCGAGGCGGCCATCCCCGAACCAACCCCCGAGGTCCTAGCGAAAACCTTCCAGCAGCTCATTCCGCTATTGTGGTCCATGGGCCTGACCAGTGTACACGATTTCGACAAGGTCACCTGTTATAAGGCATTGATGTTCTTGCAGGCGCGCGACGAATTGCGCTTGCGAGTGGTGAAATCCATTCCCCTGGAGTTTTTCTCCCGGGCAGTGGAACTTCACCTGCGCAGCGGTTTTGGGGATGACCTGCTCCGGATTGGTTCGGTGAAGCTGTTTGCGGATGGGGCTCTCGGACCGCGTACAGGGGCAATGTTCGATCCATACGAGGGTGAGCCGTTCAATCGTGGTATGCTGATATTAAATAGTGAAAAACTGTTTGACTTTGGGCGTCAGGCGGCCGATGCTGGTTTCAGCCTGGCAGTCCACGCCATCGGTGACCGGGCCATCCATGAGGTTCTGGATGGGTTCGCCCGCTTGCGTGATTATGAACACCAGTGCGGCCTGCCGGCTTTACGTCACCGCATGGAACATGTTCAGACCATCCATCCACAGGATGCCGGACGTCTGGCTGAATTGGGCATCATCGCCTCCATGCAGCCGGCTCATGCTCCTTCAGATATGCTCATGGCAGACCGGCTCCTTGGCGGGCGGGCAGCATTATCCTATGCCTGGCGGACCCAATTGGAGTGTGGAGCGCGGCTGGCATTTGGCTCGGACGCGCCGGTCGAAATCCCCAACCCATTTCACGGTCTTCACGCGGCTGTTACCAGATGCCGGGTGGACGGTTCACCGGGCCTGGATGGCTGGTTTCCGGAACAGCGCATCACGTTCAGTTCAGCACTCGAAGGATTTACAACTGGTCCGGCATACGCGGCCGGGGTGGAAGACCACCTTGGGCGACTGTCTGCCGGTTTCCTGGCAGATCTGATCGTTGTTGAGATAGACCCATTCACTTGTGATCCGGCCGAACTCCATACCCTCAAGCCTGTGGCAACCATGGTTGGAGGCGATTGGGTTTGGAAATCATGACCACTCGAAGAGTATTTGACATGCGTGACCCGGATGCCGGACTTTGTATCGCGCATTGTTCCAAGAGGAATTTTTGTTATCCATTTTCTCTGCTATAATCATTTTGTTCTGTCCCATGATTTTGAGAGGAAATCCCATGAGCATACAAGACCAGGTTGCCCTTCGTTCCAAACAATTAGGCGTTTTGATTCGGGATGCCCGTCTTTCGGCGCGAAAGACCCTTCCGAAATGCGCACAGCTTGTGGGTGTGCCGAATAGCGTTCTGCATTCCTGGGAAGAAGGTCTTACGGCGCCCTCCCTTCCGGAATTGGAGGTGCTGGCGTACGTTCTCCAACTGCCCCTGCACACTTTTTGGAACGGGGGAACAAAATCGAAGGATGCCTTGATCGCAGAGGATATTAATTTGCCAGTTTTGATCGGACTCCGTCGACGCCTGGTTGGGGCGCTCCTGCGCCAGCAACGAAAAAATGCCTATCTCTCGCTAAAGGCCCTTTCGAAACAATCCGGTATTCCCGCCGCACGCTTATGGGCGTATGAAATGGGCGAACGCCCGATCCCGCTGCCTGAACTGGAATGTCTGGTGGCGTTGTGCGGAGGTCAAATTGAAGGAATATTTGACCAGAAGAGCCGCATCGGTCAGTGGCTGCTTCAACAGAACGCGGTTCAAGACTTTTTAAAATTGCCATCCGAATTACAGATTTTTGTCTCCAAGCCGGCCAATCGCCCCTACCTGGAACTGGCAAGGAAGTTGAGCAATATGTCCCCAGATAAATTGCGTATTGTGGCAGAGGACTTGCTGGAAAAAATTTCCAAATATGACTTGTAGACGCTCTCCTCAAGAAATGGCTGGGAAGGCCAGGGGAGCTTATCAACCTGGGGATTCCCTGGAGGCTGCACATGCCTCCGGCGGCGCTGCGGTAATGTATGCAGAATCAGGTGATGGAACTGAAGCTGCAGAGATGAAGAATATTCTGTTTTTCCACCTATGATAAGGGACGCGAATGTTCGGATGCGGTCAGCGCTCCTGGCGGACAGGAACCAGATTGCCAGTCTGTTGCATATCAGCCCAACCATCCACCGCCACCTGGATTGGCGCTACCCGCTGGACTGGCTCGGATCGTCCCCCTTTTTGATGCTAGAAACCCGCGGACAGGTTATTTCTGCCCTGGCCTGCCCACCCGACCCGCCGGAGATCGCCTGGGTGCGACTGTTCGTAACTTCCGGGATGATATCCCTTGAGGAATCCTGGCAAACTCTCTGGGAGGCAGCCCGCCTCGAGCTGGCGCGCAAAGGCCAGTTCATGGCGGCGGCCATTGTCTTGCAGGATTGGTACGATGGTTTACTTCGAGCCAGTGGATTTTCCTGCCGCCAGTCCATCGTAATGCTCGAACGCGCAGAACAGGCGCCTCTGGAGATATCCTTACCAGCTGATTTCTCGATCCGGAATATGTTCCAATATGATTTACCGGCAGTTGCCGAGGTGGATGCGGCGGCCTTTGACCTGCTCTGGCAAAATTCGCTCCCGGCGCTGGAACTGGCTTACCCGCAGGCGGAACTGGCGACGGTGGTCGAGGCGGATGGACAGATTCTCGGATACCAACTCAGCACACGCAACCAGTTCGGGGCACATCTTGCCAGGTTGGCGGTCCGCCCGGATCTGCAGGGGCGTGGAATCGGGCGGGCTCTGGTTGCAGACCTGGTCCAACAGGCTGATGGGCGCGGGTTGTACCACCTGACCGTGAACACCCAGAGCGATAATGCCGCCTCGCTGGCGCTTTATAAAAAGATCGGCTTTCATGAGACCGGGGAACGTTATCCGGTTTACCAGTTGCAAATCCCATAAAGGGCAGGTAAGATTACCTCCCAGGGCTTCCATCATGCCTGTCCAGGGACATGGCGGGCATGAGGCAAGGTACGATCGCGTCGGGGCTAGAAAGTTATCAGTAGATTGAATTAAGATCGGATGAGAGCGGACCTGTTTTGAGCATGAGAAGGGTCTTATCACTGGACAAACTGCCTCGATTATGGCAAAATCCTGCCACTATTCGTAAGCCAAAGGAGATAGTATGAGTAAACGCCAGGAAATACGCGAACGCCGCCGTCGCGAACAAATTCGTAACCGTATCATTATTATCATGCTCGTGGTGCTGGGCGCGTTGATGGTGACTTTCGCCCTTATCCTGCCATCCATTAACAATGCCACGGCCGCTGCGAATGCGACCAAAACGGCTGCAAACTTTACGCCGCCGCCAGTTCTCACCATTACTCCGAAAGTGTACAATACCAAGGTGGATGGAGTACATCTTGGCGATCCCAATGCTCCGGTAAAATTGGATTTATATGAAGATTATCGCTGTTCAGCCTGTCTGTTCTATTCGCAGCAAGTTGAACCTCAAATCATCCAGAACTATGTGGAGACCGGGAAGGTATATTACAGCTATCACACCTACATCGTGATCGATGGAGGCGACGGCACGGATGCCTCCCTTCGCTCGGCCAATGCCGCCATGTGCGCCAGCGAACAGAACCGTTTTTGGGATTATCATGCTACACTCTATGCCAACCAGATTACCGAAGATGCCTATCTTTTCTCCGATGCACGT
This sequence comes from uncultured Chloroflexia bacterium, assembly GCA_963801385.1. Lineage (GTDB taxonomy): Bacteria > Chloroflexota > Anaerolineae > Anaerolineales > Villigracilaceae > UBA877. The sequence goes on from CAWDEV010000003.1 coordinate 223,076, forward strand.
CTCGTCAAGATGGCCGAGAATTTGAAACTGGATATGACGGCGTTTAACCAGTGTTACCAGGCGAAAAAATTCACCAGCGCGATCCAGAATGATATTGCCCAGGCCCTGACGTTGAAAGTGACTGGCACACCCAGCATCTTTATCAATGGTGTCTATGTCTCAAACTTCCAACAAACAGCCCAGGCAATTGACACTGCATTGGCGGGTCAGTAGAAATAATCAGTAGAACAAGCTGACGATCCACACAATCAGGGGGGCGATCACCAGGGCAGGCAGGAAATTACCCACCCGGATTTTTTTGATTTCCAGCAGGCTGCTGATGGCGATCCCGAGCAGGAGCACGCCGCCCGTGGCGCTCATCTCGGCCATCATCGGTTTGGTCATCAGCGCATTGAACTGGGCAGCCAACAACGTGATGGCTCCCTGGTAGACCAGGATTGGAAGCGCTGAGAACAGCACACCCACCCCCAGCGTGGATGCAAATGCCATCGAAGCGAAGCCGTCCAGCACGGACTTGATCACCAGCAGGTTGGTATCGCCAGTCAAACCGGCCTGGATGGAGCCGAGGATGGCGATCGGGCCGATGCAGAAGAGCAGGGAGGCGATCATGAAGCCGCGCACAAAATCCCCGCGAGGAGCTACCTGCTCATTTTCATTTCCAGGACGGTTGAAACGTTTTTCGAGCATCCCGCCCAGACGTTGCAGGCCGTCCTCGATTTTCCACCACTCGCCCAGCAGCGCGCCGATCACCAGGCTCCCCAACACAACCAGTGAGTTTTGCGTTTCAAAGAACATCTTGATGCCGGTGACGGCGGTGAAAAGCCCCATCCCGGCAATGACGGTGGCCCTCAGACGTTCGGGCAGCCGGTTCCCAACCAGAAGGCCAAGGCTGCCGCCAACCAGGATGGCGGCTACGTTGATTAAAGTACCGGTCATTTTTTCTTTACCAGTTTGGTGGTTTTTCCGGCCTGTGCGTTTTCATACAGTTCCAGCGCAAAGCACAGGGAGCTTAAGCGGTTCAGGTATTGCAGTAAAACCTTGTTTTGGATCTCGCCGGTATCGAACAGCGCGGCTGCCCGCCTTTCAGCACGGCGGACGATTGTCCGCGCCAGGGCGAGGGCTGCCCCGGGCAAGGAATCACCTGGCAGGATGAATTCCGCCGGGGCGGGTGCCCTGGCAGCGATGGCATCAACCTGGGATTCCAGCCACTGGAGGCGACTATGGTCCAGGATCCGAAATTGTTCCACATTCTCCGGGGTAGCAGCCACTTCGGCCATGATGGCGTACAGGTCACGCTGTACATCTTCGAGCAGGGCTGCGGTCTGCTGATCTTTACACAGTGCGCGTGCCAGGCCGAGAGCTGCAGAGGCCTCGTCAAGAACCCCCAGGGTTTCCACGCGTGGGTGATATTTTGGCAGGCGGCCCTCGCCGAGCATGCCGGTGCTGCCGTCGTCTCCACCATGGTTGTCAATGAGATCCATTTCGAAATTATAACCAGATTGGCAGGAAACGTGTCTTTTTTGGCATATAATATTTAAGAATACTGTCAAGTAGCCTCTGCACCCACTTGAAAACCCAATCCCGCGAGGTATAATGAAACCATGGATACCAAAGAGAAACTTGAAATTGCCTTGAAGGAAGCCTTGAGAGCCGGTGATGATGTGCGCAAGCGTTCTGTCCGCATGGTACTGGCGGCCGTACGCCAGGTGGAGATTGACCGGCAGGTAAAGTTGGATGAAACTGCAGTAATAAGCATCATCCAGAAGGAAATCAAGACTCGCAGGGAGTCCGTGGAGGAAGCCCGCGGCGCCAACCGTCCGGACATCGTTGCAGCTACCGAAGCAGAAATTGCTGTTTTGCAGACCTATCTGCCTAAGGCCATGAGCGCTGATGAACTCAAAGCTCTGGTGGAAGCAGCCGTTGTGGAGGTGGGCGCTAAAACACCGGCGGATATGGGCAAGGTCATGAAGCTGCTCATGCCGCGTGTGGCCGGGCGTGCTCCGGGCGACCAGATCAGCGCCATGGTTCGTCAATTATTGCAGCAGTAAAGGATTGCTGGCGGTAATCAACTCTTCTTGAGCCAATCTTAATGGAATCTCCCAGAGAATTGCCGCGTACCCCCTTCCGTCGCATTTTCATTCCAACCCTGGTGCTGGTCTGTACTGCCATTTTGAGCTATATGGCCCTGATCCAGCCCTGGTCGCTGCGGCAAACCAGTCTTCCTCTGGCAGTCGGGGATGTAGCTTCGCAGGATTTGCGGGCCCCGCATGAGATAAAGTATGTCAGCAAGGTTCTGACGGATGCAGCGCGAGATGAAGCTGAACGCGCCGTTGCGCCTGTTTATGTACAACCGGACCCGGCAATCGCGCGGACACAGGCTGCCAACCTCACTTCTGTCCTGCAAACCATCTCTGCGATTCGCTCCGAGAAGACTGCTTCCCTCGAAGCGAAAAAAACGGCGCTGATTGCCATCCAGGGATTAACCCTCCAGGCTGATCTGATCGATTCTTTGCTTGGTTTGCCGGATACCAGCTGGACGCTTGTGCGGGGCGAGGCCTTTAATGTCCTGGTGGAAACGATGCGTAATCCCATCCGAACTGAAGACCTGGAAACAGTTCGCCAGAGTCTTCCGTCCCTGGTCAGCTTTTCCCTGACCGAACGCGAAGCGGCGTTGGTTGTTGGGCTCGCCTCACCGGAGGTGGCGGCGAACAGTTTCTACAGCCCGGAATTGACCGATGCAGCCCGCCAGGCCGCCCGTGAGGCAACCCAGCCGGAAACCCGTTTCTTCGCAGCGGGACAAACGGTTGTCATGCGGGGACAGGTTATTACACCTGCAGATTTGGAAGCACTGGCAACCTTGGGCCTGGTTCAACCCAAAAACCCGCTCTACAGTCTGTTGGGTGCGGGCGCCCTGGTTGGACTCCTGGCCGTCTTTGCGGCCCTTTATTTTTCCCGGCGCCAGCCGGCGGCTGTTTCTGACCTGCGCGGCCTTCTATTGCTGGGACTGCTCTTTGTCATTTTCCTGGGGGGTGCGCGGATTTCCATTCCAAACCGGACGATATTACCGTACCTTTTTCCTGTCCCGGCTTTTGCCCTGCTGATTTCAGCCCTTTTTGGCATGGAACGCGGCATGGTTTTTGGCTTGATGATGAGTACCCTGTGTGCATATGGGATGCCGGATTCACTTGGCTTGATGACATACTATATCTTAAGCAGTTTATGCGGAGTACTGGTAATGGGACGGGGCCGCCGTGTCGCACAGTTCTTATACGCCGCCTTGGCGATTGCAGTGGCCGGCATAGCCGTGATAGCTGCGTACCGCCTGCCCTTCACCGAAACGGATTGGATCGGCATGGCTACTTTAATGGGAGCGGCAGCTTTTATGGGAATTGCATCGATTGGCCTGGCATTGCCCCTGCAATTTCTACTAGCGCAATTCATTGGACTGACAACATCATTACAATTGCTTGAGATTTCCCGCCCTGATTCGCCCCTGCTGAACTACTTTCTCCAACGCGCCCCCGGCACGTACCAGCACAGCCTGCAGGTTGCCAACCTGGCCGAACAGGCGGCTGATTGCATTCATGCCGATACGCTCTTGACGAAGGTCGGAGCGTTGTTCCACGATGTTGGGAAAGCTGCCAACCCGCTTTTCTTCGTTGAGAACCAGCCACCCAGCCAGATCGACTCCCACGAGGACTTGAAACCCGAAGACAGTGCACAGGTGATCATCCGCCACGTTACCGATGGCTTGATATTGGCGCGCAAATACCATTTACCGCGCCGTCTGCAGGATTTTATTGCTGAACATCATGGCACACTTATCACCCGTTACCAGTATAACCGCGCCGTCCAGGCTGCGAATGGAGACAAATCCAAAGTGGATGAGTTTGGATTCCGTTATCCCGGCCCTGCTCCGCGTTCAAAAGAGACAGCCTTGCTGATGTTTGCGGATGGTGTGGAAGCGCGTGCCCGCGCCGAGCGCCCCGGCAATGATGATGAAGTGCGCGCATTGGTTCGCAGCGTGGTCGAAAGCCGCCAGAAGGATGGTCAATTGGATGATGCTCCACTCTCTCAACGGGACCTGGCAAACGTCATCGAATCCTTTGTCACCACCTTGCGCGTTACGTACCATCCGCGTCTGGAATATCCCAAAGAAGCGCCTGCGATCTTTGACGTGCCGGTTCAAACGCGCCCACTGGAAAAGACCGAATGATTTTTTTTGAGAACGAGTCTGGCCAAATCTTTCCCCAGGATTTATTGGATCGCGCTGCCACGGCTGCGCTCGACCTTTCCGGCGTTCCTGCTGGTGATCTGACGATCGTTCTGGTGGATGACGCACGCATCCAGGGTCTTAACCGGGATTTCCTCGGTCATGATACACCGACGGATGTGCTCTCCTTCCCCGCAGACCAGGAGGACCCCGACACGGGCCGCCTTTACCTTGGCGATGTGGTCATTTCGCTGGCACGTGCGTCGGAACAGGCCGCGGAACGCGGACACGCCGTTGAAGCTGAAATGCAGCTCCTGGCGGTGCATGGTGTTTTGCATTTGCTGGGTCATGATCATGCCGAGGCGGGGGAAAAGGAACGCATGTGGGCAGCCCAGGCTGAGATTCTTGAACGCCTGGGTATTTCTCCTTTGATCGTCCATGAATAGGGTCAGAGAATTTTTTGTCCTGCGAGCTAACTCTTTTAAGCATGCTTTTTATGGCTGGTGGTTTGTCCTCCGCACGCAGCGAAATGCCTGGATCCATGCCGTAATAACCATACTGGTGCTACTGGTGGCTTTTTGGCTGCATCTCCCGCTCAGGGATTGGGCGATACTCTTCTTGACCATCGCACTGGTCTGGACGGCTGAATTTATTAATACGGCGCTTGAGGCGGTGGTGGACCTGGCCAGCCCGCAGCGGCATCCCCTGGCAAAGGTGGGAAAAGATGTGGGCGCCGCGGCGGTCCTGATCGCAGCATTGGCCGCCATCCTGGTGGGCCTGCTCATCCTTGGTCCGCCGCTGGTCGATAAGATGAAATTATTGTTTGCGATGCAGTAGTTCAATTCAGTTTTCCTTTGTGGACCTTGGTGTTCCTTCATGGTGAGCTCTTTATCTTTTCTCTTCGGTACCGTCGGTTCCCCCATAGCCACCCCACACAGGCCCGGCGGGACGGTCAGCGGGATCCAGTACGCAGCTTCCATCGGTCTGGATGCTCTCGAGTTGGCCTGGGTCAACGGTGTGCGCGTCGGCGAAGCGACCTGCGCAGCGATCAAACAGGCTGGTGAAGAAAAAGGGGTTGCCCTCTCTGTGCACGCGCCCTATTACATCAACCTTAACGGGGATGAGGAGAAGTGGCCGCGCTTGCGCACTTACCTGATGGATGCGGCCCACTTTGGCAACCTGGCTGGCGCGACCGACATTGTCTTCCATCCCGGTACTTATTTTGGCCGCCCGGCGGAGGAGGTGCTGCAGGTTACCATCCCGCGCCTGCGCGCCTGCGTGGAGGAATTGCGTTCCGCAGGGAACCCGGTTACTCTGCGGCCGGAGATCAGCGGAAAAGCGGCCATGCTGGGCTCCCTCACGGATGTGCTGGAGATGGCAAAGGCCATTCCGGGCGTCCTCCCGTGCATTGACTTTGCCCACCTGCATGCGCGCCTCGGCGATGGCGCGATGAATACCTATGCTGAGTGGGTCTCCGCACTGGAACTCTATCGCAACAGCCTCGGAGAGGCAGCCTTGCAACACCTGCATATCCACCTTTCCGGCATCAACTATGGCCCAAAAGGGGAGAAGAATCACCTGGTCATGGAAGAGGCTGACCTGGATTTCAGGAACCTGATGCGTGCCCTGCATGATGCAGGCGCGCAAGGCCGCATCCTGTGCGAAAGCCCGGTCATGGAAGTGGATGCCCTAAAATTCAAAGCCCTGTGGCTCGAAATCAGCCCGGAAGAATAAAAAACCACCCCTGTCGACCCATATGGGAGCCGTCCAATTGCCAATGGACGGCTCCATTTTTTCTTTCCCTGGTGTCCCGGCTGCCCGGCGCTATTCCGCGGGGTCGTATCCCTGGTGGTGGGAGTTTTTGAGCCTGCATGATATCTCCCGCGTGTGTTCACACTCACTTCACAATTTGGCCCTATACTCCCGTATAGATTTCAAGAGAAATCAGAATTGGAACCGTTATAAAAGGAGCATAGTAAATGAAAATATTTTGGAGAGTTCTGGCCGCAGTGGTGTTGATCGCTGCCATCCTCGGCATCGGCGTGTATGCCTATAGTCTCGGCACGGCCCATGGGCTGGCGCAGCAGGTCCAGGTCCCGGCAGGACCGGCTGTTCAGATGCCTTACCTGCGCTATGGACATCCCTTCCTCGGATGGGGGTTCGGCCTGTTCAGTTGCCTTATCCCGTTATTCCTGTTGTTCCTGGCATTTGGCAGCCTGCGGGCTTTGTTCTGGCACGGCCCGATGGGCTGGCGCCACATGCACCGCAGGGACTGGGATTGGCGTGACCCGAACGGCAAGGGTGTCCCCCCGTTCTTCGCCGAATGGCACCGGCGGGCGCATGCTGAGCCTGAGGATAAAAAGCCTGAGAAGTAACCTGGCAAAGATGCATTGACATCCAAGGCCTGGCGTATAATACAACCGGATCCCCTGCAGAGGGGGTCCGGGTTGGTTATCTTATGAAAAAGGTCCTTGTTGTTGACGACGAACCCAAAATTGTCCAGTTGGTGCGTGATTACCTGGAGCGCGCCGGTTTTCGAGTCTTGACCGCTGCCAGCGGGAAGGCCGCCCTGGCACTGGCTCATTCGGAAAGGCCGGATATGATCATTCTCGACCTGGGCCTGCCGGAGATGGACGGTTTGGATGTCACCCGCACCTTGCGCAAGGACTCGAATGTGCCCATTCTCATGCTGACCGCCCGCTCGGAAGAGACCGACAAACTGGTTGGCCTGGAATTGGGTGCAGACGATTACATCACCAAGCCATTCAGTCCCAAGGAACTGGTGGCACGCGTGCGGGTGGTGTTCCGGCGGATGGAGGTTTACAGCCAGGCGAACACCGATGTGATCCGTGCTGCCGATCTGACCCTGGATATCGCACGCATGCGCGTGACGGCGGATGGCCGGGAGGTGGATGAGTTGACACCGACTGAATTCGAACTACTGGCTGCCATGGCCCGCCATCCCGGACGGGTCTTCACCCGCGCCCAATTGCTTGACGTGGTCCATGGGGTGGCCTTTGAATTGTATGAACGCGCCATCGATGCTCATATCAAGAACATCCGTCATAAGATCGAGCCGGTACCCGGTGAGCCGCGTTACATTCAGACTGTCTATGGCGTGGGTTACAGGTTTGCTGACCAGTAATGGATAATAGCGAAGATCCTTTCTCCATCAATATTCATTTCCCCCACAGGAAACCAGACTGGTGGCCGGAAAATGAACCGTGGCCTCCGGCGCGGCCGCATTGGCGCAGCCGAGGCCGGCGTTACTCCCGCCGGATGGGGTGCCTGCTGGCGTTGCTCAGCCTGCTGGGATTTTTTGTCTTTGTAATTGTCGTGGGGCTGGTGGCAAACCGGCTGGGATTTATCCATGTCCCTGCCCCTTTCCGCTGGGTGATACCGGCCGGGTTTGTTCTCTTTCTTGCCGCGCTCCTATCGCTGGTCTGGACCGGGCGCCTCCTGCGCCGCATGTCGGCCCCGCTTGGCGACCTGTTGGAGGCTGCCGGTCGGGTTGCCAAAGGAGATTATTCCCCGCATATCCAAGAGCAAGGTCCGCGCGAGATGCGTTCCCTGGTACGCGCCTTTAATGGGATGGCGGCTCGCCTGCAGTTAACCGAAGAACAACGCCGTGACTTGATGGCCGACATCGCCCACGAGCTGCGGACGCCATTGACGGTCATCCAGGGCAACCTGGAAGGCATCCTGGATGGCGTGTATTCCCCGGAAGAGACCCGCCTGAAATCCATTCTCGAAGAAACAAAGATCCTTTCGCGCCTGGTGGATGATTTGCGGACACTGGCGCTGGCAGAAAGCGGTGCCCTGCAGCTCAAAAAGGAGCCCACAGATCTGACCGTGTTGATCGGAGAGACCGTCTCGGGGTTTCGGACCCAGGCGGACGCTGCCGGTGTCGGGCTCGACATCCAGGTGGAAGCGGGTCAGCCTCTGATCAACCTCGATCCCGAACGCATCCACCAGGTATTAGCCAACCTGATCGCAAACGCCCTCCGCTATACCCCCCGTGATGGAACCATCCATATCCGCTCCAGGATTGTCCCTTCGAAAACAGGAAAGGCGGCCGAGCTGGCTGTTGAAGATACCGGTGCAGGCATTTCACCTGAGATTCTGCCGTACATTTTCAATCGTTTCTACAAGTCACGCGATTCAAGCGGCACAGGCCTGGGTCTGCCAATTGCCAGGCATCTCACCGAAGCGCACGGCGGGACGATCTCTGCCGAAAGCCAACCCGGCCAGGGGACCATCATCCGTATTACCCTGCCAGTTCAAGAATAGTTTTTTTAATTTAGAGAACGCGATTAAACACAGGAAGCACAAAGGAAAGGTTCTTTTCTTTCCTTTGTGCCCCTTAGTGTCCTGATATGAAGAAAGCCACCGGACCCCGAAGTCAGGAGACTTCGGAGTCCCGGTAAGATTGTCGAGCTACTTATGCTCTGCTTCTTCCGCGGCCATCGCCTCGGCCTTGGTTTTATGTACCGTCCCATCCGGATGGTTGGGGGGCGAATACAAAGTATACAGTTTCAACTGCCTGCTCTTGGAAGTGTTGATCACATTGTGCCAGGTGCCCGCCGGGATGACGATACCGCCGCCTTCTCCGACGATGTGTTCCTCAGTGCCGTTGAAGACGAACCTGGCTTCCCCTTTTTCGATCCGGAAGAACTGGTCCACTTTCTTGTGGACTTCGTTGCCGATTTCCTCGCCTCTCTGCAGGCACATCACAACGAGCTGGGTATGTTTGCCGGTGAAGAGCACCTGGCGGAAATAGTGATTCTTTTCTGTTTCTTTTTCGATATTTCCAACAAAACCGGTCATGTGCTTTACTCCTTATTTGAATGAATTGAAAACCTTCAGAAGGATTGGTAGTTTCAAATATTGTAGCATAAAAATGCCAATGGATGGACAGCCTGCATGTTCTGCTGGTTTGGCTGGGGTTATAATACCAAGCCTGAACTATGGAGCCAGCCATGATCCTCGTCACCGGTGCAACCGGCCACATCGGAAATGTTCTCGTACGTGAACTGCTCAAGCGTGGCGAACGTGTCCGGGTACTCGTGCGGGGCTCCGGGATGCCGCCTGCCCTGGCAGGGTTGGATGTGGAAGTGGCCAGCGGGGATATCCTGGATCCGGCCTCGCTCGACACTGCCATGCAAGGGATCAGCCTGGTCTACCATCTGGCGGCGCGCATCAGTCTCACCAACGGGCCGGACCCTGAAATGGAACGCGTCAACCTGGAGGGCACGCAAAATGTCATCGCGGCCATCCGCCGGTCAGGCACAGCCCGCCTGGTTTATGCCAGTTCTGTTTACGCCTTGCGAAAACCCCTTGATGGTGCTCCCATCGATGAAACGCAGCCATTTGAACCGCTCGATTGTCAGGGCGCATACGATCGTTCCAAGGCCTTGGCCTCGCTGGCGGTCCAAAGGGCGGTTGCGGAAGGGTTGGACGCGGTCATCCTGTGCCCGACGGCGGTCACCGGCCCGTATGATTACCACGATTCAGAAGCCGGGCGCGCCATCCGACTCTACATGCGTCCAGGGTTGAAATTCTACGTGGATGGCGCCTATGATTTTATCGATGTGCGCGATGCTGCCCGGGGTTTCATCCTGGCAGCTCAGCAAGGCCGGCGCGGCGGGACCTACATCCTGGGTGGTGACCGCTTGACGGTCCGGGAAATGGCTCAGACGGTCTGGGCTGCCGCGGGTGGCTGGCATGTCAGTTTTAAAGTTCCGCTCGGGCTGGCCTATCGGGTTGCAGCCCTGATGCCGCTCTATAACCAGCTGACTGGCGCCAGGCCGCTTTTTACACGCTATTCCCTGGATGCCATCAGCAGCAACTCGTACATCAGCCATGCCCGGGCCAGCCGCGAACTGGGCTTTCAACCGCGACCTGCCCGCCAGGCGCTTACCGATGCCGTCCGATGGTTCCAGCAAATGCAGGTTTCCGGAACGTCGATCTCCGAACCAATCCCCAAATCGGCCGTCTGACAGCCGCTTTTTTTATTGTTTTTTTCTTTTCTTTTCCTTTGTGTTCCTTGGTGCCCTTCGTGGTGAATTCTTTAGAAGGGTATAATCGCCTCGGAGGAACCCCCATGTCATCCATCATTGACCCCCAGACTTTGTACGTGGACGATCTTCCCGCCATCTGGTCGCCTGTGCAGTGGGACCTGGACGAAGAAGAACGCATCAAAGCGGTGGAAGAACAGGCCACCGCCAGCTTGCTGTGGACGATGGACGCTCCTGAAGCCATCCTGCGCCTGCTGCTCGATGAGACCGGCATCATGCGCCTTCATGCCCCTCCGCAGGGTTACGACCCGCAGGAGCAGGGCGATTGGGATAAGAGCCTGATCACCTTTGGCCCGGAACACCCCATCAAGCTCCTATCCGCCGAACGCACGCCCACGCGCCTGGAGCTGGTCTATGATTTCGGCAATCGAGGCACCTGGGAGTTCATCATCGAGTCCGAGCGGGTCAGCATCGAACGGATTTAGATTCTTGAAAGGTTGTTGGAGCCTACCCATGAACGATACCAATTTCCTCGCCAACCTCTATCCCCTGCCCGGCAGCATCCCGGCTGAATTTGCCCTTCCCGAGCCGCTCAATCAGACCGAATACCTGATTGACGGAGAACTGCGCCAATGGGACGGACCCATGCAGGAGGTTAGCTCGCCGGTGTGCGTGCAGACCGAAGCCGGCTGCAACCGGGTGGTCATCGGCTGCCACCCGAAGCTGACCGGCAGGCAAGCGCTGGAAGCGCTGGCGGCTGCCTCCAGGGCCTATGACCATGGAGGCGGCGGCTGGCCCACTTTCTCTGTCCAGCAGCGCATCGAAGCCCTGGCGGACTTCACCTATCTCATGGAACAAAAGAAAAGCGAGATGGTCAGGCTGTTGATGTGGGAGATCGGGAAGTCGCTCCAGGACTCGGAAAAGGAATTCGATCGCACGATCACGTATATTAACGATACGCTTGAATCCATGAAAGACCTGGATCGGATTTCTTCGCGTTTCGTGATCGAGTCTGGCATCCTCGCACAGATCCGGCGCGCGCCGCTCGGCGTCGTGCTCAGCATGGGCCCTTTCAACTATCCGCTTAACGAGACGTTCACCACCCTGATCCCGGCCCTGCTGATGGGCAATACGGTGGTCTTCAAGCCGCCCAAGTTCGGGGTGCTGCTGTTCCGCCCGCTGCTTGAGGCTTTCCGCCAGGCGTTTCCGCCCGGGGTTGTCAACACCATCTATGGCGATGGAGCCGAGATCATCGGTCCCCTGATGGCTTCCGGGGAGGTGGACGCCCTGGCTTTCATTGGCACCAGCCGGGTGGCTGACATCATCGAGCAGCAGCATCCCAAGCCCCATCGGCTGCGTTCCATCCTTGGGCTGGACGCCAAGGACCCGGCCATCCTCCTGCCGGACGCTGACCTCGACCTGGCCGTGCGCGAATGCCTGCTCGGCAGCCTGACCTTCAACGGGCAGCGCTGCACGGCTTTGAAGATCCTGTTCGTGCACTCCAGCATCTGCGAGCCCTTCCTGCAGCGTTTTTCGGAGGCTGTCAGCCAGTTGAAGGTTGGCATGCCCTGGGAACCCGGGGTCAACCTGACCCCGCTCCCGGAAGCCGGCAAACCGCAATATTTAACCGGCCTGCTGCAGGATGCCCTTGGGCAGGGTGCCGGCGTCGTCAACCCCAACGGGGGCGCCACGGCCGAGACCTTCTTCTACCCGGCGGTGGTCTATCCTGTGAAGCCCGGCATGCGCCTGTACACCGAGGAACAGTTTGGCCCGCTCATCCCGGTGGTGCCATTTGACGATATCGAGACGCCCATGCGCTATATTATCGAGTCGAATTACGGTCAGCAGGTCAGCCTGTTCGGCAAGGACCCGGATACCCTGGCGCGCCTGATCGACCCGCTGGTCAACCAGGTCTGCCGGGTCAACCTCAACAGCCAGTGCCAGCGCGGCCCGGATGCCTTCCCGTTCACCGGGCGGAAGGACTCGGCTGAAGGCACCCTGTCGGTCTCGGATGCGCTGCGCTGCTTTTCCATCCGCACGCTGGTGGCGGCCAAGGCCGATCCGCTCAACAAGGCCATCATCACCGATATCACCCGCCACAATAAATCCAACTTCCTGACCACGAATTTTATTTTGTGAGGGGAAGGAAGGTAATCAGGTGATCAGGTGATCAGGGAGAGGGAGAAGGGGAGATGGGGAGAGGGGGAGAGGACGGGGGAACCTGGGGTGGGAGGCTGTGCGAACACGGTGATCCCTGGACTTCCGAAGTCTCTGAGACTTCGGAAGTCTTTTTATGTAGTCGTTCCTCGGAACGACGGAGGAACGACTACGCCTCGCCGTAAAAAGCATGCGTATCTGGGAAAGAGGGAAAGCGGCGAACCATGCCTCCGAATTCAGGTCATTTAAAGCTGTATTCGTTATTCGAAAAAAACGAATGAGAAACGAATATCCACCGCATCATGGGGACGCGGCCCCGTATGGACACCGGGACACAGTGGAAGGCCGGCTGAAATTTCAAATGTTAAGGTTCAAAATAAGCGGCAAGGATCCCCAAGGAACACCTTCGCCGCAAAGGAATGATAAAACAAATGTTCTAATTTGTCAATGAGAATTTTTACCAAAGGGGTACTTGACTCGGAGGTGAAAAACCCTATAATGAATCAAGAAAAGGTGGTTTTTGCGATGTCGTTTGTATCGGTGCTGGCTAGATCGTGAGGATCGTGGTCCCAGCCGAAACAGCGAAAAAAGTATAAGCACGAGATCTGCGTGATATTTCACCGGAGTCTCGCCGATCCCGCTGCCGGGGCTGAGTCATATTGTCGGACGACAAAATGAGTTTTTCCAGTACTGTTTCACAGCCGGAGTGCGACAGCAAGGTGCACGAACAAAACGTTCCGGGTGAGCAGTTAAAAATGGAGAGGAACGCATGATACGACATTTCCTTATCCTGATCGGGGGATTATGGACGATGATGGCTTTGTTGACGTCCTGCCAGCCCGCACCCACCCCAGACCCAACGCCGTCTGTGACGGAGGAGGTGCTGCCGGATGGTTTGAGCCTGGAGGAGGTTTCGGCGCTACGTTCCCTGGAGCGGGTGGATGACCATCCCCTGTACACGATGATGATGACGAATGATTATCATCGCTCCGGCAGCGTTCCGACAGGAAGCCCGGAACTCAATCATGCAGCAGTCATGCCTGGGATTGCGCCGGGCTGGGGGTGCTCGCTTTTTGCTTCCTTTGCCGACCCCCAGACCATGCTTTATGGACGGAATTTCGACTGGGAATACAGCCCGGCGTTACTACTCTTTACCCACCCATTGAAGGGTTATGCCTCAGTTTCAATGGTAGATCTTGCCTACCTGGGTTTTTCGCAACAACAGCTGGCGGCGCTGGACGAAACGCCCCTGGAAGAGCGACTGGCGCTACTGCAGGCGCCTTTCCTGCCCTTCGATGGCATGAACGATCAAGGCCTGGTGATCGGGATGGCGGCAGTCTCGCCTGGCAAAGTGCCGGACGACCCCAACAAGCCGACGATCGGGTCACTCGGCGTAATACGGGAGATGCTCGACCGTGCGGCGAGCGTCGAGGAGGCAGTGAAAATCCTGCAGAGCTACAACATTGATTTCGCTGGCGGTCCACCAATCCATTACCTGATCGCCGACGCGAACCAAGATGCCGCGCTGGTGGAATTTTATGGCGGGAAGGTAATTGTCATCGAAAACGAAACCAACTGGCATGTTGCGACGAATTTCCTGGTGGCGGAGGCGGGTGGGAATCCCAAAGGCTGGTGCAGCCGCTATGATCTCATCACCAAACGGCTTTCCAGCGGCGAAGCGCTCACCATGCAAGATGCACTGGCACTGCTCGAGTCCGTTTCACAAAGCATCACCCAATGGTCGGTGGTGTACGACTACAGCCACCTGACCGTGCAGGCAGCCATGAGTCATGATTACGACAGGGTGCATACTTTCCGTTTGGAAAAATGAAGGAGGAGCAGATGAAACTTCCAAGCTCCATTAAGGTTAATGCGAATGTCCTTTTAGATCCGATAGATCCACGCATCTATGGTCAGAATATTGAGCATATGGGTCGACAAGTACTGGGAGGTCTCGTAGCCGAATCGGGATCCAAGGCTCCACAGGATAGCCGCGGGTTCCGTTTGGATGTATTGGATTCGATCAAGAACCTGCATCCGCCGCTATTGCGCTGGCCAGGCGGGTGTTTTGCGGATTCGTATCATTGGCCGGACGGGATCGGTCCCTATTCTTGATGTAAGCGCCACTCTTGATCAGCATAGATTAACCGTTTTTGTGATCAATCGCGATTACCGTGAAAATCAAGCGGCTGAGATAGAAATATCCGGTTTCAGCTTTTCGCAACCGGTTCGAATTCATACGATTGCGGCAAATGGATTTTTGGTCAAAAACAGCGCGAACCAACCCGATCTGGTTAGCGAGAGAATCACGGAAGTTGAGTTGAGCGGGCAAGCCGTTTTTCCCCCTTGCTCGGTGTCAGCAATGGTCATGGAAAAGTCACCCTAAACATCCGGAACTTTCGTCAATGAGCATGAGGGAAGCGTGATGCCGTACTTTGGGCAAGAGCGCATGCTGTCGGCGCAGAAGAAAGGGCCGCTGACGAGTAAGCAGTATCTGCTTGCATTGGAGAAGAACCACCGGCTAACACGCCAGGAAGGTATCCGGGCGGCGATGACAAAGCATCGCCTGGATGCCCTTATCGTCCCTTCGGGGGGACCGGCGTGGATGATCGACCTGGTGAATGGGGATGCGGTAAACTGGGATATGGAAAGCACGTCGAAGAGGAAAATGCGACGCACTTGGCAAGTGCGTCGCATTTCTTGCTAATAGACATATAGACAACTGCTGCAAACTTTGTATAATGATAGTGTGAATGAAGCACTCTTGCAGACCAAGCTTCACATTCCCACACTGCGGTCAAGTTATGTCCCGCGCCCGCGCCTGATCGCCAGGCTCAACGCGGGCCTGGACGGAAAGCTTACCCTGATCTCGGCGCCTGCGGGATATGGAAAAACCACGCTGGTCACGGAGTGGCTCGCGGATTTGCGATTGCCGATTGCTGATTTTAGATTGAATGGAAGCGACCGCCAGGGTAAAGAATCAGCTTTCACTGCCGTTTCAGGCGATGGGGAAGATGACATTGGAACCAGGAGACGGGCGGCATGGCTTTCGCTCGATGAAGCTGACAATGACCCGAGTCGTTTCCTGGCTTACCTGATCGCGGCCGTGCAGCAGATCCAGCCCGGGTTGGGTGAATCTGTTGGAATACTGCTGCGGTCTCCCCAACTCCCGCCTGCCGAACTCATCCTGACCGCGTTGGTAAATGAACTGGCTGCCGTCCCAGAGCCGTTCACCCTGGTCCTGGATGATTACCACGTCATTCACAGCCTCCCCATCCACCAGGAAATCACTTTCCTTCTCGAGCACCAACCATCGCGGATGCACCTGGTGATCATGACGCGTGAGGATCCTTTGCTGCCGATTGCAAGACTGCGCGCCCGGGGACAAGTGATGGAGATCCGCCAGGAAGATCTGTGCTTCACCAACCAGGAGACGGCGGATTTTCTGGGGCGGGTCATGGGATTGGACCTGTCTCTTCAAAACGTGGCCGTCCTGGAGCAGCGTACCGAAGGCTGGATCGCGGGCCTGCAACTGGCAGCCCTTTCCATAAGGGGGATTGACGATCCGAAAGAATTCATCCGGGATTTCACGGGCAGCAACCGCTATGTACTGGATTACCTGATCGAGGAGGTATTCAAGAGGCAATCCAGCCAGGTGAAGGATTTCCTGCTCAAGACCTCCATCCTGGAGCGGTTGTGTGAACCGCTGTGCGATGCGGTGGTGGGAAATCCATCCCCGGAAGCCACCCCGGGACAGGGAGATCCGGCGACACCGGAAGCCCTGACACCCCCGTCCGGCTCCCAGGCGATCCTGGAATACCTGGACCATTCCAACCTGTTCATCATTCCGCTTGACCGGTCCCGCATATGGTACCGGTACCACCATTTGTTTTCCGAATTACTCCAGCTCCGGCTGCGCGCCTCAGCGGCGTACGATGAGAGCAACCTGCACCAGCGCGCCAGCCGCTGGTATGAATCGCAGGGCCTGCTGCAGGAGGCGGTGGAACACTCCCTGGCGGCAGGGGATTGGGGCAACGCGGCGCGGCAGATCGGGATGGCAAGCGCGACGATGCTCCCGCAGGGGGAGTTTGTAAGGTTACTTAATTGGTTCCGTAGATTGCCCCAGCAAGTTGTTCAATCCAATGGACAACTATGCCTGGTCCATGCCTGGGCGGCGATGATGGCGGGCCAGTTCGATTCGGCTGTTCCACTCCTGGAGCGTGCGCAAGAACTGGCGGAGGCAGGATCGCATTTCCTGGGGCAGGTGCGGTCGGCGCAGGCATTCCTGGCGCGCTCCAAACGGGATAACAATACAACCATCGAAAAATCCGAGCAGGCGTTATCCCTGCTGCCCGAGACAGATATTGTGACGCGCGGCATCATCGTCATGAACCTGGGGTTGGCGTACTGGCACGAAGGGTACGTGGTGCAGGCCGAAGAGGCACTGACTCAAGCCCGCGATCTGTGCGACCGTTCCGGAAATAACTTTGCCTTGCAGACGGCGGAGATCTTCCTGGCGCGCATCCCTGCCGTGCGGGGAAAATTGAAACAGGCGGCAGTGCTATGCGGCGGCCTGATAGAAGCTGCCGGGCAGGCGCCTGTCCACAGCCATCCGTACTATGACATGGCTGCCATCCAATTGGAATGGGGGGATCCAGGCAAAGCGCAGGAGTACTTCGACAAGGGCTTTGCCCTGGCCCAACGGGGGGGCAATGCGGAATTTCGACAGGCGGGTGCCCTGCTGCAGGCAATCCTTTTCCATGCGCGGGGGAATGATGAAGATGCCATCCTGGCGCTGACCGAAGCGGATGAGATGGCACGTGACTTTCCGGATGTGATCCGGAGCCGCACTGCCGCGTTCGGCGTGCAAATGGCCCTGAGGCGCAATGATCCGCAAATGCTGGCGCATTGGGAGCCGCAAGTCAAGGCGGAAGTGGATGCGCACTCGTTCTATCGCTTCATGGGATTGACGCAGGCGCGCCTTTTGATCGCCCGCGGCCAAAAGGAGCAGGCGGCCGAAGCATTGAAAGCGATCCTTGAAAAAGCATCCCATTCCGGATGGGGTTATGGAATGCTCGTCGTTCGCATCCTGCAAAGCCTGGCAGCAAAAGGCATCGACGAGGCAATGCCATTCATCTCGGAAGCGCTACGCCTGGGAAAAGCGGAGAATTTCGTCCACAGTTTTGTGGATGCAGGCCCGGGTCTCGTCCCGATTTTGCAGGAGGCGGTCCGGCGCAGGATCGAACCGGAATATGCCGGCGGACTTTTATCTGCACTGGGCGCGGGTCGGAATGGCGAGGTTCGGACACAGGCAGGGCTGGTCGAAGCGTTGAGCGAACGTGAGATCGAAGTCCTGCGCCTGGTCACATTGGGGCTGTCGAATCGCGAGATCGCCGGGAAGCTGTTCATTAGCCCGGGTACTGCCAAGACACACATCCATAACCTGTGCGGCAAGCTGGGGGTCCGGAACCGTACCGAAGCGGCGATGAAAGCCAAGGAACTGGGGTTCGCTTAGAACAATTGCAAGAAAATTAACCATCAACTTTCTGTTTTCAACCCCTAAATTAAACCCCCCAAATCTACCAATCGGTAGATGCAGACCGGGGGGTTTATCGTGTAAAGTAGGGTCGTCAGTGCCCGACAGCTGAATAAGAAAATAGAAAAGGAGATAAAAAATGGACATTGGTTTGGTTCTTTTTTGGACGGGACCGATTGGTCTTGGCGTGTTTCTCGCCGGTCTGGGCGTGCTTTTCATGGGGATTGCCAAGTTCCGCAAGTAAAAAAACTGGTTCTGGGAGTGAATGTTGTCTCAACCGTTGGGCACTGATCGGGATTATCTGCAGTTCGATGGCAAGGAGAAATGCATGACAAGCCAAATCCGTAAACGCTATCCGCTGGTGATCTTTTTCATCCTGGCCTGCGTCATATCGTGGGCATTCATGGTGCCGGCATTTATCATTGCCGAACAGCGCGGGTCCCTCCTGCCAAGCAGCACGACCTTTGGTGAGCTGACCAGGACCGGGTTTCAGGATCGAGCTCACATCCTGTTGGCAATATTCGGTTCATTCAGCTCCTACGGTCCGCTGATTGCGGCAATCATCATGGCCAGCCTGGAAGGAACATTGCGTGACTGGTGGATCCGGGTCACCAACTGGCGCGTGGGAAAAGGCGGCTACCGTGACCTGCTCCTGCTCTTCCTGGTGATCTTCCTGCCCTTCCTCATAACTGGTCTTCTTCTCGGCTCAATTCCTTCCAAGGGTGTATTAATCGCACCATTCGCCTTCTTCCTGCCATACGTGCTCTACGAGTTGCTCACTTCAGGCATGGAGGAGCCCGGCTGGCGCGGCTATGCCCTGCCCAGGTTACAGGAGCGCTACAGTGCCAAAAAATCCGCCCTGGTCGTGGGCCTGGTCTGGGGACTATGGCACTGGCCGGCCTTCATTCCACTTTACTTCAACATTCTCAAACAGCCCGGTTCATCGGTGGCGGCTGCCGGAATCCAGGCAGCCATCCAGGCGCTGGCTTATATTTTCACCACGATTCTGGCCGCTTCCTTCATCCAAACCTGGTTGTTCAACCGGACCAAGAGCGCCTTGCCAAACCTGCTGCTGCATGGTGGATCGAATGCCATTGGCGGTTACCTGCTGGCCATTATGCCTAACCCGAGCATGGGGATGGTGTATGCCATCATCCGCTGGATCGTTGCCATTGTTTTTATGGTATTCTTCTGGGTGAAAGCCCCTCATGAAAACGCGAAAGGAGAATTGAAATGAAAAAGTTAAATCTCATCCTGGGTATCGTCAGCCTGCTGATCGCGGTGGCGCTGGCAATCCTGAACCTGACACTGCCGGCAAGCAGCATATGGTTTGATATCGGCTATGGGAACATGCCCTGGGCGCCGCCGATCATATTTGGCATCGCGGGCATCATCCTGCTGGTTACAGCCGGGATCGGCCGTCCAGGCGAGGCTCCTGCCGCGCAGGAGGCCAAGCCCGAGGTGGTCGTGGATCCCGAAAAAGCAGCCACCAACAAGCGCTTTGAAACCATTGGCTGGGGCTGTTTCCTGATCCTGTGGGCTGGATCGATGTTCTGGAAAATTGCCATGCCGAATGCCCCAATGCCGGATGGGCTCTGGTCCATCGGTGTCGGGTTGATCTTCCTCGGCCTGAATCTGGCCCGCTACCTCAGCAAAATCCGCATGAGTGGATTTACCACCTTTCTCGGCATCCTTTCGGTTGCTGGAGGAGTGGTGCAATTATTGGGTGTCAAAGGCGTGGAGGGTGCCTTCCTGCTGCTCATCCTGGGTACCTATCTGATCCTCAAACCCTGGTTCGACAAACGCAAGGTTTTCGGCAAAGCTGAGGAAGGCTAGCATAAGCCTGTGCCTTCGTCAGGCCTCCTGAAAGAGGCCTGACGGAGCCATATTACCAAGAAAGAATTGGCATGCAGCGAGTAGAGATTCACATCGCCGGCCAACTTGACATGGCCTGGATCGACTGGCTGGATGGGTTCAGCCTGGCTTACAGCGGACAGAATGAAACAGTCCTGACCGGCGAGGTGCCTGACCAAGCCGCCCTGTATGGCCTGATCGCCAAGCTGCGCGACCTGGGGGTGAAGCTCCTATCCGTCAATTTTGGAGGGACGATAGAATAGTAAAATAGAGGCATGTCACGATATATTGCTTTCCTGCGGGCGGTCAATGTTGGCGGTCATACGGTCAAGATGGAAACCTTGCGCCAGCTTTTTGAGTCGTTTGGCTTTTCAGGTGTGGAGACATTCATTGCCAGCGGCAATGTGATTTTTCAAACTGCCGAGCAGGATGCTTATGTTCTTGAATCTAAAATTGCTTCCGGTCTGAAAACCGCGTTCGGCTATGATATTGCCGTATTTATTCGGACCGGGGAGGAATTGGCAGAAATTGCGGCGTACCAAGCATTTTCACCAGCTGAATTGGATGAGGCTACGGCGTATAACATAGCCTTTCTGGCCAGCCCCCTCGATGACCTAGCAAAACAGAAGCTGGTGGCATTGACGACACCTATTGATCATTTCGCCGCGCATGCACGCGAGGTGTACTGGCTGTGCCGCAAGAAACAAAGCGAATCGACATTTTCCAATGTGCTGCTGGAAAAGACACTTGGAATAAAATCAACCCTGCGCGGCGTGAATACTGTCACGAAACTGGCTGCCACGGTAGCTGCACCAAGCCAGCCCCTGGAGGGTTTCGTCCAATCCGCGAGAGAATCCAAAAAGGGAATTTCATGAAACCTGAGCGATTATCAAGAGAGATTGTCTATCAAAGCCCCTGGGTAAACCTTTACCTTGATAGAGTAAGATTTCCGAATGGTTTTGTGATTGAGAAATTCCATTTGCTGGATTTTCCCCATGCAGCCGTTACCGCGATCGTGGAAAATGAGCCCGGCGAAATAATATTTGCCTGCATCTGTCGCTACACCACTGGAGCCACAGAGTGGGAATTACCCGCCGGCGGGGTTGAAGATGGAGAGACGGTCATTGACGCAGCCAGAAGGGAAGTATTGGAGGAGACAGGCTACACATCGGAAGGTCACCGGCTGATCTACTCTTATTATCCGATGAATGGGAGCGCCAACAAGCTTTTCCACGTTGTGCGTTGCAGAGCCATTGAGCGTGCGCAGGAGTTTGACAAGAATGAAGTGAGCAAGACCCACTGGTTTACGAGGAATGAAATCAAACAAATGATAACGGATAAAGTCGTCACCGACGGCTTTTCCCTAACTGCATTGTTGCTTTGGCTGCAAAGTTATTAACCAGGTTAAAAAAATCATCCCCTGCCTGAGCAGGGGATGATTTTTTATTCTGGCCAGTCTTCTCAATGCAAGGAAGTGGTTAATTCGAATTTGCGCGTGCCAGGGTGACCTGCACCTGTATGGCTTTGCCATTGCGGTTGTATTCCACGTTGACCTTGTCGCCCGGTTTGAAAGTGAACAAGGTGTTGATGTAAGAGTGTGTCGCGTCCAGGGAAACCCCGCCGAGGCTGGTGATGATATCGCCCTGCTGCAGGCCGGCCTGGCTGGCCGGACTGTTGGCAGCTACATCGGTGACGTACACTCCCCATTGGACCGGCAGGTGATAGGCGGTGGCGATGTCAGGCGTGATGGGTTGGAAGCTGATCCCCAGGAAGGGACGCGTAATGGAGCCGTTCTGGATGAGTTGTTCGGCAACCGCTTTGGCGGTATTGATCGGAATGGCAAACCCCAACCCTTCCGCCACCGTTCCACTGCCGCTATTGCGAACGATCAAGGTGTTGATAGCAACCACTTCGGCAGCCAGGTTGACCAGTGGTCCGCCCGAGTTACCCTGGTTGATGGCTGCATCGGTCTGGATCAGGTTGTCGATCGAATAGCCATTACCGGTATCAATCGACCGGCCGGTGGCACTCACCACGCCCAAAGTAACCGTGTTCTTGAAATCGCCCAGGGGTGAACCGATGGCGATGACCGACTCACCCGGATTGAGCACGTCCGAATTGCCAAGCGTTGCCACTGCCGGGACTTTCCCGCTCGTCTTCAGGACGGCAATATCAGAATACTGGTCGGCTCCGACGATCGTGGCCTTTTCCTGCGTGCCGTCCGAAAGGACGATGGTCAACTCGCCCTGGGTGCCTTCAATCACATGGTTGTTGGTCAGGATATAACCCTTGTCGCTAATGAAGACACCACTGCCGCTGACCGTTCCATTGGAGGTCATTCCAAATGGGGTAAGCTGGCCCTGGACGGTTCCAACCACCGTCACGACCGAAGGGCCAACCTTCTGAACCGCCTGGGTGACAGTGGTCTCGATCTTGGTTGTGTCAACAACCAGGGTGGTATCCTTGCTCTGGGTCGTGCTGCTGACGGGTTTTGATTCGACCACCGGGGCAGTGGATGAAACCACTGCAGCCGGCTTGTTCTGGCTCATCACCTGGTAGACCGCCACTCCACCCGCGGCCGCGCCCGAGAGCGCTGCAACCCCGGCCAAGAGGATTACCAGCACCAGATATAGGACTCTATTTTTTGTCATACGGACCTCCTTACTAATCCAGTCAGAAACTCCTACTGCTTCTTGCATAAATAATTGAATTCGTATTTACCGAAGCAATCGAAGATAACAAGATTTTGGTTCAATATTTACGCAGTACTCTGTATCTTTCAAACCGTATTCTAGGACAGAAAGATGAAATTGCGATGAACCGAATATAAGATTTTTGAAAGAAATTGCTGCGCAGAAAACCAACCGGTTATGCAGGCTCAGGAAGGGAAAAGGATCAAATTGCCCTGAAACGGACCTCGAACGTGGTCCCGGTTCCAACCTGGCTATCCACCTTGATCTCCCCGCCATGCGATTGAACGATCCACTGGACGATCGAGAGCCCCAATCCGCTGCCACTGGGGGCCCTGGGGTCGATTGAAGCATCCCCTGTACGCGTTCGGGATTGGTCGATGCGGTAAAAACGGTCGAAAATATGCGGCAGGTGCTCCGCGTCAATGCCCGGACCATTATCCGAAACCCGCACCCAGGCCTCCCCCGAGGAGGCGCCGGTTTCGATGGTGACTTTCTTATCCCGCCCGGCAGCATACTTGATTCCATTGTCAACCAGGTTGCTGACCATCTGGATCAACTGCTGGCGGTCACCCAGGATATGCGTCTCAGGCAGGTCTCCGGCCTCCAGCTGCACGCCGTTGCGGGCAGCGAGCGGGTTGAGTCGTTCCAAGGTTTCCACCACCACGTCACTCAAATCCACCGGCTGCTTCTCCAATACGGCCTGGCCGGCATCCATGCGAGCCAGGGTCAGCAGGTCGTTGACCAGGCTGGTCATGAAGTCATTCTCACTGCGGATGATGGACAGGGCATGCTGGTATTCTTCCGTTTTGCGCGGGGAAGCCAGTGCCCGGCCGGACTCGAGGTTCACAATGGTCAGCGGCGTGCGCAATTCGTGGCTGGCGTCAGCAACGAACTGGCGCTGGCGTTCGAAAGCGGCCTGCAACCGCCCGAGCATGCCGTCAAAGGTATTGGCCAATTCGCCCAGCTCATCCTTGCTCTTCATGTTCAGGCGGCGGTTCAGGTCCGTCTCGCCGATGCTGCGGGCGGCCTGGGTGATGGTGCGTACCGGGCGCATGGCGCGGTCGGCCAACCAGTAGCCTCCGAGCAGGGCAACAACCAGAGTTGCCAGACTGCCGCCTGCCAGTGTAAACAACAGGCGTGATTGCAATCCATAGGGATCGGCAGGACTGCCCATGGTGACCAGTCCGCTCTGGCGGATGCCGGTCTGCAGAGGCACCGTGACAAAAATGTAACTACCCCTGAGGGGACCGATTCCCTGCCTCCAGATGATGGCACCATTGGAGGAACCTCGCTGGTTTTCAAATTCGCTGAGGCTGTTCGCTGCCAGGATGCGGTATTCCTGGGAAGACAGGGGCCCATAGCTGGCAAGCAGCTGGCCGTTGGTATCCGCAAAAATAAATACATCCGTGTCCTGCAGCACACCCGGAGGCACCAGCAGCCCTTCGGAGGTAATGGTCAGCGTACCCCCCAGAGCGGTCATCTTGCGCTCCAAGCGGAATTCCGATTCACCCAGGATGTCGTTCTTCTGTTAATAAAAATAAACATGCTGAACGCGACCAGGACCAGCGCCAGGATGACCGTATACCACAGCACCAACCGGAAGCGGATGCTGTGCAGGACCGAGCCAATCCGCTTTGGGAGCGTCGGGAGGCCGGGAGCGGTCATTTTCCCTCTGGCAGGTGGATGCGGTAGCCGGCCCCGCGCACAGTTTCGATCAACTTGACCGGCCAGGGGTCGTCAATCTTGCGGCGCAGCCGGCGGATGTATACATCCACCACGTTGGAGGCGACGACATGATCGTAATTCCACAAGTGCTCTTCGGCCATCTCGCGCGTGATCAGGCGGTTGGGATGGCGCATCAGGTATTCGAGGATGGAAAATTCCTTGGCAGTCAAATCGATTGCCTGGTCGCCGCGCTGGACAGTATGGGAGGCAGGATCCAGCTCCAGATCGGCGATACGCAGGACGCCGGATTTACTGGATGATTCCCGCCGCAGCAGGGCACGGATGCGGGCACGCAGCTCATCCACTTCGAAAGGCTTGACCAGGTAATCATCAGCGCCGCTATCCAGGCCAATCACGCGGTCTTCAAGGGCATCCCGGGCGGTCAACATCAAGATCGGGGTGGTGATGCGCCGGTTGCGCAATTCCCGGCAGACTTCCAGGCCGTTCTTTCCAGGCAGCATGATATCCAGGATGATGACATCGTAGCCGGAGATCATGCCGGCTTCCTCGCCCTCGATGCCATCGTAAGCGGTATCGACGGCGTAGCCATCGTCCTGCAGGATCATCCGCAGGCTGTCGCTGAGACGGCGATTGTCTTCAACAAGCAAGATACGCATATCCGCTCTCCATTTGCCTTAAATTGTAGCACGCAAATATGACCGTCGGATGAACAAGTTGGGGAAGATTTTTTCGGAGAATTCATCCCATGTTCATCTTGTTTTTATATACTTATCAAAATGCACAGGAGAGAATACCATGCGTAAACAAGTTGTTGCTTTTCTCTTTGCTTTTATCATCACTGCCATTGTCGGCCTGTCCATGCTGGTGGTTGGTGTAAATGCAGCCATAAATCCCAATGGAGTACCGGTTTCGAACTCGCCGGCTTCGTCGGCTGCGAAAAGCGCTTCGATTTCTCCCAACGACCAGGCCCAGATCGCCCAATTGCAGAGCCTGGTTGACCAATACAAGGCCCGTGAGCAGCAATACCAGGCTGTCATCAACAGTGACAACCAACAGTTGAGCCAGGCTTCCCAGGAGATCCAAATGATCCAGCAATTACTGGCTTACCTGCAAGATCGCGGCCTGATACAGATTGACAGCCAGGGCCGGATCACCATCAGAGGCAATTAAGGAATTTAAAATGAAAGTAATCCGGAAAGTAATGCGCATTTGGATCGCCATCGCCAGCGTGTTCAGTTTTTTGGTAGGCTGGGCGATACTTGCTCACAGCCCCAAACCGGTTCAGCCGGTATCCATACAACAGGCGGCATTGCCCAACCTCCCGCCCATCCAGGCCTTTGGCAGCGAAGACAATAGCAACGGCCTGGGCTTTTTCCCGACCAACCCTCAGATGGCCCCCCAACAAGGGTCCGGCTTCCCGTTACTGAGGACACGCGGTTCCTGATATGGAAGCAATCCGTCACCGCGCCATGGATACTGATATCCTGCTGGCAGCCGAAGGGCAGGCGGATAAAATTGCCATCGGGTTTGAAAAAGCATGGCAGTTCATCCAGGCAGGGGAGAGCCGATTCACCCGTTTCTCGGAGGATAGTGAACTATCCATTCTCAACCGGTCAGCCGGGGAACGTTTCCGGGCCTCCCCGGACCTATTCTCGGTGGTTGCACTTGCCCGGCGCTTTTTCCACCTGACGCGCGGCTTGTTTGATCCCTCCATTCTGCCAGACCTGAAAAGGGTTGGCTATGACCGCAGCATTGAATTGCTGCGCGAGCAGGAGCCGGTCCCCCTGTTCGAATCCTTGATGGCCAATATACGTCCTTCTTTCAGCGAAATGGATCTGGATGAATCAGAACTCACGATCCGGATGCCGCCCGGGATGGCGCTTGACCTGGGCGGGATCGCCAAAGGCTGGATCGCCGAACAGGCGGCTCTCATCCTTGGCAGATATGCGACGGCCTGCGTGGTTGATGCCGGCGGGGATATGTTCATGGTGGGATTGCCGCAGGGCCTGGATCAGTGGCCGGTGGAGTTGGAAGACCCAATTCAACCCGAGACCACCCTGACTTCGTTTAGGGTTGACCCGGGTGCCGTGGCGACTTCCACGGTAACGAAACGGACCTGGAAACAATCAGGAAAGCCCCGGCATCACATCATAGATCCGCGCACAGGCGAACCGGCAGTTTCCGAATGGATCAGCGTGACAGTCATCGCCGCGCACGCTTGTGAGGCCGAGGTTTTCGCCAAGGCTCTGCTCATCGCCGGGCCACAGGAAGCCGCAGAAATTGCCCACAACAGCGGCCTCCAGTTCTCCTACCTGGCAGTCGACCAGGAAAAGAAAATCTGGGGCAGCCAGGAACACCTGGAGGATTTATATGTCAATGCAACCGCGTCCTGATCAGAATCGTATCTATCCGGCCTTGCAGGTGCTGGTCAGCATCCTGGCCTCGTTCACCGCAATCGGACTTATCTTCGTGATTGCGATCTTTGCGATGACCCCTGCCCGACAGAGCCTCGGAAATTATTTTCGCTTTCTCTTCGCCACAGACAGTGTCCAGATCTGGTGGTACGTGACACGTGCTTCCGGTATCATTGCCTACCTGCTCTTGTGGTTTTCGACCATCCTGGGATTGGCTGTCACCAGTAAATACCTGGACGGGCTGCTGGAACGCTTGTTTACCTATGATTTCCACGAATTCATTTCCCTGCTTTCAGTGGCGTTCACTTTAGTGCACGTGCTGGTCCTGACCATCGATCGGTATCTGCCCTATTCGATCGTTCAGATCCTCGTGCCATTCGTCTCCCCTTACCGCCCGTTCTGGGTGGGTGTTGGGGTGATCGCTTTCTACATCATAATTTTGGTCACGGTAACCTTTTACCTGCGTAACCGGATCGGCAAGCGCGCGTTTCGGGTCATCCACGTCTTCAGCCTGCTCGGCTATATTGGAGTGACGCTGCATGGTTATTACGCCGGTACCGATACCGCCCTGCCTTCCATGAAAATCCTTTATGATGTTTCCGGCCTGGCGGTGCTGTTCCTGACGGTCTACTGGCTGGTGATGCTGAGTCTGCGAAAAGTGGAGGCCCGCCGCAAGGCATTGCCTGCCTCCAATACGTTCCCAAAACGCCCCGCAGCGGTCCGGTAAGAACATATCCATGGAATCCATCACCCTGATAATAAAAAAAGTCCCGTTTCAGGACTTTTTTTATTTGAGTTTCAGCCTGCTTTTCCTTCTGCATTACCCGGAGCGGTCTGTTTGGGTGCGCCACCCAGCAGGGGTATGCGCGCCTGATTATCCAGGTACTGCTGAAGCAGGGAGGGAGCGTCGGGATGATCTGAATGCAGAGCATGGTCATAATCCCCGGCTGGTGCCGGTGGTTCGTAACGGAGCGGGCGGCGGATGCCGAATAGTTCAAAGAATCGGGCGATCATGGCAAGTGCATTAAACCGATACTCCTGCATCCGCAGGGATTGCCATTCCACAATGGAGGCCATGGCACCCTGGACACGCGCCTTCTCGCGCACGATCCGGTAGATCTGCTTCGGTTCGCGGTAGCCGATCGGCGAGATCAGTAACAAGTTGGCAGCCAATATCAGGATGCTGAAAGAGATCAAGACCACCCAGCCACCCTCGGACCATTTTCCGGCGATCTGTCCAACAAAGACAAGACCGGAGAGTGCACCGGCGAACCCGGCTCCGAAGGCTCCCCAGGTGCGTTTTCTGCCTTTCGGAATTGTCTTCAGTATATGCTTGCGAATGGCGAAGCCCATCACCATGATCGGCATAAAAACGCCAATTCCATAATAGGGGACAGCCGCGCTGGTATTACCGTGAACAAAGAACTGAATGACAACCGCCACGATAAACCCGGCAGTCACAGAACGAGTGAATGTTCCTTTGGGGTTACGATATACAACGATCTCGGGGATCTCGCCGATGGCAACATCCCGCCAGGCTGTCGCTTGCAGATCCTGAAAGGCGGTCATGGAAGCAGCCGCCAGCATGGCAACAGCCAGGATCTGGTATGTCCAATAAAGAATATTTCCACCGGGTAATTGGCTGAATCCAAGGAAAGCCAGATTGCCGACCAGGGAGCGTCCCGCGACACCATCGAAGGCATTGAAGTGGATGGCAAAGTAAGTCAGGAAAGCAGTGGTGACCCCGCCATAGAACAGGAAGGAAGTCTGCACAATCCGGCCAATGCCGGATTTGCCGCTGTAGAATTCCCAGAGGCCTTTCAGTTGAGGCAATTTCCTCTTGCCCCATGCAACGATCCCGGCATCATCGTTGATCACAAACTGGATGCCGTTGGACATGGCTTCCAGCCCGCTCAGGGCGACGAGACCCTTCATGGAGGCTGTCAGCATATGGTAAGCCGCCTTCCAGAGGGACGGACTCGGCTTTGCCTGGGTATAGGGGAAGGCTGTGATGCCATGGCCCTTGGCAATAAACAGGCCAATCATCATTACAACGCTGAGCAGCACAAATACTGCCAACATGATAAAGGTCACACGGGCAGATTCCCCGCGGCCGCGAATGGTCAGATACCAGGTAACGGCAGCCAGGCCGGCTCCGATCACAAAGCGGATCACCCAGAGTGTGCTGTAAGAATTGGTCAAGGATAACAACTGGTCAACGCCAGAGAGAGTGGAGACCACGATGGTAAATATGTAGTCCTGGATCAAGACCACTGCCACCACCAGACTCAAACCCGGCGCAAGGTAGCGCATCGAGGCCGTGTATGAGCCGCCACCTTCGTTGAAAATTCCCAGAGAATACATGTAGAGAAAGCCAAAGACTGCGTTGGCAACCGCGATGATCACGACCGCGATGAAGGCATATTTTTGCAGGTTATAGGGATGCAGGGCGCTCATCATTTCGCCGGTGGCGTAGAAATAGGAGGTAAAGTAATCCACGCCGAAGAGCGCCAGGGCTGCCAGCAAGCCAATCTGCCCGGCGCCATGGATGAGGGCATGTTCCTTCTTTTCCACCGGAGAAAGTTTGATGGCAACGAAGATAACAACGATAAGTAAAGCAATAGAGAAAAACATATTTTTACCTTTTACATTCTTCATTTGCCGATCAGAAAGCATTCCACAATAAAGAAGACCTGTATCCACAGCAGGATAATCAACACAAGGAACTGCTGCCCAATTTGCTGGATTGGTAGAAACGAACTTCCAACAATAGCCAACAGCGGTAGACCTTGAATAACCAGTTTTAGACGGCTGTCATGTTTTTGCTTATTCATCCGGCAATCGGCTCCAATCCATTTTATTGAGGGATTTTATAGAGAGTACCTTCAAGACGGAGACAATAAGGGCCATAAATACGTCAAGATCCTGTCTATGTGACAGGCTGCATTTTACTTACCTTTCCATCAAGGTCATGACAAGGAAAGGCTGATACATATCAGGAAATCATCAAGACGACAAAAAACTTCAGGGCAAGCTGATCTGCCCTGAAGTTCCTAATCAACGGATCCATGTTTACTCCCCCATTCATTACCTTTCATCATCAAGCTTTGTTGTGGTTTCCCACCTTTTCCTTCCTCAGCACCGGTGGGGCTTTCTTCTGAGGGCTGGCCGCCCGGGGTTTACGGCGCGGTTTCCCATTGATATGTTGATCCAGAAAAGTACCTGACCCGTTATGTTCCATCATCGTCGAAAAGTCACCTGCGGCAACGGGCGGCTCGAAGCGCATGGGCCGGCGCACACCGAAGAGTTCCCAGAATTTGGCTATGCCTTCCAGCAGACGGTAACGGTATTCCTGTACTCTAAGCGATTGCCATTCGACAATATTACCCATCTGGCCTTGAACGCGGGATTTGTCCCGGATGATGCGGTGAATATCCCGGGGGGTTCGATAACCGATCGGCGAGATCAGGATGGCATGTGCCATGAGAACGAGTACGCCCAGTGAGATCAGGACTATCCAGCCCCCTTCCGTCCACTTCCCAGCAATTTGGCCAATGAAGACAAGCCCGGCCAGGGCAGCGGCTGAGCTGGCTCCGAAACTCCCCCATGCACGCTTCCTGCCGGTGGCGGTTTTGAGGATGTGCTGGCGGATCGCCAGTCCCATGGCCATGATCGGCAAAAATACACCGACGCCATAATACGGTACAGCCAGGCTGAGATTGCCGCGCACCAGTAATATGATTATAAGCGCTGCAATAGCCGCGGCAGTGACCGGGCGCGTGAAGGTACCTTTGGGGTTTCGATAAACGACCACTTCCGGGATCTCGCCAATGGCCACATTGCGCCAGGCCATGGCTTGCAGATCCTGGTAGGCGGTCATCGAGGCGGATGCAAGCAGCGCGACTGCCAGGATCTGGTAAGCCCAATACAGGATGGAGCCGCCAGGAATTTGATTGAACCCGATGAAGGACAGGTTACCGACCAGTGACCTGCCCTGGTTGCCATTGAAGGCGTTGAAATGGATGGCGAAGTAAGCCAGGAAAGCTGTGGTGATGCCGCCATAGAAGAGGAAAGCGGTCTGCACAAAGCGGCCGATACCCGACTTGCCGCTGTAAAAGTTCCATAAGCCATTCAAGCGCGGCAGGTGCAACTTGCCCCATTTGACGATCCTGGTATCCTCGTCGATCACGAACTGGATGCCGTTTGACATGGCTTCCAGGCCGCTCAATGCCACCAGGCCTTTCATGGAGGCTGTCAGCATGTGATACATGGCGGTCAGGAGAGAAGGGGCGGCATGCGCGGGCTGGTAGGGCAGCGCCGCCACTGCATGTCCCTTGGCCAGGAATAAACCGATCGCCATGACCACCGTCAGGGCAACAAATATCGCCAGCATCGTAAATACGACGCGCGCCGACTCGCCGCGCCCGCGGATGGTAAGGTACCAGGTGGAGAGCACCAAAACCGCTCCGATCAGGAAATGCCAATACCAGGGGATGCCCATGGCATTCCGCAGAGAAAGCATCTGTTCGACGCCCGAAAGCGTTGAAACGACAATGGTAAATATGTAATCCTGGATCAAGACCACCGCCACGATCAGGCTGAGGGCTGGACCCAGATAGCGCATCGCGGCTGCAAATGACCCACCACCTTCGTTGAATATGCTCAGGGAATACATGTAAAGGAAACCGAAGATAGCATTGGCAAGCGCGATAAACGCCACCGCAACGAAAGCATATTTCTGCAGATTATAGGGCGTCAGCGAGAGCATCATCTCACCCGTAGCATAGAAGTAAGAGGTGAAATAATCCACGCCGAAGAGCGCCAGGGCAGCCAGCAGGCCAACCTGCCCGGCGCCATGGATGAGGGCATGTTCCTTCTTTTCGACCGGGGAGGCCTTGAAGGCGAGAAAGACGATTACGATGAGCAAAGCAATGGAGAAGAACATGATTTACCTTTTATATTATCAGAAGCTGTCGATATTGGGTTATCCTGGTCAGCGCTGGACGGCCTCGATGGTCTTGAGGCGGTAGCCAACGCCCGGCTCTGTCATGACACAGTGCGGCCGGGATGGATCTGTTTCGATCTTGCGGCGCAGGTTGCTTATATTAACCCGTAACAGGTGAGCATCGGCTTCACGGGCATTGCCCCACACCAGGTGGATGAGCTGCTGGTGGGTGAGCACTTTTCCGGCGTGCTGGATCAGGATGCGCAGGATGTCATATTCCGTCGGGGTCAGGGAGGCAGATTGTCCATCCACCGTGACTTCGTGGCGGGTCAGGTCAACGGTGAGACGATCAGCGTGGTAGACCGGCTCGTTCTCGGGGATGGTACTCCGGCGAAGGGCCACGCGCAGGCGGGCCATCAATTCGCCGACCCCGAAGGGCTTGGTCAGGTAATCGTCGGCACCGGCATCCAAGGCGGCGATCTTGTCTTCTTCCCGGTCGCGGACCGAAACCACGATGATCGGGATCTGGATCCACTCGCGCAGACGGCGGGTGATGTCCACGCCGTCCATGTCGGGGAGGCCGAGGTCCAGGATGATCGCATCCGGCCGTCCGGACACGGTAACGGCGAGGGCTTCCGCCCCTGTAGCCGCTTCGAGGACCGTATATTCTCCGCTGAGGGAGGCGTTCAGGAACCGCCGGATGGGACGCTCATCGTCGACCACCAGGACTCGCAATTTATCGCTCATAGTAGATTCTTCATTTGCCGATCAGAAAGCATTCCACAATAAAGAAGACCTGTATCCACAGCAGGATAATCAACACAAGGAACTGCTGCCCAAATTTTTGAACGTGCAATAGAGAGGCTCCAACCACGCCTGCCAATGGTAATCCTTGCATCACCAGTCTTAGAGGCTTGCTTAGTTTTTTATTCATATCGTAACCGGCTCCACATCTTTTCCACGCGATCCAAGTATTGAAGAATGGCCTGTCAAGCCAGAGTCAAGGGAGGCCATATATGCGTCAAGATCCTGTCAAGACAACAGATGTGATTTTACCTACAGTTGCATCAAGACCATGACAAGGAAGGGTCAAAACATATCAAGAAATCGTCAAGACGACAAAAAACTCCAGGGCAAGCTGACCTGCCCTGGAACTCTTGAAGCCTATATTGTTCCCCTATAATTTATCTATTATCCTCGATGCTTGTTGCGGTGTTTACTATTATTCCCCTTCGGTGAGGCTGTCTTGGGTGTGCCATTATGGTGGGGCTTTCGGTGCGGCCTGCCTTTGATGTACTCATCCAGGAAAGTGCCGGATGGATCATGTTCCATTGCAGCGGTAAAGTCACCTGCGGCAACGGGCGGCTCAAAGCGCATGGGGCGGCGCACACCGAAGAGTTCCCAGAATTTGGCTATACCTTCCAGCAGACGGTAGCGATATTCCTGTACTCTAAGCGACTGCCATTCGACCATATTACCCATCTGGCCTTGAACGCGGGATTTGTCCCGGATGATGCGGTGAATATCCCGGGGAGTCCGGTAGCCGATCGGCGAGATCAGGATGGCATGTGCCATGAGAACGAGTACACCGAGAGAAATCAGCACCACCCAGCCCCCCTCTGTCCATTTCCCGGCGATTTGACCAACAAAAATAGCTCCTGCCAGGGCAGCGGCTGCGCTGGCACCGAAACTCCCCCATGCACGCTTCCTGCCGGTGGCGGTTTTGAGGATGTGCTGGCGGATCGCCAGTCCCATGGCCATGATTGGCAAAAATACACCGACGCCATAATAGGGTACAGCCAGGCTGAGATTGCCACGCACAACCAGCTGGATGATCAGCGCCGCGATGGCTGCCGCGGTCACCGGGCGCGTGAAGGTACCTTTGGGGTTTCGATAAACGACCACTTCCGGAATCTCACCGATGGCGACATTGCGCCAGGCCATGGCTTGCAGATCCTGGTAGGCGGTCATTGAGGCGGAGGCAAGCAGCGCGACTGCCAGGATCTGGTAGAACCAATACAGGATGGAACCGCCGGGAAGTTGGTTGAACCCGATGAAGGACAGGTTGCCGACCAGCGACCTGCCCTGGCTGCCATTGAAGGCATTGAAGTGGATGGCGAAGTAAGCCAGGAAAGCCGTGGTGATGCCGCCATAGAAAAGGAAAGCGGTCTGCACAAAGCGGCCGATACCGGACTTGCCGCTGTAGAAGCTCCAAAGGCCGTTCAAGCGCGGCAGGTGCAGCTTACCCCATTTGACGATCCTGGTATCCTCGTCGATCACGAACTGGATGCCGTCGGACATGGCTTCCAGGCCGCTCAACGCCACCAAGCCTTTCATGGAGGCTGTCAGCATGTGATACATGGCAGTCAGGAGAGAAGGGGCAGCATGCGCGGGCTGGTAGGGTAGCGCCGCCACTGCGCGTCCTTTGGCCAGGAACAAACCGATCGCCATGACCACCGTCAGGGCGACAAAGACGGCCAGCATCATGAATACGACACGTGCCGACTCGCCGCGCCCGCGGATGGTAAGGTACCAGGTGGAGAGTACCAAAACCGCTCCGATCAGGAAATGCCAATACCAGGGGATGCCCATGGCATTCCGCAGTGAAAGCAGCTGTTCGACGCCCGAAAGCGTGGAGACAACGATGGTGAAGACATAGTCCTGAATCAGCACAACCGCCACCACCAGGCTGAGGGCCGGGCCAAGATAACGCATCGCGGCTGCAAAAGAGCCGCCACCTTCCCGAAATACACCCAGGGAATACATGTAAAGGAAACCGAAGGCGGCATTGGCCAGAGCGATGATCACGACGGCGATGAAGGCATATTTCTGCAGGTTATAAGGGGTCAGGGCGCCGAGCATTTCGCCGGTGGCATAGAAATAGGAAGTAAAGTAATCCACGCCGAAGAGCGCCAGGGCAGCCAGCAGGCCAACCTGCCCGGCGCCATGGATGAGGGCATGTTCCTTCTTTTCGACCGGGGAGGCCTTGAAGGCGAGAAAGACGATGACGATGAGCAGAGCAATGGAAAAAAACATATGACACCAAGAAAGGCATTATCCTGCTTTTCCAGAAGAACGTCAAGTATATGTCAAGAAAAGCCTGATATGTGTCAAGATTATGTCAAGAACATTGGGGGTAAAGGGGATGGAAAGGGAAGAGAGCGAGGTGGCGCTTCATGCCTCCCGTTCCTGCCTTTATGAAAAGATCTTATTTCAGACGATCTTCAGACGGTAACCAACCCCCGGTTCAGTCACAAGGTAAACAGGCCGCGCCGGATCGGGCTCGATCTTGCGGCGCAGGTTGCTGATGTTGACCTGAAGCATGTGGGTTTCACTTTCATAGGCGGTGCCCCAGACGGCACGCAGGAGCTGGTCGTGGGTGAGGACTTTCCCGGCGTGCTTGACCAGCGTCCGCAGCAGGTCGTATTCGGTGGGCGTCAGCGCAATGGCCTGCCCGTCCACCCTGACCTCGCGCTGATTCATGTCGACCACCAGCCTGCCGGAGGTGAAAACCGGTTCGCTGTCGGTCTGGGCGGAACGGCGCAGAGCTGCCCGCAGACGGGCCATCAGCTCGCCGACACCGAAAGGCTTGGTCAGGTAGTCGTCCGCACCGGCGTCCAAGGCGGCGATCTTGTCTTTCTCCTGCTCGCGGACCGAGACGATGATGATGGGGATCTGGCTCCATTCGCGCAGGCGACGCGTGACCTCCACCCCGTCAATGTCGGGCAAGCCCAGGTCCAGCAGGATGACGTCGGGATGTTCACTGGCAGCCGCGCTGAGTGCGGCCTCGCCACTGTCAGCCTCCAGGATAACGAACTGGCTGCCCAGGGAGGCCCTCAGGAACCGGCGGATGGAACGTTCATCGTCAACAACGAGTACACGCAAATCGGATTCAGCCATGGGAGGTAGGGACTAAACACAAAGGACACAACCCCGAAAATGTAGGGGACAAGTGGATCAAGAAGGATGTGAAAGAAAAAAGATAAAATAGGTTGAGCGCATCCACGTCACGGATTCTGAATACCATAGCCATATTCCTGGATAGTGTCCGAAGTCTGGAGACTTCGGACTCCGATTCTGCAGCCATGGGCAGGACCGAAGTCTGGAGACTTCGGACTTCCGAAATGAGGCTGCTACTGCAAAGGCAGCGATATGGTAATGATTGTACCTCCATCCGGCCGGTTTTCGGCAGAGATGAAGCCGCCATGTGCCTGGATAATGCCCTTGCCGATGGATAGACCCAGACCGGTGCCGCTGACGTTGTCGGGGCGCTGGACGCGGTAGAACTTGTCGAAGATGCGATTGAGGTCTTCAGACGGGATGCCGGTGCCGCGGTCGGCCACGTCAATCTCCAGGAAGGCGCCGGCGATATGGGCCTTGATTTCGATAGGGGTATCGGCCGGAGAATATTTTATGGCGTTGTCAATGACATTGACCAGCACACGTTCGATCAGGACGAAATCCAACGGGATCAAGGGCAATTCCGGCGGGATGTCAATATGGATGGAGCGATTCCCCAGGCGGCCACTGAGCTCTTCCAGCGTCGAGCCAACCAGGTCCTGGATGTCGCAGGCTTCCTTTTTGATATGCATGGCACCCGATTCCAGGCGGGTCATGTCCAGCAGGTTGCCCACCAGGCGGTTGAGCCGGTCGGCTTCCTCGCCGGCGGTCTCGATCAGGCTGCGGCGGGCGGATTCATCCAGCCGGATCTGGTCGTCCGCCAGGCTGCTGAGGGCGCCGGTGATGGAAACCAGGGGCGTACGCAGGTCATGCGAGATGGAATTGAGCAGGGCGGTCTGGAGCTTGTCGGTGATCTCCAGCATTTCGGCCTGGCGGGCCTGCCCGGCGAGACTGGCGCGCTCGATGGCGAGGCCAATCTGGTTGGCGAAGGCGTCCAGGGTACGCAACTGCTCACGGGTCAAGCGCCGGGATGGGTCGAGCGGTTTTACGCCCAGCACCCCCACCACCCCGCGCGTGGTTTTGAGCGGCTGGCAGCGCAACAGGGCTCCCGGCAGATTTTCGGTGCCGCGCCCGGCCATCTGACCATGCTCAAAAGTCCAATCCGCGACGGCCTGGTCGTCCCCGGAGAGACTCAGGCCGGGACTGAGGGCGTAGACTTTGGCATGGCTACCATCTGGAAGGAAAACGGCCACCTGGCGGCCAAAGGTCTGCCCGACATGCGCAATGGCGGCCTGGGCGACGGTTTCGAGATCGGCAGCCACGGTCAGGTCGCGCCCAAGCTCGTACAGCTCGACCGTCTCGACTTCACGGCGTTGGACGGCTTCGGCCTGTCCGCGCACAACGGCAGTCAACTGGCTGATGACCAGGCTGACGGCCAGCAGCCCGATGAATGTGAGCAGGTATTCGGTGTCATCAATGGCCAGAGTCATGCTGGGCGGCACGAAAAAGAAGTCAAAAGCCGCCACTCCCAGGATGGAAACAAGAATGCTGGGCCCACGCCCCAGGTAGACGGCAGCCAGGACGACCGCAAGCAGATAAATGACGACCAGGTTGGTGGGATGAAAATACGGGGCAACCAGGGCACTCAAGCCGGTGGCGGCCGCGGCCAGCAGCAGCCCCAGCAGGTACCTTCCCAAGGGACGATGCGGACGCCAGCCTTCGACGATCCGGCGCGCCTGGGGTTCGGCCGGGCTGCTGATCACGTAGACGTCGATGTCCCCGCCCGTGCGGATCAGGCGATCCGCCAGCGAGAGGCGCAGGTACTCGATCCAGCGCGACCGGACAGGTTTGCCGACGATGATCTTAGTGATATTATGGCGGCGAGCGTACTCCAACACGGTTTCCAGCACGGACTGCGCCGGCCGGCTGACGGTGCGGGCTCCGAGCTGTTCGGCCAGGCGCAGGGAATTGGCGACCTGGTCGCGCCCTGCCTGGGAGAGACGAGCCTGGTCGGGTGTCTCAACGTAGAGCACGAACCATTCGGCGTTGAGCTGCTCTGCCAGGCGGCGGGCGGTGCGGACCAGACGCTCGCCCAGGGCTCCAGGCCTGAGACAGACCAGCAGGCGTTCACTGACTGCCCAGGGGCCGGAGATGGCACTTGTGCGCATGTAGGCACGCATCTGGGAATCAACCCGCCCGGCAGCCTGGCGCAGTGCGAGCTCGCGCAGGGCAGTGAGATTGCCCTTGCGGAAGAAATCCCGGATGGCTGCCTGGGACTGGCCGTGACCATACACTTTACCTTCCTGCAGGCGCTGGATCAACTCATCCGGGGGCAGGTCAACCAGCTCGATATCGCTGACCGTGTCCACCAGGCTGTCGGGGATGGTGTCGTGCACTTGCGTCCCGGTGATCTGGGCGACCACGTCGTTCAGACTTTCGATCTGCTGGATGTTGAGTGTGGTATATACATCGATGCCAGTTTCGAGCAACTCGAGCACATCCTGATAGCGCCGGGCATGCCGGGAGCCGGGAGCGTTGGCATGGGCCAGCTCGTCCACCAGGGCCAGCCGGGGGTGGCGCTGCAGGAGAGCATCGATGTCCATTTCCGCCTGTTCGACTCCAAGGTAGGACCTGCGGGCGGGCGGCAGGATTTCCAACCCAATAAGGAGCGCCTCGGTCTCGGCCTGCTGGTGGGTCTCGACGGCAGCCACCAGAACGTCCCACCCGGTGTTCCGGCGCTGGCGGGCGGCTTCCAGCATGGCATAGGTTTTGCCAACCCCGGCGGCATAGCCCAGGAAGATCTTCAGGCGGCCGCGCGGTTTGACTGGCTCTGCAGGGAGGTTTAGGGCGGGCAGTGTTTCGGGAGTGGAGGGGGAGGGTTCTGGAGGCATGGCTTTACTATACTCCTGTTTTATTCCTACCCTGATCATCGACAGATGAAAATTGGCACCTGCAATTCACGCAGGGCGAAATCGAGCGTGTTCCCAATAAACACCTCACGAAAAACGGAACTGCCATAACTTCCAAGCAGGATGAGGTTAAATCCACGGTCGGACACGAGCCTCTTTAGCGCGTGCGCAGAACCAGCCTCGAGAACAAATTCAGCGTCCACTTCGTGCAATTCAAGGTACTTGCGGGCATCATCCTGCACGGAAGGGGAAAGGCGGCCGTCTTCAAGGGCGGTAAAAACCGTCAAGGAGGTCTTCCATTGTTCCGCCAGATAGGTTCCCATAAAAAGGGCTTCCCTTGATCTTGGGCCGGCATCAAAAGCAATCAGGGCCCGATCCAGGTCACTCGCCTCTCCCGGGATTCCCAGGATGGGGCCGGAAGCGCCGTTAATGACGGCGCGGAAAGGCGATTTCAGGCTTGCCAGCCCTCGCCGGGGCGGGTTGACGATCTTCAGAACGGTCAGGTCCGCCAGGATGGCCCGTTCGCAGATTTTCCGGACGATATCGCCGGCTTCGATGACAAGCGAACCCTCGACCCCTGCCTGTGCACACAGGTCATTGAATTTTTCCTGTACCGACTGTGCAAGAGAACCCAGGCGCTGCTCTTCGGACAGGACCACATGCAGACCGTGCAGTTTTGCGCCTTCGCGCCTGGCGATGAGGATGGCCTGATCCAGTATTTGCCAACCGGCTGGATCAGCGCTGATTGGGATGAGGATGTCGTTGAACAGTTTCTCAGTGTAGCGATCAATGAGATGGCTGGCGCGCCAGCCTCCCGTGGAGGCTTCATGGTCCTCCGCAGCTGAACTCTCCTTCACGGACAAGGCTGTTGCAACAGTTTCGGGATTGATCGTCCAGCCGGTCTCCTGCTCCAGCTCAGTACGATACTCACAAATCCACAGGTAGAAATCTGTAATGGTACGGTTTGGGAACCAACGCATGAGGCCGCGGTCGCGGATCGCCTCGACCAGCGGAGTATAGGCATGGTCGTACCAATCCAGGACAGCCTCCTGAAAAGGCACTTTATCCGAACGTTCCTGCTGGAGCAGGCTGGCATGCACGCGGATCTGCTCCAGGATCTTTTCGTACTGGCAACAAGCCGTCACGCGCAGGTCCACGTTGGGGCGCAGATCCATGATTCCGGTCTCCTGCAGGAACTCAGCCTGTTCTGCCTGGATGATCAGCTCATCCACCTCCGCAGGGCGCATATCGGCGGTCAGCGGGACATCCGTATGCACTTCGATGACATGTGCTTCGATGTATTCCATTTTTTCCCGCCGGGCGATGGACACCCGGTGGTTTCCATCCAGAACGAAGTAGACTTGCCCCACTTTGTACACCTCGATGGGGGGCAGGACCTCAGCGCTGGTATCGAAGGCGATCTTGAGGCGCGCCCAGTGCTCCCGGTCACCATCGCGAAGGGGGAGAAAGGTGCGCGTGAAATCCGTGAGCTTGCTGACACTCCCAACAATAGCCTTCAGAGGAACAGCTTGTATGCCGCGTTCGGTACGGACATTCAACCTGAGCTTTTCGGCCACTTCTGCATACGAAAGCAGCCGGTTCGATTTTCCAGCGATGCGGGCCAGGAGTTCCTGTAATCCCGCCTTCCGGCGCGCCATTTGGAATTCAAAGATGGCCATTTGAAATCGATATGGATCGTGTGCCATGGGGTTAATATACTACGAGTGAGAGAAAATGAGTGGTAGTTGGGTAGTTGAGCAGTCGAATAGTCTGATAGTCTAATAGTTTAATAGTGGAATAGTTGGGTAGTTGGATGTTGGGTAGTCGAATAGTCTGATAGTCAAATAGTCTAATAATGGAATGGTTGGGTAGTTGGGTAGTTGGATGGTTGGATGGTAAGGATTGTTGATTGGAGATGGGACGAGGAATAAAAGGTCACTTTTTTTGAATTTTCCCGGAACGAATGGGGGATGGGAAATCGAGAGTCTGAAAATCCAATGGTTGTACAGATAGATGGCGGGGGTTATCTTTGATATTCGTTCCGCGGAACGACGGAGGAACGAATATTGGGCGAGGATGTGGTTGTTGTTAATGAAGAGCGACGAGAGCAGAATGAGGAGGAATATTCGTTTTTGAGAAACCGAGAGGAACGAATGGTGGAGGGATGGCGTGACAGGGTATGCGGGATGCGGGGACACGGGGAGGAGGAGACGGGGGGACGCGGAGACGGGGGGGACGCGGAGACGGGGGGAGGCGGGGACACGGAGACACGGGGAGGCGGGGACACGGAGACACGGGGATGCGGAGACGGGGGAGAGAGGAGCGGTGGAACGTAATGCGTAAAACGTAAAAAAATCTGGAGGACGATGGACAGTGAGGATTTTAGATCGACAATTGTTAATTGCGGATTGTTGATGGGTGCGGAGGAGGGAGGGTTCATGTTCAAGGGAGAGAATGGCGTGATAAAAAAACAGCGCGGTAAGGTAAGAAGCCTTCCCGTGCCTGAAACTATTTTAGAATATTTGTTCGAATTTGTCAAGGGTTCGCGTTCACTCAAATATAATGTTACTGAAAGATAATCGTTCACTCAAAAGAAAATGTTACCGAGGGAACGATGTCCGAAACAGATCCAATGGATGTAAATGAACGACGGAAGTATTTTCACAAGATGCGCACTCGCTACTGGCAAGTGAAAGGTCGAGCGGAGAAAAGCCATCTGGTGGAAGAGATGGTGGCCGTGACGGGATTACACCGCAAGTCCATCCTGCGGTTGATTCATGGTGATTTGGCGCGCAAGCCTCGCCGCAGGCAACGCGGGCCGAGCTATGGTAGTGAAGTGATCGATGCGGTACGGACGATTGCCCGCAGCCTGGATTATCCATGTGCGGAACGCCTGCAGCCGAACCTGATCTGGATGGCTGGTCAGTTGGTACAGCATGGTGAACTGGTTCTCTCGGAGGAAGTATGGGAGAAGCTGGTGCGAGTGAGTGTCTCGACAGTTCGGCGGATGGTGCCACCCAACCTAGCCAAGCCCGAGCGGGTAGCTTATCGTTCGAGAACGCAAGCGACTCCGAGGCATATTCCAGCCCATATCCCGATGAGACGGATTCCCAACCAGGAGGCGCAGCCGGGGCACTTTGAAGTGGATCTGGTGCATCATTGTGGGATCAGCCCTTCCGGCCAGTACCTTCACACCCTGCAGATGACGGATGTAGCCACGGGTTGGTGTGAACCGGTCGCCACCCTGGGGCGCAGTTACCTGGTCATGCAGGATGGTTTCGAGCATATTCAACATCGCTTACCTTTCCCCATCCTGGAACTTCATCCCGACAATGGCGTCGAGTTCCTCAACGACCTGATGATCCACTTCTGGGGAGAACATATCTCCCAGGCTTCCCTCAGCCGCAGCCGCCCGTATCACAAAAACGACAACCGCTTCGTCGAAGAGAATAACTCCAGCCTGGTGCGGGCCTACCTTGGTTATCAACGTCTGGACACAATTGCCCAAACCAACCTGCTCAACCAACTCTATGACAAGCTCTCGCTCTATCACAACTTCTTCCAGCCAGTCATGCGCCTGACCGAAAAGATCATTGATCCTGAAACCAAACGGATCAAGCGCATCTATGGCACACCTCTCCCCCCATTTGACCGCCTCTGCAAGGCAGGCATCCTCCAGCCAGAATTGATACAACGCTTACATAACCTACGAAA
This sequence comes from uncultured Chloroflexia bacterium, assembly GCA_963801385.1. Classification (GTDB taxonomy): domain Bacteria; phylum Chloroflexota; class Anaerolineae; order Anaerolineales; family Villigracilaceae; genus UBA877. Next base: position 265,114 of record CAWDEV010000003.1, read on the forward strand.
CGCAACCAACCCTTGCTCCCTTCGCCAAGAAATCCATGACTTGCTCGACCGCCTCTTCGCCTTGCCCAATGCTCATGAGGGTATCCCTGAAGATGTCCACCAAACCATCAGCCTGTGGAAAAGTGGACAGAAAAGCACTGCCCACTTTTCCACAGACTCTACTACTGCTCCGCTCACTACTCCCACTACGAAAGGAGAGGATGCTTCGGTAACATTATCATTTGAGAGAACGGTGCCGTTGAGTAACATTATCTTTTGGCTTGACACGGGGTTGCACAGCAATTCTCAAAGTAAAAGTCAACGCCCGTTATAAGCGTACAGAATAGCGGCTTTAGTGGCTTTCTGCGCCGAAAAAGCGACTAAAGTCGCCACTACAAATCCATAATGAGGATTGCTGAGGGTTGCATGGCGGATCGAGCGCCCGCCATCCGCCATCATTATGCGCCATTTGGATTAAGTCACGGATTCACTGCAAAGGGAGTGATATGGTGATAATTGTGCCCCCACCCGGACGGTTTTCAGCGGCGATAAAGCCACCCTGCGCCTGAACGATCCCTTTGCTGATGGATAGACCCAGACCGGTACCGCTGACGTTGTCAGGCCGTTGAACGCGATAGAATTTGTCAAATATGCGAGTCAGATCTTCCGGCGGGATGCCCGTGCCCCGGTCTGCCACTTCAATCTCCAGGAAGGCTCCGGCAATATGGGCCCTGATCTCAATGGAGGTATCAGACGGTGAATATTTCAAGGCGTTGTCGATGACATTCACCAGAACGCGTCCGATCAGGACGAAATCCAACGGGACCAGGGGCAACTCCGGCGGGATGGCCACTTGAACGGGTCGATCTCCGAGACGACCGCTCAAATCTTCCAACGCCGAGCCAACCAGGTCCTGGATGTCGCAGGCTTCCTTCTTGATGTGCATAGCGCCCGATTCCAGCCGGGTCATGTCCAGCAGGTTGCCAACGAGGCGGTTGAGCCGGTCGGCTTCCTCGCTGGCAGTCTCAATCAGACTGCGGCGGGCGGATGCATCCAGGAGGATCTGGTCATCTGACAGGCTGCTGAGGGCGCCGGTGATGGAAACCAGGGGCGTGCGCAGGTCGTGCGAGATGGAGTTGAGCAAAGCAGATTGCAATTTGTCAGTGACCTGCAAGAGTTCGGCCTGGCGGGCTTGTTCGGCAAGGCTGGCGCGCTCGATGGCCAAGCCGATCTGGTTGGCGAAAGCGTCCAGGGTGCGCAACTGCTCACGGGTCAAGCGCCGGAACGGATCGATTGGCTTGACGCCCAACACACCCACCACGCCACGCGTGGTCTTGAGCGGCTGGTAACGCAACGCGGCTTCCGGCAGAGTCTCCGTGCCATGCCCGGCCTGCTGGCCATGCCCGAGGGTCCAATCCGCGACCGCCAGATCGTTTTCAGAGATGGTCAGGTCAGGACTGGTCGCACATATTTTCGTTCGGTTTCCTTCAGGAAGGAAGATAGCCACCTGACAGCTCAGGGTTTGACCGACATGATAAATGGCAGCCTGGGCAACGGCTTCCAGGTTGGCGGCCACGGTCAGGTCGCGCCCGAGCTCGTAGAGCTCGACTGTTTCAATTTCGCGCTGCTGGACAGCCTGGGCCTGTCCACGCACTGTTGCGCTTAACTGGCTGATGACAATCCCGACGGCTAAAAGGCCAATAAAAGTGAGCAGATATTCAGTATCGACAACCGCCAGGGTCAGGTAGGGGGGCACAAAAAAGAAATCAAAGGCTGCCACCCCCAGAATGGAGGTGACGATAGCCGGCCCGCGGCCCAGGTAGACGGCTGCCACGACGACGGAGAGCAGATAAACCACAACCAGGTTGGTGGGGGAAATGTAAGGTTCAATCAGTGCACTTAAAGCGGTTGCGGCAGCCACCAGCAACAACCCCAGCAGGTACCTTCCCAGGGGACGGTGTGGTCGCCAGCCTTCCACGATTTGGCGAGCCTGAGGACCATCCTCGCCGCTAATAACGTAAACGTCGATGGTCCCGCTTGCGCGGATGAGGCGATCCACCAGCGAGGCGTGCAGGGCATCGATCCAGCGGGAACGGACAGGTTTCCCGGCAATGATTTTGGTGATGTTATGACGATGGGCATACTCCAGCACGGTTTCCACCACGGACTGTCCGGGCCGGCTGACCGCCCGGGCGCCCAGTTCCTCGGCCAGGCGCAGGGAGCGGGCGACCTGGTCGCGCTGTTCCTGGGAAAGCCGGGCTTCATCGGGTGTCTCCACGTAGAGGGCGAACCACTCCGCATTGAGCTCATCGGCCAGGCGCCGGGCGGTGCGGATCAGGCGTTCGCCCAACACCCCCGGGCTGATGCAAACCAGCAGGCGCTCACTGGCCGGCCAGGGGCCAGGAATAGAGCTCGTCCGCATGTAGAGGCGCATCTGGGTGTCGACCCGTTGAGCAGTCCGCCGCAAGGCGAGTTCGCGCAAGGCGGTCAGGTTGCCCTTGCGGAAGAATTTCCCGATGGCAAGCTGAGCCTGGTCCGGGACATATACCTTCCCATCGGCGAGTCGTTTGATCAGCTCATCCGGCGGCAGGTCGACCAGCTCTATGTCGTTGACCCCGTCGATGACCCTGTCCGGAATGGTTTCCCGCACTTTCATCCCGGTGATCTGGGCAACCACGTCGTTCAGGCTTTCGATATGCTGGATGTTGAGGGTGGTGTAAACGTCGATGCCGGCCTCGAGCAGCTCGAGCACGTCCTGGTAGCGCTTGGCGTGACGAGAGCCGGGTACGTTGGTATGCGCCAGCTCATCCACCAGCACCAGCCGGGGCCGGCGCTTGAGGACGGCGTCGATGTCCATCTCAGTCAATTCGACTTTACGGTAAGTGATCTGGAGGCGCGGGATGACTTCCAGCCCGCTGACGAGTGCCTCCGTCTCGAGGCGCCCATGGGTTTCCACAAAACCAATCACCACGTCCTGCCCCTCGTTCCTGCGCTGGTGACCGGCTTCCAACATGGCATAGGTTTTGCCGACACCGGCGGCATAACCCAAAAAGACTTTCAACAGGCCGCGTTTGTCCTGCTGCTCTTCTGCCTGGAGGCGGGCCAGGAGGATATCAGGGTCGGGGCGGGAGGGGGCGGGGGACATGGTCCAACTATACTACTTTCTTATTCCATCCAGAGCCAGATTGAGTTCAAGGACATTCACACGCGGTTCTCCCAGAAAACCAAGCTGGCGCCCTTGCGTGAACTGGCCCACCATGTCACGGACGGCGGATTCGCTCAGGCGGCGCGCTTTTGCGACACGCGGAAGCTGGTAGAGGGCCGCGGCGATGCTGATATCGGGGTCGAGGCCGGAGCCTGAGGAGGTTACCAGGTCGACGGGAATGGGCTGGGTGTTGGCCGGGTCGGCGGCTTTCAAGGCGGCGATGCGGGCCTTGACTTCATCCAGCAAAGCGGGATTGGTCGGTCCGAGGTTGGAGCCGGAGGATGCAGCCGCGTTATAGGGGTATGGGCTGGTGGCAGAGAGCCGTCCCCAGAAATACCTTGGGTCGTCGAATGGCTGTCCGATCAATGTCGAGCCAACCGTCTGGCCGTTCTGGACGATCAGGCTGCCGTTGGCCTGGAGGGGAAAAACAAGTTGGGCCAGGCCGGTGACAGCCAGCGGATAGATAAGGCCTGTCAGGAGTGTGAAGATGAGCAAGAGCATTAAGGCTGGTCGAAGTTGTGAGCGCATTTATTCCTTCTACTTTGAAAAGAATCACCACGACGGACACCAAGGGACACGAAGGAAGGATTCCCAACCTTTTTGCTCCTTTGTGATCATCGTGTTGGGAGCTTTAGATTCCTGTTTGGGGCAACGGACTCTTTAGCTGCGTTTCCTTGTCGAACTGATAGGTGCGTTCGAAGGCGCGCGCCGTCTGCATGGCAAAGTCCTGGAACAAGCGGCCATCTTCCGCGGGCAATTCCGAATAAAGCCCGCGCCAGATCTGTATTTCACCAACCAGACCCCAGGAATTCACAATTGGGAGAACGCGGTCGGGCCGGCCATTCACCGCGCCGTCCTCCGGTACGCTGATGACAATACCAGGCAACTGCTTATCAGGGTGAAAAACAATGTTGACCAACAAGGCCTGGAACAATTGCTGGATTTGTTTGGCGACGGAATAGGCAACGGCTTCCGGTGTGCGCTGGGCACAGATGGCAGAACTCATTTCGTACATGAACACGGCTTCACGCGCCTTGGTCAGGCTGGCCTGGATACGGTCGACAACGACAATCGCAACGCCCAGGAAAATGGCCAGCACCAGCCAGCCTTCCAGGCTGCCCACTGTAAAAGTGTAGAAGGGCGGGATAAAAAGGAAGTCAAACGCCAGGGCAGCCACCAGTGCGGCAACGATCCCGGGCACCTGGCCCCAGCGATTGGCAGACCAGACCACCGGCACCAGGTACACCAGGGCAATGACAGCTTCCCCCAGGGTGGCGCGTCCGATCAGGAACAAGGGGATGGTGGTGGCGAGGACTGCCAGGATGGCCAGCAGGCTGTTCCTGAGATAGTGGAGAGTGAGGGAAAAACGAGTTTGTTTCATGGGGAACCTCCGGTTGTGTATCATCTTTTTTAAGTGCGATCAGCCTATGGAAAAAAGGATTGCTTCGCCTTCGAGAAAGCATCGAAGGCTCGCAATGACACTTGGTCAGGTAAGGTGGAGTGCCACCAGGAGCAGGTCGATCAGCTTGATGCCAATGAACGGGGCGATCAGGCCTCCGACTCCGTAGATTAGAAGATTGTCACGCAGCAACCGGGCTGCTCCGACGGCCCGGTAGGGCACACCTTTGAGCGCCAGTGGGATCAGAGCAATAATGATCAGTGCGTTGAAGATGACTGCCGAGAGAATGGAGCTCTGCGGCGTGGCCAGGCGCATGATGTTCAGCACGCCCAAGGCTGGATAGGTGGTGGCAAAGGCAGCCGGGATGATGGCGAAATACTTGGAGACATCATTGGCGATACTGAAGGTGGCCAAGGCGCCGCGCGTCATCAGGAGCTGCTTGCCGATCTCGACGATCTCAATCAGCTTGGTGGGGTTACTATCCAGGTCGACCATGTTGGCGGCCTCGCGCGCCGGCTGGGTGCCGGTGTTCATGGCGACGGCCACGTCCGCCTGGGCCAGGGCGGGGGCGTCATTGGTGCCGTCGCCGGTCATGGCGACCAGACGCCCGCCAGCCTGGGAGGTGCGGATCAACTTGAGCTTGGCCTCGGGAGTGGCCTGGGCCAGGAAGTCGTCCACGCCTGCCTCGGCGGCGATGGCTGCGGCGGTGAGCGGGTTGTCACCGGTGATCATGATGGTCTTGATACCCATCCTGCGGAGTTGGGAAAAGCGTTCCTTGATCCCGCCCTTGACGATATCCTTCAGGTGGACGACGCCGAGTGCTTCGGAATTGCGGATGACCACCAGCGGCGTCCCGCCGCCACGGGCGATACGCTCAACGGTCGTTTTCAAGTCCGCCGGGATGGAATTACCGTTATCCTGGAGCAGGTTGTACATGGAGTCAGGCGCGCCCTTACGGATGGACGTGCCGTCGAAGTCCACACCCGACATACGCGTCTGGGCGGAGAACGGAATGAAGTGCATCCCGAGAGGGGCCTCTTCACTGGAGCCCATTGTCCGGCCACGCAGGCCATACTTTTCCTTGGCCAACACGACGATCGAGCGCCCCTCGGGGGTCTCGTCGGCCAGGGAGGCCAATTGGGCGGCCTCGGCCAGATCACGGGCAGGCACGCCCTGGACGGGGATCAACTCGACCGCCTGACGATTGCCCAGGGTAATCGTGCCGGTCTTGTCGAGCAGCAGAACGTCCACATCCCCGGCCGCTTCGACTGCCCGGCCGGACATGGCGATGACGTTATGCTGGATCATGCGATCCATGCCGGCGATGCCGATGGCCGAGAGCAGCCCGCCGATGGTGGTCGGAATCAGGCAGACCAGCAGGGCCACCAGCACCGTGATGGTGATGGGCAACCCGTGACCGACCGTGTGCACGCTGTAAATTGAATAAGGCAGCAGCGTGGCACAGACGATCAGGAAGATGAGGGTGAAACCGGCCAGCAGGATATCCAGGGCAATCTCGTTGGGTGTCTTCTGGCGTTTGGCGCCTTCCACCAGGCTGATCATGCGATCAAGGAAGCCCTCGCCAGGGTCGGCAGTGACGCGTACGATGAGCCAGTCGGAGAGCAGGCGCGTCCCGCCGGTGACTGCGCTGCGGTCTCCACCGGATTCGCGGATGACAGGCGCACTCTCGCCGGTGACGGCGCTCTCATCCACCGAGGCGATGCCTGCGATGATCTCGCCGTCCACGGGCAGAATATCGCCGGCTTCCACCAGGAAGACGTCATTCTTACGCAAAGCCGTCGAGGCGACCAATTCGTATTTGGCCTGGCGGTCCGGACGGGATAGTTTCCTGGCCTGGGTGGTCTGGCGGGTCTTGCGGAGCGCCTCGGCCTGGGCTTTGCCGCGCCCTTCCGCCAGGGCTTCGGAAAAGTTGGCGAACAGGACGGTGAACCAAAGCCACAGGGCCACCCCGCCGACGAAACCGGCGGAGGCTTCGCCCTTGCCAAAAATGGCCTGAATCCACAAGACAGTTGTGAGCAGGCTGCCGACTTCAACCACGAACATGACCGGGTTGCGCAGCATGCGGCGTGGGTCAAGCTTGACAAAGGAATCGAGGATGGCGCGCTGGTACAGTTCCCGCCGAAAAGAGGTCGGTTTTGTAAATTGCGTAGTCATAGCTGTAACCTATATTAGTGGGTAGGAACGACTAAAGTCGTTACTACGGTTGGCTTAGTTGACTAATGAAAGATCATCAAATGTTCGACGATGGGTCCCAATGCCAGGGCGGGCAGGAAGCCCAACGCCCCGACAATGATGACGACCGCGATCAGCCAGAAGACAAAGAGCGGTGTGTGCGTGGCGAGTGTCCCGGCCCCGGACGGAACCTTCTTTTTGAGTGCCAACGAGCCACCGATCGCCAGGGCGGGGATGGCCAGCCAGTAACGGGCGATGAACATAATCATGCCCAGGGCGGTGTTATAGAAGGGTGTGTTCACACTCAGCCCGGCAAAGGCGCTGCCATTGTTGCCAGTTGCGGAAGAGAAGGCATACAGGATCTCGCTGAAACCGTGCGGGCCGGGGTTAAGAACTCCGGCGCGGCCGGGCGTTGTCATCACACCGATGGCAGTACCCACCAGGGCAGTGAAGACCGGGATGAGCAAGATCAGCGAGGCCATCTTCATTTCATAGGCTTCGATCTTCTTGCCCAGGTATTCGGGTGTGCGCCCCACCATCAACCCGGCCACGAAAACGGCGACAATGACGAAGGCCAGCATGCCGTAAAGCCCGGAGCCGACCCCGCCGTAGATCACCTCACCCAGGTGGATCAACCACATGGGGATCATTCCACCCAGCGGCATGTTCGAGTCGTGCATCGAGTTTACCGAACCGTTGGAAGCGGCAGTCGTGGCGGTTGCCCACAGGGCCGAATTGGCCACGCCGAAGCGCAGCTCCTTGCCTTCCATGTTCCCACCCGGGTTGAGGTTGGATTGTTTGATATCCACACCCAGCGAAGCGATGGCCGGGTTGCCGGTCCCTTCCGCCCAGACCGTCACCGATAATAATATTACGAAGATGATCGTCATGGCCGCCAGGATGGCCCAACCCTGGCGCGTGTCCCCGACCATTTTTCCAAAGGAGTAACACAGTGCGGCAGGGATGAGCAGGATGGAGAGCATTTCCAGGAAATTGGAGAGGGGTGTCGGGTTCTCGAACGGGTGGGCAGAGTTGGCATTGAAGAAGCCGCCGCCGTTGGTGCCAAGCTGCTTGATGGCGATTTGCGAAGCGGCCGGTCCAACGGCGATGACCTGCTGCGTGACCGCACTCCCGCTGGAGCCGGCAGCAGGCTGCAAGAGTGCAGCCGTCTTGAACTGGCTAAAGGTCTGCACCACACCCTGCGAGACAAGCACCAAGGCCAGGACGAATGCGATGGGTAAGAGAATATACAAGACCGAGCGGGTCAAGTCCACCCAGAAATTGCCGATGGTCCTGGCTGTGTGACGGGAAATCCCGCGGATCATGGCGATGACGATGGCCATCCCAGTGGCGGCCGAGACAAAGTTCTGGACGGTCATGCCAAGCATCTGGGTAAGGTAGCTCAAGGTCGTTTCGCCGCCGTAGCCCTGCCAGTTGGTGTTGGTGGCAAAACTGACAGCTGTATTCCAGGATGAATCAGGTGTGACCGCCGCAAAGCCCTGGGGATTGAGAGGCAGGAAGCCCTGGAAGCGCTGCAGAAGATACACGACCAGAAGTCCCAGGACATTGAAGAGCAGCATTGCAATTGCGTAGACTTTCCAGTTCATCTCCTCGCCGGCCTTGATGCCGGAAAGGCGGTAAATGACCCTCTCGACGGGTCGCATGACGGGGTCGAGGAAGGTCCGTTCGCCCTGGTAAACCCTGGCCATAAAGGTACCGAGCGGCCTGGCCAGGGCGATCAAGACAACCATGTAAAAGATGAGCTGCAGCCAACTGAAGATGTTCATTCGAACCACTCCGGTTTTAGAAGAGCGATCACAAGGTAAATGAATAGGGCCAGTGTGATCAAACCGGTAAAAATATAAAGCGCGTTCATTTCTTATTCTCCATCAGCCTCTGACAAAGAATGACGAACCCCCAGGTTACGGCCAGAAAAATGACGGTCAGTCACAATATATAAAAGGTCAGTCATCGGATTCCTCCGGGATCAATCCCATTTTCTCCGCTATGAATATACACATTTTCCTGTCAAATTCGACACAACAATGCGGCTGAAATCATCAAGAAGACATCAAACTTCACGAGGATTGCTTCCAAAAGGAAATTAAAAAGCCTGTCGACAGGTGCCGGCAAGCTTCTCAATTTCCGGCGCAACAATCCTGGTTATTCGACTTTGCCTTCCGCATTGCCAGGGGCAGTCTGCAGGGGGTGGCCACCCAGGCGGGGACCATGGGGATGATTGCCAAGATATTGATCGAGCAGTGAAGGTGCGTCCGGATGATCGACGTGCAGGGCATGATCGTAATTCCCGGCGGGGGCGGGCGGATCATAGCGGACAGGGCGGTTGATCCCAAATAACCGCCAGAAGCGGGCGATACCCACCAGCAGGGCATATCTGTACTCCTGCATTTTGAGAGACTGCCATTCCACGATGGAAGCCATGGCACCCTGAACGCGCGCTTTTTCGCGTACGATGCGGTGGATCTGTTTTGGCTCGCGGCGGCCGATGGGGGAGATCAGGACCAGGTTGGCCGTCAACGCCAGGATGCTGAACGAGATCAGGACGATCCAGCCGCCTTCGGTCCACTTGCCAACGATCTGTCCGATAAATACGATGCCGGAAAGTACGGCAGCAAAACCGGCTCCCAGGGCTCCCCAAAAACGCTTGGCGCTTTTCGGGTAGATTTTCAAAATATGCTGACGGACGGCAAACCCCATCATCATGATTGGCATGAACACACCGATCCCATAATAGGGAATGCCCAGCGCGGTCTTGCCGCGTATGACAAATGTGATGATGATAACCACGATAAAAGCGATCGTGACCGAACGCGTGAAAGTGCCGCGTTTGTCGCGATAGACTATGATTTCCGGGATCTCTCCGATGGCCACATCCCGCCATTCCGTGGCCTGTAAATCCTGGAATGCGGTCATGGAGGCGGCCGCCAGTAAACCCACCGCCAGGATCTGATAGGCCCAATACAAAATGATGCCTCCGGGGATCTGGCTGAAAGCGATAAAGGATAAGTTGGCCACCAGGGAACGTCCGGCCACGCCATCGAAAGCATTGAAATGGATCGCAAAATATGTCAGGAATGCGGTGGTAATGCCTCCATAGAACAGGAATGAGGTCTGTACCATTCTGCCGATCCCGGATTTACCGCTGTAAAAATTCCAAAGACCTGCCAGGCGCGGTAAATGCTGCTTACCCCATTTGACCAGGGTGAAATCTTCGTGGACGACGAACTGAATACCGTTGGACATGGCTTCCAATCCGCTCAAGGCGACCAGGCCTTTCATGGAAGCAGTCAGCATATGATACAGGGCTCGCCAGATGGTCGGCGTTACCGCTGGAGCAGTATAGGGGAGCACTGCCGCGCCATTTCCTTTGGCGAGAAACAGGCCGACTGACATGGCGATCGTAAGGAATATAAAAATGCCAAGCATCGTAAAAACCACGCGGGCCGATTCACCGCGCCCACGAATGGTCAAAAACCAGGTAATGGTCACCAACCCCACACCAAGCCCCACGCGGATGATCCAGGCGATATTGTAGGAATTGGTCAGAGAGAGCAGTTGATCCACCCCAGAGAGGCTGGAGACCACGATGGTAAAGATGTAATCCTGCAGCAAAACGACTGCCACGACCAGGCTCAAGCCGGGCGCGAGGTAGCGCATCGAGGCTGTATAGGATCCACCGCCCTCATTGAAAACGCCCAAGGAATACATGTACAGGATGCCAAAGACGGCGTTGGCGATGGCGATGAACAGGACAGCGATGAAGGCATATTTCTGCAAATTGTACGGATGCAAGGCACTCATCATTTCACCGGTTGCATAAAAATAGGAGGTGAAATAATCCACGCCGAACAAAGCCACTGCGGCCAATAATCCGATCTGGCCGGCACCATGGATGGCGGCGTGTTCCTTTTTTTCCACCGGGGCCAGGCGAAAGGCAAGGTAGATAATCACGATTAATAAAGCTATTGAAAAAAACATACTTTTCCTTAGAAGAAATGTACATTGCGAGTGGCATTTTTGCTGGAAACAATCCCACATTTAGGGAGGAGATTGCTTCGCGGAGTGCGCTCGCAATGACAAAGCGTTGATGATTGCGAGTGGCATTTTTAGCTGGAAACAATCCCACATTTAGGGAGGCGATTGCTTCGCGGAGTGCGCTCGCAATGACATCGCGTTGAAGATTGCGAGTGTCATTGTGGATAGAGAAATGTCGTACGCTGTGGATTTACTCGCAACGACATGTGGATGAGATGGTTCAGGCAGTAACCAGCCGGTAGCCAACACCCGGTTCAGTGACGATGTGACGCGGCCGGGAGGGATCGGCTTCGAGCTTGCGGCGCAGGTTGCTGACATTGACCCGCAGAAGGTGCGAATCTTCCTCAGAGTCGGCGCTTTGGTTACCCCAAAGGGCTTTGACCAACTGGGAATGGGTGAGAACCTTGCCGGCGTGCTGGACCAGCAGGCGCAAGAGATCATATTCGGTCGGCGTCAGGCTGATGGGTTGGCCGCGCGCAAGCACGTTGCGGCGGGCCAGATCGACTTGCAGGTCGTTGCTCTGGAAAACCGGCTCTGACTCGGGTTGGGCGATGCGGCGCAGGGCGGCACGGATGCGGGCAGTCAGCTCACCAACGCTGAAAGGCTTGGTGAGGTAGTCGTCGGCGCCGGCATCCAGGGCGGCGATCTTGTCTTCTTCCTGCTCGCGCACCGAGACGATGATGATTGGGACCTGGGTCCACTCGCGCAGGCGGCGGGTGACCTCCAGACCATCCATATCGGGCAAGCCCAGGTCCAGGAGGATGACATCGGGGCGGCCGAAGACGGCCATTCTCAAGGCTTCCTCCCCGGTGCTGGCTTCCAGGACGGTGTATTGCCAGCTCAGTGAAGCGTTCAGGAAACGCCGGATGGGGCGTTCGTCGTCGATTACCAATATTCGAATCATTGCTGCAACCTTCCGGATTATTTGCCGACCTGGAACACTTCGAAGAGGAAGAATACCTGGATCCAGATCAGGACGATCAGCACGGCGAATTGTTGTCCCAGGCGCTGAAGCGGCAGGAAAACAGTGACAGCCGCACCTGCCAGCGGAAGTACCTGGATGAGGATCTTCCAACCTTTGGAAATCTTCCTTGTTTTCATCCTTTGACGTCACTCCTACAAAACACCAACAACATTGGCATTGTACAGAGAATTTCATCAAGGATGTGGCAAAAAGGGCGTGAAAGAACTCAAGGTGGGGTCAAGATGGCTCAAATGCAAGTCACCAACCCAGGTTCGGGTTTACCTGGATGAACAATCATGGCGAAAATGCACGAGTTGCACGAAACACATTCCGGCAAGCGGCTGCCGATGCCTGCCAACCAGCGATTGGGCAGATCCGGCTCGCGAATAAACGGGCGGCACAATGCGATGAAATCGACCTTGCCAGCCTGCAGGATTGCTTCCAAGTTTTCAATATCCCGATTTCCTCCGACCAGGATGATTGGGACGGTCAAATCCAATTCTTTGGCATAGCCCAGGAAGTAACTTTGCTGTTCGAGTTTGCGGATGCGCGTGTGCGACTCGGGAGCAGGCACCGGGCGGAAGCCCAACTCTTCCTGCGGCCGGAAAAGACACTCCCACATGCCACCGCTGATTTCGATGGCGTCCACACCCGCCCGCACCATTTCCTGAGCAAGCGCCGGGAAGTTTTCGATGTCCACCCCACCCACCAAGTAATCGGTGCAATTCATTTTGATAAGGATGGGGAAATTCCCCACCCATTTTCTGGCTCTAATAATAATCTTCCTCACGACATGCGACCGTTTCTCCAGCGTGCCCCCGAAATTGTCCTGGCGCTGGTTGGTGCAAGGAGAAAGGAACCGGCTGAGCAAGCCGCCATGGGCGGCGTGAAGCTGGACGCCGTCAAAACCAGATGCCCGCATGTCGGAAATGGCATCCACGAAACAAGTCACAACTTGTTCGATTTCCTCCTGCGAGAGCGCCCTAACCGGCTGATTGGAAAAGGGGGACGGCATGGAGGACGGGCCCACGTTCAGATAACCTACCTCCAATTGGGCAATGATCTTGCAGTCTGGACGCGCCCGATGGACAACTTGGGCCATTTCCTCCAAGCCGTTCACGCGCAAATCTGCATATAAGCGGACTGGTTGTTCCGAATCTTCCCCGGGAAAACGCTCCCGGTAGACCGGAAAGCCACCGGTAATGATTGTCCCAACTCCGCCCAGGGCAAGATTACGATATAGATCCAATACCTCGTCCGTCATCTGGCGCGAAGTCAGAATGGATGGATCCCAGGTGGCCGAGCGAACGAGGCGGTTTGGAATGCTCAAACCGGCGATAACGCCTGCGGAAAATACCTTGTAATGATTGCGGACCATTAACTATATCCTGATTTGGGTGGTTGCTTAGCTTTTATTGCGGTCCAGCCAAGCAAATATAAGTACACCTCGGTAGCGACCTTTCCAAAAACCGAACTCACGCCGCATAAATGTTATCCCAAAGGACGAAGCAGATATTCTTCAATCCAATCCGTAACCTGGTTGGCAACTGGCGGGTCATAGTTAGACATGACCGTGATAGTATAACCAATCTCCAGGTACATCCGCAGGGAACTGCTGATCCCTTGGAAGCCGCCGCTGTGTCCAACGCTGTGGATATTGTTCAAGCGCCTCTCAAAAAAACCGTAAGCATATTGGATACCAGGCGTATCGGTCGGCACTTTCCCGGAAAGAAGCAAGCGGGTGTACTCGGGGGACAGCAATCTGCTGCTGCGAATTGCAATATCGAAATTAAGCAGGTCCTCAACGGTAGAGAACCCGCCTCCGGATGGACCGCCTTTCACGACATGCAGGTAAAGATTGTTATGAAGGCGGTTATTGCCGCCTTCCCTGGTATATCCGATCGCCAGGTTGGGAGTATCGTAATCCATTTCATAAGCATCCGTGTTCAGCATGTGGGCAGGTGCATAAATATGCTCGCGGACATAATCAAAGTAGTTTTGCCCGGAACTGTCTTCGATGATCGCCCCCAAGAGTACATAGCCTGCATTGCTGTATTGATAGCCCTCTCCAGGCTCAAATGCCAGGAGATCGTCAACGAACAAAGGAAAGAACTCCCGAACTTGCTTGAAGCGTTCTTTGGAGGTTGAGACAAAGCGCTCATTCCAAAAACTTCCCATGCCGGAGGTGTGTGTCAGAAGTTGATGGATGGTGACACGCTGCGCAACAGTCGGATTGGGGTAGTCGGGGATATGCTGACCCACAAAATCATTGAAATCCAACTTGTGATCCTCGGCAAGCTGGCAGATGGCGACACCTGTGAACATCTTGTTCATGGAACCCAGATTGAACTTTGTGTCAATCCGGTTCGGGACGTTGAAGCTCTTGCTGGCAAGGCCGCAGGCGTGACGAAATATTGGAGTGCCGTTTTTAGCGACCAGGACACTGCCGGAGAATTCATCCTGGGTTTCCAAACCGTCCAGATACCCTTGAAGTGCGGTAAGTTGTAAATTACCCTTTTGATCCATGTAAATTTCCTTCTTTGTGGGGCAGCCGGGCTCAGGATGATTCTCAGCTGCCCCTCCCATATATTATTGCACAAACGGGATGCTGAGTGCATATCGAGTGGGCCTGTCTGATAGCGCCCGCATGGCGTTGGCCACGCCCTGGTATGTGCAGAAGATCCCGATGGCTATCAAGGGCAATGGCAGGCAAATTGTCAGGATAATGAAGGCCGGAGTACTTTCCCATGCATGCACGGTTCCCTGGCCCACCAGGATAAGCGCGGCGGGGAACAGCAGGAGCAGAAAGGCAGCGGCAAAGAGGGACAGCGTCATGGTGATCTGGAAGTTGAGCACCTGGCGCCCCTGTTTATCGATCTTGCAGGATTGATTTTTCTTCCACGACCACAGCAGCAAAGGCAGGACGGGGATGCTGAATATGCTGCTGAGGTGCAGGACAGCCAGCCAGAGATTCTCGTTGGAAGTGTTCTCCTCGCCGAAGTCAAATTCGAGGGCTTTGCCCAGGCACTGCAGGGTGTAGGCACGCGGATCCACTTCGCCGCTTTCTATGCGCTGGATGGTACGCGGGCTGACTTCACACAGTTCAGCCAGCTACTCCTGCGTCAGCCCTTTTTGCTGTCGCAGGTCCGAAACTTTGAGTCCGAGGTCAGGTTGGTTCATGGTTTACTCCTTTCAGAATTTGATCCCCATTATAGGGAACCTGCTCTGAATCACAACGGCGTGTGGGCGACATTCGGACGACATTTGGCTTTTAAACACGACGTTTTCCTTCTGTGGGCGTCTGCCTTGAAACAACCCCTCGGAAAAACAGGCCAAATGGAATGAAACAAAAGAATCCCATGGACATTACCACCATGGCATCCAGGATGGGAAATGACGTCGCTGTCAGAAACGACCGCACGATCAAATAAATGGCCAGGGCAACAAACTGCATGCTGCCTTGAAGGAGGAGCCCCAGGCCAGTCACGTACCCCAGTCCTTTGCGTCGCCAGAGCAAAATGCCGCCAATGACCCATGCGGGGGAGGTCAGAAAATCTGAGATGTTAACTGCCAGATCTGTTTCAGCCACCACTGCCCCATGCGTAAGAGCATTGATGATGACAGCCATAACTCGTAAAAGGAAAAGCAGCCCCAGCACCGCCAGGACTCCCCCGGCGAGTTTCTCTGGCACGGCCCTTTCAAGCCTTTGCTGTACAAGGTTTGCATCGATATTGGCGACCAGTCCAATGAGTGTATACGCGCTCAAGGTTGCCAGGAGGAGGTGTACCAGGAATGCCCAGTTGATAGGCATGGCAAAGACATATGCCGTGTAATTGTAAAACACGAAAAAGAGCGCCCCAATCCAGCAGAGTGGACCGGCCCACTTCCCGCGCCATGCCAGGTACATGGATCCGAGCAGTACCGGCAACCCGATGCCAAGATTGACTACGTCATTGGGAACGAATGACCGGACTTGGTTCTCTGTCGGGTAAATAAGATCCCGATATTGTATGCCGGCGATGGAGACCCCCGCCATTAACATGCAAGTGAGGAAAGAGGCGGCATATACGAAAGAGAGGCTGCCTCTGATCGGGAGATGGGTTTGGTGTTCTTGATTTGTCTTCATCGATTGTTGTTATGCTTCTTGAGACAAGACCAACTGGCAGGGTCTCAGGGATGACCAGCCCTTTCCTTGCGGGCATGCATGGCAAGGTGGAGGGGAGGACCAGCCTTTTCACCTCAAAGGCTGTCAAAAGGGATTAGTGCGTAGATTGTTTCTAACTGTCGATCTTCATTTTCACGAAACGATATTTACGCTACTTTCTCCACGATCAGCAGGAAATCCACCTTGTGAATCCAGAACACACTCAGGGCCACATTGGGGATGATGGCAATGATCTCGCCTTCCAGGCTGTTCAGGAACAGCTCCAGTTTGGCCTGATCCTTAGTCATGCTGAGATCAAAACGATGGACACGATATTTTGCGGACATGTTGAACTCCTTTCATTGAGAACTTACTTTCAACGGATATGGCTTCAGCGCCCCAGAACGGCGGCAGCCATGGATTTCATCTGTTCCCGGTCGGGAACAAGGCAGGCGCGGATTGGATGACCCAGGTCGCTGACCACGGTTTGACCCTGGTCCGGTCCGGGCGTGAGCCGGACATCCATGGCAAGCCGGACCTGGGGGCAGAGCGACGGGTCGGTGGCGTTGAGCGCTGCCACCAGGTCCCAGACGTAGGCCTGTTTCACCGACCAGGAATCAAGCATCGATTGGAGGAGCTTCCCGGCCAGGATATTTTCAGGTGATCCGGAAGAGATCCAGCTTTGCGCATCCGCCGTGCTCCAGAGTACCCGGTCCGTGGCATCCAGTGGCACCAAGTGAACTGGCAGGCCGGAAGCGATGACTTCGGCTGCGGCTACAGGGTCCACCCAGAGGTTCCATTCGGCAACCTGGTTGTCGATCTCCGGCGAATCGCTCTTGATATTGCCGGGGACGCGGATGGCTCCGCCCATCACCTGGACTGTGCGGATGTTTTTCTTAATGCCCGGGTCAAGCCGCAGGGCCTCAGCCATGTTGGTATGAGTGCCGCTGAGGAAGATCGTCACCGGGCTGGTCGAGCTGTTAATTGTTTCCACGATGAGTTCCGCCGCTGACGCAGGCTGCTGCAACACGGTTCCCTGCGGGTACTGGATACCCCAGAAATCATCGCTGGCCTGGCGCCAGGATGCAGGAAAGGCGTTATTCCCTTCCAGTGGCGTGGAACGGCCGACGCCGACAGGGATATCTGCTTTTCCAAGCCCTGCCAGGAGCCGTTGGAGATGCTGCGCGAACACTTCCGGATGGGCTTCGCCGCAGGAGATCGTGACCGCCCGGACCTCGAAGAGCGGATTTTTCAAAAAATACAGGAGCGCTATCATGCCGTCGGGACTGCCGTCGTCATCCACAATCAGCGGAATGGGCCCCTCGTCACCCAATGTGGGCAGCGGACGGGGAACGCTGGCTGCAGGTGCTTCCGTTGACCCCGGACAGGAAACGATCTGGAGGTGAGGCCAATCACCCTGGAGGCAGAAAGGTTTCAGGCCCAGGCGCGCCCAAAGCGGTGCGGCAGGCCAGATCAGGACGATGCAGAGGGTCAATATTCCAAGGAGGATCCCAGCGATGACCAAGGGTCTGCGCTTCTTGCTGCGTATTCGAGCAGGCATGTTTTTCATTTCTCTCACTAACTCGACAATGTTACTTTATAAGCTGGATGGTCGTACGGCAGTTTCTTTCACAAGCAGTCGACCATGATCGGCACTGGCGGGCAGCCACCTTGAGGAGAAGAATCTTGTCCACAAAATCATGAAGATTACCGGGACAATTCCAAGCGAGAATATCACGCCATATACGACCTGAATCTCGATTGAAGCCCTGGCCTGTATGTAGCCAACCAACGAACCGATGAATACATTGCCAAAATAGTGAACGATCATTGGGGGTAGAAGACTGCGCGTCCTGATAAACACGTATCCGTAAAACAATCCAATGATAAAAGCCCAGACGACCTGCCCCACCACCCAAACCAAATCAGCACCATTTGCAAGGTTGAGCAAGTGCATTAGTCCAAAACCTAGCGCTGAAAAGATGATCGATTTGCGTTCTGAATACTTGCTCAGAAAAACGGTCAAGACGATGCCCCTGAAGGCCACCTCCTCAAAAATGGATGGGAAGGAGGTAAGCAGACTTAGCGAACGGGGAGGCAGGTCTCCTGAGATGTCAAAGACCTGACGGATAAAGCTTCCGTTTATGGGTAAGCCTTCAGAGAGACGGTACACAAAGGATGCGGCTCCTTGGGATAGCGCCAGGATCAGGTAGCAGGAGAGTCCCAGTAACACGAGCCGGAGGAACGGTTGCAATCTACTCAACCCGATATCATCCAGATACTGCCTGAACGTTCTTTTCCCCTTGGGGAGGCGCAGAACGAAAGGTACGAATAAAAATACCGTCAGGATTTGAAACGATAGATCATTGGCGAACTGGCCGGCAGGCGAGTTGAGCGACAATCCGATCAATAAGACCAATTTGTTCGCCAGGATTACTGACAGTACTGTAGCCAACACTACAGCCAGAAGACTCAGCCAAGGACGCTCGCAAAGCCGAAATTTTCTCTTTTTCGTCCGGACATTATCATTTGGGGATTCCATTGTTTATACCTCTTCCTTCTTTATCTCCATAATATTGTTATTGATCTTCAGCCATCCAGCGCCGGCGCGCGATACACCGCCGGGTGATTGGAAGGCAGCCTCTTCCACATCCTGTCTGCCAGGATCATTACCAGTGTGGCAACCCCAACCGTCGAGGTGAAAACCGTCCAGTCCAGGTCGGGTAAAAACGCAAAGACTGTGTTGGCAGCCGCGTGGGCGATGCCGGCCACCAAAATGCTGCCTTTGCTGCGGTTATAGAACCAGGTGATGAGTATCGTGGCTGGTAGATCCTGCAGATATGTCGTTCCCCAAAAACCGGGGGAAGAAACCGGTCTCCCTTCAGCTTTCCACAGAAATGCGTGCCAAAGTATCCAGAATATATTCATGATCAAACAGGCCACGAGGGGACTCATCCTGGACTGCATCCTGGGCAGGGCAAAGCCGCGCCAGCCGGCTTCTTCCCCGGTGGCGTTGAAAAAGAAAAGCTGGTACAGGAATTTAACGGCGACCAGGCCGACCAACGTCAGGCTGATTCCCTGGAAAGGACGGATTGTCACCGACTGCCGGCCGAGCAGGCTGCTGACCAGGATTGAAAGCAAGACCAATGCCGGCGTCAATAACAATGCCAGCAGCGACCAGCCCCAGACACCGCGCAACCGAACCAACGAGGCCAGGTAGCGCTTCACAGCCGGGAGGCGGGAGCGGACCATGCTGATCACGAAAGCGACCGGCAGCACCGAAACAATGGCAAAGACGATCATAACGGGATTCAGCGGGGCATGGTTGATGAAGGTGTTGTGGGCAAGGAATACCAGCGCAGATACAACCCAGGCGACCAGAAAGGCGATCCAGAAAGCTTTGCGTGTTCCCTGCCTGGGCTGGGAGTTTGTGATTGCAGTGACGATGATCCCCGCCAATGCCGGTCCACAGGTGGCGACAACACCCAACGGGCAAAAGCAAGAACATGCCCTTGTAAAACCCGATGTAAGAGAAGCCCAACCCCCAGGTGATGGCGAAAGTGATAATGAAGAAGGCAATGACCTGGTGGCCTTTGATCCAGTGCGTCAGCCTGTTCACGAGACCGCTTCCTTTCTTTTGTTGCGGATGAATTTGGCATCCAAGATGGATGGCTCCCAGAACCAACCGACCCTTTTATCCAGGGTCACCACCGCTATGACTGCTGCCAACATGAGTGCGGTGAAGGCGGGGAGGGGAACACCCAGCACGGAGACACAGAAGTTCACCATGTAGTGCAGTAAAACGGTAATCAGGACACTCCCACCGGTGTTCATGAAGAGCCAGCTTGCCAGGAAGGACAGACACAGGGCATTCAGCAGAAAGAGCGGCAGGGAAAGCCGGGCCTGCACCATTGCAGAAACGTAAAAGGATGGCAGGTGCCAGATGCCCCAGATGAGGCCCAGGATCAGGCTGGCCTTGAAGGGGCTGAAGCGTTGAAGCAGGCGCGGCAGTGCATAGCCGCGCCAGCCCAGCTCCTCTCCCAGCGGGCCGGTGACCAGCAGGTTGAACAGCAGCGCCAGGAGCAAGGCCGGGGTGTGGATATCTTTCAATGGTTGGGAGCCGGTGATGCGGGTAATCAGCCAGCCAAGCACAGGCAGCCCGACCAACACCAGGGCATACCAGTGGAGGCCGAAGCGCCAACGCAGGAGACGCTTGAAAAGATCACCCAACCCGTGCAAGCCTTCCCAGGCCAGCGCCAGCAGGATGGCTGAGATGGTCGGCGCGGCCACGGCAATGTAGTAAAGAGGGTGGGTTTCCGAGATCCCGCCGAAGAGGGCGCGGAATTGTACGGGGAAGAAAATGGCAAATGCGCCAATTCCCCAAGTGATCGCGAAGGTTAGGATGAAGAATACTACGATTTGATGACGTATGATCCAACTGGTTAGTTTATTCATTTGAATCCTTCCTTAGTCTTTCCTGATCAAGGTGCCAGGGTTAGAAACGAACCGATCTGCGGCCAGGCAGGTGTCACCCTGATATCGCTGAAATAGTTGATGAAAAGGAAAAGATCAGGGTCTTCGAAAAGAGAGACAATCCCTGTTGCCAAAATAAGTATCAATGTACACACCCCTAAGATGAGGATAGCCGCTTTCAGATTCGCGCCGGATGCTTATGGTAGATGGTTGGGAAACCTTCGCTGACATAGGTCAAACCTTTCGTATGAATGAGGTTGGAGCATCCTGATCACTTTTGAGGCACCCCATATGCTTCGTATAAGGCCACCGCAACCGGTGTTGGGATATCGTTCGTGAGGCGCTTTCGCCCGGTGCTCATTTTATATGTCCTTAATTCAGGTCATCTGCCTGCAAGGAAGTAAGCAATGATGAGAGCTAGTAGCAAGACACCGACGGATGCCAAACCAATGACAACGCCCAATTTCTGCCGCTTCTGCTCCTGCTCTGTAAGCGGACGAATGTTGTCCTTATTCTTCCGCTCCAGCGAGGCGCCGATGCCCGAGCCGATGGCAATTCCGATGCCGATGCCCACCCCGAAATTGTCGAAGATCGGACCCATCGCCACGCCGATTGCAACGCCAATGCCGATGCCGATACTCATCCAATAGCCTTTGGGGTACTTGCGTTCGTTATTAGTCATTTCAAACTCCTTTCAATTTGCTGTTGGTACGTGGTATCTGTGACTCTAGTAACCGGAGTCCGACAACTCTGTCGCCGGCGAGATCCCGAAATCAGGAGATTTCGGAGTCCGCCCACGGTTGCTTCGTGATCAGAGTCCTCCACGCCCATACAAGGATCAATAGGACGGCAACCACCACACCAGCAGTTGCAAGCATCCTGCCTGTCTCATCTTGCAGCGTTGTGGTAAAGGGGATCAACGCGTGAAGAATGACATCGGCAAAGAAGTGCGCCAGCATGGCGCTTTCCAGCCCAAACGTCCAGAACAACCAGCCGAATGCCAGACCGCCAAGGCCGTTCAAGACAATCGTACGGGTGATGACCAAAGCGTTGATGGGCCATCCGATGGCAGCCGCAGTTTGCAGATGCGCCGCGCCAAAGGCCAGGGCAAAGAGGACATTCGCGGTCCACAACACAACGGGTTTTGGTCGTCCCTCGGGGTCATGGAAAAGCAACCCGCCGAGCCATGCCAGCAGGGACAAACCAAACAGCCGAAAGAGAGTCTCTTCTGTAATTCCAGCAGAGATCGCGGCCAGAAATCCATAAAGAGGCGCTGGAGAGGCTTCTGCTGGAATCTCAATGCCCAATTCACCAAACATGGCTTTCATTGGTGGTTCAAAAACCATGCTTTGCAGGAACAAGATCAACAGGACAAAGCCCACTGCCGTGATCCAGGCAACGGCGGTAGCATTGCGGAAACGGGATGGAACGGGTTCGCGCTTGACCCACCCCTCCACAAACGGCATTCCAAGCCCAATACGATTTGCCAGCGCCAGACCGATTCCTCCCAGGATTACGATCAACAGGCTGTTCACCAGCGTATTGATCACAATGATCTCCCATCCAGATCTGGCAGTGATATTCTGTTGGTTGGCTGCATTCTGGAGATGGATGGAATAGGGCAGAATGGCAAATGCCGCTGGAACGATCAACCCGGCCAGCACAAGGAATACTTTCCAGTTCCAGCGGCGTTTGGTTGCAAGAACAATCTTCTTCATATTCTTTCCTTTCTTTTCGTTCAGTTGGTTTATTTCTGCTTTGATCGGATAACCATGTCAACAACGGCGAGAAGCACGCCAACACCCATCAAGCCATAGCCGATCAATTTGTCTTCACTAAAAACAACTCCTAATGCCGTACATGTAAGAGCAAGGCCGGCCAATGGCGTGAGTCTGTTTTCCTTTCTGTTCTTGCTCACAAAGAAAACAAGGAAGGCAACAACCGCCAATGCCAGGATGGATACTGCAATGAGAATTTGTGAGGTATTCATGTCAAACTCCTTTCAAGGTTTTATTGTTCGCTTACTGCGAACAAGGATAAAGATGGCGATCGCAAATGCAACCGTGGAGAGTCCATCGAAAAGCCTTCTTGCATTAGAAATCCTCGTGACTGAAGCATACGGATCAAAACGGAAGACATGGACCTATTTTGACTAGCGGTTTTGTTCAATCAAATCGATAATGGCATTCACAACCAACTCCGGTTGCTCAATGGGGAACATGTGACCACCTGGCGCGGTCAGCCGTGTGGTTTTGGAAGACAATCCGGCCAGCTCGCCCTGCATGTCCTGCCAGGTTTGCTGCAAGCAGGCGTCAATTTCCGCTGGCAGGTGCCCCTTGGAAGTAAATAGAGGCAGGCCCAGACCGGGAATGTTGGGGGCCTGGCTGATAACCACCAGCGGGAGATTACCGAGTGTTTCGACGTCCCGAGCCTGCTGGTTGTTCGTCCGGGTATCCCACCCCATCCCTTCACCGCTCGTGAAGGGCGACCCCTTCGAGGAGTCCGATACCCAGGCGGCATACTGGCGCACGAACTGGACGTTCTCCGGCTCACCCTCAAATTCAGGGGGCAAACAAGCCAGGAAGCGGTCCCCCATATCCAGGTGGGCTGAATCCAGAAGCATGACGCCCACTACATCTTCCGGGTGTTGGTGTGCAAATATGCGCACGAGCATGCCGCCAAAGGACCATCCCACCAGGATGTAGGGCCCACCAATGTGCGCATTCTCAAGAAGAACTTTCAGATCGCGGGTCATATCATAGAGAGTCCGTGTGCCGCTGACGCTGTCGCTCCGGCCGAGATTGGCCCGGTCGTACATGCAGACCCGGATGGTGTTCTTGATGCCATCGGACACATTGGCCCAGTCGGACATAACGCCCCCGCCGCCGTTTTCCAGGATCACCGTCGGGCTGCCCTGACCGGAGCACTCGTAATAAAGCTCATATCCTCCAACATCCACCATCCCTGAAGGCATGGGTGTTACTATAGGGCTGGGCATCGGGGACGGACTGGTCTTGATTATCCCGCAAGCACTCAATGCCAGCAGAAGAAAAAGGTGCAAAAGGATGGAAATTTGTCGTTTCATAGGATGCCTCCTTACGCATGCTATTGCCGCACCCCTATCTTGTTTCGGTACGTGAAGATCAAAACGGATGTAAGAATTCCTGATTTCACGATCATCATCATGGAGCTCCTTGAATCTCGTGCTTCTTCTGCCAAAGCTGCCGGTGAGAAGCCAGGCTTTTGATGAAGAATATGGCGACTATCAGAAATGCCAGGATCAAAACGGGAATGAGGATTCGAAGAATCTTTTCCATAATCAGCAAGGGTAATATCTCTTCCTTCAGCACCTTCTCGAAGAGGTTTTCCCCATTGTCGCTGTTCGTGAGGATTACGAATCCTACGCCCCACTTCGGATTCGCAACGATGAACGCCTTCCAACCGGAGTTTGACCCTCCATGTTGGATTAATTTGCTCCCATCCGGTAATGTGGATATCGATTGACCCAAGCCCCAAGGAAGAATGACGGGATTGAACATCAAGCTTAGGGTGTCCGGAGATAACACCGCCTCGCCCGGCCGGCTCTCCGTGTGGGCCCGGCATTTCCGCAGCCACAAAGCGCGCCAGGTCTGGAGCAGTGGTGTATAACCCCGCCGCCTGTTCGGTAAACAGGTAGTTCGGCAATGGCGACCCCCATTCGCTGTAGGCAACCGCTGTCGCCGGGCGCAGGTCCGCCCGCCATTCAAAGCTGCTGTAACTCATCCCCAGGGGATCCAACACTTCTCTCTGCATATAGGCGGAAAAGGTTTCGCCGGTGACCTCCTCGATGATCAACTGGAGCAGGGTGAACCCACCGCCGGAATAGCTGAATTGTGCGCCGGGCTGCATCGTGATACGAACCTCCCCGGCTCCGCCGTTGTTGCCGGAGAGTGATTCTTCCAGAGATGGGAGCGCCATAATCGGCGAAAGGCCAGGATATCCAGACACAGAGAGACCGGCGCTGTGGCTGAGCAGGCGGCGGATCGTCACTCCTGACGGATCAAAATCGGAAGGGGGCAGATGCCAGCGGGTCAGGTATTGCTCGACAGGCGCATCCAACCCCAGGCGGCCGTTTTCCACCAGCTTCATCACACCCCAGGAGGTGACGGCTTTCGAGATCGAGGCTACTTGAAAGACCGTATCGCCGATGACCGGCACGCCGAGATCTTTATCCGCCAGGCCGTAACCTGACGACCACACCACCTCACCATCCCCAACCAGCGCCATCGCCGCGCCTGGCACCTTGTATTGCTCCATCAACTGTGGCGCGATCCGATCCACTTTCTTGATTAATTTATCTTGACCGCTGGAAGACACGAACATAACGGTAGCCACCGAAATGGTCACCAACAGCAGGATCAAGATGCCCGCATATATAGAATAGCGGAGACGCCTTATGGTTTTCATTTCTTACCTCTCTTCCCTTTAATTGTTTGCCGCCAGAACCGGCTCCTGATACACCGCCCCAGGTTTCACCACCAGCCTGGGTGGACCAAATAGTGCATAGGTCAACAGCGGAAGCGCCGCGATGGTTGAAAACAACAAGACGAAAAGAAATTTTTGTTTCATCGTGACTCAAAATCCACTCTGTCTAATCCGCCGATCCAGGCGCCGGGATCACCTCTGTTTGGGAGGCAGGCTCCTCGACCACACGCTTGACTGCTCTCAGATCACAATACGCCAGGGTCCAGATACTCGACAAGTAGACTTCCATGAGCCCACTGAAGAACAGCATGGGTGAAATCATGATCACGACAAAGATCGGCAATCCTGCCAGCCCCCCCATGATCCAGGTGGTAAGGCCATCCGTGAACAAGCTTGCAATGCCGGCTACCAGGATCGCTGGTACGCCACCCACCGCAACCCCGAGCAGGGTCGTCATCAACAGGATGGGCACCAGCAGAAGCAGGATTATTCCCGCCACAGGCACCCATACCGGCCGAATCCCCAACCAGATCAGGCCAATCAGGCCAAGCTCTTTCAGGTTGTGTTTCATCATCCTGATCCCCTGGCGGATGGAGGCTACCAAACTTTGCTTCTCCAGGACACAAGCGCGCCGGATGGGTTGCAGCACCAGCGACAGCAGCATGATCGTCGTGAACCACAGGGCAACGGTCAGAGAGAGCAATCCTAGCGTGCCTATCCCCAGGGTGATAACGACCCAGTTCGCGGCTCCCAAGGGCTAACAGGAGGGGCGCGATCGCCAACCCGAACGCCCCAGTGAAAATCACGCCGACCAGTATTCTGGAAGCAAGGTCAAGAAGGAAAAGCCGCCCTGCTCCGAACGACCAGCCTCTCCGCAGGCCTTCGCATACCCTCAGCCGCTTGCCGTCCTGCGCGGTTTCATTCACCATGTGGATCAAGGCTGTTTCCGCAATATAGCGCGCCATGAGGCCCAACAGGATTGAACCGACCAGGATGATGCCGAGTTCAATGAAGATTGGCCGAAAATGGATCGATGTATCGCGCTCCACCTCCTCGATCTGCCTTTGGAATTCATTCCACGAGGTACCCTCGGGTGCGATGATGCGGATCCTCTCGGGATCTGTGAGGTCGATGGTCATATTTACACCCGGTACGCGGATCGAAAATTCCTCAGTGAGCTTGATCTGGGTCCTTTGGTCATTATTATTCTCATCACTGGACCAGGGAACGGAGTAGACCGCGCCCACTCCGACCAAAGCCAGGACCACCCCGAACAGCCATAATGCCCGATAATTCCAGAGCATTTTCCAGGCGTTCCATAAAATATGATTGATAGTCATAGTTCATTTTCCTTTCCTTATTGATTTTCAACCCTCCAGCACCGGACTTGGAAGTCGGACAGATCGTTGATCGTCTGAAGCCAACTCCTGGTACACAGCCGGGTGATCGGAGGGAAGTTTCTTCCACATTCGATCGGAGAGGATGGAATAGATTGCCAGACCAATGAATAGAACATTTCCCAGAGGTGTGATCAAGAAGTTATTTCCAAAAGTATTCATGGCGGGGTGGAACAGGGCCGGCGCCAGCAGGCTCCCCTTGGTACGGTTATAGAGCCAGGTCATGACAATGCCAAACAACGGAGTCCAAAGCAGACGGTTTTGGAGAATCCATGCTGCAGGCACTCCCTCGCCAATATCATAGGGCAGATGCCAGAAAGACCATAAATATCCTACGATCAAACCTGCCACAATCACAGGGTAGCGGGCCTGCAGACGTGGAAGAGCAAAACCTCTCCAACCGCTTTCCTCATTAATACCGCCAGTGGACAGGAAACCATTTGAGAATTCAAGCAACAAAAACACGGCAGCCCCTTCCACTCCAAGGTCAGCTAAAAAGAACTGGCTCTTTCCGCCAAGCAAGGGCGTGAGATAGAAAGACAGCAAGAGGAAACCGGGGAATATCAAGAAGATCACCAGATACCATATCGCCGGTCCCCTGGGTTTCAACAGGGTCGAGAACAGACTGCGGATCCCGGGCGTCCTGGCATAGGCGCTGGAAAGTATCCAGGCAGGGAAGACCGCCATGATACCGAATATGATGAACACCGGGACCGATTTGATCCCCAGATTGATCCTGGTGTGCAGGATCATAATGAATGCCGAAACGAGCCAGGCCAGAACGAAAACGATCCAGCGCGTCTGGCGGCCTGTATGTTTGGGGCGTGGCTCAGCGATCCCTGCGATTAGCATGGCGCTCAGCGCAGGGCTGAAAAGCATAAAGGGCATAGACAAGATCGCCACGCCATCGTTTCCAGGGAAGATGAAGTAAATCAAGAACATGGCTGGCCAGGCAATCGCATAAACCAGGATAAAGAAAGCCAACACTTGGTGTTGCCGGGTCCAGGATACTAATTTATTCATGATCTTCCTTCTTTCTTTACTAAAATTTCTCTCGGCTGAAGTGCCGCAGCCTGATCAAGATGAATAGGAGGCTCTCCAGCGCAATGACCACGACCAGGGGATTGGTAAAGGGAAATTTCCCGGGGAGCGCAGGTACCTGCCAACGCAGAGCCGCAGACTCCTATCTTGAATTACATACGCCACCCTCCAACCATCATGAGGATGATCACTGGGACAAGTTGAATGGCATCGTACAGGTAATGAGCAATGACCAGGTGAAAGATGCGCCCAAAACGCAGGTACCACAACACCATGATTAATGCGTTGAGCGTCACAGAAATTACTCCCGCGGTACCTTGTGCCACATGGTTGAGGCCAAACAGGAAAGCCGATAGAAACACACCCAAACTCAACCAAACCTTTGAGGAAGATATCTTCATCCAGCGCGTGATAAAAAATACGCGGGTCAGCTCTTCAGAGCCTGCCACACCAATGAACAAGGCGGGTCCCAGGAACAAAGCGGCCAACCATGGGTTATCAGCCAGTTTATTCACCAGGCTTCCCATACCGCTCTCGACATCTGAGGCGCGGTAAAAGAACTTGGCGATCACAGGGTCAAAAAGGATTTTCACGGAGAAGGTCAACATGACCAGCACGATACCGCCAAGCAGATCCTTCCACCACTTGCCAGGTCTACGATTAAGAGAATTTGTTTTTTCCCCGCACAGGACCCACAGCAAAAGCAAGAGTACAGCGATGACGAAAAAGGTATACCCCATGGCATAGATCATGTAACCTTGGGCTGTGACGGGTCCTCCAAACAACTGGGTGATGAAGACCGCCAGAGGCGGAATATACCCAAGCAGGATGGCAAGAGCCTGTACCCAGCGTGTGCGCTGCCAGGGTTTACGTAAATCCGGGAATGTATTCATGGAAGTTTCCTCTCAAAGGCTTACAATTGATAGTACACAATCCGATGTGCTCGCTGTATCATCTTAAAAGCCCCAGCCAGCTTATAAGCCAGGCGGTAACCAGGGCTAAGGTGGTTCAAGTCGGGATCCTGGGTAAAGAACCACTCTTCTAAAAGGTTGATGCCCGGTGACCAGACTTCGATCTCATGGGGATCATCAATGCCCCATCCAATAATTGCTCCAGTTTGCTTTAGAGAAGGATGTTGGGGTGCTGCATGGGCTGTCATCTGGCTGAAAACATCCGCGATCAGACGGCAGCCAGGGAAAGTTACCCGCAGTTGAAGCAGTAAGCGTCTAACGTCGGCCTCACCCAAATACATCAGCAACCCCTCCGCAACTACCAGAACAGGTCGGCTTGCAGCCATGACCTTCTTCATCCATTCCAGGTCAGTTACGGAGGAGGCAATCAGGTGGTAGTGTTCATTCTATTTCTTCCTTTCTCATCAATTGAACCGAGAATTTGGTTTGTTAGAACTTAATCAAATTTTTCATGTCGATCTCCTTGCCCGGCTGGCGGAACTGGCTTGCCTATCGCCCGAGCATACCTTGCGAACAGGAACCAACCCAGAAAGACCATTACCAGCAGAATAAAGGCCAGCCAATCTGCCACTGCAGGATTCACGCGCACGGCTATGTAAAATGCGACGGACACGAACGCGGCAACGATCCAGGTCAGAATGGTAAGCGCCAGCAGGAAGGCCCCCTTTTTCGACTTGACGAATAATGTAGAACTGGTCAGGACTTTCCCGCTGGTCTTCCTTGTATCGATCGGAATAACCAGGGACTTTGAACGAACTTGGGTACCCATCCTGACACTCCTTTCCGAGTCAAGGAGATGGCTGGCTGGCCAAATCCCTGGCTTCGTCGAGCAATCGATCCAGGTCGCTGCGGCTGAAGTATTGCCCGCGCAGGAAGACGGCTTCGATCTGCTGCGCATTGCGGATATTTTCCAACGGGTTGCCCCGGACGAGAACCATGGAGGCCGTCTTTCCTTCGGTGATGCTGCCAAGGCGGTCGCCAAGGCCCATAAATTGAGCCGGGACGAGCGTGGCACTGCGCAGCACATCCGCAGCCGGGATGCCGGCCTCCTGCCAGATCGCCATTTCCTCGTGAACAGAGAAACCGGGAATGATGCCGGGAACCAGCAGGTCGGTGCCCACCATTAACGGCACCCCGGCCTGGTTCATGGCGCTGACCATGCGTGCCCAGTTTTGCCAGATATAATCCGGAAGCCCGGTCTGCCCGGTCCATTGGGATTTCCAGATGGATAGAAGATTCGGCGGAATGTATTCGCCCATCGGCAGACTGCTGGTCTCAAGCGTGTCCACATTGGGCCAGCTCTTGAAAGTGACCACGGTTGGAACGATGGTGGTACCGCTGAGGCGCAGGCGCTGATAAACCTCCTGCAACGCCTGTGGGTCAACTTCATCAAGCCGCTTCAAATAACCAGCCCCGGATCCCATGCCAGTATAGGTCAGGTTGACGGGTTCTCCCAGCAGTTTGGCGATGACTTTCTCAAAACCGAACCAGTGTTCACAGCTTTGCAGACCAGCCGCAACGGCATCTTCGATATAAATCGAATCTGGAACATGCCCAACGACTTTGAGGTCAACCTTCCGGGCCTCGTCCAGGATTGCCAGGAAGACCTCCCTGTTCAGGTGACTGTAGACCTTGATCATATCCGCGCCGGCTTCAGACTGCTGGTGGACGGCCTCCCGGCCCTGTTCGGGCGTTTCGAGGCCCACCGCGATGGACGGGATCAGCGGTGGATCCCCATCCAGCATGATGCCGGTGGCGACCATCTCCGGTCCCAGCGAGTCACCCCGGTCCAATGCATCCCGCAGAGGCAAGATATATTCATTTGGCATGCCCATATCCCGGACGAGCAGGACACCATTCGCGATCATCACGCGTCCGAACACAGGCGCATCAAGGTAGTGGACATGGGCATCGACAAGACCAGGCATCAGGTAGAGCCCGTGTCCATTGATCCTCCGGGCTCGTTCCGGGATTTCAAGCGCTTGCGCGCCGATCTTCTCAATCCGGTTACCCGCGACGATGACAGTCTGCCCGGGAACGGTGGTCCCTTTTTCCACGTCAATGATCGTTACACCCGTGATGACATATCCATCTTCGGATGAATTCGTTTTAGATGATTTAACGGCGCTACAGGCAACGAGGCCTGTTATGGCAAATACAGATAATAGAGTGGTGAGATTCATTTCAAACCTCCTACCTTGAAACCTGACAGGTTTTAGTCGTTGTTTTGCCTTTCCTCCAGCTTCAGGAGTTGAGTTGGCTGGCATTGCAGATGTGACCTCCAAAACCTGTCAGGTTTATCCTATAGATTGGCGAATATTCCCAAAAAAATGGGGATATCCATGCCGGCATGGAACAAGATGGAGCCCCAGACGCTATCCGTCTTTTGCATGATGGAGCCCCAGGCCAGGGCGACCAGGGCGGTGGCGGCCAGGAAGATGTACTGGTCGGACGTATAGTAAGCTCCCTGGTGCAATACCGTAAAAACCAGGGCGATCAAGGCATTCGCCAGGAACTTCCCAAAGAAGGGCTCCAGCTTGCGCAGGAACAGGCCCCGGAACAGGAGCTCTTCCAGCGCGCCGTTGGCCAGGGCTGCCAGCAGCACCCAGGGTGTCCAGGGGAGCACGCGGGCCAGGGTCAGATCGCCGGCCCGAAACAGGAGCCTGGCCATGGGGATCGAACCTGCCGCGGCCAGCAGGAAGGTGATTGCCCCGATGATCAGGCCCAATTTCAACCTGCCCTTTTGAATATAAATGGAGCCGAGGCTTCCGCCCGACAACAGGGTGAAGACGATCACCGCCGGCACGACCGACAAAAAGTCATCCAGCTTGTACATTGTGAAACCGGCCGGGGTGGTGTCCTTGATATGCAGGGTATTCACCAAGTTGTTGCCAAAAACCCAGTCCAGGCTGAGGGCAACAGACAAGATGAACAGGGCAAAGACGATCTGCCAGTACTTTGCCAGGCGGTCACTCCGGTGCACCAGCCAAGACGCGATCAGGAGAACGAGGCTCAGGCCGAGCCTCCAGAGGAAATTATCAACCGGGCCAAAAACCTGTTTACCCCAGGGTTTGAAAACGATCATGATCGTTCCGCCGACGCCAACGAAAACCAGGGCCAATATGATCCGCTCGAGCCAATCACCTGCTGAACGATGGTTATTCTTCATGACAACCTCCGGATGGGTTTGTGTGAGGTTATATTGAGCAGCGTGCTGACGAGGAACAAGAGGGCGTATCCATACCAGAGTGGTTTGAAAACGAGGGCCAACGGCCACCAGTAAAACATGACGGTTGCCAGGTACAGGAACACATAGGGGACAAGGATTCGCCAACGCAAGGAATTACGCCACTCAATTTTCATTGCGTACTCGACGGTACAGCCAAAAATGGCCCAGGCGAGGTAAATAAAGCCGCCCAGCCACAGCGTCCAGGTTTTGCCGCCCAAGAGAAGCAGCAGACTTACCCCGAGAGCGGGAAGACTGAGTGCATAGACGATGACACCATAGCGTATGGCGATGGCAAAATGCCATTTGCGCATGGCGAAATGGGCGATCAGAACGAGCTGAAAAATAAACGCGCTCAGGACGAACAGGGTATCCAGATTGTCCAATCCAAACATGGTGTTGTCTCCAGGTATTAACGGGTGATCCTTTTGAGATTCTGCAGGTCAGGTCCATTCTTATTCCATAGAAAGTACTTGCTTCTGTTTCCTTGCTGATAGCATCCAGGCAAGGGTAATTACCACAGCGCCGAGCCCAATCAACGATTTGGAGATATATTCTCCTGTTCCAGGTAACATGAAGGCGTCCAGGGACAAATTGGCGACCGTATGAAGCAGGATCACTGCCAGCGTGCTGCTGTGGTTGTCGTTGTAGCACCAGGTGCTGTAGATCGAACCGGAAAGTACGAAGACGATGAACATGCCAAAGGCGGTCACTGATAAATACCGGCTCTGGTTTGTCCCAACGATAAAGAACAGCGGCAGGTGCCAGAAGGTATGCACTACGCCGAGGACAAGCGAGGCTTTCAATGGTTTCCAGGTCGCCTGCAAACGATCAAGCATATAACCGCGCCAGCCGAGTTCCTCCAAGCCGGCCTGGAGCAGATACAAGATCACCACCAGCGGTATGCCGGCGGGCAGCGCCAATGCCTCCCTGAGGAAAACATACTGGGACGGCACCCCGCCCAATCTTTGATTAATGGCGATCGCGAGGAGACAAAAGGCGGGATAGAGAAAAAGAATCAATCCGTACCACTTGATGCCGATCCTGCGAAAATCGAAAACGCGTCGCCAAAATTCCCTGCCACCTTCCCTGCCCAACTCGCGATAGGTCAGGAGGATCCCGGCGATGCCCGGACCAAAGACGCCGAGAAACACTGCGGCCAGCAACAGCGGAGATCCTTGATAGTCAAGCCTGGTCAGCGCCACCGGGATCCAGAACATCCATGCCAGGCCATAGGCGAGGATTACATACAGCCAGGGGAATTTGAGCTTGGATGTGTTCATAGCTTACTCCTGCATAGAACCAAATATTTCAATTCAAGCGATAATGCACGCTATATTGGACATTACGCATGAACTGAATTTTCCCGACCATCCCCACCCACCCCAGGCGAGGATGCCGGGTATCAAAATAGGACCAGTCGTCCAGGTATTCGATACCGGGGTGCCAGGTTTCAAGCTCCCGGCTGTTTTTGATGCCGAATGTAAAAGCAGCGCCTTTGCCAACTCCCAGTTGCTGGTTCAATTTCATCGCCACCATCTTGTCCCACGGCTTGCGGGTAAAGAATTTAGTCACCACCTCGCATACCAATTCGGACCCGGGGAAACGTGACTGCAGTTCCAGGACGAGGTCTTTGACTTTTTCCTCCTCCAGGTACATGAAGACGCCTTCTGCCATGAAAAGGACAGGGCGCTTTCCAAGGCTCAAAACCTGATCCATCCAGGCATAATCGAACACCGAGGCTGGAATGAACTGGTAGCGATCCGTTTCCGCGTAAAATTGGCGTTTAAACTTGATCATTTCTGGTAAATCCAGATCGAAGCAGGTTACCCGACCATTGTCAATCCGTTGAAAGCGCGAATCCATCCCACAGCCGATATTCACGAGGATGCCATCCGGATATTCTCTCAAAAATGAAACGGCATATTCATCATATCTCCTGGCGCGCAAGTTGATATGCACGACCAGTTCTTTTTTGACCTTTCCCATTGCCAGGCTACGCAGCCATTGGTTGGGGGAGTTCGCCAGGAGCGGATTGAGTTGGCGGGCTACCTCGACCGCTTTCTTATCCACAAGGATTGGATGCGGGTTTTTACTTTCCATCACGTGGCAATAAAACGTCAGTAAAGCAGTTTGAGCCACATCGGAAAGGGCTATCGGGTTGGTTGGATTGTGCACCATACGTAGACTCCTCTTTTACTGGTTATTACGGCACTTTGAGCGAGGTGATGATCATCTCGCCTACTCGCTGCACCTTACCGTTCAGGCTGAGACCGGTCTCGCAATGGCCTCCAGCCGAGTAGATGAAGCCGAATTCCAGGCTGCCGCGGGCGATATTGGGATGACCATCCGCCTGGTGGTACCAGATGGCAGTCACCTCGCCGTTTGGGCAGACCAGCAGCACGCGTTGGGCTCCCTGGCCGGCGACCTCCAGGGAGCCGTTGGGTACCCACTCGCCCTGACCTACGCCAGTCGGCCATAACGGGATCTCTTCACCTGCGCGCCGGAAGGTCAAGCGAATGTTCTCCCTGCCAGACGCATAATCGGGGTGCAGAGTCAGCGTATGGCCGTTCATGAGCGGGTCTGCCGTGGTGATCGCCTCCACGACCCAATCCTCGGGGAGCATGATCGAGAAGTTGTAGTCCGGGTGGGCGTAGGTCCACCAACCCTGATAGTCCGCGGCGTCGATGGGGAGGGCGGTGGGAATTTCAGCGGGAGAGACGGCGGAAACTGGAACAGAGGCCGGCTGCACCTTCAGCAATGTGCAAGATGTCAAACCAATCAAAATAATCAGGAACCTCAAAGGGATGAACGGGTGTCTCATTTTTTGTTTACTCCTTGCCAATTAATTTCTTTTCTTTTTGGGCGATCCCGCGAATCAATGACAACACATATTCTGGTGGAATGCCTTTGGTTAAAAAGGTGTCTGCCCCGGCCTCAATCGCTTTCGAACGAAAATCGGAATACATGG
Source organism: uncultured Chloroflexia bacterium (assembly GCA_963801385.1). Taxonomy (GTDB): domain Bacteria; phylum Chloroflexota; class Anaerolineae; order Anaerolineales; family Villigracilaceae; genus UBA877. Next base: position 299,597 of record CAWDEV010000003.1, read on the forward strand.
TCATCAGGATGACTTTCACTCTCGGCCAGCGGCTTTTTATCATCTGGGTGACTTCGATGCCGGTCATGTCCGGCATCTGTGCATCCAGCAGGACAAGATCTGGCTGGAGTTCCTCCACCATTTCGATGGCTTTGCGCCCATTGGGAGCCATACCAACCTCCTGCATGTCCGGCTGGATTTCCAAAAGCGCCCGCATGCCCATGCGGAAGGAAAGACTGTCATCCACGATCAGAATCCTGATTTTTTTGCTCAAGGTTTACTCTCCTGGAATTTTGATATCATGCTGATCACACTATAGCAAAATCCCCGCTGCCTGTCCCCTGTTGAATGGTTTATCTTTGGGTAAACAAAAAGAACCGTTTTTCAAGCGGCTCTTCTCGCACTTAAGTGTTTATCAATCTATGCCAAAAGGCATACCCCCGTCAGATTGTCTTTCATTCGTCCGGTTCGGCGTCGGCCAGGTCTGCGTCCTCCAGGGAAGCCAGGCCTTCCCGCAATGCATACAGGGTGGCCTGGGTACGGCTGGCCAGGTGAAGTTTGCCAAGGATATTGCTCAGGTGGGCGCGCACAGTCCCAAGACTGAGCACCAGTTCGTCAGCAATCTGGCGGTTGCTCTTGCCCTGGGCGACCATGCGCAGGACCTCGACTTCGCGTTCCGTGAGTGGCTGAGCGGTTGGAGGGCGTTTTGGGGAAAGGTTCAGCTCCTGTAACAGCTTGCGGGCAATGATCGGGGAGAGCGAGTATTCACCGGCGTTCACCTGGCGGATGGCCCGGGTCAATTCGGCCGGATCGGAGTCCTTGAGCAGGTATCCCAGCGCACCGGCTTTAATGGCCGGGAAGATTTTGTCGTCTGTGGCAAAACTGGTCAGCACCAGCACTTTGGTGTCCGGATGATTTATCCTGATTTGCTGGATGGCCTGGATGCCGTCCAGTTCGGGCATCACCAGGTCCATCAAGACCACATCCGGATCCAGATTGCCAACCTGCTCGACCGCTTCCCGGCCATTGGCAGCCTCACCAATCACCTCGATGTCTTTTTCCAACGATAACAGGGTCCGAATGCCCTTCCTGACGATGGCATGATCCTCGGCAATAAACACGCGGATGGAATTCGAAGTGCTCATGGAATCGGCCTCCTGACAATAACCCTGGCGCCACCGCCCAAGCGGCTGACAACCTCGAATTCTGCACCCAGTTCCTGCGCCCGCTCCCGCATGCCATGCAGGCCCATGTAGCCGGCTTCACAGGCCTGGACCGGGTCAAAGCCCACCCCATCATCGGCGACCTCCAGGGTAACCAGGTGTGCCTGTTGTGCCAGGGTAACGGTGACTGTCCGGGCGTGAGAGTGCTTGAGCACATTGTTGAGCGCTTCCTGCACAATCCGGTAGAGGCCTGCTTCCACCTTGGGCGGCTGGGAGATTTCGCCCTCGATGATGAGATTGGTTTCCAGACCGACCCGGCCTTCCACTGCATCCAGGCGGGCCTGGATGGCGGCAACCAACCCCTCCGCTTCGAAGACTGAGGGACGCAGTTCGTAGATCAGCAGGCGCATCTCCGCCAATGCGTCGAGTGACATCCCCTTCAATTCCTGCAGGTTCCTGCCGGCTTTCTCCAACTCACCGGATCTGAGCAGCTGGGCGGCCACCTCGGCATACAGGGAGACCCCATACAGCGATTGAGTGACCGAATCGTGCAGGTCGCGCGCCAGGCGATTGCGCTCCTGCATGACCGCAATCTGCTCCTCACGCTCATGGAGACGGGCGGTCTCGATCGCCAGGCCGGCGCGCTGGGCAAAAGCCGATAACAACCGGATTTCTTCTTCAGTGAAGTGGTGGGGCTGCAGATAATCTGCACTGAAAATGCCATATCCTTCGCCGGCAACCAGGATGGGAATCTGGATGAGACCACGGATTTTCTCGGCCATGATCACGGCCGGGGTCACTCTTTCGTCCCGTTGGGCGTCTTCGACGATCGCCGCCTGGCCGGATTGGGCAACTTTTCCAGCCAATCCCTCGCCCATGGAAAAGGACATGATCGCCACGGTTTCAGGGCTGAAACCATAGGTCGCGCGTGCGTGCAGTTTTTCCTTTTTGTCATCCCAGACCAAAAGGGATCCTTTGTCGGCGTGCAAGAGTTCCACTGCAGTATTTACCAGGGATTGCAGGACTTCGTCCAGGTGCAAATGCCGGCGCAGTTCGTCATCCGCCCGATAGAGAGATTCGAGCTCCTGGTGCTGCTGTTCGATCTGCTGAGATCTCTCATCGAGATCTGCCTCCACATGGTTCAGGCGCAGCTTTAGTTTTCGAATATTTAGGAAACCAATAATTGCCCCCACCAGCACCGCCAACCCCAATGCCCCCAGAATCCACCAGGAAAATGGGTGAGGACCACTATCAACGGCAATGCACCCCACCAGAGTCAGGCATGCGATAGTGGAAACCACGAACGGGGCCAACCAGCCGGTTTTCATCTGGCACACTCTCCGCCAAGGGGGTACCAGGAAGAATTTTCCTGCAGGCATCCGGGTACCCTGGAAGAATGAAGTGATCCGGAATCATTATAGCATTTATGCCAGCAAACACAGAACGAGGATTCATTGTTTTGGTACTACAATCCCATTTGCGTTTTTGCCAGGCTCACTGCCCGGCTGGCATCGGCTGCATAACCGTCCGCGCCAATCTGGTTGGCATACTCCTGGGTCACCGGCGCGCCACCCACGAGGATCTTGACTTTACCACGCAGGCCGGCTTGCCGAATGGCTTCGATGGTGATCTTCATATTTGGCATGGTGGTGGTCAGCAGCGCTGAAAAAGCAATAATTTGCGCACCACCGGTAGTGATGGCTTCAATAAATTTTTCCGGTGGCACATCCACGCCCAGGTCGATGATCTCAAACCCGGCGCCCTCAAGCATCAGGGCAACCAGGTTTTTCCCAATATCGTGCAGGTCCCCTTTAACCGTACCGATCGCAACCCTGCCGGCGGATTTGACATCACTACTTACCAGGTGCGGTTTTAACATCGACAGCCCGGCTTGCATGGCGCGGGCCGCAATTAACATCTCTGGCACATAATACTCGCCTTCTTCAAAGCGCCTGCCAACCTCGCTCATTGCCGCAATCATGCCTTCAGCCAGAATAGTCCCCGGCTCCAAGCCGGCTTCCAGCGCGGCCTGCACACCACCTTTTGCTCCGCCAGCATCGCCGTCCAGAATGGCATTATAAAGTGACGAGATATTTTCATTCATGACCGTAATCCTCCAATGCTAGAATAATGTGATCAAAACTTCCAAGCATAAACCGCTGCGCCAGTATGATGCGAAAAACACTTATTTCACATCGGATGAGCTACCAGCTTCGCGTAATACACGCGCGTGAATGTTCAGATTCTTCCTCGGCGTACCATCCGGAATTTCGCAACCCGCTGCGCTGAAACTCCTGGAACCACCCACATCCAGGCAGTGCAGTACAGCTTCTTCTATATTTTGCTCACTGCCTCTGTACATTACCGAGACCGGATCAAAATTCCCTACCAGGCCCGCGTGTTCACCAAATGTCTCTGCAGCCCTGGCATAATCCACCATCCAATCCACATCGATAAAATCTGCACCACTCTCAAGCATATCCGGGAGAATTTTAGAAGTATTGCCGCATATATGCAAGCGAGCCAAGGCTCCTTTTTCGTGAACCATGTCAAAGATACGTTTTTCATAGGGCAGCGCAAATTGACGGTACATGCGCGGAGACACAATGGAGGCGATGGCATCCCCCAGACCGATAATATCCGCCCCGGCATCAATCTGAATGCGCGCAAAGGCTATTTCCACTTCGGTAATCCGTTCCATCAAAGCGGTCAACCATTCCGGCGCATCATAAAATGTGGTCATCATAATGGTGTCGCTGAGCAGATCATTGGCTTCAGCCATGGCGCCTTCCACCCAACCCATCACTGGCACAACCCGGTTGGCCTGTTCATGCAGCATGCGCACTGCTTCTATTCGATCGCTCATTCGTCGCCCGCTGGTTGGTTCGATGAGCGGCAGCTTTCTTAGATCATCACCCGGCGCCAGCAAGGGGCGGATTCTTTTTGGCAGACCATCTTCTGGAAATTCAACTTCCAGGCCAAAATCAACCAACTCACGGAAAGGATCTGTAAGCGTTTGTAAAATATCAATATCAAAATCGCTGACCATTGCCAGGTTGGATTTGACCATATACCGGTGGTCGAGCAAGTATTGTGAAAGGGTTGCCCCCACATAATGAGCACCAAACCCCATGATAATATCAAAATCAGGGACCCTGTCGACTGGTTTTCCCTGCAACCGGTTCATCACGCGCTCATAGGAATTCATCGCATCATCCTCTCAGGGTGAATTTCTGATTACGGAAGGCATCAAATCCAGCCATCAGACAACCAATATCCATCAATGAACTGCCCAGTTGTGCCGGCAGAATTTTACAAGCCCTGTTCGAAATGGGTAAAGCTTCCATTTCCAATACCTTACGCGCAGGTGCAAGCACCAGATCGCCGAGAAGGATTCCCAGCGTACCGATGATGATCACTTCCGGATTGAGCAAATCCACCAGAATCGCCAGTCCTTTTCCAAGCCATATCCCCACCTCCTGGATAAGATCCAGGGCAGCCGGGTCTCCGGCCAGTGCACGCCCGATGATATCTGAAGTGGTGGTCGTCAACGGAAACTCACGGGGGTTGCGCAAATAAGCCAATTTCAAAATTCCCGCGCCGCAGGCAAAAGCTTCCCAGGATCCAACCTTTCCATACTCCGTCGGACCTTCTTCAGAGAGACGAATATGCCCAACCTCGCCAGCGGAATCAGTTGTGCCGTGATAAATTGATCCGTTCAAGATCAAACCTGCACCCAGGCCTGTACCCATGGTCAGAAAGACCAGGTTGCGGGTACCGCGACCAGCGCCGAAATAAAACTCTGCCAGCGCGCCAGCGTTGCCATCATGTTCCAGGAAGATGGGCAGGTTGAACCGCTCGTGCAAGTACTTCTTTAATGGCGCCTGTCCCCAGGCAGCCAGGTGGGGTGGAGAATAAAGGATGCCCTCTTCGATGTTTAGAGGACCACCAATTGAAATGCTGATGGCTTGCGGTGATTGAAAACCGATAAGTCCTTGTTCCTGACAAAATTCATCAATGGCAGCGCAGATAATTTGCATTGCTGATTCAAACCCCATGTTTGCCGGGGTCGAGAACTCAGCACATGCCACAACTTCCGCATTCAAGGTGCCCAACACCAGGGCGGTTTTAGTGCCTCCAATATCCAATCCCAGCATATAAGGTGGTGGAAGTGATTTTTGGTTCAATGATTTATTCAAAAATACCTCCTTAAATTGCCTGCCTGGAAACAACAATCCGAGCCATTCAAGGAACCAACAGGTTGATCAGTTCTGAAGAATGAGCAAAATCTGCAACCAGCAGATCAGCCCGCGCGCGGGTTAATCGTTCCATTTTGTGTTCGTTCCAGCCGCAATGCACCACTTCATCGCTGGCAATTCCCAAAGTAATCGCGCCGCGCTGGCGTCCCTCGATAATTTCAACCGGTCCATCTCCCACGACCAGAAGTTCATTTCCCATAAGATGATGATCTTCCAAAATGCGTTGAATTATGCGCTCCTTGCCATTTGATTCGCTCTCATCCAGGGCACCATAGATGCCACCCTGGAAAAAATCTGCCAAACCCAATGCGTTTGCTTCCCGAACCACATCCAAATGGTCGCTGCCACTGGCAACATACAAAGTAACGCCTCTTTCTGCCAGTTCCCGGACGAATTCCAGCGATCCATGGATCAAGAAGTCAGCAGGGGAAGCTTCACCATTTTCAAGGGCTTCCAGGCGTTTTGAAACCGAAACCATCAGGGCCTGCAAATAAATTTTCTTGTAGGCTCCGGCAGATAAAGGTTGGCCCTGCGAATCGCAGCTTCGCACTTTTTCTGCGAGCCATTGCATCTGCAATATGGTGAGCTGGCCAGTGGAGGCATCGATATATTCGCGCACGCTGGCAACGAGTTCCTGCGGCGGCGTTTTCCCTGGACAAATGGCATCCAGCATCACGACTTCCATCACCGGTTCCCAACCCTGGCGCAGTACGGAGAGTGTCCCATCAAAATCAAACAGGACATGCCGCACTAATCCAAGATCTTTCGCAATGGACGGGTTCAGGATTTTGAGCCAATTATTCCGAGATAAAGACAAAGGGAACTCCTCGAATATTTAGAATCCAATTAAACCGGCACAAAAAGGCATCTTCAGGTTAATTGGGATAACCATTGAGCATACATGGATCGTATTTCGGGGGGCGTAGCGATGCCAGTAACCCCAATTTTGGTAACCGTCACCGCGGCGCAAAGGTTGGCCAGACAGGCGGCTTCCAATGGGTTCGCTCCAGCTGCCAGTGCCGCAGTGAAAGCGGCCAGGAAGGTGTCCCCGGCGCCAACCGGATCGATCGGTGGGGGAATATGCACGCCTGGGAGCGTGACACATTTTCCATCCACTGCCACGAGACAACCATGATCGCCTCTGGTGATAATGATCGGTTGACCGGTTTGCTGGTTATGTTGTACAGCAGCCTGCGAAAGATCCGCGGCAGAAACCTCGGCGGGGCTGCGGTCCGGGAAAAAAAGGCGCGCGGCTTCGGTTTCATTCGGCTTCAAGATGAGCTGGCGAAATTCCCCGGCCCGTTCGCGCGAATCCACAACAAAGGGTTTTTGGCCATGATTCCGGGCCAACCCAAGCAGTCCGTGGGTCACTCCGTCAGTAATGACACCCTTTGGTTGATAATCTGCAATAATCAGCCCGTCCAGCTTTGCCAGGGCTGTTTCCAGGCTGTTGAGCAAGGCAGCTTCTATTTCGGCAGAAAGCGGCTGTATATTTATGAAATCCAGGCGGGCATCCTCCTGCGGAGGTCTTCCAACCGCAGTCAACATGACCTTCCCATAAAAAGGTGTCTTCCGATCCACCTGGTTGATCAATCCGCTGGTCCGGATATTTGCCTTCGCCAAAAGGTCATGCAGGATGTTTCCGCGCCAGTCATCCCCAACCACACTGAAACCCCAGACTGCGCCCACCCCCAGGGCAGAGAGATTCCAGGCAGCGTTGGCGGCTCCGCCCAGCGAGTACGTCTCGCGAATAACCGGCCGTGGATAGGTGGCTGTCTCGCGCGACAGTCGGGATTGCTCCATATCGGCGTACCAATAGCCATCCAGCGTATAGTCCCCCACCACGCCAAGGGCGAGGCTTTTCATTCTGTCGAGGACTTGTTCAAGCCGGACCTGGCTGAGCGGAGTGTTCATTCTCCTCCGCCGGCAGAAAATATTTGCGCTTCCAGCATTTCACACAAACAATGGTACAGATGAAGGTGCCAGGTCTGTATCATGGCGGTTTCCTGTGCCGGAGCGTGGACCACGATATCGGCCTGTGCGGATAAAGCTCCGCCGCCTGCACCGGTCAGACCGATGGTGGTCATATTCAACAGCCGTGCAGTCTGCACGGCATAAAGAACGTTTTTCGCGTTTCCACTGGTGCTTATTCCCAGGAAGACATCCCCGCTGTGTGCCAGGGCATACAATTCCTGGGCATAGCCAAGGCAGGGTTTTTTGAAATCATTTTCAACTGCGCTGGCTAAAGCCGGGTTATTCCCCAATACCACGCTGCGCAAGCCCGACTGTAAACATTCCGCCAATTCCTCGCCGCCCGGTGCAGCCGCCAGGCGCGATTTGTGTGCAGTCGGAATGGGACGGCGCAGTTTATAGGCCTTATCCAACTCGCCGCTGATGTGCAAGGCGTCGGACATGCTGCCGCCATTTCCTGCCAGGTAAAGCGTACCACCGGTCAAAAAACAGCGTTTGAGCACTGTAAAGCAGCGCATCAACTCAGCGCGCAGAGGCTCCAAAGGTGGGTGGGCTTGCAACAGTGCTGCGAGAATTTCAGCAGCCCGGGGATTTTCAGCGGAAAATAGAGTCGGTTCCCCACCCGGGCTTGTAGAATTCTGGCTAACGGGTTGGATCGGTTCCAATCGATCCGCAATCTGGTGATAGAGGTTGGGAAGCGTATCCCGATGGTCGCCAGTGATATGGAAACCACGCCCGCCCAGGGCAACCGGCCGGTTGACGATATTTTTTCGGGGGCGGTAGTAGTAATCCGGGTTATCGTCACCAATCGGCTTGCGGTAATCGTCCAGGGGGATCAAGTCAAAATTGGCAGTCGTGAAAACCCTGACCGGATTGCCAAGGTTGCGTGCAATGGAGATGGCCTTCAAAAAAACTTCCGGGCCAATCACGGATGAACCAAAATTACAGAAAACACCACCCTCCAAATTGCATACTGCATGGGTAAAGATCTTGAAATCCTGCCCGCTGGCCCAACCCAGTGCAGCAAAATCCGCCTTCGGGTGCTGGTGGATAATATCCGTCCCAACCGCGATATGCACAGTATAGGGGATGCCCAGTTTATAAGCGTTATATACCACGCTGTTTTCCCGGTAGATAAAACGCGGATCCTCTGCGATCAGGTTCCCAAGGGCTTCGCCAAATCCCATGCCTCGATTGACCCCGTTTTGGACGGCCAAATTCATCAGCAGACCGGTTTCTTCCGCCATCCCAAAGCTGCCGTCTTCCAGACTTTTAAGAACATCCTCGCTGGTATGCCCCTGGAATGCTATTTCAAAATCATGGATGGTAGCGGCGCCGTTGGAGGCCAGATGGGTAATTACGCCGCGATTCAACAGGGCAATCACCAGGGGAGCCAGGCCGCGTTTAATGACATGCCCACCGAACATCAAAATGACAGGCCTGCCGTTCTTGCGCGCCTCAACAATACGCGCGGATACTTCCAACAGCTCATTGTTTTCCAGCACTGTATATGGGGTGGCAGGGAAGACCAGGTCTTCCAGGGCAACGCGGTTTTCACGTTTTACCAGGGGATAAGTTCTGACCCTGGTGAGATCCACGCTTGGGTAAGGCATATCATTTTCTCCTTCACGGTGCAAACTATACCCGGTCAAATCCCTTGGGTTATTTTCCTAATCTGTGCGGCATGATCGAATATCTCTGCGCGGCTGATGCCTGCTTCTGCATACATGCCAAAGATATTCTCGTCTGGCGTCTCCGGGGGAATGGTATGCGAGGCCGCCAGGATGTAACCACCTCCATCGGCGGTCATCCCTTGAATTAATTCATAAGTGGCCTGGCGTACTTCCTTCACGCTGGCATACGGAAGCAACCCTTGCGTATCCACTCCGCCCATAAAGGCCAGCTTATCGCCAAACTCCTTCTTTAAACCAAGCGGTTCCATCCCTGGGCAGTTGCCCTGGATCGGATTTAGCACATCCAGCCCAATTTCGATCAAATCTGGAATGATGGGACGCAATCCGCCGCAACAGTGATACGCCACCCACAACCCGCGCGATTTGCCCACATCAAAGACGCGCTGAAGTCCCGGCTTGATCAAGCTGCGCCAGGTTCTTGGGCTGATCATCATGCCGGATTGCGCGGCCACGTCATCCCCTGTCCACAACCAGTCCAATGGGAAACGCTCGCAGGCGGCCTCGCCAAGTTGAATGGCAAAATCCATGCAGCGGTTCAGCATTGTGCGCGCAAATTCGGGGTCATCAACCATATCCAGCATGGCTGGTTCCATTCCACGCAAACGCCAGTACATTTCAAATGCACAAGGAGAAATATCGCAACCCAGGAAATAATTGCTGCTGGTTTCAACCAAAGCCTGCATTCGGGTCAAATATTCATTGACATGCACAGTTGGAAATTGATAAGCGAGCATTGCCTCTTTTGAAGAATTCTCCAAAGGATAATGACTGATTTGATTGAAACCGTATCCGCGCGTCCAGGTGATGCCCCAATCATCCACATGCGATTCCCCATCCTGTTCATGGGTAATGCCTTCCATCGCATAGTTATTATTGACCCAGGTTTGGTGAACATCATTCCCCATCGCATCCCCAACCAGACCTGGAGGAATTTCCAACAAACCAGCGAGATGCCTGGCTGTATCGGGATGAAACCACATAAAAACCGGCACACGATCCACTGGCTCACGTCGTAATGCTGCTGCCACACGTTCTCTTGAATTCATTTATAAACCACTCCTGACATTGGCATCAGGCTGATCTTTTCGGCCGGGCTGATAAACGCCCAAGGTTTTGAAGGCATCGATACAGGCCTGGTAGTTTGCCCGGCTCATTCCGATGCTATGGTACTCTTCAACATAACCGATCAACCCACCATTGAAACGTCCAAAACTGTCAATTAAGATCTGTACTGCCCGGTAAATATCCTCACGCGTCCCGCTGATGGAGGTGGTTTGGTAACTGACCGGACAGACAAAACAGATTTTGCCTCCGTATTTCCGCCCCAATTCGGGGAGGTCATATAAATTGGGCTGTGAAATGTTCAGCATGTCGACCCCAATTTCAATAAAATCGGGGATGATTTGAGGGTAATACCCACAACAATGGAAATAGACTTTCAGCCCCAGCCGGTGTGCCAGGGCGAATTGATGAATATAGCGGGGTTTAAAGAACCTGCGCCAGGCGGCAGGGGAGATGATCATTCCCTTTTGCGTTCCCCAATCATCAAAGAAGGCCACGGCATCGAAGTGATGATCCGGCAAAAGCCCGATCAATTGCTCTTCAAAGCCAAAAACCTTATCTGCCAATGCTTCGACAAATTCGGGCCTCTCCACCAGATCCAGCATGAGATTACCAAAGCCGCGCAAGAAACTCATGGTGGTGAATCCGCTCAGAGCCAGGCTGGCGAGGCGAAAGCGATCACCATAGCGTTGATTGAAGGCTTCCATTCCCGTGAATCGTTCCGGATCAGCCGCTTTGGGCACTTTCAGATCGTCCAATTGAGCTGGATCATCAATCAAGTTGGCCAGCGGCTGCCCCATGGTTTCATCCATCCGGTTCCAGGTGAAACCCCATTCTGATTCTGTCCTGTCTGCACCGGTAAAATGCCGTTGGACTTCAAAGGCCACCAAATCGGATTGGTCTTGATCTTGATTAAAGTAATAAACAGGGACGTATGCTGGATGTTGGAATGTAAATGCCCGGATAACTTGATCTCTACGCATCCTGTTTTCCAATAAAATCAGATATTTCAAGCGAAGGCCCAGGCGCGCAAAACATTCTACAAAAACGCCCGGGCCCACGCATGACGAAAGAACCTTTTACATCTGTCTTACGGTTATATCTACTGCCAACTAATCAGGGTCCGCCTGATTCAAATCAATGCTCGTTTCCTGGGCTTCATCTGCTCCGACCATCAGGCTCACGATTTCATCCGGGGAGGTCTGGTTGACCATACGCTCGCCAACCAATTTCCCGCGCCTTAGAACAACGATGCGGGTTGCCACGGCAAAGACATCCTGCATGTTATGGCTGATGATGATGACCGGAACGCCCTGATCGCAGAGGGTTTTTACCAGGCGCAGAACCTTACGCTGTTCGGATACACCCAGAGCAGCCGTCGGCTCATCCATGATCATCAATTTTGCGTTCCAATAAATGGATCGGGCAATTGCCACTGCCTGGCGCTGACCACCAGACAGATTTAAGACCAGTTGGGTAAGCGAATCCAGGCGAATATTCAACCGATCCAGGGCTTTAACAGATTCCTCGCGCATCTTGGTGCGGTTGACCGTTTTGATCAGACCGCCCAGGTAAGGGTGCAGGATCTCACGACCAAGAAAAATGTTTGATCCGACGTCCAGGTTTTCAGCCAGGGCCAGGTCCTGGTAGATGGTTTCAATCCCAATTTCGCGCGCTTCACGGGGAGTGGCAAAATCAACTTTTTGACCATTGAAAAATATTTCGCCATCATCCGGCTTGTAAACACCTGAAACCATTTTAATCAAGGTGGATTTACCAGCACCATTATCGCCAAGCAGTCCAACCACCTCGCCAACGTTCACATCCATGCTGACGCAATTTACGGCGGTCAGACCGCCAAATCGCTTAGTGAGGTTATTAACCCGCAAGAGATTTTCCATTTTTCCTCACTTTCCCAACGCGCGTCCGAATTGATCCACGATGACGGCCACGATCACTACGATACCCACCGCGATAAATTGGTAGAACGGAACCACGCCCAGTAGAACCAGTCCATATTGGATCGTGGCAAGGATCAATGAGCCAACGATTGTCCCGATAATGGTACCCTCACCACCGTACAGGCTGGCACCTCCAATTACGACGGCCGCAATCGAATTCATGGTTGTCGTTTCCCCTGCGTTATAGGCGCCGCTTGAGAAACGGGTCGACCAGATGACGCCACCGATGCCAGCCAGGACGGCTGCCAGAGTGTAGACCTTGATCAGGGTCGATTTAACTTGAATCCCAGCGCGGATGGAGCCTTCCATATTCCCACCAATTGCATAGAGGTGCTGTCCAAATTGGGTCTTGGCCAGGACGAACCAGATAACCGCCGTAACAATAATGGTAACCAAAACAACGGTAGGCATGATGACCAATATGTTGGGGATATCGGCCTGGGTGGCTAATTCAGGGTACTTAAAGAAGGATACACCATGCCCAGGCCAGTAATACAGTACTGAGCTGTTTCCAATCTGGCCCAAGTAGGCTGGTTGTTTGACCACTGGATAGCCACCGGAGATTAATAAAGCCACGCCTTCAATCAGAACTCCCATACCGAGTGTGCTGATAAAAGCCGGCACCTTGACCCTGGCGATCAAAATACCATTTACCACCCCGGGAATGATGGCGACCAGTATTCCCGAAAGCATTCCCGCTGTGATTACGATAACCGGAGAATAACCTTTGGGATAAAGAGCTTGCATGACCGTCGCACCGACAACCGCAGAATAACCCAACACCCAACCGGCCGAAAGGTCGATTCCGGCGACGATGATGATCAGGGTTTCAGCCAATCCGACCAACAGGATTTGAGTGGCATAAGTCAGAATACCTTGAACACTGCGCAAACTGATGAAATTAACATCGTTGGCTTGTTTCGAGGCAATACTGAACGCGATGATCAGCACTATCAGGAAGGCCCATGCCCATATTTTTCTGATGAAAACCAATATGGATACGCCTTCTTTTTTCCGCGTGCCTGGTTGCGCGGCTGGACCGGCAATTGGGCTTCTTTTCTTTTCTTCAACTGTCATTTAAGCCTCCTGGAGTTTCGTTTTCATTTTCGCTGCTAGGTCTTGCATTTTATAGCCTGACAGGCTGCCTCACAGAAGAAATAATAATTTCACTCGTATATATATTCACCTGGGGATTTTAATGGAGAATCGATTGTTTGCTAAGATTTTAGCTATTATAATTTTTTGATGTTAGTCTGCAGATCATCTCCAAAACTTGATAAGATTGAAGGGGGGGAACTCCCCCCCTTCAATCAAATTTCTCGGAGCTTACTTCGTATATATGAATTTGGCAATGTTGGGGTCATCGACATTGTCGCGGGTGATCAGGGCATAGCCAGTCTTGATGGCGGGCGGGATGGAGGTCACGCCATTCAGGTAGGCATTCCCCATGACAACTGCCAAGAAGCCCATATCTGCGGGTATCTGGGCAATCACCAGGTCAACTGTCTTGGCCTTGAGCATTTCGATGGCGGTTAAGGTCGCATCGAAGGCTACAACCTTGACCTTGCCGGAAAGGCCCATGTTTTGGACAACCTGTCCAGCGCCCTGGGCGCTGAAGACGTTCGTGCCAAAGATGCCGGCCAGATCGGGTACCTGTTGAAGCTTGGCCTGAACCTGGGCCTGGGCCTTGGTCGGGTCGTCATCGTTGAAGTCAACGCCGATGTAGGTGATGTCCGGGAAAGCTTTCAAAGCTTCCACGCAGCCTGTTTCGCGTTGATCGGTGGTGCTGACGCCCTTGACGGTGTTCTGGATATAGATTTTGCCTTTGCCGCCGACGGATTCGGCCAGGGCCTTGCAGGCGATCATGCCGCCCTGTACATTGTCGGAGTTAATGGCAGATATTGGGAATTTAACCGGTCCGTTGACATAGTCGCCGTCACCGACGGTGGTATCCACGGTCAGGATGGGGATGCCGGCATCGACTGCCTTTTGCATCGGGGCCACCATTGCCACCTGGTCAGTGGGTGCAAGGAAGAGGAAGTTCAAATCACCGCGGGCAACCATGGCGTCGAGCATGGGGGTCTGCACGGTCGTGTTCCATTTTTCCGGGATCTGAACGATCAGCTCATTGCCAAACAGCTTTGCAGCCTGCTCAGCACCGCGCTGCATGGTGAAGTAGAAAGGATCCTGAACGCCCGCCAGGAAACCGAATTTACGACCAGCACTCTTGGATGTTGCGGTGGATTCGCCAGCCGTATAAATGTACTTGGCAAATTCGGGGTCATCAACATTGTCGCGGGTGATCAGGGCATAGCCAGTCTTGATGGAGGGCGGGATGGAGGTGACGCCATTCAAATAGGCAATACCCATGGCTACGGCCATATAACCCATATCATAGGGTTTCTGGGCAATCACCAGGTCAACTGTCTTGGCCTTGAGCATTTCGATGGCGGTTGTGGTCGCATCGAAGGCTACAACCTTGACCTTGCCGGAAAGGCCCATGTTTTGGACAACCTGTCCAGCGCCCTGGGCACTGAAGACGTTCGTGCCAAAGATGCCGGCCAGATCGGGTACCTGTTGAAGCTTGGCCTGAACCTGGGCCTGGGCCTTGGTCGGGTCGTCGTCGTTGAAGTCAACACCGATGTAGGTGATGTTGGGGAAGTCTTTCAAAGCTTCCACGCAGCCTGTTTCGCGTTGATCGGTGGTGCTGACGCCCTTGACGGTGTTCTGGATGTAGATTTTGCCTGTGCCGCCAATGGATTCGGCCAGGGCCTTGCAGGCGATCTTGCCACCTTGAACATTGTCAGAATTGATGGCAGTTAGCGGGAATTTGACCGGGCCGTTGACATAGTCGCCGTCACCGACGGTGGTATCCACGGTCAGGATGGGGATGCCGGCATCGACTGCCTTTTGCATCGGGGCTACCATTGCCACCTGGTCAGTGGGTGCAAGGAAGAGGAAGCTCAAATCACCGCGGGCAACCATGGCGTCGAGCATGGGGGTTTGCACGGTCGTGTTCCATTTTTCAGGAATCTGCACAACCAGCTCTATGCCCAAGTCGGCAGCAGCCTGTGCAGCACCGCGCTGCATGGTGAAGTAGAAAGGATCCTGAACGCCCGCCAGGAAACCAAATTTCAGTGTCTTTGCGGCAGGAGCCTGGGTGGCAGCAGGAGCAGCCGTTGCCGGCGCAGCTGTTGCGGGGGCAGCAGTTGCAGGGGCAGCCGTTGCGGGGGCAGCTGTAGCGGGGGCAGGAGCCTGGGTAGCTGCTGGAGCACCACAGGCGCTCAAAAGCATGACGAGTACGGTTACCGCACCAAATACTTTGGACGAACCTTTGAATTGCATGATTTTCTTCTCCTTGAAATATGAGGGTTAAAGGAAAACAACCAGTTGATCACATGGACACAGATTAGGTAAGGTTATTCTGTCTCGTTCACCTCCTTCAAAACGATTTCGACCTGGGGAAAAACAAAGAACATTTTTCACTCCGCACCGTCAATTTCCCGGTTTTTCACCAAGTAAAAATTTGTTTATTTCCAATGTCTCTCCCGCATCGCCCCTCCCATGGAAATTGGAGTGGCTTCGAATTGTAAACAGATGAATATGGATGAAGGATATATTTTAGCGAAATGTTATGATGTACACAAAAGTCATGGTATTCCGGAAAAATATAATGCTAAATGATAGCATTAATACAACATTATGTCAATGAAAGCGCCAATTCGAACATATTCTTATACCAATATGTATAAACTCAAACATTTTGGAGTAAAATTGTGTTATGTAAGTTGGAGCAATTCCAGGAGGCAGAATTATGGCCATGAAGGGTCGGTTGGAACAAATCGTAAATTTAATCAATGAGAATGGCTTCCTATCCGTGACCGAATTAAGCCAGCTCTGCAGTGTGACAGAAATGACCATCCGCCGTGATCTCATCATGCTGGATAAGGCGAACAGGCTTCGACGTGTGTATGGGGGCGCAACAACCTTGCGGCAGGGTGGATCCTCCGACCAGGATGACGCCCTGCTAACAGACCGGCCCGTTGGTTCGCTCATAGAACATATCGATGTTCTCATCGCCACATCTGTCAATCCAAAGCATGATGGCGCCCTGCTCCAAAGAATCGCCAAAACGAATATTCCTATTGTTGCCGAGTCGCAAACAATCCTCCCCGAAGGAACCGTAGTGGCAGTGGACAATTATCAATCCGGTTTGGAGATGGGGCACTGGGCCGGAGAATTTGCGCTGAAACAACTCAAAGGTAAGGTTTACGCCCTGGACCTGACAACGCACCTCACCAATGCCTCCCTGCGGAGCCGCGGGTTCATTGCCGGGCTGCAAGAAATTCTCCCCAATGCGGAAATCCTGCTTTCGATCGATGGCCAATCCCGCTATGATATCGCCTTCCAGCTGACCCTGGATGCTCTGACCGTCTACCCTCAATTAAATCTTATCTTTGCCATCAATGATACCCTGGCGCTTGGTGCAGTACATGCCTGCCAGAAAATGAACATTTCCCCTGACAACATGATCATTATCCCTTTTGGCCTGGAAGGGAAATCGCTGAAGGACTTGTTGGTTACCAAACCTTCCTTTGTACGAGCTGGCATAGCAATGTTCCCTGAAATTGTCGGGCCTTGCTGCATCGAAGCTGCCATAGCTGCATTTAATCATCAGGAATTACCGCACCAACTCATCACACCTCATATGATCTTGACCCCCGAGATTTTGCCGGAATTTTACAAGTACACAGCTGATGATTGGCAAATCAGGTGGGAGACCGTATCCAACCGGTTGGACATCCCCTTGCCGTTGGACCCCAAACATCGACAGGAAGGGATCAGCTTTCCTAAACGGGTGGGCTTCATCGTTCCCTTTAGTGACCATGATTGGTATAAGAATCTTGCGCGAAGCATGGGCGAGTATGCCCACCGCTATCGCATCGGTTTTGAAATTGTAGATGTGGAACAAAATCTAAAAGACGAGGTGGAACAACGCCGCAGATTGATCGCAAAAGTTGCCGCAGATCAAGTGCATCCAAATGAAGTAATCATGCTTGACGGCGGACCGATCGCTAATTATCTGGCCGAGATTCTAGTTACCCGGGATGACTTGACCATTATCACCAATTCAATGCAGGTGTTCGAAATCCTGAAACGCAATCCTGCCAATATACTCATTTGTACCGGTGGAGCCTACCGCAGCAGCAGCCAGCTTCTTGTCGGCCCACCTGCTGAAGGCACCATCCGCGGACTTCGTGTCGATAAATTATTTTTGATGATAAGCGGAATCTCGCTCAACTTTGGTCTTTCTCACACGAACATCTCGGAAGTCACCATCAAGCAAGCCATGATCCAATCCGCGCGAGAGGTTATTTTGTTGGCAGATACCACTTATTTCGGCACAGATTCATTGGTGCAAGTTGCCCCATTAAGCGTGGTAAGCAAGCTGATCACTGACGACGCGCTGCCGGCAAGTATGCGGCTGGACTTGAATAAGCTGGGCATTCAAATCTTACTTGGAGGTGGACGCTAGGGCCCTGGTTTCAAGCCGTAACAACCTTCGCGCGCAACCTGCCGCTTCGAAAACAGCAATCGGCGATCCCATCCCGAAGACCAATAACCGTCAAAGCGATTATTCCAAGTTTGCATGATTTAACCTGAGCACCGATGGATCCACGTTCAGCTTTCCGGTTAACATCACAATCATTCCATCCAACACAAGCATCAAGCTTTGCTCAAATAGGGTGCCCCCGTGTTGGATGGATGCAAAGCTGTTATTAAGGTGATTCTCACCGGCAGGAACACGCACCAAAACCTTAATATCTGCAAGTTTACCGATCGCCGAATCGGGAAAAATTGTGATTAATCCCAATCCGGCCTTCTGTTTCTTTGCGGTCCTGGCAAATATGGAAATACTCCCTGTTTCTCCAGAACCTGATCCGATTATGAGCAAATCGTTTTCAGAGATTCCGGGAGTGGTTGTCTCGCCCACCACGTATGCCTTCAGCCCCAAATGCATTAACCGCATCGCAAAACATTTCATCATGAGTCCTGATCGACCCGTGCCGGCAAGAAAAATACGATTCGCTCCCACAATTGCGTCTAATAATCGTTCGATCGGTTCATCATCAAGCCTGGACAAAGTATGGTCAAGTTCCATTAATATCTGGTCATAACAATTGTTCTTCATATCGAATTTACCTCACGCATTGATCGCTTGATGTCTGCCGCTGCTCTTGTTCGATCCAGTTCAGAAGTAATTCCAGCGCCAACGATAATGACATCGGGGTTAGCAATAACAATGTTGCCAATATTTCTGCAATTTATTCCGCCGGCGATCGCCAACCTTGTGCTTGTTACTGATTGTCTGGCAATCAGAAGCTGTCCCACGGGACTATTCAAACCGTTTTGGCTGTCCACGCCGGTATGAAGACAAGCGTAGTCCGCTCCAAGCTTATCCATTGAAATAATCCTTTGCTTGATTTCAGAAACCCTTATTAAATCCACCATGATTTTTTTCTGATATTTTCGTGCGGCTGAAATTGCACCTGCGATGGTGACATCACTGGCAACACCCAAGACTGTGACAATATCCGCTCCGGCATCAAATGCGATATTTGCCTCGTAATTTCCAGCGTCCATTATTTTAAAATCAGCAAGTAAATCCACCCCCGGGTATTTATCTTTGATAGAAGAAATGGCTCTGGCACCACTTTTAAGCGCTAAAGGTGTACCTACTTCGATTATATCAATGCTGTTCTTTGTTTCTTCGATACAATAAAGCGCTTCATTCAGGTCAACCATATCCAACGCGAGTTGCAGCTTCATCATTTATCCTTATCCCTTATGTTTGGAGTTCGAGTGGATTAACGAACAGGTACACGAGAATGGGGATCCCCATCAGGTGATACTTTATTTTACGACGAAATGCGATTTTACCTGGATTGACTTCTACCCGCCAACGGGATATAAAGCAGGTGGACATTTCCAGGCCTGATGGTGGAGATCATCGAGCAGTGCAAAAAAGGAGAATGCATGCGCCGCTTTTTCTGGTTTCTGAATAAGTTCTTCATGGTGCCCATGTTCCGCCTGGGCCTTGGACCTTTCTTTGGGAATCCCTTCTCGGGGTATATCATGGTCCTGAAGGTGATCGGGCGCAAGACCGGCAAGCTGCGTTACGCGCCGGTCAACTATGCCATCCGGGATGGCAAGGTCTATTGTGTCTCGGGTTACCGGAAGGGTTCGGACTGGTACCGCAACCTGCGCGCCCGGCCTGCCATCGAGGCCATCCTGCCGGGAGGCGCCATCGCGGGGATGGCAACGGAAAGCATTGACCCAATCATAAGGACAACCATCATCCGAAAGATCTTCCAGAACGCCGGTTTCGCCGGCTTTTTTGAAGGCTACAACCCCTACCGCATCAGTGACGAGGAGCTGGCCCGCAAAACGGCAGACATGCCGCTCATTTGCATCCAGCCGAGCGGGTTGGGCAGCGGCGCATGCGACTCAGGGGGATGGGCCTGGATCTGGGCGCCGGTGTTCACGATCCTGCTGGTCCTGGTGCTCTGGCTGCTCCTGCGGTGAGAGGAGATTGGCATGCCAAGCACCATCCTTGAGGCCCGGGAACTCACCAAACGGTACGGCGCGCTGACCGCAGTGGATCATTTATCGCTCGATGTTTATGAGGGCGAGATCTTTGGGTTGCTTGGTCCGAACGGGGCCGGTAAAACCACCTCGATCAATATGCTGTGCGGACTGCTGAAGCCGGATGGCGGACAGGTGCGTATCCATGGCAAGGTTATCACCGAAGGGGATGCCAGCCTGCGCTCGCTGCGCTCGGGTGGGGGTCTGCCCTCAGAACATTACCCTGTGGAATACGCTGACCTGCCAGGAGCAGATGGAATTCATTGGCGAGATGTACGGATTGAAGGGCAAATCCGCACGGGAGCGCAGCCGGCAACTTCTGCGGGAGCTGGATCTCGAGGAGAAAAAGGACAGCCTGGCGCGCACCCTTTCGGGCGGGATGCAGCGCCGGTTAAACCTGGCCATGGCGCTGGTACACGATCCCGAGATCCTGGTGCTGGACGAGCCCGAGGCCGGCCTGGACCCGCAGAGCCGCGTGCTGGTGCGCGAATATGTCAGGTCGATGGCTCATCGCAAGACCATCATCCTTACCACCCATAACATGGACGAAGCCGACCGCATGGCCGACCGGGTCGCCATCATCGATCATGGGCGACTATTGACCCTGGATACTCCCGAAGCCTTGAAGCGGACTGTCGGCGAGGGGGATGTGCTTGAGATCGAATTGAACGAAGGTATCACCGGACAAGCTGTTAAGGCGCTCAAGCCGATCGTGCCGCAAGTGACCGCCAGCAAGCATACGCTGGTCATCCGCGGGCGCGGCGTGGTGGACCTGCTCCCGGCCATCCTGGAAGGGCTGCGAGGGGTGAACGCCAGCCCGGGCGAATTGCGCCTGCGCGCCAACAGCCTCGAGGACGTGTTCCTGGCGCTGACCGGAAGGATGTTGCGCGAATGAGAGCATGGATTGTCTTCCGAAAGACCATGCTGGAAATCAGCCGTGATAAATGGATGCTCGGGTTGACCCTGGCTTTTGCGCCCTTCTTCGTTTTCCTGTACTGGCTGTGGTTCCAGGGCGGTTCCACCTCTTACCCGATCGCGTTCATCAACCTTGACCAGGGCGTGATACTTCCCAACGGTTCAACCTACCATGCCGGAGAGGAGGCCGGTGCCGCCATCCAGGCGGTTACCTACCCGGACGGACGTCCACTGTTGAAGATTGTGACGGTACCGGACCGGGCAGCTGCCGAACCGCTGCTGCGTGACCGCAAGGTGACCGCCTTTATCCAGATTCCCGTGGATTTTTCGCGGACCATCCGGGCCATGCAGACCGGTGACCGATCTGTCACCACCAATGTCATTTTCGGCGGCGACCTTTCCAACACGTATTACTTGATCGGCGCCAACATGGGGCTTACCACCCTGGAAACATATGTCCAAAAGGCCACGGGGCAAAAGCCGCTTGTCAATTATATTGAACAGCCGATGAGAGGTTCGGCCACCCGGAGCGAGTTTGAGACGTATGTGCCTGGCACGCTTATCTTTTCGATTGTGCTGCTGATCTTCCTGGCTGCCATGACCGTGGCGCGCGAGATCGAGAACGGCGCACTGCGCCGCCTGCAGCTCACGCCGATGACTTCGTTCGACTTGCTGGGCGGGATCAGCGCTGCGCTGCTACTGGTCGGTGCGGCAGCAAGCGCGCTGTCATTCCTGGTGGCACTGGCGCTCGGTTTCCACAGCCAGGGGCCGATCTGGATCGCCATCCTGGTCAGCGTCATTGCCAGCCTGTCGGTCATCGGGCTCGGCCTGGTGGTAGCCAGCCTGACGCGCTCGGTCTCGCAAGCCTTCGTGGTCGCCAACTTCCCCCTGGCAATGATGATGTTCTTCTCCGGCATCATCTTTCCCATGCCCCCGGTAAAATTGTTCAGCATCGCAGGGCGCAGCATCAGCCCGTATGACATCCTGCCGCCGACGCATGCCGTAGCGGCTCTTAACAAGATCCTGACCCTGGGTGCCGGGCTGGGCGAGGTGGTATACGAGCTGACTGCCCTGGTGGTTTTGTCAGTCCTATACTTTGCCATTGGCGTGTGGCTGTTTCGCAGAATGCACCTGCAGTCAAGAAAATAAGCATTTACAATCCTTTGGGAGTAAAATAATAATATGTTACTTACCATTGACCTGGGCAACACCAACCTGACCATCGGCCTGTATGAAGGCGAGACGCTGGCCCACCACTGGCGGCTGGCGACCGACCAGGCGCGCATGCCAGACGAATACGGCTTGCAGCTGCTCGGTCTTTTGGCCAACGCCGGGCGGACACCTGCCGACCTGACGGGGGTGTGCCTCTCCTCGGTGGTACCGCCCCTGACCGGGCGCGTGATCGAGGCCTGCCGCGAGTATCTCAAGCAGGAAGTCCTGGTGGTGGATACCAGTGTCAAGACCGGCATCCGCAACCTCTATGAAGATCCGAAAGCGGTCGGCGCGGACCGAATCTGTGACGCGGCAGCGGTGATGCACTTCTACGGCGGCCCGGCTTGCATTATTGACTTCGGCACGGCCACCACTTTCAACGCCCTGACCAGGGAAGGGGATTACCTGGGCGGGGCGATCACTGCCGGAATCAACCTGGCAGCCGAGGCGCTCTTTGCGCGCGGTGCCAAGCTGCAGCCGGTTGACCTGCAGAAACCGCCCTCGGTGATCGGGCGCAACACGGCACATGCAATGCAATCCGGCCTGCTGTTCGGCTATGTCAGCATGGTGGAAGGCATGGTGGCCCGTTTCCGTGAAGAACTCGGTGTAAATATGAAGGTGATCGCCACCGGTGGGCTGGCAGGGCTGGTGGCAAAAGAGACAAAAGCCATCCAGGTGCATGCACCCTGGCTGACGCTGGATGGGCTGCGGATCATTTGGGAGTTAAACAGGTAGGGTAGATGTAAACAGGTACACAGGTAAACAGGTAAACTGGTGATCTGGAATCGTTTTCTTCTCATTCTTTTATTGCTCTTGGTGGTTTCATGTTCACCCCGGATGCCTGCAGATACCGGCATTGAAGGACAGGTGTTCATTGGACCGACCTGCCCCGTGGTGCAGATTGACAATCCTTGTCCAGATAAAACTTACCAGGCCACCCTGACCATCCTAAATTCCGCAGACAGGAAGGTAACAAGATTCACCACTGACGCCGAAGGCCGTTTCCGGGTTGCGCTTGCGCCCGGGAATTATATTCTGCATCCCGAAACGCCGGACGGACAGCCTTTGCCCTTTGCCGCGGAACAACCTTTCAGCGTGGTTGAAGGCCAGTTCACCCAGCTCAGCGTGACATTCGACAGCGGCATCCGGTAAGGAAAATCCTGAGCAATCCTGGAGAGAAAAAGAGAGCTTCTGATGCCCTTCGTCGGGTAAAAATCCAGGCATGATGACAAAACTGGAACGAATTGTGCTTGGCTTGATCCTGGCCCCGGTTGCTCCCCTGGCGGGTCTTTTGATTGGCTGGTGGGGTGCTTATGCGCTGCTGCCTGAAAAATGGATCCCGCTGGGTGCGATCGCCGGCCTGCTGGCAGGCATCCTGGTGGATCCTTTCCTGTTGAAGAAACTGCTCGACCGGCGTCCCAGCCAGCTGTTATGGATGGTGGTTTTTCTTTTTTATTCCGTCGGCATGTTCGGGTTCTTCATGGGCGTGCCGGTCTTTAATGCCGCACTGGCCATTCCAGCCGGATTCGTGGCCGGCAGCCGGCTGGCAGCAGAAAACGCCGGCCGTCAGCTGGTCCGGAAAACTGCCCAACGCACTGCCTGGTTCACCACTGGTGTGCTAGCGCTGATTTGCGTCGAATCCGCCTGCATTGCGCTTGCAGATCCCTATACCGCGGGCAACCTGGAAGGGATGCTCGGGCTGGGATTCGAGGTCACGCGGGGGATGATCATCGGACTGATCCTGGTCGGGGGAGCGGCGCTGCTGGTTGTATGCTGGGTACTGTCGGTTGCCGCAGTACGCCTGACTTGCACGCTGCTACAACAAAAAATATGAGAACCTAATGATATAAAAAACAGGCAGAAAAGCCCCGCAGGGTTCTGGGAAAGGAAGATTCCAGAGCGAAAACCTGCGGGGCAGTGTTTTTTATCCCCCGGTCTTCTCTTTAAGCAGCCGGAAAGCCAGCGGACCGGCCAGGCCACGCATCGATCGGCCGTGCAGGGCCTGGTTCAGGTCGGCGATCAGGTCTTCAGGGCTTTCCAGCCCGATGCTGGCACGGACGATTCCATCGCCGGTCCAGGCCCGGATGGAGGCCTTTTGTACTGGGTTTAGATAGGTGGCTGAGTCAATATACATGTCAGTGGGGTAGTAGAAAAGCAGGCTGTGGGCGTGTCCAAGCGAGGTGGCGTAGTGGAAGACCTTGATCTTCTCGGAGAGGGTGATGGCGGCTCCCAATCCCCCTTTTAGTTGAAAGGTCAGCATGCCCCCGGAGGCGGACATCTGCTGCTGCGCCAGGGCGTGCTGTGGATGGCTCTCCAGTCCTGGATACACCACGCGTTCGACCCTCGGGTGAGTCTCCAGGAACTGTGCCACCTGCAGGGCGCTGTGCGAGTGGCGTTCCATGCGCAATGGCAGCGTGACAGCACCGCGCAAGATCAGCCAGGCATTGAAAGGGCTGAGCGCACCGCCCAAGTGGACCAGCATCTCCTTGCGGATGCGCTGGATCTCCTTCTGTGGGCCGATGACCACGCCGCCCAGGGCGTCGCCATGACCGTTGATGTACTTGGTCAGGCTGTGGATGACAAAATCCGCGCCCAGGGCGAGCGGCTGCTGGAGCGCCGGGCTGGCCCAGGTGGAATCGACCGCCAGCGGAACCCCGGCTGCGTGCGCGATCCCTGCCAGGCCGGCAATATCCGACAGGCGCAGGATCGGGTTGGCAGGAGTCTCTGCGTAGAGCAGGCGCGTGTTTGGTTGAAGCGCGGCCCGCACCTGCTGCAGGTCACTGGTATCCACCAGGGTAACCTCGATCCCAAAACGCGGCAGGTACTGGCCAAAGAGTTCCACGGAACCGGCATAACAAACCTCGCTGGCTACGACGTGATCGCCTTTGCCCAGCAGGGTCAGCATCAAAGCGGAGACAGCCGCCATCCCACTGGCGGTGACTACTGCGTTAATTCTTTTCTTTTTTGCGTTTGGCAGGGATGCGGTTTCGAGCGCTGCCAGTCGTTCTTCCAATGCCCGCAGGGTGGGATTTGACCAGCGTGTGTAGGCGTGTGGCGGCTGGGGAGAGTCCAACATCAGGGCGTCGACCAGCTTGGGACCGAACGGGGGCAGCTTGAAGGTGGTTGCCATATCGATGGGCAGGCGCATGGCTCCGGTTTCAGGGTCGGCTTCTTCGCCGGCGTGGACGGCCAGGGTGGAGAAATCGAATTCATCCATGGGTTACTCCAAAGATTTAACACGAAGGTCGCCAAGGATCACGAAGGTTCAAGAAAGAAAGATTATAAAAAAACCTTTGTGATTCCTTCGTGCGCCTTTGTATCCTTTGTGTTAAGAATACTAATTACGCCCTTGCAGCTCCTCGACCAGTGCCTGGTGGCTTTCGCGCGTCACGTTATAACGCCAGGCGAACAGGAGCGACAGGAGCAACAGGACGGCGGGCACGGGTCCCATGAAGATGCGGATGGCGTTCAGCGCAGCGGGAGGCTGGACAGGCAAGGCTTCCCCGGCGACCGGGGTGATGTACCTGGCAAAAGCCAGGGCCTGGCCCATGCTCCAGACTGCCGCTCCGGTGGCAAGTTTCTGAAAGAAAGAGGCAAAGGCATAGTAGGACCCTTCACGACGCTCACCGGTTTTCGCCTGGTCGATCTCGATGATGTCCGGGATCATCGCCCAGGGCAGCACATAGGCGGTGGCAATGCCCGAGCCGGAGAGCGCTGCCAGGAGATAAGCCAGGAGCACCTGGTCGGGACGAATGGCCGAGATGGCCAGCAGGACAACCACCCAGCTCAGAGTGCCGATGATATAAGCCCGGCGCTTGTCCAGTTTGCGGGCCACCCAGACCCAGAACGGGATGAACAGGATGGCTGACCCTTCGGCCAGCAGGATGAAGTAGTTGGCCTGCTCGGGCACGCGCAGGTAGTAATTGGCAAAATAGATCAACACCGCCGACATGATGCTGGCGGTGGTCCAGCTCAGCAGGTAGAGGCCCATCACCATCCAGAAGGGCCGGTTCGAGAGTGTCTCGATGATGGCCTGCTTCAGAGAGAGGGAAACCCCGGCCTTTTCCCGGTCATGCTCCCTGGTCACCTTGAAAACCACCAGCGGGGGAATGATGGAGACCAGCCCCAGCCCGACGCCCAGGATGACGAAGAGCAGGCGCTTGTCGCTGATGAACCAGCCCATCACGGTGGCCAGGATGATCGTCCCGAGCGTGCCGATGATGGAGAAGACCATGCGGTAGCCGTTGAGCGTGCTGCGCTCATCGTAATCACTGGTCAATTCGGGGGTGAGGGAATTGTAGCTGACATGGATGATGGTGAAGACCGTATCAAAGAGGATAAACGTGGCGGCGTAATAGATCGCCAGTCCAACAGGCGCAAAGGGCGGCACCAACCACATAAGCATGAAGGTCAAGCCGAGCGGCAGCGCCCCGATCAGCAACATCACCCGGCGGCGTCCAAAGCGGCTGCGGATGCGGTCAGAGAGCAGGCCAATCAGCGGGTCGTTGACGGCATCCCAGATCTTACCAAGGCCAACTGCCCAGCCGGCCAGGTCGGGGCGCAGTCCGGCCACATCGGTCATGAAGTAAAGCTGGAAGAACATCAAGATGGCGAGCGGAATGCTGGTGGACAGGTCACCGGTGCTGAAGAGCAGTTTAAGTCGCAGGGAGAGTTTTGTCATTTCAATAAATCCTGGAGTTCGGGGGCTTCGTATTTGTAGAAATCTTCCATGGGACGTTCAGCCACCATTTTTCGGTAGGCTTCCAACTCCTTCTCAATGGCTGGATCCAACTCAACTGGTTTGTGGTCGGCGAGCATCTGGCGGGCTTTCTGGCGGGCATGATCCAGGGCGGATTTTGCCCCAGCTTTCTCCCAGGCCTCATAGGGTTCGCGCACCATCAGCTGCGGCAGGTAATGTTCCGCGCGATAGTTCTGCATGGTATGTTTTTCGGTGATGTAGCTGCCCGAGGAACCAACCTTGCGGATGACTTCCATTGCCAGGGTTGTCTCGTCCACCTGTATGCCGCGCGCCATGCGCAGGGCCGCGCCACAGATCTCATCGTCCAATACCAGCAAGGCATCCGATTCGAGCATGGAGCTGTCCAGCGTCCCGGCACAGGTGATGTAATCCACACCGCCCAGCACGGCAGGCAGGAGTGTGGCAAAACGTTCGAAGCCGGCCTGATAATCCTCGCGCTTGGCCTCGGTCACCGAGCCAACGCTGCGGCAGGGCAGTCCGTAGGATTTAGCCAGTTGGACAGAAGCTGCTGTAATCAGGCCTGTCTCGACCGAACCCAGCGCCACTGTGCCATTGCGCAGGTTGGCAATGGTGGAGACCGTGCCATAGACAACGGGTGTACCCGGGCGGAAGAGCTGGGCCAGGGTGATATGCGCCAGGATGTTGGCGTTCTCCTGGACGAGCAGACCGGCGAGCGTGACCGGAGCGGTCGTTCCGGCGATGCCTTCGGGGGACATGGTGACTGGCTGCCCGTAAACGGCGCAGAGCAGCATCCCTTCCACCTGGATCTGGGTCATCTGCAGCGGGCTGACGGTGGAGCAGATGCCGAAGAAACCCGGGTGCTGCTGAAAAGCCTGTTTACCGCCCGAGGCGATGGCCATCATTTCCATCATGTCGAGGGTGGGACGGTAGCCGTAACAGCCCAGCCCGAATGGTTTGCGGCTGTGGTGCGCCCAGGTCCAGATGGCCTCAGTATGGATGGTGGTCATTGGGAGATCGGTTGGCCAGACATCCATCTGGCTGCCGTGGATGTTCCGGCAACTGTCAATCAACTGGATGTGGTGGAGCAAATCCTGCAAGGTGGACGGTCGATGCTCACCGGTTTCCAGGTCCAGGTTGGATGTGGGGGTGCCGAGCGCGGCAAAGACCGGCTGACCGCCGCCAACCTCAACGTCAAAATTGCCGTTTGCGCCATGCAAATGAAAGCTCCCGGGCGCAAGTGCGATCGCATCCATCACCAGCTTCTCAGGAAGGCGCACCGATTGGGCGGTTTCGTCGACACTGGCACCGGCGCGGGCAAAGAGCCGGCGCGCCACGGGGTAGTCCACCTTCACTCCAACGGTTGCAAGCACTTGCATGGATGCGGCGTGGATCTGCTGAATCTCCTGCGGGCTGAGCACCTCGAACAGGGCTGTTTTCATTCGGTTATCTCCATGAAAGAGGATGATGGAAGAGTATCCCTGGCACTATAGACGGGAAGTTTACCACAGACAATTATCAATCCCTTTCAGTTTTGCCACACAATGTCACTTACCATCCACGAGCGGACAATAAAAATTCGAAAGTGTGACACAGCTGTTCGGATGGTAGCGGGGATTTAAAATGGTTATAATATTATCCATCCAACCAGGAGAGATCCCTTATGCGTAGAACCTTTGAAATGGAGATTCAGCAATTAAAAGATGAGTTGCTCCTGATGGGCAGTATGGTGGAGCAACAGTTGCTGGAGGCGGTTGAGGCCTTGAAGAAACGCGATATCGAAGCCTCCCACCGCATTTTTGCCGCTGATTCCAAAATAAATTCGAAGCGATTTGGGATCGAGGAAAATGTCATGATCCTGATCGCCACCCAGCAGCCCATGGCGCATGACCTGCGCCTGCTGGCCTCCATCCTGGAGGTGAGCGCGGAACTGGAACGCATGGGGGATTATGCCAAGGGGATCGCAACGATCAATATTCGGCTGGGGGATGAGGCGCTGCTCAAGCCGTTGATCGATATCCCGCGCATGGCACAGAAAGCCTCGGACATGCTGCATCGTGCGCTGACGGCCTTTATAAACGAGGATGTGGAAACTGCCAGAGCCATCCCGGCAGAGGATGATGAAGTGGATGGGCTCTATACGCAGGTCTATCGTGAACTGATAACTTACATCATGGCTGATCCGAAGACGATTGACAACGCCAATTACCTGCTCTGGACGGCGCACAACCTGGAGCGATTTGCCGACCGGGTCACCAATATCTGCGAGCGGACGGTGTTCATCGTTACTGGAGAGAACAAAGAGATCGGCTCCTCCGGCGATGGGAGTGGATAGAAAGATGCCCCCAGAAATTAAGGCTCCGCAACACCCGAATCCGCCGCCGCTGGTCCAGGTCTCAGGGACACATCGCGAGATGGGGCGCCAGATCGGCGAAGCCTGCCGTAAACAGGTCCAGCACGGCATTGAGAACAGCCGGAAAATGATCTTAGACGCTTACTCCCAGCTGGAATTGACCTGGGAAGGCGCCCAGATCCAGGCACGCAAATATATCCCATTTGCCCAGGAACGTTATCAGCAATATGTGGATGAAATGATCGGCATTGCTGAAGGCGCCAATGTGGCCTTTGAAGATGTAGCAGTGGTCAACTCGATGGAAGCAGTGACGATGGACGCTTTGCACCTGACCCGCTGCACCAGCATCGCGGTCAATGATGATCGTACGGCTGATGGTCACGTGTTGCTGGCGCATAACGAGGATTGGGTGCCAGAGGACGAGGATGACGTGTTCATCATCCACGCCAAACCCAAGTATGAAGCTCCCTACCTGGCGATGACCTATGGCGGCCTGCTGCCCAATATTGGCTTCAATGCGTATGGTATTGCCCAGTTATGTGATTCGGTCTATCCGAATGATTCGCGCATCGGCACGCCGCGCCTGGTAGTCTCGCGCGCCGTCCTGGCTTCCGAGAGGCCGGATGAGGCCATCCGCCACATGCTTTCGGCCCAGCGCGCGGCCGGGTACAACCATCTGCTGGTGCATGAAAGCGGTGAGTTGTATTCGGTGGAAGTATCGGCGCGCCATTTTGGCATCCTGTATGGTGAGGATGGTTACATCGTACACACCAACCACTACCTCTCTCCGAATATGCAGCCGGTGGAACGCGAGCCGGAAGACCTGATCGCCTCACGCGTGCGCTACTTCCGCGCTCTGCGGCTAGTCAAGCGCGAGGAACAGCACACGATCAAAACTTTACAGACCATCCAGCGTGACCACGTCAACTTCTCGAATGCGATCTGCAATCACGCCGTTGACGTCAATGACCCGCTTGACCGGGAGAAGACCGTGAATGCCATGGTGATCGACCTGACTGCCCGTGAAATGCACATTGCCTGGGGAAATCCCTGCGAAAACCCATACCACACGTATCATTTGAACGCGTGAGCTGGCTTCCCAGTTCACTCACCGGAATCTGGAGGAACGGTTACGGTTTCAATGCCTCTGCGATGGAGGCGAGTACTGCTTCAACATCCAGATAATCCTGGTGCCAACAGAAGGACTCGAGGTCCTTCAATGCCTGGACCCGGGGCCCAATGCCGATGAAGGCGTAACCCAGCGAACGGGAGGCCTGCAAGTCCCAAGGCCCATCTCCCAAGTAGACAACCCGTTCGAACCTGGAGCAACCGTAGAAATCCCCGGCCCGTTCAGCAGCAATTTCCATGATTCTCTTGCGGTTCCGATCGTCATCCGAAGTGGCCATCGGGGTATCATTGATGCTCACTCTACTTGCCCACAATTTGAACAGGGCTTCGCTGCGCCAGGCGCCGGTGGCGATGGCAATACCCACCCCATCGAGTTTTCGCAGCCGCTTCAGAAAGAGTGTGGCACCGGGAACCTCTCCATAAATCTCAGGGGTTTCCTGGTATCTTAATTCGAGGTGGTGGAGCACTCTGCGCTTCACTTCTTCGACCTGCTCTGCTTCGGGACTCCTTCCAAGCAGTCTTTGGAGGGCTTCCAGAGTCACACCCAAGGAGGTCACATCGATGAATTTGTGTAAATCCAAATCAAACGGTGGGCACCCAAGAACCTCGGCGATGGCAAGCTCGAAGACCACTCCATCTATTTCGAAGGAATGGGTCAGTGTCCCATCGATATCCAGCATGACCAGATTCATGCAATGATAGTCCAAAACTTTCTTAGGCTCTCCCTAAGAAGGAGAGCCGCCTGAAAACCCCTTTAGTTGCAGGGAATCGGCAAAGTGGCAGGCTACAAAATGCTCTGGTTGCTGCTCCACCCAGTCTGGTCGGCTCATCGAGCAAACATCCTGTGCGTAATGACAGCGAGGGTGGAAGGAACAACCTTCTGGTGGGTCGATAGGGCTGGGAATCTCACCACTGAGGTGGATGGGTTTCATCACGATATCGGGGTCAGCCTCGGGAATAGAGGACATGAGCGCTTCAGTGTAGGGGTGCAGGGGGTGGTGGAACAATTCTTGCGTATTTGCTATTTCAAAAAGGTGTCCCAGGTACATCACACCCACCCGGTTGCAGATATGTTCCACCACGCTCAGGTCGTGGGCAATGAAAAGGTACGTCAGGTTCATTTCTTCTTGCAGGTCTTTCAGGAGATTGAGTATTTGCGCCTGGATGGATACATCCAGGGCGGATACCGGCTCATCGCAAACGATGAAATCGGGTCGCAATACCAGCGCCCGGGCTATGCCAATTCGCTGCCGCTGGCCGCCACTGAAGGCATGCGGGTATCGTCTTAAGTGCTCAATGCTGAGCTGGCAGCGCTTGGCGGTCTCGCTCACGCGTTGTGTGACCTCTTCCCCCTTAGCACTCTGGGTTGCTACCAGTGGTTCGGCAATGATATCGCGCACAGTCATGCGTGGGTTGAGTGAAGAATAAGGGTCCTGGAAGATCATTTGGGCATGTTTGCGGAACTGCCAGAGCTCTTTTTTGTGAGCTTAATAATATCAACCGATTCCTTGCCAGGCAGCTGGTAGATAGCGTTGCCAGAGGTGGGTTCATAAGCCCCTAAAATTAAACGGCCAGTGGTTGTTTTGCCGGAGCCGCTTTCACCTACCAATCCAAATGTCTCGCCGCGATTTATGAAGAAGCTGACATCATCCACCGCCTTGACGACCTGTTTGGACGTTCCAAACGCCCCGCGGCGAATGGGAAAATATTTGCGTAAGTTATGAACTTCGATTAGTTTTTGTTTTTCCACTGCCATTCATACGCTCCCGAATGTAAGGGCTTGTATTGCTTATGAATAAAGGTGGCAGGCCGCCTGATGTCCATTGCCAAAATCGATCGTTTTAGGTACCTGGGTCTCACAGACACCTTTAATGATGCGGCTGCAACGCGGGTGGAAAGGACACCCACTCACTCGTTCAAAGGGACTGGGAATACCACCTTCAATAGCAACCAATCGCTCTTTGGTTACACCAGTTATCTTGGGGATGGCTTGAAGAAGATCTATTGTGTAAGGATGCTTGGGATTGTGGAAGATATCGCCAACGTTTCCACTCTCAACAATCTTACCCAGGTACATAATGAAGACTTCATCTGCAATCTGGGCAATAACTCCCAGGTTGTGAGTGATAAACATCACACTGGAGCCAAAATCTTTTCGTAGGTTCCGCATGAGTTCTAGCATTTGAGCCTGGATCGTAACATCTAAGGATGTTGAAGGTTCGTCGGCAATTAGCATTGATGGATTGCAGATCAACGCCATGGCAATCATGGCGCGCTGGCGCATGCCGCCTGAAAATTCATGCGGGTATTGGTTCATGCGTGTGGGGGCATTGGGGATCCCTACATGATTCAGCATTTCGATCGCCAGGGTGCGGGCTTCCTGTTTTGTGATCTTGTGGTGCACCAGGGCAGCTTCACTGATCTGGTCACCCAGGGTGTGGTATGAAGAAAATGAAGTCATTGGCTCTTGAAAGATCATCGAAATCTCACTCCAACGTATCTGGCGCATCAGTTCACTATCGGGATCGATTATCGCCAGGTCGACCACGTGTTCCTCACCATCCTTTGAGCCGACCTTTGTCCTCAGCAAGATTTCACCTTCGTCGATCTTGCCGGGTGTGGGGATGATACGGATGATGCTGCGGGCCGTGATGCTCTTACCACAACCGCTTTCGCCTACTACGCCAACGACCTTTCCTTTTTTGATACTAAGATCAATCCCATCCAGCGCCTGCACCGTGCCCTCATCTAATTTAAAGGTCACTTTTAAGTTGCTGATGTGGATCAGTTCGTTTGTTTCCAGTTGCATTTCTTACCTCTTATCGAGAATATGGATCGGCTGCGTCACGCATGCCATCCCCCACCAGGCTGAATGCCAGCACGCTGATAACCACAAAGATGGCTGGAATGAACAACCAGGGGTGTTGCTCAATCGCCTTGACATTCTGTGATGCCTGTAGGAGCACGCCCCAGGACACGACTGGCTCGCGCAGACCCAATCCGATGAAGCTTAAGGTCGTTTCGCCAAGGATCATGGCCGGGAAGGAAACCGTCAGGTCGACGATGATGTAGCTCAAAAAGGCGGGTAACATATGGCGCCAAATGATGCGCACATCACTGCTTCCAGCCAGACGAGCAGCGAATACGAAATCTTCTTCACGCATGGAGATCAGCTTGCCCCGCACGCGCCTAGCAAGTGTGGTCCAGGTAAGAAAACCCAAGATAATGGTTACTGCGAAATAAACTTGTATGGGCGTCCATTCCTTGGGTAAAATTGCTGCCAGCGACATCCACAATGGCAAAGTGGGAATCGAGCGAATAAACTCGATCAATCGCTGCAAAAGATTATCCAAGAAACCACCATAGTACCCCGAGACACCTCCCACGATCAAACCCACGATGAATGCGATCAAAACACCGATGAACCCGATTGATAAAGAAGTGCGTGTACCAATTAATGTTCGAGAGAAGACGTCGCGACCCAAATTATCGGTTCCAAACAGGTGAATATAACCTCCCTCAGCTAGAAATAGATGCACATTGGATTTTATAAATCCCCACATTTTATACTTTTCGCCCTTAGCAAAAAATACAATTTTATGGATAGCCTCTTTATCCTCTTTGAGGTTGAGCGTCATGCTTTTTATATCGAAACTGGTTGACATGCCATACACAAACAAACCGCGGAATGTGCCTTTTTCATCAAAAAGACGGATTTTCTGAGGAGGCCCAAATATATAGTCAGAGTCACGGCTTTGCGATCCATAAGGTGACAGGAACTCGCAAAACAGCAGAATAAAGATGAAGATTCCAAGCACGATCGAGCCAATAATCGCGACGCGATGGCGGCGGAATTTCCACCACATCAGCTGCAATTGGGTAGCGGTGTAATACGCTTCCTTCTTCTTAACTTCAACACCGCTATCTAAGCTTGGTATTTTTGTTTCCATTACTGGTTCAGGTGGATGGCTCATTTGTTACCTCCACCCAGGCGAATACGCGGATCAAGAGCTGCCAGCAGTAAATCGGATACAAACGTACCAATAATTGTCAGGCTGGAATAGATCAGTAGGATCGTACCGGATAGATAAATATCCTGGTTGAGCAGTGCTTTTAGAAACATCGGTCCGATATCCGGTAGAGAAAGAACGGTAGCGGTGATGGGTGAACCTGATACGATGGTAGCCAGCTCCCATCCGATGGTGCTGACCACCGGGTTGAGTGCAGCACGCACCGGGTATTTTCGAATGAGCTTGTTTTCCGGAACACCCTTGGCCCTGGCTACGGTAACGTAGAGCTGGTTCTTTTCATCCAGCATGGTGGCGCGCATGGTTCGAATCGTCGAAGCTGCTCCGGAGGTTCCCAAAACAACCACAGGCATCCACATGTGCTTGACAAAGTCCAGCAATTTTCCCCACGACCAGGCTTGATTTTGGAATTCGACGGAGTAAAGGCCGCCTACACTTGTGTTAAGATAGAAGACAGCTATATATAACAAGATCAATGCAAATAAGAACGCCGGGACTGCCATACCCAGGTATCCCAGAACAGTCAACGCGTAATCACCTGCGGAATACTGGTGCATTGCGGAATAGATACCCAGGGGTATGGCGATGATATAAGATAATGCGATGGTTACAACCGATAAAACCACCGTGAAGATAATCCGGTCTCCAATAATTTTTGTGACTGGCTGGCGGTAGGTTAAGGACCAGCCAAAATCAAAGCGGGTCAGGATTCCACCCACCCATGCTAAATAACGTACTGGCCAGGGGCGATCGAGACCCAACATGTGCCGATATTGCTCGATCTGTTCGTAGTACACCTGTGCTCCTGATTGGCGCAAGTCAAAAACATACCGTTCAGCAAAATCACCGGGTGGGAGCTCAAGAATTATGAACACGACCAAGGAAAGAAGGATCAACATGAAAATCATGATGAGCAAGCGTTGCAGTGCGTATCTTGCCATGTTATCGCTTCCTGGAAAGGAGTGTGGTCAGGGGAGAGGTATCTCTCCCCTGATCAGATCGAAATCTTAGAAAATGTATTACTCTATGACATACCACTGGTCTGGTCTAGTGGGATATTCACGATAATACTCAAAACCGGAAACCGAAACTGGCACAAAGTTGCCCAGACGATCCTTGGCAATAAGCACCACAGGTGTAGGACCGGTAATACCAATTGACCACATATTCTTCATGAAGATATCGCCGATTTGCTGACCGGTCTTGATGTATTCATCGGTGCCAGGGAGCAGAGTCTTGAATAGATTTGCCAAATCATACAGCGTTTTCATATCTTGAGTAGGCTCTTCACCCGCAGTGCCACCAGTCTTTAACCATTCGAAAAAGGGTAATCCACACAAGGGCTCTAACATCGAATCGCCGAATGGTGGATAGAAGCGATACTGTTTGGTAATGAATGTAGGCTCAAGAGTTGAACCGCTGGTGAAGGAAGCCAGGTCCTGGTCGTTGTTGGCAACAATCGACCGATATTGCTCTGTTGCAATTTCTTTCAGCTCAACCTTAACGCCGACAGCTTCCCAATAGCTCTTGACCAGGTTCATGGTGGTGGAACTTATCGATTGGATGGTATAGTTGGCTAAGACTACCAGACGCTTGCCATCCGGGCGCAAACGAAAACCATCGCTGTCCTTTTTATCCAATCCGAGTGCATCCAGCATCTGGTTGGCTTTATCAGGGTCATACTCAGTGCCATAGGTGTACCATTCTGGCTTGGCAAAGCTGGCGCTGGGAGCAATCGGGACCCCATCGCTGATCTCTTCGCACTCTCCAAAACAGCTGACCTTGTTAAATTCTGCACGATCCAAAGCGATCGACATGGCATATCTAAAATCCGGGTTGGAGAAGAACGTACGCAATACGGGATCTTTATGGGAGCAGTTGAAAGTAAGCGTGTTGCCGTCCGAAGCTGAACCAGCCAAGTACACTTTGTATTTGCCATCCGCTTCGTGCTCCTTGAAGACTGGCACAGAGAGGAAACTAAGCGTTTGTGCTTTCTGGTCCACTTCTCCATTGATGATCTTCAGCTCGATCACTTGGGCGTCCTGGGAATAGCTTTCACGAATGTGGTTTGCATAGGGCAGCTGTTGACCAGCAGTATCGACGACATGGTAATAGGGATTGGCTGCCGCCAGCTGGTATTCCGGGGTTTCTTCAATCACAATCCAAGCTTCCAGGCGTGGTACCGTTATCCAGCGATGGACACTATCCTCCCACTCGCCGTGCCAGGTGTAGAAATAATCCACCCAGGAGGCTTTGCCTGCAGCTTTTGCTTCGTCAACGATGGCAGGATTGTACTTGATATGTTTGGATTCCAAGGTGTGTCTTGGGGAAGCCGGCAACATCCAGGCGATTGCTAACCACGGTATCATGCCGGGGGCTGGAGCAGCGGTGATAAACTTGAAGGTGACTTCGTCTACTATTTCAACCTTCATTGGCTCACCACCAAAAGTCCAATATGCAGGAACTTCCGGGGTAAGCTCTTTGTTCATCATGATATCTTCCCACCAGAATTGAACGTCAGCCGTGGTGAAGGGTTGCCCATCCGACCATTTATGCCCTTTGCGCAGGGTGAAGGTGAAGGTTTTTAAATCATCACTGACCTCATAACTCTTAACCAAATTTGGGACGATCGTTTTTAGATCATCGGAATAACGCAAAAAGCCTGCATGCCGCCAGCTCAGGTATTCTGAGTTACCACTCTCAGGTCCGAGCGAAAGGCCTTCCAGCTGACCACCGTATTTGCCGATTTCTTTGTAGGGGACTTCCACCAGTGGTTCTTCAGGCAGACGAGCGGTTACATCAGCGGGGATATCGCTGTATACAGCAAGTATTTTTGGATCGATTTCACCACGGTCGCTAAATTCCATCTTACCACCCGTGGCTGCTTCGAACTCCGCAAGTTCATACTGTTGGGGATATTTGCCTGGGGCAACTCCCTGCAAATCAGCCATTGTGATGGCTGGTGGCTTGCCAATCACGGCTGGCTGGGTCGCGGCAGGTACCACCGCGGTAGCCGGCGGCAGTGTAGGCGGCGCTGCAGGCGGTAGAGTAGGCAGAGGTGTAGGCTTGGGGCCACAAGCTGTCACCATCGTGACGATCGCCACAACAGAGAAGAACGTTAACAGGACTTTCGACTTTTTCATTTTTTCTCCTCAGCATATTGAATTGAATTTAAGGGGATATGGGTGAACCTTCCTGGGATATCGGGTTTCTCTCTTGCGGCCTCCTTTCTTCGATCATCATTTCTAAAAAGGTGCCAGGTTTGGGCGTCTACTGCTCACGAATCCCGTCGACAATAACTGGCCTTGTCAGGACAGATTAGTAGAAAAGATAAGCTTGTTTAGCAAATGTTTCCATGCTCAAGAAATGTCGGCATTAATTAATTTCTGTTTACTCAAAATTTGGGACGCTGGATCCCATGAGCAAAACTCCCTTTAGGCCGAGATTATCATTATGGATTAAATTCTGGACGAAGATGGTGATAAACAACAATATCAAAGTATTTGATTCTCGTCAAGTGAAAGACGACTCCTCCGTATGGTTTTCTCAATTAAAGGGTTCAAGAGCTATCTGCTCATCCGGAAGCGGAGAGTCAGTCCATGGACCATGAAGGCTGATCGGCACATTATACTTCTCACGTGCCAGTTGGGCTGCCGCGGCAGCCATCATCGCGCCTTCGATGGATCCGGTCAATCCCACAGTCGTCTTCATATCCAGGATCATGCCGCGGGGGGCATATATTAGCGGAGCTCCCGGGCAATACAACTGGGAGATTACCGCACACGCCAGGAACTCGGCGTTCGCCAACATCACATTACCCGCCAGGGTCACCGGACCTGTTCCACCGGCAATCGGCATACAGCAGAGTTCCAGCGGGATGCCATATTTTCCGCACAGGGACAATGCTTCCACTGTGATACCCGGGAAAGTGAGTGGACTGACGGGAGCTTCCAACAGGCTTAAAATCGGGCGCTTTTTCAGGTTCTCTTTGTCTCCCGCCACGATGGTAGCGATTTCTAGAATGATCTCCAAGCTTTTTTTGCTATAAGCACGCATGTTAATATGCTTATCAGTATTGGCGATCATCAATTCATACACTTTTACATCGCGGATTGCTTCCGGGACATTCCGAGCGTATAGCGGTGCCAAGTAATCGATATGCTCCAGCCCGTCCAGGAGACGGAAATAATCGCTCAGATCCTGGACATGTAGCGGTCGCAATTCATCAGTCATTAAATCCAAAGTTAGATCGCTTCCGCCACCGTTACGCGTAATGGGCAAAAACCCATGTCCGGC
The DNA here is from genome assembly GCA_963801385.1 of uncultured Chloroflexia bacterium. Lineage (GTDB taxonomy): Bacteria > Chloroflexota > Anaerolineae > Anaerolineales > Villigracilaceae > UBA877. Next base: position 337,982 of record CAWDEV010000003.1, read on the forward strand.
CAGCAGATCCTTCTTGGGGTTTCGGGCGCCTAAAGTAATTTGGGATGGCACAGTGGATAGGCACATTTCCACCAAGCTCTCCGGCATTCTCACCCGCCTGGTATCCCATTCAATCGCCGCTCCGGCTGATTCTAAAAGCTTTAACGCTTCAGAATGTTGGACAGTAATGCCAGTTTTTTCCAGCACTGTAATGGAGGCATTATGGATGGTTTCCATTCCCTCCGGGGTGATTATTCTAAAGAAATCGCATTGCATAGCCTTATTTTCCATTTCAGCTCCTTGCAATACTCTCAAGTTTAGACGAAGTCGGAGACGGGTGTGCTTGAGTATAACTTTGTTTTATTTAAGAGTCCATTCCAGTATTCCGAATTACCAGTACGAGATCATGGAAGAGAGAAATCCTGGTAAAACAGGAAGCTTGTCCTCATTCAACATTGTTGGGGTAGATACGAACATGCAGTAGAACCCCTGGTCAAGTCAGCCATTACCTTCCATGATCTGCCAACCATTCTCCATGGCATGCTCTCGAAGCTTTTCATCAGGTGATACGGCAACCGGGTTTTGGACAAGTTGCAGAATGGGGAGATCAGTATAGGAATCGCTATAGCCCCAGCTTCCTTCCAGGGTGACAGGCTGGCTCTTGATCCAGGCTTTAACCTTGGTCACCTTTTCCTGGCCTAATGCAGGGAAGTCAACTAAACCACCGACAGGCATCCCATCTTGCATCTCAGCATTTGTGCATATAAGGTGCTCTATACCCAATAAGCTTGCTATTGGTTTCGCCAATAAACTCACTGTAGCAGTAACCAACAGGATGGTGAAACCGTGATGGCGATGATACTCAATTCTCTGTGTAAGTTGTGGCCGGACAATTGGGGGGAACGTTTTGATAAAATCATCCATGAGCAATTGCAGCTCGTGAGAAGGGAGACCAAGGACAGGCGTAAGCAAGAATTTCCCATATACGAAATAATCCACCGTGCCAGCAGCATATTCAACCAAGTATTGTTGGATCTTCTTCATAAAATCCGGCTTCACAAGCTTCCGGCTCAAAAGAAAATTGCCCCATATCAGATCGCTTTCCCCATCGAGCAGAGTATTGTCAAGGTCAAAAACCGCCAGGGGCTTAAGGTGAGGCTGCACGCTTTTATTCTCCAAATCATCAATTAGTGGTTCAATCATAGTATTCTTGTGCGTTCCATCATCCTCGTTCATAGAAACACAATCCTGGATTGGTTAAAAACCCGGATGCTGTGTCGTAGCGCGTAAAACAGAACGCTTGTCCTGATCTACCATTGTCGAGTTAGAAAACAGTCCCCAATAACCAGATTATTTTCGCGGGGACTGTCAGTCAATTTCTCCAAAGCCGATCGCGGTCTAAACCAGTGGTGCCGCTTTCATTGTCTCGGGTATTTGCAGCCCCAACAGCTTGCAAACTGTCGGAGCGATCTGGAGATGCGAAACCACTTCCTGCGTATTTCCCTTGCCGGCAACGCCAGGCAAGATCATATACAATGGGATCTCTCGCACATCGGGTGTAGTGGCTCCATGGATTTTGTCGGCGTTTATGCCGTGATCGGCAGTAACGAGGATGTTATAACCCAGCTCCATCCACTCCGCAATGAGACTCGCCATCCATATATCCTGCCGGACGGCGCGATTACGGTATTCGCTGGAATTGGCTCCATAAGTCTCGCCAATATAATCCATCCCCGACGGGTGGACCAAAAGGTAATCGGGGTGAAATTTTCTCACCAGCATACCTGCAGTGGAGAAGAGATCAATATCCGGATAATCATCCTGGGTATAAAACCGCCCGTGCTGGATCAGCAGAGAATCGTCATCCACTTCGCAGTCATCAAACCGGTTATATGGGGCACGGTTATATAATTCTGAAAACCAAGAATATGCTGCGGCGGCAGTGATTTTTCCTGCCTGCCGCGCAGACTGGAAAACATTGGGCATCGTCGAGCGGCGCACCACGGCATTTGTGATGATCCCGTGCACACTTGTTGGTAAACCAGTATGAATGGTCTCGTACATTGGTCGGGAATTGCTGGGCAACTCGCCAATTACTTTATAAAGACTGGCGAGTTTTACTTCCACCAAGTGACCCAGGTATCCCATTCCAGCAACTGCGGTGTCGTACCGCAGTCCATCTGAGAGCACAAGGATGACTTTATTCATATATGCCTTCTTTCTGGCTTTGTCCCAATGAAGTAAGCGTTGGTCAAGGCCGATTGATAATCCATATCTACAATTTCCACGCGCAGGGATTCCTGCTGTGGGTGCAATCTGAAAGTCGTCCCGGTAATCGGGTGTCCATCCCAGGCATGGGCAGCCGTCGGATGGCATGCCACTTGACGTCCTCAGATGGCGTAACCCTGCAATCCGATTGGGATGTTTGGGTATGGAAACTACCCTTAAACCAATGATCTGTTTGTCCAAACGGTGGAAGAGACTTTGCCATCCTGTTTGTCTGCGACGAGTTCCACTTTTCAAGAGAGAGCAATCTATAACCCCCGTAAATTCTTGGGGATAAGTAATTTTAGGATTGTTGGATGTATCCAAGAAAATATGAACCCGCCGATTATAACATGCATGTATATTATCAAGCCAAAAGATGATTTTCTTGTGAGTGTAATCCAACAGATCGCCTTAGTTCTCGATGGACATGGACCACTCATGGGAATTCAAGCATATTTTTTCCAAATTTTATTCCAGAGCGTGTCTCGATCCCAACCCGTGTAGATCAATAAGTCTCCCAAGGTGAATCGCTTTCGCATCAATGCGGCGTGCATGAAAGAAAAGCGAGCTTTCTTCTCATCTACGGGAGGAGTAAGTTGAGACCAATGCGTTGGCGCTTCAACTGCCTGTAATATTTTCAGGATCATTTCGGGAGAACGCATTTCCGCTTCGAGATGAGTCCTGACTGAACCCCAATCCTTCAAAATGACTTCAAAATCCTTGCGATGCGCGTGCCACTTCTCCAATTTTTGTCTGTAATCTGCCCAACACTCTGTCCCAGCTTTTCCAGTGGGGTCGATCTGTGCAAAGCCTCTCTCGATGCGTTCTTTCATTGAAACGAACTTCGGATAGCAAACATTCAAATTAAGCGAGGCCGGGTCAAATTCCGTGAGAAAACCGCGATACATTTCAGCCCCGGCCAATGTGGCCAGCGCCACCTGCGATCCATGCACGGCGAGAGGCGAGTGTTCGATTTCCGCTTGCAGATCCAACACGTGAGACATGACATGTTCAAAGCCTGACATTGGGGTGGTGGCATGTGAAAGTGACATCGCCAGTCCGCCCAACGCAATTATCTTGGCCAGCATTGCCGTACTTTCCATGTTGCCCGAGCGGATTCCTTCCGCGTGTTCGAGCAATAATTCATCAAGGGGTCCAACAAGGTTCTTTGCCAATTCCGAATATGTTGAGTCCATGTTAAGACTGTAAGCTAGATACCAATCCGGGAAACTGACAAACACTGCCAGCATATCGCCAACGCCACCTAAAGTCATTTCCATGGGTGCATCGCGCAGCGTTTCAAGGTCGCATAGAAGTGCATCGGGATAACGGGAATCGAGGGTGCGTTTAACGCCATCCACAAAAGTCGGAGACATGTTTGAAGTGTAGGCACTAACACTATTGGCCGTTTGATAAACAACGAAAGGAACCTTCTTGCCTGTTTCCTGCTGATAAAGAAAACAGCCATGCTTGGCAATATCCGTCACAACACCTGACCCGATTGAGAGGACGGCGCAACCCGAACGCAAGCTATTCTGTACCATCTGGATGTGAGGCATGTCGGTGTGGACTTGTCCACTTTCGTCCGCCGGCATGGTGCAAACCCAAACCTGCCAGCCATCATTTCGCAATGTTTCGAGTGCCTTGGATTTGAGGTCGCTCCCATTGCGACGCTTCGGGGTTTCATCCATAACGACGATCAGTATCTTATCCTGTCGAGCGCCCACCAATTTTAGGATTTCCGTCGTTTTGTATAAGGCGTTCGATTCGAAAATCATGTGTTTGATGGGCATGGTTTCATTTGCGGGGAATCCAGGTAGTTTTTGAATCGCATCCCAGAATTTAACGCCATCCGCAGGATCGAAAGGCAGTTTATTCATGTTCTCGACCTTTCCCTTCAAATATTGAAAATAAAGAGCATTCTTGCATATTCATATTGGTTGATACCATGCTCATATGTTGATCCTTGATGCCTGTTTAAATACAGGGAGAAGGTTGAAATAAGTGGAGCGATAAAGTTGATAATATTCTTCGTACAATACCCTGTTTTTTTCGTCAGGCTGGCGTGTTTCGACCACATATGTGGCAAGTTCTACGGCTTCACCCAACGTATCAATCAACCCGGACCCAACAAGGGCTAGAATTGCCGCGCCCAACGCGGTAGTCTCTGACGTGTTTGTAATTGAGATGGGCAGACCGGTCACATCCGCCTTGATTTGTCTCCAAAGAGCACTGCGTGCTCCGCCACCGACAACGCGGATTTCCTCCAGGGATAGACCCATGTGCAACATTTGATCGGTGATGTCACGTATGGCATAGGCAGAGCCCTCAAGAATGGCTCGGCAAAAATGTTCACGGCGATGGGCAAGGGTAAAGCCCATAAATGTGCCGCGTGCCAGCGCATTCCAGTTGGGAGCCATGGCTCCCATAAGACAAGGCAACATGATCAGCCCATTACTTCCGGGCGGGACAGTCTCAGCAGCGGAGTCAAGCAATTTGTATGCATCCACTCCCTCCTGGGTAGCCCGCTTTACTTCCTGACCAGAGAATTGATCGCGAAACCAGCGGTAATTTGCCCCTGAAGCAAATCCTGGATTTTCAAGCAACCACAATCCAGGATCGGCATGGCAGTGAGTTTCAACCAGTTTACTATCATCAAATAATGCTGTTTGGGTCGAAGTGCATACTGGTTCAGCAGTTCCCGCAATATCACAAATTAAACCGGGCCGGTTTACCCCTGCTCCCAGACAGGCGGCGTGTTCGTCTCCGCTGCCAAGAATTACCTTGGTTTTTGTTAATAATCCGACTCGTTCTGCAATGTCAGGTTTTAACGTTCCAATTACCTGTGTGGCAGAATAGATGGGCGGGAGTAAACGCATTGGGATCTCAAATGCATCGCACATTTCCTGTGACCAGGTACGGGTTCGCACATCCATGAGCAGGGTTGACGATGCATTCGAGTAATCCACACCCAGTTCACCAGTCAGTTTAAATGTGACATAACTGCCGGGTAATAGAAAATGGACTACCTTTGCGAATGAGTGGGGTTGGTTATCTAAAAGCCACCTAATCTTAGGTGCAACATGAGACGGGTCAAGGTTGAGTCCGGTGATCTTAAATACATCTTCCTTTGAGATCCGCCTGCCTGCCATTTCACATTGTGAGACAGCGCGGCGGTCCATCCAGATCATGGCAGGAAAGAGAGGCTCCCCTTGCTCATCTATAGCCACAACTCCATCCACTTGCGCACACAAACCCAGCGCTAATATGTCCTGCGGTGAGATATCTGTTTTCGCCATGAGGGAGCGCAATGCTTGTTCCAAGGCATCCATCCACAGATTTGGGGATTGTTCTGCCCAGGCAGGTTGTGGGTATTCAATCGGATAGCCGATGGAAGACTCGCAGCAAGTCTGTCCTTTCTCTGAGATCAAGACCGTTTTCAAGCTTTGCGAGCCAATGTCACATCCTAAGACATATTTCATGAAAATCGTTCCTGATAGGTCATTTTTATCGACCAGAAAGCAATCCTCGAAAAGGGCTTTTGCGTATTAAGGTCCACTCCTTGCGGATGATGCTGATAATATCTAGGCAAATAAAATACTAATGCTCTATGTCTCCCACCCTGTGGAAGACATAAAACATGAAACTGGTGTAAGTGACTTGCCCCATCCATAGTATGTAACAGTGGTTACAGTAGACTTGGGGTGAGAATGGCTTATGATAACGCCACCAAGTTTGTGGCGCCGGGGAAATACCCTAATGGTCTGTGCTGTCTTATATGATTGTACCTCTTTCTCCAATGCGCAATCCAGGTTTTTCTTTCCTTGAAGAGAAAAGAATATCTCATGATCAAGATATCGTTGCTTCTTTCACCCGCAAACAAAAAAACATATCCGTGTTCCCAGGGATTTTTTTGGGTCCACGAAATAGGAAAATGTTACAATAATAGAAAAAGCCGCTTTCGTTTAGCATGCTGCCTCCCAACCGGCAGATTTTAACTATTCCATAATGAGGAGAATAAACCAAATGAAGCCCGAATTTATTCTGATGCTTACCTTCAATGATGAAACCGTCAAGGATGCTTTAGCACTTTTCCGTGAATGCAAGGATGTACCAGTCAGGTATTGGGGCTTTAAAGATGTCGGACTTTCTCCGGAGGAGATGAACTATCTTGTGCGTGAAATGAAGAATGCTGGGAAGACTACCTTTCTTGAGGTGGTCAGCCTTTCGGAGGCGGAAGGCGTGCGCGGGGCAAAAATGGCTGTCGAAGCGGGTTTTGACGTTTTGATGGGAACTGTGCTTTTCGATTCGATCCTGCATTATTTGAAGGGGAAGCCTATTAAATACTATCCTTTCCCGGGGCATATCTTTGGCCATCCCAGCATTATGGATGGGACAATCGCAGAGGTTGTTGCTCACGCCCGCCTCCTGGAAAGCAAGGGTGTCCCCGGCTTGGATTTGTTAAGTTACCGCTACCTTGGCGATGCTCGATTACTTCTGAAGGAGGTGGTTAAAGCCACCAACATACCAATCGTTTCGGCGGGATCCATTGATTCCTTCCAGAGAATAGCCGAAGTCTGGCAAGCGGGTGCGTGGGGTTTCACCATCGGCAGTGCTTTATTTGAGAAAAAATTTGTCGCGAACGGATCCTTTAAGGAGAATATTATCGCAGTTTGTGAATGGCTTGAAAAAACTGATGATGCGGGCAGGGAGAAATACCTGATCAATGGGTAACATCCGCCAATCAGTCGCCTGGTGGTGCTTTGTCCCCGATAAGCTCAACCCTGAAGAGTTCGTTCAGATTGTAGCCAAGGTCGGGTATTCAGCCATTGATCTAGTACCTCGCGAATACTTTTCCCTGGTAACTGATCATGGATTAGCGATCTCATCCATCGAGGCGCATGAATCGATTACCTTGGGACTTAACCGGGAAGATCAGCATGCGCGTATAGAGAAGGAAATCTACTCTGCCCTTGTTTTGGCTGAAAAATGGGCGATACCTAACCTGATCTGTTTCAGTGGAAATCGTAATGGTCAAGCGGATGAACGCGGAGCTGAGATTACCGCAACCAGCTTGGCACGTGTGGCTCCAGCAATCGAATCAACAGACAGCACCCTGGTGCTTGAATTGTTAAATAGTAAGATAGATCACCCAAATTATCAGGCGGATCACACAGCGTGGGGGATTAAAGTTTGCCAGATGGTCGCCTCCCCTCGAGTTAAGCTGCTTTATGATATTTACCATATGCAGGTTATGGAAGGCGATATCATTCGTACAATACAAAGCGCTTATCCATTCATTGGTCATTACCACACCGCTGGAAATCCAGGGCGGAATGACTTGGATAATTTTCAAGAGATCAACTACCCGGCAATCTTACGAGCAATTATCGATACAGGCTATACAGGTTACCTTGCGCACGAATTTATGCCAAAAGGAGACCCGGTTTACGCATTGCAGAACACCTTTACCGAATGCGCTTTAATCCTGAGATGATGTCCGATGTATTAATAACAGCTGTACAGGTTGGGAAAGATGGACCACCTATGTTTCTCCCTTACACAGAGAAGGCCAGGGAGAGGCAATAGGTTTGAACATCAGAAATTACAACTTTTTCTGATTGCATGCGTAAACCTCCTGTGGAGGCACAAATGACTGACCCACATGAAAAACATGTCCCCTGGATCCTCTGGCCATTCTGGGCCGTCTGGAAACTGGTGCTTTGGATCGTCGGCGCAACCGGCCGGTTGGTGGCGGTCATCCTCGGCCTGGTCTTCCTGATCGTCGGCGTGGTGTTGACGGTCACCATCGTCGGGGCGATCGTTGGCATCCCGTTCACCATCTTTGGGCTGTTGCTGATGTTCCGCGGACTGTTCTAAAACCGCCCTCAGCCCTTCTTTTTGAAAATATCCAGCCACTCCTCCACCTCATCCGGGGCGAGAGCGGCTTCATTTTTTAATTGGTCTGAACCCATTGCCTTGGTCCCGGACATTTCCCGGGCGAATTCTTCAGAAGACAGTACACCAGCATGAACAGCACGCGCGGCTTGCTGGACGCGCCTATCTGAACTGACCACCGTCCAGTTCCTGGCTGATTTACCCAGGCGGGTGAGCCGGATCTCGATGGCTGCATCCGCACTTGATCCCTGACGAACAAAGTGCGCAGTTACTGCACCTGCCTTACGAGTGGCTGCCTGTCCCGGCGGCGCACCGTCGAAATACACTTCCACCTGGGCACGGCGCAGTCGGCAGAATTCCTGCAAGCGGGAGACGAGTTCAAGCTCATCGTCCATGGCATCGAGCCGCAGGCCCAGCTTGGGGATCAAGTTATGACCATCAATAAGGTAAGGCATAAAATTCGATCTAATTATAAAATGCAGCGTCCCGCAGATTATGCCGCTTGGTCGGGCTGGTTTACCCGAACGAGCGGCAGGCTCAGGACAGGCCTGCGGGACGTTTTGCCTATTTAGCTGTGACGAAGACCACGCCCACCAACCCTGAGCCGGAGTGGATGGATAGCCCCGGATTCATCGCGACATACATGCAATCCGCTGGACAGGGCATGGCGGCCCGGAGCTGTTTCTCGAACAGCCCGGCTGCATCCAAAGCATTGACGTGGATGATGGCCATGCGCTCGACCTTTCCCCCGGCACTGGCTTCGACGGCGGCCTCGATGGCACGAGCCCAGGATTTGGACTGGGTGCGAACGCGTTCGAACATCTGCAGCCTGCCATCCATGACAGATAGAATCGGTTTGACATCCATTAACCCAGCCAAGCCGGCTGCCAGATGACCGACGCGGCCACTCATCGCCAGGTATTTCAGGGTCGCAAGCGAGGCAAAGGTATGAGCCCTTTGCCCGGTGCTTTCGGCAGCCGCGAGGGCTTCTTCTTCAGATGCTCCCGCAGCGACAGCCTCGGATGCGGCAATGGCCATGAATCCTTGTTCCAGGCCCACTTTGCGAGTGTCAATTACGCGAATATCCTTGCCAGGAAGCATTTCGACAGCATTCCGGGCAGAAACATAGGTGGCGCTGACCTCACTGCTGACATTGAAGCATAACACCGATCTTGCCCCGGCCTCAAAGGCGGAGTTGAAAGCCTCGACGAATTGACCGGGAGAAGGCGCAGCAGTTGTGGGGAACTTTCCTGTTTTATCGATGCGGTCAAACACGGCTGGATTGTCAATGTCATAGGCATCGCGATAGGAATCGTCCCCGAACTGGACCGTGATGGGGATTTGAACGATGTTGAATTTCCTTGCCAGGTCAAGTGGCAGGCTGGAATCGGTATCAGTGATAATGGCGATAGGGGGCATGTCTTCCCTTTCATGGAATATTTTGATTGTTATAACACAGGGATGTATTCCTGGATATGGCAACTCAGGCTTCCGAAGTCTCCAAGACTTCGGAAATCTGAGCTGGTCGGGGACGCTTTTATCTTGACAATCCAGACTAAACCAGTGTAGAATGATGCCCATACCCCCCCCAGGGGGATGGGGTAGGAGAGAGGCGTCACGATGCAGAATGAAGAGACATTGAAAAGACTGAAAATCATCGCAGGTCACATGGGTGGTGTCATCCACATGGTGGAGGAAGGCGCTTACTGCATCGATATCATCCGCCAGATCCAGGCAGTCCAAGCAGCCTTGAACAAGGTCAGCGCCGGCATCCTGGAAGACCACTTGAATTCCTGCGTGACCACAGCCATCCGCGGGGAGAACCCGGCGGAACGTGAGCGCGTGATGCGAGAAATCACGGATGTTTTTGTAACTGCCACGAAGGTATAGTGAGAAGGGATTAGAGAATAGCGAATAGAAAGAAATCCCGACTCATCTCTTTTCTCCATTCTCTATTATTCTTTATTCATAAAGGAGTAAAACCATGAAGACTGTAACATATTCCGTCCCCAATATTAACTGCATGCATTGTGTGCATACCATCCAGACCGAAATAGCAGACGTGCAGGGTGTCAAGTCGGTCAAGGCAGATGCAGCCAGCAAAATGGTCGAGATCGTCTTCGATGATCCGGCGAATGAGGCACAGCTCAAAGCGTTGTTGACGGAAATCAATTATCCTGTTGCGGCGTAAGAAGTGCCAAGTGTTCCAGTGTCATATGTCACGTAAATGGAGTCCGAAGTCTGATTCCCTTACGGGGATGCTTCGCGATGACTCCGGAGTCTGGATCGATTGAAGTACGACGTGACAGAGACACATGATTTTATCGTTATAAATAAGGCCATTTTATGGGTACAACAAAACAATTAACGCTTCCAATCACCGGCATGACCTGCGCCAATTGCGTGGCGACCGTGGAACGCGGTCTTAAAAAACAGGCCGGTGTCCAGGCGGCGGTGGTCAACCTGGCCTCCGAGCGTGCCACGGTGACATTCGACCCGCTCGCGGTGGGCCTGCCGGCACTGGTGGCACGCGTCGAGCGCGCCGGCTACGGCATTGCCACCGGTGAAGCGGACCTGGTGATCAAGCGCCTGGCTGACAGCAATGATGCCAGCCGTCTAGAAAAGGCGCTGGCGAAACTGGATGGCGTCCTGGAGGCGTCCGTGAGCCTGGCAACCGAACGGGCGCGCCTTAAATACGTGCCAACGGTTGTGAGCCAGGCTGAAATGCGCGCGGCAGTTTCCAAAGCCGGATTTGAAGCGTTGGAGTTGGGAGGCGAAGCGGAAGATGTCGAAGCAAAGGCGCGCGAGTCTGAGATTGACAACCAGCGCCGTCTGTTGATCATTGGCCTGGCATTTACCATCCCGTTATTCCTGTTCTCGATGGCCCGTGACATGGGCTTTTTGGGTATGTGGGCGCATGCTGCCTGGGTGAACGGTCTGATGTGGGCAGTGGCCACGCCGGTGCAGTTCTACGTGGGATGGCAGTACTACGTGGGGGCTTACAAAGCACTGCGGAACCGCTCAGCCAACATGGACGTGCTGATCGCGATGGGTTCGTCGGTGGCTTATTTCTATTCAATCTTCATTACCCTGGGTGTGCTTCCCGGCCATGTTTATTTTGAAACGGCGGCGGTGATCATCACGCTGATCCGCCTGGGGAAGTTCCTGGAGGCACGCGCCAAAGGTAGAACCAGCGAAGCGATCAAGAAGCTGATGGGCTTGCGCGCCAAAACTGCGCATATCATGCGGGCCGGGGTGGAGTCGGAAGTTCCGGTTGACGAGGTAATGGTGGGGGATCTGGTGCTTGTCCGGCCCGGTGAGAAGATCGCGGTGGATGGCGTGGTGGTGGAGGGGCGTTCGGCAGTGGATGAATCGATGCTGACAGGCGAATCGCTGCCAGTCGAAAAAGGCCCCGGCGACCCGCTCATCGGTGCGACCATAAATAAACTCGGATTGCTCAAGTTCGAGGCCACCAAGGTTGGCAAGGAAACCGCCCTGGCGCAGATCATCCGGCTCGTGGAGGAAGCCCAGGGCAGCAAGGCTCCCATCCAGAAACTGGCTGATCAAGTCTCGGCGATCTTCGTCCCGGTGGTGCTTGGGATTGCGGCGCTTACCTTTCTGGTATGGTTCTTCATTGTCCCGGTCAATCCGGCTGTATCGCAGTTTACGCGTGCCCTGATCAACATGGTGGCTGTGCTGGTGATCGCCTGCCCGTGTGCGATGGGATTGGCCACGCCGACTGCGGTGATGGTTGGGACGGGCAAGGGTGCGGAGATGGGCGTCCTCTTCCGCAACAGTGAAGCCCTTGAACGCGCCGGCAAGGTCTCGGTGGTGGTGCTGGATAAAACCGGGACGATCACAAAAGGGCAGCCGGCGGTAACGGATGTAGTCGTCAGTCGGGAGTCGTCAGTCTCCAGTGAAGAACTCCTGCACCTGGCGGCTTCAGTTGAAAAAGGTTCGGAGCACCCGCTGGGCGAGGCCATCTGGGCTGAAGCTACAACGCGTGGGCTGGCGCTGTCTGAGCTGACCGGGTTCAAAGCCGAAGCCGGGGCGGGCGTTGAGGCCGAAGTGGATGGTCACGCCGTGACAGTCGGGACTCTGCGCATGATGACAACTCGAAATTATGCGCTGCATGGACTGGAAGCCGAAGTGGAACGCCTCCAATCCGAGGCCAAAACCGCCATGCTGGTGGCGGTGGATGGATCCGTGCAGGGAGTGATCGCCGTGGCCGATACGCTCAAGGACAGTTCGAGAGACGCTATCGATGAATTGCACCGCATGGGCCTGAAAGTTGCCATGCTAACCGGCGATAACCGCAAGACGGCTGCAGCGATTGCAGGGCAGGTTGGCGTGGATACGGTCCTGGCGGAAGTGCTTCCGGAGGGGAAGGCGGCGGAGATAAAGGGGCTGCAAAATCCGACCATTGACGATCAACCATCGACCATCGTCCGACGTCCATCGTCCGTGGTCAATGTCGTCGCCATGGTAGGCGATGGCGTGAATGACGCCCCGGCACTGGCACAGGCGGATGTGGGTATTGCCATCGGCACTGGCACGGATGTGGCCATGGCAGCCGCGCCGGTCACGCTGATCAGCGGTGACCTGCAGGGAGTGGCACGCGCCATTTCCCTCTCGCGCAAGACACTTGGGACCATCAAGCAGAACCTATTCTGGGCATTTTTCTACAATGTGATCCTGATCCCAGCGGCGGCCATGGGTTTTCTGAACCCAATGCTGGCAGCTGGAGCGATGGCTTTCAGCAGTGTTTTTGTCGTCTCCAACAGCCTGCGCCTAAGAAAAGCCAAACTCTAATCAGGATTTTACGACCGTACATCCATTGATAACGGTCGTTTTTTGATCACGAATGCCACGAATGAGTCCACTGAAAAAACGATTGGACGAAAAAGGTAAGAGTTTAATATAATAGAGACATCCTTCCTGCGGAAAAAGTGAAGCATGTTCAAAGCGAATAAACGTCATCTACAACCCTTGCTGATCAGCAATGTGAGCGATCTTCCCGAGAAACACCAGCAACGTCTGGATCGATCCTGGGCAGGCGTATTCTATCGAGAGACCTTCTGTCGTTTGAAAGAAGAAGCTTTTGCAGTTTTATATGATGATCAACCCTCCCGGCCAAACATACCGGTGAATGTATTGGTGGGCCTGGAAACGCTCAAGGCTGGATTTGGCTGGAGTGACGAAGAATTGTACGATCATTCTGTTTTTGATATGCAAGTACGCTATGCCTTGGGCTACCGAGATTTGAAAGAAGGCGAATTTGATATACGCACGCTGTACAATTTTCGACAGCGTTTGAGCCGGTACAATCAAGCCCAAGGGGTCAATCTCCTGGTAAAGGCATTTGAAGAGATCACAGATCAGCAGATTAGCGACTTGAAAATTCAGACGCACATTCAACGAATGGATAGCACGCAAATTGCCAGTAACATCATGGATATGAGTCGCTTGCAGTTGTTGGTAGAAGCCATTCAGCGTCTTTACCGCATTTTATCCGAAGCTGATCGACAAAGCTACAAAGAGATGTTTGCACCCTACTTGAAAGTCAGTTCTGGGCAGTATACGTATAGCATCAAAGGGAAAGAAGAAACCCATCGGAACATTCAGCAGGTAGGCGAGAGCATGTATCGGGTCCGGAGTGAGTTGAAAGAGCGTTACGGGTCAGAACCCGTCTTTCAAGTTTTCGAGCGCTTTTTCAGTGATAATTTTCACCTGGAAGGCCAACAGGTGCGGGCCAAGAAAAACGAAGAGATCAGTGCCGAGTGTTTGCAGTCCTGCGATGACCTGGAAGCTACCTTTCGGCGCAAGCAGGAGCAGGAGTACAAAGGCTACGTGGCCAACCTGGCTGAGACCTGCGAACCAAGCAATCCTTGCCAGCTGATCACCAAGGTTCAGGTGGCACCCAATCATGTGGAGGATTCTGATCTGATGATTACCGCTGTACCGGATTTGAAGCAGCGCACGGACCTGGAAACCCTGCATACGGACGGCGCGTACAGCAGTCCGGAAGCCGATCCGGTCTTACAGAAAAACCATGTGGAATTAGTCCCAACCGCCATCAAAGGCCGTCACCCAGATCAAGGTAAATTCGGTTTGGCAGCCTATACCTTCCAGGTTGATGAACAAGGAGTGCCCCTCCAGATGACTTGTCCACAGGAACAGGTTGCTCGCATTCAGTGGGGAAACAAGAAAGGCGCTCTGGTCGCTGATTTTGAACCGCTTCATTGCGAAACCTGTCCTTTTCATAAAAGTGGTCAATGCCGCGTCAAGCCAGGCAAACGCGACAAACACTATCACCTGGATTTCAACCTGCATGAGGTTCAAGTAGCCAGACGCCGCCAGGCAAAAGATCAGCAAAAACACAGCGGCAAAAACTTGCGGGCTGCGGTGGAAGCCACCATGCGCACAATCAAGCATTCGTTCCCGGCAGGTAAATTGCCGGTCCGCGGCTTGTTCCGGGTCACCAGTTTGATCGTCGGATCGGCTTTGATGAGCAATGTGCGCAGTATCTTGCGTTATGAAAAAGCCAAATTCAAGAAGGATCAGTTGCAAATCGCTCCTAAAGAGCCTGAAATAGGCTCCTCGGAACAACCTTTAGTCTCTTTTTTGCGTTTGTGTTGGCTTCGCATGGAAGTCTTTATGCGGCTTTTTGAGAAACCATTGTCGTGCTTCACTTGTTAAAGTGCTGTTTTTTCAGTGGACTCACGAATGCCTCGAATAGACGAATGCCACAAATTATTAAAAAGAACAATCGTGAAATTCGGCTAATTCGTCCTATTCGTCATGAAGAACACCTGACAGGTAATCCATGGATATTAACCAGATCTTTGTTGCCTTCATCACGGGCCTGACCACGGGGGGATTAAGCTGCCTGGCTGTCCAGGGTGGCCTGTTGGCCAGTTCCCTGGAAAACCAGTTGGAACAGCAGCTCGACCTGCAAATCGAACAGGAATTGGCGGCGCGGCGGGCTCACCGCTCCGGGAAGAAGCAAACGCGGTTCCTGGCACACCCACGCCTGGCGCTGCCCATCCTTTTATTCCTGGTGGCCAAACTGGCTGCCTATACACTGCTTGGGTTCCTGCTGGGGGCATTGGGTTCGGTACTCCAATTAAATGCTGTTACGCGTGCCATCCTGTTGATTGCCATTGGTATCTTCATGATCGGCAACGCATTGCGGATGTTCAACGTTCATCCCTTCTTCCGCTACTTCTCGATCGAGCCGCCCAAGTTCATCACCCGCTATATCCGGCGGAAGGCAAAGAACGGAGAGAGTTTCTTTGCCCCGCTATTCCTGGGCGCTCTGACGGTCTTTATCCCCTGCGGCGTTACCCAGGCGATGATGGCTGTGGCGGTCGGTACGGGCAGCGCCCTGCAAGGTGCGGTATTGATGTTCGCCTTTGTCCTCGGTACAAGCCCGGTGTTTTTTGTGGTGGCGTACCTCACCATGCAACTGGGTGCCCGGTTGGAGAAAGCTTTCATGCGCTTCGTGGCGATCGTGCTGCTGGTTCTGGGGCTGGTCTCGGTGAATAGCGGTCTCAACCTGGTCGGGTCGCCCCTCTCTGCCCAGAACTTGACACAAGCACTTTTCGCAGCTCCGGCGGTCACCAACCAGGAAGCCTCATCAAGCCCCGCCACCACACTGCTGTTAAATGCCTCCAACAGCGGCTATTCTCCGCAGCGCTTATATGCAAAAGCCGGGCAGGCGATCTTGCTCAATATCGTCACGAATAAAACATACTCTTGCGCACGCGATTTCGTCATCCCGGCACTTGGGGTTGAGAAGCTGCTGCCGCAGAGCGGAACGGTGCCGGTAAATATCCCGTCGCAGGCTGCCGGGACGGTAATGCGTTTTTCTTGCTCGATGGGGATGTATACTGGTGAGATCGTATTTAGTGAGTGATGTGATATGGTTAAGAAGACGTTTCGCGTCGAGGGGATGAGTTGCTCGAGCTGCCCGATGAACGTGGAAAGCATTGAAGATGACCTGCCGGGAATCAAGCAGGTTTCGGCCAGCTACCAGAAGGGGAACATGGTGGTGGAGTACGACGAGACCCGGGTGAGCGAGGCGCAGATCATTGCGGCGGTGACAAAGAAAGGCTACCAGGCGTTCCCGGAATGATCTGGCCATTTACATGGTAATGTCCTCGTCATGAACCGCGACGGGGACTTTTTTTCATTCCTCAAGAGATGAAATGTAAAGCAAAGAGGTGGTCATCGTAAGCAATCGGGACCATCACAACTGATGTAGCAACAGTCCCACCGGATTTCTTTTTCCAGATTACTTTGATGTTTGCCGGGATTAATTTGTCCATTGCCTGCTGGTAAGCGTTAACCAGCACTTCCTGGCTGCCTGGATCAACGAATTCCGGAAAAGCATCTTCCACTTTCGCCCATTCCTCGGGTGAGCGATAGCCCAATAGGGCGGCAAACTTTTCATTACAAACCTTGTGGATATCGTCCAGATAGATATAGATGGCTTGTTGAGAGGAATCCAGGATACTCCTCATTTGTCTGGTAATCCCGGCAATAAGCTCCTCGTGATGCATTTGTTCATCTTTCATTATGACCTTCTTTCTCTAATTTATCATATTTTAACGCTTTTCGAAATAATTATCAAGACCGCGGATAAGAGCTTGACCAGCATGGATTTCTCGATTAAAATCCTTTCGCTTAAACCGATGCCCCTTTAGCTCAGCGGATTAGAGCGTTTGGTTGCGGACCAAAAGGCCGCGCGTTCGAATCGCGCAAGGGGCGCCAGAGAAGCGGGAAATCCCGCTTCTTTCGTTGTCAGGAGGTCGCATGGGGAAGTGCCAGATATTGCTTACCAATGATGACGGGATCAAATCGCCAGGCCTGTGGGCAGCCGCTGAGGCGCTTTCCGACCTGGGCTTTGTCACCGTGGCCGCGCCACAGCAGCAGTCCTCCGGTATGGGCCGCAGCCTGCCATCCACCTCGAACGGCACCATTCGTACGAAGGTCGTGCACGTGCGTGGCAAGGAGTGGACCGTGCACGCGGTTGGAGGAAGTCCAGCCCAGGCGGTCCTGCATGGGATCCTGGAGATCATGCCGCAAAAGCCCGACCTGGTTGTCTCCGGCATAAACTACGGCGAAAACGTAGCCACCGGTGTCACCATCTCCGGGACAGTTGGCGCGGCGCTGGAGGCCGCATCGCATGGCATCCCGGCCCTGGCAATGTCGCTGGAGACCAGCCGGGAGCTCCACCAGTCGTATTCGACGGAGGTCGATTTCTCAACCGCAGCCTGGTTCACAGCCCTCTTTGCCCGGAGAATCCTGGAAAAGCACTTTCCGCCGGATGTGGATCTGCTTAAGGTGGATGTGCCTGCGACGGCAACAAGGCAGACGCCCTGGCAGGTCACCCGCGCGGCACGCCAACGCTATTATGTGCCGGTGCTGCACGCACGGAAATCCTGGGAAGAACCCGGGGTGGTGGACTACGTGGAACAGGCCGAACTGGACGATAAATACAAGGGCAGCGACGTATATGTGCTGCGCATCCAGCAGGAAGTATCCGTGACACCACTCAGCCTGGATCTCACCAGCCGGGTGGATCTGGATGAATTGGATCGTTTGTTACGCAATGGTGTTACCAGCTAATAGAAATCTTAAAATGTTCAACCACCTCTTGTTATTTGCGTATATTATCGTATACTACGAATCTGCAATTCATACCAATACGAGGAAAGTAAAATGACCATTCCGATTCAGGATCAAGATAAGGAAAACGAAAAACCTCCCAGTCAACTGCCGCGCCAGGCGCGTCCGTGGCGGGTGGCTGTGCTCGCGAACATCAAGGAGCACGATAAACCCCTCCCACCGGATGTACCACCAGACGCCGGCGCGGATTACGATTATATTGAAACGATAGATATCATCCGGGCAGCCATTGAGACCGATGGCCATAAAACCTTCTTTATCCAGGCCGATACGAAACTGCCCTATGCATTGAAGGAAGTAAAGCCGGATATCTGCTTCAACATTGCCGAAGGGTTGGGGGGTGATGCCCGCGAAGCCCAAACGCCGGCTCTGCTGGAATTGCTCAAAATCCCATATACCGGCAGCCGTGTCCTGACCAGCGCGATTTCGCTGGACAAGACACTCACCAAGCGTCTCTGGCGCGACCGCAATCTGCCGGTCGCACCCTTCCAGGAGTTTACCTTCGGCGACGAACCCCTGCGCCCTGAAATGCGCTTCCCGCTCTTTGTAAAGCCGGCCCGCGAGGGCACCGGCATGGGCGTGGATACCAAGGCCATCGTCAATACTGAAGCCGAACTGCGCGAGCGTACCGAATATGTCATCCGCCTGTATAACCAACCGGCGCTGGTTGAGGCCTTTTTACCGGGGCGCGAGTTCACGGTTGGGGTCCTGGGACGGCATGATACCATCCTCTATTCCCGCCACCCGGAATGGTATGATAAAGACGGTTTCCACCGCCTGCCGGTGCTCGAGCTGGACAGCTCGCGTTCGGTTACACCCGGAGTTTATGGTATCGCCGCCAAGGCCCAATCAGTCGGCACAGAAGGGGCACCCGGCTACCTATGCCCGGCTCCGGTTGAACCCGAACTGACCAGGAAGCTTCAACGGCTGGCATACCGGGCGCATGTGGTACTGGGCGCTCTGGATGTCTCCCGTACTGACATCCGTCTTGACGCCGAGGGTCAGCCGCGCCTGATCGAAATCAACACCCTGCCCGGCCTGACACCCAGCTACAGTGACCTGTGCATCCAGGCTGCCTCGGAGGGTATTTCCTATGAGGATCTGATTCTTGAGATCTTATACCTGGGCGCCAGCCGCTGGGGACTCCTGCCAGCCCGCGACATATCCGCTTTCCTGAAAAAGAAAGCCGAATCCCTGGCGTGCAAGACAAATGGAAATGGTAAAACAGCCAACGGGAAACAAATTGATCTGGAGGGGCCGCTCAAGAAACGCGCTGAAGAATCTCTGGTATAATTCGCCCCGCTTCAACGGAGAGGTCGCGTAGCTGGCTTAGCGCGCACGCTTGGAAAGCGTGTAACCCACAAAGGTTCGCGGGTTCGAATCCCGCCCTCTCCGCCAGAAAACACCTCTTTCCGAAGGGGTGTTTTTCGTTAGGTTCGCCGGCCCCCAAAAGGGGATGATATTCGAATCCCGCCCTCTCCGCCAGAAAACACCTCTTTTCGAAGGGGTGTTTTTTTGGTTAGGGGAGAGGATAACCACTGACTTGATCAGGCATTTTGGCTGCGAGAATCCAAGACTCTGTTATACTTGGAATGCACATGAAACCTCGCTACAACCCACATACGCTTTCCAGATTACTTCTTGTTCTGATTGCTGCAATCTTCCTGGCCGGAAATTTGCACGCTGCTGGTTCAGCCAGCGCGGATGCGTCCGCAACCTCGAAGGCCACAACCACGCTGCAGACTAAAAAAGACGCTGCACTTACGCCAACGCCAGAACCGACCCAGGTTCCGACCCCTTCCACGGTTGCCGCAAATACCACTGGTATCATTATTTTTGCAATCGTAATTGCTGTTATTGTGCTGGTTGGGGCATCCCTGGGTATGAGAAGACCAAAAAAGAAGAAATCCAGCTGAAAAGCACAGGAAATGGCTGCTTTCCGGGTGAGATGCAGGAACCTCACCCGGTTTTTTTTTGGTGCGTTTCATCCAGTCATTACGGCAACAATGTAAGGGTTGCCAACTTGCCCATTCGCTTGTATAATCCCCCTATCTTATCCGCCGGAGTTTCTTATATATGGAACAAAACAATACCCTACTCGGACAGGGGGATTCGCCCGAGGGCAATCCACCCACCGACCACAACAATAACAATAATATAAACATGGAAACCCTCCTCAACCAGGAAGGTTTGGCTTTGGATTTTCCTCAACCAGGTGAAATCCGTACTGGTGTGATCGCCAGCATCAGCCCAACGCAGATCCTGGTCAGTGTTGGCGCAAAATCAGAAGGTGTGATCACCGGTCGCGAACTGGAAACCATTCCAGCTGAAGAACGGGCTGCTCTTCAAGTTGGCCAGGAAATCCTGGTTTACGTGCTGAATGCCGAAGACGATAATGGCAACGTGGTGCTCTCTTACACGCGTGCCCAGGAGCAAAAAGGGTGGGCTGAGGTCGAAAAGATGCTTGAAGATAGTGCCACGTATGAAGGCCGCGTGGACGGTTTTAATAAGGGCGGCATCATCGTCCCTGTTTATGGACTGCGCGGTTTCATCCCAGCCTCCCAATTGAGCATCTCCCGCCGGATGACGGTCACGGGTGACACGCCAGACCAGCGCTACGCAAAGATGATCGGCGAGCCGATCAGCGTGCGCGTCATCGAAGTAGACCGCAAGCGCCGGCGCCTGATCCTATCCGAACGGGCTGCATCGAGTGAGACACGCCAGTCCATCAAAGAACGCGTTATTGAGTCCTTGAAAGAGGGTGAGACCTACACCGGCAAGGTAACCAGCCTGGCCGATTTCGGCGCTTTTGTCAACGTCAACGGTGCCGATGGCCTGGTGCATCTCTCCGAAATCTCCTGGGACCGCGTTCAGCACCCCTCCGAAGTGCTAGAAGTGGGACAGGAAGTCAAGGTCAAAGTCATCAATATCGACCGCGATAAGAGGCGGATTGGCCTGTCCATCCGTGCCCTGCAGAGCGATCCATGGCAGAGCAAGGTGGACAAGTTCAAGGTTGGTCAACTTGTAGAGGGCGTCATAACCCGTCTCACCAAGTTTGGCGCATTTGCCCGCCTGGAAGGCGACCTGGAAGGTCTCATCCACATCTCGGAAATCAGCGAGAACCGTATAGAGCATCCCAAGGAAGCCGGCCTGCACGAAGGCGATGTGGTTACTTTACGGGTTATCCGGATTGACCCTGACCAGCGCCGGATTGGTCTGAGCTTGCGGAAAGTGGATTCAGGTGCGTTCAAGGATCTCGATTTGAAACAGATCACCCTGGATGGTGTCAGCCTGGAAATGGCTGGAGAAGCGCCTGCAGTTGAAACGCCCTCAGAAGAAGAGACTCCTGCGCAAGCAGAGCCACCGACCGGCGAAGAACCCCCGGCCGGGGAAACCCCCGAATAGGTATTCCGAAACCCGGCTTCTCCTGAAGCCGGGTTTTTCAACCGCCCATGCAAATTCCCCTGGTTGTTGATGCCCATGAGGACATCGCCTATAACATGCTTTCATTTGGACGGGACTACACCCGCCCGGTGGCTGAAACGCGCCGGATCGAAATCATCTCAGGCTCGCAGGCTCCTGAATATACCGGGCAAAGCCTGCTTGGCTGGCCTGAATACCAACACGGCCGGGTGGCTGTGATCTTCAGTACGTTATTCGCCACGCCAATCCGCCGGAAAACTGATCCTGGGGAAACACAGGCTTACACAGACTACAACCAGGCTCACCGCCTTTACCGGACACAATTGGATACATACCATGAACTGGCTGACAGAGTTCCCGGTCGATTCCAATTCATTTCAACCCGCACACACCTGGAAACTGTCCTGGCTGATTGGGCGGATACAAGCCGCGAAAATCACCCTGTCGGCCTGGTCCCGTTGATGGAGGGCGCCGAGGGAGTGCGCTCTCCATCTGAACTGGAAGAATGGTGGGAAGCTGGTTTGCGCATGATCGGCCTGGCCTGGGCAGGTACGCGCTTCTGTGGCGGCACGCGCGATCCAGGCCCGCTGACCGATGACGGACGCGCCATGCTCGCGGCAATGGCGGATTTTGGGTTCACGCTTGACATAAGTCACATGGATGAATTGTCGGCGCGCCAATCCCTCGACCTGTACGAAGGCCCGGTGATCGCCAGCCATGCCAATGCTGCGGCTCTTCTGCCTGGCTATGATGGCAACCGCCTCCTTCCGGATGAGGTCATCAAGGGCCTGATCACCCGCGAAGGTATTATTGGCGTTGTTCCATTCTGCGCATTCCTGAAAACGGGCTGGAAAAAGGGCGATTCGCGGGATGGCATCAGCCTGGACACCCTGGCCGCCCATGTTGATCACATCTGCCAGATGGCCGGAGATGCCAGGCATGTCGGGCTGGGGACCGATTTCGACGGCGGATTCGGGTTGAATGCGGTTCCCGTCGAGATTGATACGATCGCTGACCTGCAAAAACTTGTTCCCATCCTGAAAGGGAAAGGATATAATGATGAGGCGGTCACGGCAATTCTCGGCGAGAATTGGCTGCGCCACCTGCGGACTCATTTACCGACATGAGCATACCATCACCCGCCCCTTTTTCTCCCGAACCCTCCAAGGAAAGCCTCCCGTCCCGCTGGCGCATACGCTCCGGGTTATTCATGACAATTTGCGGCTTGGTTATTTTCCTGTTGGGCGCCCGCCCGGGCATCTTTGGTGTGGACCGCAGCCCGGTGGTTGGGTTTGTGCAAATAGCAGTATTCCTGGTGGGCCTGGCCATTATTTGCCTTGGCGGATATGTCAGTATGATGGCCTTCTGGAGAAACGGTGACCGCACCATTCCGGCTGACATTGGCACGCGCCTGGTGACAACCGGGTATGTGATCGCCGTTTTTTCCGGGATGGCAGACGTGTTCGGCTTTGGCAATGAGATGTGGCCGCGAGTACCGTTCTTTGGTCGCTGGCAGGCGGCCGGTGTGCAAGCCGGTGAGGTGGTGATTGCCATCGGTTTCTTATTATTGCTCCCCTACCGATGGTCCAAGAAAAGCTAGATCTGGAGTATGAACGCCCCGAACGGGGCGTTTTTTAGCTGCCTGGATCAATCTACAACTTGCCAACCCCAAGTTTGGTTATATAAACAGCTCCCGAATAACGCTGGATGGACCCTTCCGCAAGCAGGTATTTTGTTATTTCATCAAACAGGCGATCTTCGATCTTGAGAGCCCTCTCCACATCTTCGATCTTGATGGCCTTACTGCGGGTGGTGGCGCCATTCTTTCTAAGGTATTTGAGATAGGATTTTATTTTGGCTTCTTTGGCCTCGAAAATGTTCATGGCTGCTCCTTTCCTGCAAATCATACCTCAGCTCAGAGGACGCTGCAACCATGTTTATACGGTTTTTAGCGGGGTCTTTTTATAGTAAAAGGACACGGACCTGATCCGGATGAGCCTTGTTTGTGGCACGTCGGATACTTCAACGTTATAATAACAGGACCAGTTCCAGAAAATTGAATACAACTGACCGCTTTTCCTTCCTGCCAAAAGGAGCAATCAATGAAACAATATCTTGTCAAATCCGGTTCGAAAGTGGATCTCTCCCTGTGGGATCCCAATGATGAGGGGAATTTCAAAGGAAACAAAAAGAAGGCCCTGGCCCAAGTGGCCAAACTGGATAAAAAATTAGGCGCTTTGCAGGAAATTCTGTATGCGGAGCACAAGCATAAGGTGCTGATCGTGCTCCAGGCGATGGATACCGGCGGCAAGGACGGCACCATTAGCCATGTGTTCTCAGGCATCAACCCGCAGGGGGTACGCGTGGCCAGCTTCAAGGTGCCCACCCCGGAGGAACTTGACCACGATTACCTGTGGCGGGTTCACGAGGTGGTGCCGGCGGCAGGGGAAATGGTTATCTTCAACCGCAGCCACTACGAGGATGTGCTCGTCGTGAAAGTTCACAAGCTGATCACTCCGGCGGTGTGCAAGAAACGCTATGAGCAGATCGCCGATTTTGAGCGCCTGCTGGCGGAGAACGGCACCACCATTATAAAATTCTTCCTGTACATAGATCTTGATGAACAGAAGAAGCGCCTGCAGGCCCGCCTGGATGACCCGACCAAGCAATGGAAGTTCAAAGTGGGCGACCTGGCCGAGCGCAAACTATGGCCCGAATACATGAAAGCCTATCAACAGGCGCTTGCCAACACCAGTACCACTTTTGCTCCCTGGTATGTCGTGCCCGCCAACCACAAGTGGTATCGCGACCTGATCATCTCGACCATATTGGTGGAGACACTCGAAAAACTGGATCTAAAATACCCTCAGCCGGAGGAAAGCCTGGAGGGCGTGGTTATAGAATAAATTTGAATTCGTTCAGGCTGACTTTCCGTGGGGGTTCTGCATCAACCATTCCTGGATATTCACCCGGGGTTCATCTCCATTCGGATGACGGCGACGGTAAGTGCCATCCGGCTGCATCCACCTGGCGCTTGAATTGTCCTTCAGGCACTTTTCCAGGACCTGGTCACGCAGATAGCGGATATCTTTTTCGACCTCGATGGGAAAGATTATTTCCACCCGGTTGTTGATATTGCGAGTCATCAGGTCGGCGCTGCCCAAAAAGATCTGTTCTTTGTCATCGTTTCTAAAATAGTAGACCCGGCTGTGTTCGAGGAAACGCCCGACGACACTGATCACCCGGATGTTCTCGCTTAAATTCTTGACCCCCGGCACCAGGCAGCACATACCCCGGACCAACAAATCCACGCGCACACCTGCCTGGGAAGCTTCGTATAAAAGCTGGATGATCTGCGGATCCACAAGGGAATTCACCTTGATGATAATATATCCTTCCCGGCCATTTTGCACATGCTTAATCTCCCGGCGGATGAGCGTCTCCAGGCGCTGGCGCAGGTTGACCGGCGCGACCAGCAGTTTTCTGTAATCGTGCATGGTCGAATAACCGGTCAGGTAATTGAACAGGTCGGTGATATCCGCAGCAAGAGTCTCATCGCAGGTAAACAAGCCGATATCTTCATAGGCAGTGGCAGTAGTAGGGTTGTAATTCCCCGTCGCCAGGTGCAGATAGCGGCGGACACCCTCCCCTTCCTTGCGGACTACCAGGGCGGCCTTGCTGTGAGTCTTAAGGCCCATCACTCCGTAAACGACATGGACACCCGCCTGCTCCAGAGTGCGGGCCCAGCCTATGTTGCTTTCCTCGTCAAAACGGGCCTTGAGTTCCACCAGGACAGCCACCTGTTTTCCGCGTTCGGCCGCCTCCAGTAGAGCTTCCACGATGGGCGAATTCTGGCCGACCCGGTAAAGGGTCTGTTTGATGGCCAGCACCTGCGGGTCACGCGCGGCCGCATTCATGAAATCAACCACCGGGACGAAAGAATCGTAGGGGTGGTGTAGAAGAATATTCTCCTGCCAGATGGCATCGAAGAATTCACCAGCAAGGGTCACTTTCCTTAGAAGACGGGGAGTGACTGGTTTATAAAGGGGATATTTCAAATCGTAGCGCTCAATACTGTTGTAAACCTGCCAAAGGCCGGATAAACCCAACAGACCGTTGAGGGTGTAGACATCGGCGGCTCTGATCTCGAAGTTTTCAGTCAAAAGGCTGCGGACGTTGGCCGGCATTTTCACCTGGACTGCCGCCATAACCACCGATCCGAATTTCCGTTTCCGAATGCTTAGCTGCATCGACTCCAGCAAGTCTTCCGCTTCCAGTTCCTGGATTTCAATATCTGCATCACGGATGATGCGGAAAGGATGCGCCTCACGCACTTCCATGCCCGGGAACAACATGCTCAGGTTGGCGATGATGACCTGATCCAACCAGACAAAATAGTGGTCACGCGCCACGGTGCCATCCTTGCGGGCCGCGCCGGAGGAACGCTTCATGGGCAGGAGCGGCGGCAGTGTGGCCGGTACCTTGAGGCGGGCGAACTTATCCACCCCTTTTTTATCGCGGATGACGATTGCCAGGTTGAGACTCAGGTTCGAGATATGCGGGAAGGGATGGCCGGGGTCGAGTCCGAGGGGTGTCAGGATGGGATAAACGACATTGCAAAAATACTCGTCAACTTTTGCACGCTGGGATTTATTGAGTTTTTTATAATCGATGATATGGATGCCGGCTTTATCCATTTTCGGGAGCAGGTCTGTCCGGTAGCAGCGCTGGGCCTGCTTGAATAATTCCAAGGAACGTTTGCGGATGGCTGCGAGCTGCTCGCGCGGAGTCAAGCCATCCGGGGAAATTTCGTTAATACTGGCGTCAACCTGCTTGCGGATGCCCGAAACACGCACCATGAAGAATTCGTCCATGTTCGAGCCAAAGATGGAGAGGAATTTCAGCCGTTCCAACAAGGGATTGCTTTCATCGCGGGCCTCTTCCAGGACGCGTGCCTGGAAATCAAGCAGGCTCAATTCGCGGTTAAGCAGGATGGGAGGCGGGTTGGCTTGCGATTCAGTAGAGTCGTTTTTCATCTGGTTCACCTGCAAAAAAGTTTCCAGGAAGTCACATCATTTCATCCAGTGCAACCCGTTGACCAGGATTGATCAGCCATTCCAACCCGGCGCATTTCCCAGCCACGAGTTCCTCCACAGACAGGCAACAGATGCCCGCTTTTTTCATTGTGATCGGTATTGTGGTATCACCGGACAACAACAGGGAGACCAGGTTGCTCAAATCCGGTTCATGCCCGACCAGCAGCAGATTTTCGACCACGTATTTTGCCTGGATCTCTGCAACCAGCGTGCCAGGATCGCCTGAGGGGGCAAGCGCATCGATCAGGAGAAGACGTTCCTTCTTGAGGTGGAGACGTTTCCTGGCGATCTCGGCAGTCTGGCGGGCGCGCAGGAAGGGGCTGGAAAGGATCAGGTCGACCTGAAGACCCATCTTGTCGAGGGCGTCGGCCACCTTTATCATTTTCCTGGACCCAACAGGTGTCAGCGGGCGCAGGGCGTCATCCGGGTATTTATCAGGATCACGTTCAGCAGCAATGGCATGACGCAAGAGATAAAGTTTCATGAGCAACTCCCTTACAATTTTATAATGAGATTGTCCAGTGAATGCAGGCCTGTCTAGTCTTCAACGTCCAGGGATACGCCAAAAATATCCTGAAATAGTGTCCGCCGTTTCAGCACGGACCATTTTTCGAGGGCAAGGTCCCCCTGCCCTGCGAGGTGTATCCGCCAACTTGAGAACTTTTGGCTGAGGATTGCATCGGTCACGCGTTGGGTGTGACTGGCATCCAATGCATCTGCCAGCCGCAAAAATGCACACAACTTGGTTATGGTCAAGCGGTCCTTCTGCGAAAGGCTGGGGGAAATCGCCTCATCCTGGTAGGGAACCCCTTTGCGGTGGAACAAAACCAAGCTGGCAACCATTTCCTGCTGACGTTCACTCAGCCCGATAATGTGGTTGGCCTTCAATATGTAGTAGCCATGTTTATCATGATCCACCGTATTGATAAAATGGCCGCTATCGTGGAGCAGCGCCCCAACTTCCAGAATCAAACGCTCTTCCCCATCCAGGAGATGCAATTTCAAGGTCTGGTCGAACAGCCGGGCTGCCAGTTGGGAGATGAGGGAACCATGATTGAGATCGAACTGATATTTCCGCCCGATACGCAGGGCAGATTCCCATACCTGTTGGCGGTCCGGCAAATGCATCTCCTCGGACATGCTGCGGGCCAGTTCAAGCAGGACGCCGTTTTTCAGGCCCACATGCGGGATAAGGATCTCCTGCACTGCGGATATGCCGGCTACAAGGCTGAGCACCAGGGAGGCGGGCAGGATGACATCCGCCCGGTCGGGGCGCATATCCAGCCTTTGGATACGCTCGAGTAAGCTCATCTGGTCAAGCTGGTTGATCAGCCTGTCGAGTTCTTCCACAGTAACGGAACTGTCATCGTCGCGCAGGAAAAGTTTTTTGCGCAGTCGGCCAATTTCATCGACATTGCCCCCCGTACCGATACACATATCGAATTTTTCGCCGCCGATCAGCTGTTCGATCCTGCGACGGGCAGACTGTGTATATTCATGCAGCAGAAGTCCGAATCTCTGGGGAGAATGCGAAACGTCTTCCCCGTTCAAGCGCTGCAGCAAACGAACCGTACCCAGGCTAAGGCTGTTGGCCGCTATGATGTTGCCGGCTTCGGTTACGGTCAATTCGACACTGCCACCCCCGATATCCACCAATACGGCGCGTTTCTCTCGCAAATCCAGCGCAGAGCCGACCGCAAGGTGGATCAACCTGGCTTCATCTTCCCCGCTGATCACTTCAAGGTCGATCCCGCTGGCGCGGGTGATCCGGTCGATCAGAATCTCGCGGTTGGATGCCTCCCGGACTGCGCTGGTGGCGACCGCTCTCAGCCGGGATACACCGAAATCATCCATGATCCTTCGGAATTGGATGAAGGCATCCACTGCCTGCTGGATGGTCGTTTCCTGAAGGATATTTGGGCTGCCATTCATGAAAACATCCGCTCCCAGGCGAACGGGGATACGGATGGTTTCCAGGGGCTCCACACGCCAGGCATCATCCAGTGTGGCAACAACCAGGCGAAGGGCATTGGACCCCGCATCAATGGCAGCAATTTTTTGCATTAGAGGATTTCCAACGCGGCGATAAAGTTGTGTTTAAATTCCGGACCCTGGATGCGCGCCCAGACTTCGGGTAACGAGTTGGGCAAATCCTGAAGTTCGGCCTGCCTGGATGCCAGGTAAGTTGCCACGCCGGGAGCGACGATGGGTGCAACCGGCAAAGGCTGGGATTCCTGTTCATGACCCCAGGTACCCCAGGTCAAAAAGTCCCGGAGCAAGTTGCTGGCAACCACGGCATCCTGTAAATCTCCAAGATGATCCTGTAACAACTTCATCTCTTTGATGAGTTCCCTCGACTCCCTGCCCAGCACTTCCTCCAGGAATTCGAGCGAGTAGCGCAGGCCCTTGGAGGCGATGCGCAACTGGTGCAAGCGCGCCAGGGGTACATCCGGTCCTGCCATCCATTCTTCGAAGGCACTCATGGCTGCCAGGCGCTGGTAGAGGATCACTGGCGCAATGTGACGCAGGCGGCGCGGCCTGGGTATGCCGGTATCGTCTGAGACAGGTGCGGAATCCAGCGTTCGGGTTTCCAGGAATTCGCCGAAAGAATCCTTAAACTTACCGTAACGTTTACTGTCCAGGTAGGCAAGCAGCCTGTCGCGCGCCTGATCGCGGGCATTTTTCCAGACCGCCTGCAGTGGAGCCAGTTCATCCCTGCGCTCGGGCGGGAGCGAATCCAGATAGCGCTGCGTCTTTTCCCAGAATACATCCAGGTCCCGCACCTCTCCCAAAATACGTCCTGTTCGCCGCAATCCCTTATCGAATGGCGTCCATGTCTTTTCGTCCAGGTAATCTCCAAAAACCTGCAATGCAGCCCGCATGCGCCGGGTGGCAACGCGCATATCATGCAGTTCTTCAATGTCCTGTCCCAATTGCGTGCCGGCTTCGTGGTAGAGCATGTGTTGAAATTGAAAGTGCATGATCTTCCGCACCACTTCGGTCATGAGATCATCAGCCTTCAAGCCCACCCGGGTGGGCAATTTAATTTTGGGTGCAGGAGGAGCGGAGCGGGGCACACGTACCCGGGCCGGTTCAGCAGCTGTACCTTCCCCCTGAGGCTGCAAGGTTGGCGGTGGCGTTCCTTCCTGGACGGAGGCTGGAAAGATCCCCAGGCCCAATTTGCGAAAATCGGCCAGCCAGCGGCGGATGGTACGCTTTGACCGCTCCAACTGCCGGCCGACTTCTTCATTCGACAGGCCCGCATCCAACGCCAGGAGGGCACGGCTGTGCAGGCCATACCAATCCGGGCGTTCTGCGATCTGGATCAGGACGGCATGGTCGCGGGCTTCCAGCAACTTGTGCTCTGATTTGAGGTCCAGCAGGGTCAGCGCTCGTTCAAATTTGGATAGAGGTTGGGGGCGCAACTCGTATTTCTCCTGCAGAAGATCAGCAATCCTGACAAGCTGCTCATCGCTGCCCTGGGAGGTGAGTTCAACTTCCAGTTCATCATATGCCTGTTCCCTGCCCCCGGCGTTCCCATGGACATTGTCCAGGCTGAGCATGGCGATAGCCTGCCCATGCCAGCGTACCGGCCTGACCAGGCGCGCCTGGTGCAGTACGAACAGCGGGAGTAACGGATCTCCGCCGGTAATCTGGAGCACCTGCTTGCGCAGTGGGCTGGAAGGCCACTCTTCCACCGGTTGAAGGGCTGGAAGAAGAAGCTCCATTTCCTGTCGTTTGTGGATGGCCCCTGACGCTGCGCCAATCCCCTTCAGCGTGACTCGGACTCCATCGGGCTCCTGGCGAAAACGGCAGGCATAGCCTGCGGCCAGGATCTTGCGTTCCGGGGTATCCACGTAGGTGTCGTGAATCTCGACCATCCGCCCCTTACCAAGCGGGAATCCGGCGAGCTGGGTGGCCACCTGGAAGCGATGCAGGCTTTCGGTATCTGGCAGGGAGAACTTGGCTTCGACTTCCATTAGTACTTTTCTGGCACAAAGGTCTGGTCGGTGATCGGCGGGCGTACGTAGCCTTTATCATTCTGGCGCGGGGGCAATTTCATTGGTTCGGGTGTCAGATCCTCATAGGGAATCTTGCTCAGCAGATGCTGGATGCAATTCAGCCGGGCGCGCTCCTTATTGTCGGCGTTCACGACGTACCACGGCGACTGCTTGGTGTCAGTGAACTTGAACATTTCATCCTTGGCTTTTGAATACTCCACCCAGCGTGCGCGTGATTGGAGGTCCATCGGGCTGAGTTTCCAGCGTTTGGTCGGGTCTTCCAGGCGGCTTTGAAAGCGGCGTTCCTGTTCCTCATTGCTCACAGAGAACCAGTACTTGATCAAAATGATGCCCGAGCGGATCAGCATGCGTTCGAATTCAGGACAGGCGCGCAGGAACTCCTGGTACTCCTCCTCGGTACAGAAACCCATGACGCGTTCCACTCCCGCCCGGTTATACCAGCTGCGGTCGAAGAGCACCATCTCGCCGGCTGCCGGGAGTTGGGCTACATAGCGCTGGAAGTACCACTGGGTTTTCTCGCGTTCGGTGGGCGTGCCCAGGGCCACCACGCGGCAGATGCGCGGGTTAAGGCTTTGGGTGATGCGTTTGATGGCGCCGCCTTTACCGGCCGCGTCGCGGCCTTCAAAGATGACAACCACCTTAAGACCCTTCGCCTTGATCCATTCCTGGAGTTTGACCAGCTCGATCTGGAGCCTGGCCAGCTCCTTATCATAATCCGCCTTTTCGAGGCCGGGCGACGCATCTGGCGGAGCCGCGGCGGCTTGTTTCTCTTTTAGCTCCTTGTTCTGGGCTTTGCGCTGCTTCCTGGATTTGTTCTTGTCCGACATGCAGGCCTCCTTCCGAAATCGCTATCTGCCAATATGGCGCAAGGGAATGGCTAAGAAAGCATGATAACTGATACTAGTATAGCAACAATTGGCCTTGTAAGCAATGACCCTTTTTCAGAGGGGGGTTGGGAAAGACCTCTCCACCTAGAACACGAATATCACGAAACAGGAGTTCGAGATTCTGATGAGGACGATAGACGGCGGACGATCCTGAACCTGGCAAAATGCGCCCTGCAAAGTGCGCCCGCAAAGTGTGCTCCGTAACGTGTGCGGGGCAGGCGGGACAGGCAGGACAGGCGGGCAGGCAGGACAGGCGGGGCAGGCCAACAAAGGACTTTGGACCATGGGGAAGTCGTTCCGTATCGAAAAAAAACGAATGCGCCAGGGAGGGGGTGATCAGGTAATAAGGAAGGGAGCCCAAGCAAAGAGTAGAGAACAGAAGGAACGGCGGGGAATAAAAGTCACCTTAATTGAATTTTCCGCGGAACGAATGGAGGGGGAGGAGAGCAGAGAATGGAAAGATTCTGACCAGTAGGTTGGGGATTTGTTATTTGAAAATAAAAAATAAGATGGAGGAAGAGAATAGAGAAGAGAGAGCAGAAAGAAGGATCTTTTATATGAAGGTATTTACTCGTGATTTCAGGTTTGGAAGCAGGCGTTGACATTTTTACGGATCCGATTTGATTTTGGATTTATTCCTCAGGTTCAATTCCGGAGGCAGGTGACACGGCGACACGCTTCTGGCGGGCGGCGGCAGGGGGCGAGGCATGCAACAAAGTACATGTTTAGCTTCGCAACAAACATAGAACATATTTTCTGATTCGTCAAGGGGGAAAAAGCAAAAAAGGAGTGCAGGCGCATTAAGCGCCTGGTGTTGCAGATCATGAGTGGATGAACCAGCGAGAAGGATTGTCAAGGTTAAAATAAAAAACGTCTTCAAGGGCGTTTATGTTGTAGGTGCCCCCATCAAGGTTCGAACTCCAAAATGTGTTCGATGATTTCACGACTCCTGAGGCCACGATAAACATTGTGATACAACAGGCTTCCTCGCCTGTTCTGTGAGAAGGTAACGCTTGCTAAATACGGGAAACAAGCTGGCGAACCTGCACGATTGAGAACCTAAACACGCCCAGTCCAAAGCGAGTAGCACGAATCGGGTATACGCTTTGTTATCCCGCCCTTTGCCATGAAAATGTTGTCTCATAAGTTCATTGCCATTGCCGTTTCTCTGTAAGCGGCGATGACGATCAAAAGGATTCCCAAGCAAAGACAAAATATTTCAGAGGCCGATAGCCTTATATCCCGCAAGCTCTTGATTTTTTCACCTTTCCATTGCCTCAGGCTTCTATATTGAGTCAAACCAATATTTGCTGTGGCTGAAATCACAAGCACATATGCAAGCATTTCAATTCCTCCGATGCTCATGCCAAGAGCCATGCCTTCCCAAGCATTGAATTGTCTCATGTCTGACGCAGAGAAGGAGTTGGTGCCAGAAACCAATCCAGAGGTAATTCCCAGAATAGCTGGAACAATATAGCCTATTGGGATTTCTTTGAATTGTTGTAAGTTCGTCAGCATGCACACAATAATAACTGTGCCGAGATTAAAA
Organism: uncultured Chloroflexia bacterium; assembly: GCA_963801385.1. GTDB lineage: Bacteria > Chloroflexota > Anaerolineae > Anaerolineales > Villigracilaceae > UBA877. The sequence continues at coordinate 370,797 of CAWDEV010000003.1, forward strand.
AGCAGTGTGAGGCCAAATTCCCCCCAGAATGAAGTTGCCGAAGCGACAAATAAGCCAATCGCCGAATACGGACTGCCTCGCATAAAACCTTCAGGAAGAAGGTAGTAACCAGATAAGAAGGAAACCATATTTAACACTGAGTACAGCCCGTAAAGCCAAAAGATGCGTTTGAATACGTTTTCTTGCGGTTTGATTTGCGACGTGTTCATTTTCTCTCTTGTTGGTACCATGCTATTCATTGCGTGAGCGGGCATCGCAGTAGGATTGCAAGTTGGCCTTTGGTGGGCGGGTGTGGACATTACTCATTATATTGTGAAATACTTGAGTACAGAATCATCTCATTGTGGCGGGATTCATCCACAAGTCGGGCCAGCATCATTCGGTGCTCCTTTTGAGTACGGATGCTTCAACGTTAGCGATCTGCGCGAGCCGGGATGCTGTATCCTGAAGCGGCTTGAGGGATACATCTGCGCCAGAATAGCGTTCATAGTAACCGAAAGGATTGTCAAGATCCCTGATTAGTATTAGGAGAAAAATCATCAGATACGAGATAATACCTACAAAAAACAATGACTCGTAAAACGGCTCGATTTTGGCCAATATGAGCCCTGCGCAGAGACAAACGGTGGTGATATCGGCCAGCAAATAACCAGCGGAAATGAAGGATGTTTCTCGAATGGAATGAATGCGGGTGAGTGTGCGCCTGAGATTACTCTGCTCTTGCTTCAGCCGCGCCACCAATGTCCCTTGAGTCCATTGTTCCATCATTGCAAACTGGGGGGTCAGATCGTTCACGTGCTCCATCAATTCTGTTGAATAGTGCTTCTTATGGAACCAACTCAGAATATCTTTGCTCAATTGCGACAGAAGGATCAGGCACGAACTGACGTTGGCTTCAGGTTTCGCGATTCTGATACCGGATACTTCTTGCGCCAGATTCTCCAGGCATGCGCTCAACTCACCTGGGAGGCGCTCGCTTTCCTTAAAATCCGAAAGCACGCCGCTGAGAAGAAACCCCATTAAAAAAACGTTGGCAGCAACGATCCCAGAGAATAATGGGTTGATTGAAATCACTTCCCATCCTAAAAAATGTACAACGAGTTTCGCACATACAACTACAGCAACGATTGCGCCTACTCGCAGCAGAAGACGATGTTGGTTATTGATCTTCATGAAAACTCCGGTTAACTATACAGTTTGGATTGAGCCCAGATTTCTGGAAACCGTGACTGGCTCAATCCATGAGAACATGACCAGCAAGAAGAACAGATATAAGAATTCCCGAGACTACCAGGCTGACGTGGAAACGGTAAATTCCTTTTAGCAATTTCGGGGATACCTTCGATGCGATCTGCAACTTTATGATCAATCCTGTTGCTACAAGGATCCCTGCAATAATTAATCCCCATTCCGGTAATGGGTTTGGGCAGGAGGAGATTAGTAGATGCACAGTTGCCACAACCAAAGCAAGGATGCTCAGGTAGGTATGGAAAGGCATAAAATATTTCTTATTCATACGGGTAAATGATTCAAGCAATCCTTTCAGGCGCGGCCGGAGGGATACCCGATGGCTGACGAGTTTGGCTGTCAGGTTAAATACAACCGGCAGACAGGCGATCCCAAATAACCATCCTGAAGTTTGCCCAGTGAACTCATTTCCTTCGTTCTCCTGGTTTCCTCTTCCCAAAAACGAAAATGGTAATTGGGAGTTGAACTCTGCGATGTTTATTCCATCCTCGCCAGCCTCATCAAGTAACAGAACCAGTAACCCCATCCCGGCAGCCATCAGAATAAACAACCCGATAAGGATCCCGCCAAACAGAAGAAGATATTTCGAAGCAGTCATCATAACCTTCCTTTCTACTCTATTAGTTTTATCAGGCAAAACCCCCAACGTACCAGGAGCCGATCATGACCAACTCTGTCGTAAACCGGAATACAAACCCCCAGGCAAATCTCACCAGCGATCCTCGCATACTGGCGAATACTTTTTTCGCGTCTTTGGAACGGAGCCATTCAATCCCGAAGAGCGCCAACAACCCTGCCAGGATACCGCCCAGGATGGGAACTACAAAGTTCCCGGCGATGGCCAACGCCAGCATGATCAATACCACCCACCAGGGAGCGCCTTCTTTGTGGGCATGTGTTCCCATCAGCACATGTTCGGCGAGTTCACCAAGGATCATCAGCACGGTGATGATGGTGAACATGACCCAGCCCAACTTGTCGAATCCTGCAAAGATGCCATAACCAAGCGCCGCGACCCAGACGATCACCAGGCCGGGCAGGATCGGAACGATCAGTCCGAACAGGCCAAACAACATCACCACCAGGGTGATGCCTGCCAAGATCAGGTCGGTTTCGATGAACATACTACCAATTGTCATTTGCGCTCCTTGCGCCCCCCTGAATGAACTTCTGAATACCCTTGATCTTGACGCTTTCCGCAATCAACACGCTGGTAAACCCAGCAAGGGCGATCAGCGCCAGTTCCCAACGATTGAGAGGCGCAAACTTGAAGAGGTCGCGCAGGAACGGGATATTCAATATGAGCGCCATGAAGATGACCGCTCCACCCGTAACCCACCCCAAGGCTTTGTTGGGGATGCGGAGGGTTTTCAAGATGGAGTATTTCCATGACCGGTTGGCGAAGATCAATCCCAGGTTGCCGATGACCATACACACAAAGGCGAGCATGCGAGCGATGGTCTCATCGTACCCGCGGGTCAGCGTGACCGCGTAAATTGTCACCACCACCGCCAGGATACCCAGCCCCTGGATCAGGCCAGAAATGATCATGGCGCGTCCAAAGAGAGGCTCTTCCAGCTTGCGCGGCGGACGCTGCATGATGTCCGGTTCATCTGACTCGGCTTCGAAGACCACGGTGCAGGCTGGATCGATGATCAGTTCCAGGAATAGGATATGCACCGGCAGCAGGGCCAGCGGCCAATTAAATATCACCGGGATGAGCGACATCCCTGCAATCGGCAGGTGCACCGAGAAGATAAAGGCCATGGCCTTCTTGAGATTGTCGAAAATGCGGCGCCCGGCGCGTACCGCCTGAACGATGGACGCGAAGTTGTCATCGAGCAGAACCAGAGCGGCCGACTCGCGCGCCACGTCGGTGCCGCGTCCGCCCATGGCGATGCCGATGTGGGCGGCTTTGAGCGCTGGGGCGTCGTTGACGCCGTCGCCGGTCATTGCAACCACCTCGCCATTGGCTTTCAGGGCCATCACGATGCGCAACTTCTGCTCGGGTACAGCGCGGGCAAAGATGCAGACGGTTTTGATGCGCTCCTTCAATGTTTCATCATCCATCTCATCCAACTCAGTGCCGGTGATGATCTGATCGTTCGGCTTCAAGCCAATTTGTCTGGCAATGTTGCTGGCCGTGCCGGGATAATCGCCGGTGATCATGATGATGCGGATCCCGGCGGTATAGCATTCCTTAACTGCCCCGGCTACCTCAGGCCGCACTGGGTCGGCCAGGCCGATCAGGCCGATGAATTTAAAATCGAAGTCGTGTTGGCCCTCCGGCAGAGAACTATCCTGGAAAGCTGCTTGTGCCACGCCGAGAACACGCAGGCCGCGGTCGGCCATTTCGTTGATCTCGTTCTTCAACGTCTCTGTCCGCTCCGGCTCGAAATGGCACAGGTCAGCGATGGCCTCCGGGGCGCCCTTGGCGGCGATCACATAGTCTTTTCCCTCCGGCGACCGCCAGACGTGCGACATGGCCAGCAAATTCTCGGAGAGTGGGTACTCGCGCACCAGTTCCCAATTCTTGTGGATGTGCTCGGTATTCAACAGTGTACGCCCGCCCAGTTCCTTCATGGCCTTTTCCATCGGATCGAACGGGTCGGTGGGACTGGCCAGGATGCTGTACTCGAGGATCGGGTGGAATAGTTCGGGGAGCGACATCTGCTTCCCGTCCACTTCCAGCGATTCCTTCCCAACCGATAACCTGGTAACCGTCATCCGGTTGAGGGTCAACGTCCCGGTCTTGTCCACGCACAGGACAGTAGCCGCGCCCAGCATCTCGACTGCGTGCACACGCCGGGTCAGCACGTGGTGCTGGGAAATGCGCCAGGCGCCCAGGGCCAGGAAGATGGTCAGGACCACCGGGAACTCTTCAGGCAGAGTGGCCATTGCCAGCGTGATACCGGCTAGGAACCCATTCAGCCAGTCGCCGCGGATCAGAGAGAAGACAACCACCACGATGACGCACAGGCTCAAACCGACGATGGCAAAATTGCGCACGATCTTGCTGGTCTGTTTCTGGAGGTTGGTATCCTCCGGTTCGAGGATCTGTAACGATTTGCCAATCTTGCCAATTTCGGTGCGCGGACCGGTGGTGCGAACTTCAGCAATGCCATGTCCCTTGATCATCAGGGTGCCTGAGTAGATGAACGGCAAGTCGTCGCCGCCGGGTCGGCCCATTTCGAGCCGCCCATCCCAGGGTCGTTTGCGTACCGGGATGGATTCGCCCGTCAACAGTGACTCATCTATGCTGGCATTGTTCCCTGAGAGCAACACAGCATCCGCCGGAACCCGGTCGCCTTCAGAGAGCAGGATGATATCCTGGCGCACGACCTCGCGGCCGGCAATGCGCTGCTGCTTGCCATCGCGTATCACCAGGGCGCGCGGGCTGGAGAGATCGCGCAACGCCTCCAGCGCTCGCTCGGTTTTTTGTTCTTGATAAAAAGTGATGCCAATGATGACAACTACAAAGCCCATCAACATCAGGGCTTCCGCGCGATCGCCGAGGAACAGGTAAAGCAGACCGCAGGCGATCAGCATCAGAAACATTGGCTCGCACACAACTTCCAGCAGGACGTGCAGGAAGGTCCGTTTTTTGGTAGACGGGAGTTCGTTATACCCGTCTTCCGCCAGGCGTTCGAGTACTTCTTGATCGGTTAGGCCCTGGATGTTGGTTTCGTTGAATTTCTCAACCATTTGTGTTCTCCAAACAAGCAATGGATTTTGAATATCATGGTGCCAGATCGCATATTCATAAATATGCCCGTAGATGCAGAGGCGCAGGGTCGCATCCCTGTTACGATGAATAGGTTGTTGCCTGTCAGAAGCAACTATGCGGTTGTGGCAAACTTTGGAGGGGGAAGCCGGGGATTAAGCGAAGGCAGGATTTTGTGAATACGGTAATCTGCTGGTAGCCACTGAATACCTGCAAATAATTCCGAAGAATCCGGATTGATGGAAAGTGAGTTTTCATCCTGATGGTTGCCGTGGTCACCGTCCAGACTAGATGTTTCAACTATGGGTTCCCAAATAAAATAGCCGATTTCATTTGCCAGGGAATGCGCCGAGAGTCCGCCCAAGCAGATGATCAGGATGACCAGTATTCCCCAAGGCAACACAAAGGATCGGCAAGAAGCGTTATTCATCCTGCACATGCCTCACGCCTTGCTGGAAGAGGGCAATGATGTGTTCATCCTCCACTCGGTAATAGACTTCCTTGCCATCCCGCCGTGCTTTGACCAGGCCCACCTGGCGCAGGCTCCGCATGTGGTGGGATACCGCTGATTCACTGATGCCGACCACCTCAGCCAGGGCGCCGACGTTCAATTCCTGCGTGGAGAGGGCAAAAAGGATGTGCACGCGGCTGGTATCGCTGAAGGCACGAAAGAGTTCCGCCACATGGGCGGCGGTATATTCATCAAGAAGAGGAAAGGCATGTTGCTTAGACATAATGAACATATGAACATATGCTCATATGTATAGTATATTGGCAAATTGATTTGGTGTCAAGCTGAAAGAAATTACAAGTCCGTAATGCACGCGGCTGGTGAATTTTAGAAACTGGTGAAACAAAGCATCTATCCTGGGTTGTTTAGAAATCAGTCCACGCTCCCGGCCAAGATTTGCGGCCCCGGACCGTGAGAGCACGCATCCTTTCGACAAGCTTAGAACAAGAATTCATTCTGCCAAGCGTACCACTTAACCATTGCCAATCTGCAGTTGTGCCTGAGCATACTTGTTCAAGAACCGCTCGAGATTGTAGTATTCCAGAAGAAGTCGACAGGAGTATCCCTGTATTAAGGAAAAATGCTTTATGTGAGTGACACAGCAATTAGAAAGTTCGCTTATAAATCGCCAACGCACTATTCCAAAGGAAGCAATGTCGCACACTCGCTGGCGAGAAAAACAATGACCAGGAATATTGCCGCCAGTCGCAGCCAGATTTTCCGCCCGGCTTTTCGGCGGCTATCATTCCCGCTGTTTTTTTTGCTTTTAGCCTTTGCAGATACTAAAGCATTTGTGTTTTTTAGTTTCATAACGAATCCTTTTTCTGATACCGGCGCAATATTTTTTCAAGAAGCTACTTGAGCAGGAATTCTACATCCTCGAATGATGTGTCGCGCTCTTACTTTAATTTGTTCTGCCAAGCGCATCTGACGAGGTAAGATGCGGGGCAGTCTCTCATGCCTTGCGCCCGGACTTTATAAAACTGGAGGGTAAGTGTCATCCTTGTCTTAACCACTTTAACTATATCTTTAGTTAGTTCGGGTACTCGTACGCCGGCATGGGTCTGGCCCGAGAAAGTTTATCTCTGTTGGCATAAAAAACGTTCCCAGCCTCTAAGTTGCCGAAATATGCGTTGTAATCCTGCCTTAACAAAAAGAACCCAATATGCACAAAACAGAAAAACATCCATCAGGGCTATGAGAATCCAAAATTTCATGCTTACCTCCTCAACTTATCGATATCAATGAAGGAAATGCTGGAATTTCAACTACCAGTCTCACACAAGTAATTGTTTATTCCAGCGTTCCAAACCAGCCCTTTCGCTCCATCCACTTGACCAACTCCAGCACGGGCATGATGGTCACTGCCAGCCCCAGAATGATCAGCCAATCCATGAGTGGCAGATAGTAGGTGCCAAAGGCATCGTGGAGGAAAGGCACATAGATGATTACAACCAACAGCGCGACTTCCCAAAGTATCGCCATATTCAGCCACTTGTTCGCAAAGGGCTTCTGAAAAACCGAATGCCGATCCGAGCGGAAGTTGTACGCCTTGAAGAACTGGATCAGCACCAGCGAAACGAAGGTCATCGTCATCGCCTCCTCGATACTGCGCCCGGAATTCCTCGCCCAGATGAACAGTCCCAGGTTGATAAGCGTTGACCATATCCCGCCCGCCAGCATCAGCGAGATGACCGGTCGGGTGAAAATGCCCGTGCGTGGATTGCGCGGATTGCGCTTCATCAGATCTTTCTCAGCCGGGTCAACTGCGAGCGCCAAAGCCGGCAAACCATCGGTGGCCAGGTTTACATAGAGGATTTGCACAGCCGTCAACGGCAGGGGCAAACCCAGCAGGGCGGAACCTGCCATCAGGCCGATTTCACCGATGTTTGAGGAGAGCAGGTACATCAGGTATTTCTTGATGTTGCCAAATACCCCGCGTCCTTCCTCCACTGCCGCCACGATCGAGGCAAAGTTATCATCAGTCAGGGTCATGTCAGCGGCTTCTTTGGTAACATCCGTGCCGGTGATACCCATGGCAACCCCAATGTCGGCTTTTTTGAGTGCCGGGGCATCGTTCACTCCATCACCGGTCATTGCTACGATGTGACCATTGGCTTGCAGTGCCGTCACCACACGCAGTTTATGCGCCGGAGAAACGCGGGCATAGACGTCAATCGTCTCCACCTCGCGCTCGAATTGCTTGTCACTCATCATCTCCAATTCCGCACCGGTTACCACGCGTCCGGTTTTCAACAACCCCAGTTCACGCGCCACCGCCTGTGCTGTGACAGGATGATCGCCAGTGATCATAACCGGGCGAATTCCCGCCTGCTCACAAATTGCTATTGCGCTTTTGGCTTCAGGGCGTGGTGGGTCAATCATACCAACCAGGCCGAGAAAGGTCATTCCGGTTTGAGCATCTTCGAGGGTTGCATTGGGTTTGGATGCTATTGCCAACACCCGCAGCGCCTCGCCGGCCATCTCCCGCGCCACTGCCAGCATGTTTTCCTTCCCGGTGTCGTCAAACAGTACACTCCCGTTAGCGGTCATCAGCCAGCGACAGTCGTTCAGGATAACCTCCGGTGCGCCTTTGGCAAATGCTTTTAGCTTTCCATTCATCCGGTGCAGAGTGGTCATACGTTTGGTTTCGGATGTAAATGGAATCTCGTGAAGACGCGGGAATTTTGCGTCAAGTTCGGGTTTCTGTAATCCGGCTTTGGCGGCTGCGACTACCAGGGATCCCTCGGTCGGATCGCCTTTGATGTTCCAGGTATCACCTTCTTGTACCAGCTTAACGTCCGATGCCAGTACCGCTGCGGTCAGCAATGCATTTAGCTCCGGGGTTGGTTGGTTACTACTGCCGTTGCGGGAGAAAACACCGCTGGGTTCGTACCCTGCGCCCGAAACATTGAACATTTCGCCGGCAGTGTAGATCTTGCGCACGGTCATCTCATCTTTGGTGAGTGTACCGGTTTTGTCCGAGCAGATAACGGAAGTACTGCCCAGCGTCTCCACCGCCGGCAGGCGGCGGATGAGGGCGTTGCGCTTGACCATCTTTTGCACACCTATCGCCAGCGAAATGGTGACAACGGCAGGCAGGGCTTCGGGTACAACCGCCACGGCCAGCGCAATGCCAAAGATGAGCATCTCGATAAAAGGCTGCCCACGCAACAACCCCAGGGCGACGATGATGGCAACCACCACGAAAGCGGCGCGCGCCAGCGCCGTGCCCACCTTATCCAGGTTATGCTGAAGCGGTGTCTTGCCGCTTTCAACGGTTTGCAGGAGTTGGGCGATCTTGCCAAACTCGGTCTGCATGCCGGTGGCCACCACCAGTGCCTTGCCCCGGCCGTATGTTGCAGCTGTGCCGGCATAGACCATGTTTTTGCGGTCACCAACCGGCAAGTCGTTTCCAGAAAGCGGCTGGATGTGCTTTTCCACTGGAACGGATTCACCGGTAAGAGCAGCTTCCTCCACTTGCAGGTTGATTGCCTCAAGCAAGCGGGCATCGGCGGGCATTCGGTCGCCAGTATGCAGCAGGATCACATCCCCTGGGACCAGTTCGCGCGCCGGGATTTTGATTTCATTTCCATCCCGCAAAACAGACGCCGTGGGTGCGGCCATCTTTCGCAGCGCTTCAATAGCACGTTCGGCACGGTATTCCTGGATGAAACCCAAGAGAACGGCAAACAAGACAATCACTGCAATGACAATCGACTCCACGCCGTGTCCGAGAAAGAGCGAAATGGCAGTAGCCCCAAGCAGGATCAGAATGAGAATATTCTTGAACTGCTCCAGTAGGATCTCCCAAGCCGAAACGCGTTTGGCTGCTTGAATCTCATTTGGGCCCGTTTCCACGAGGCGTTTGGAGGCTTCTGCAATGGTCAGCCCCTTGGTACTGCTGCTCAAACGCTCGAAAGCTGTATCTTGGTTCAGGATATGCCAGGCCTTGTTGTTATCCATAATATTGGTTGCTCCTTTATTTTTTCATATCATCCGCCTTCGGCTTGGCGGATTTGAAGATGTAGATATTAAAAAGATAGATTACTCCCGCCAGAACGGGAAGCATGATCACACCGATGAACTCTGTTAGAAACGCTGTAACTTCCTCGAACCAGATTGCCAGGCTGGTTCCCCCTGCACCTGCAACTGTGACAGGCGGGATCCATCGTTTCCAGTGATGGCGGCGGGAACCGGAAGAAGGGTTTTGATTCATAACTAGCTCCTTTCTGCGATATCCATAAGTCGGGAAAAACTAATCGATATTGCGATCTTTTGCCAAGGCCAGCGTTCGTGCTCTATGGGTCAGCAAAAGATATGCGGCCAATGTTAGAAATCCGGTCACAATCAGGTATGGGAACGACCGTTCAACATAATCACTGATCAATGGCCACTCGTATCCAAGGAGATATCCTGCACCGATCAAGAGCGTGCACCAGATGTATGCACCGGTAAATGTGGCGGCCACGAACTTTGGGAAATTCATGCGCGCCAGCCCGGCAGGGATACTGATCAGGGTGCGAATTCCGGGGATTACCCGCCCGCCCAACACCAGCCCCGCTCCCCAGCGTTGGAACTGTTGTTCGGCCCGAGCAATATGTGCCGGGCGGATCCTCACCCAATGGGAAATTTGTTCCACCAACGGGCGGCCGCCCAGACGCGCCACCCAGTATGTAATGGATGCGCCCAGCACGCTGCCAATGGCAGAATACAACCCGCCGATGAAGATCATCGAGACGGGCAGTTGATGTTCAGCAATAAGCATCCAGCCAGCCAATCCCAAAATGATTTCGCTGGGCGTGATGCCGGTGGCGTTTTCAAAGGTTAACAGGGCTGCCACCCCAAGCCAGCCCCAGGCATCATAGATGGTTTGGGCGGTTGAGAGTATGATAGTTTCAAGTCGGGTAATCAATTTATTTTCCTTTAGCAGATTTGATAACCGGCACGATCATTTCCTGGTGATTTTTTTCGTCCTCTTGAGAGATTCGTCGCCAATCACATAATCATCATTGTCGAGTATCAATACTTTTCGACGATTGGCGCTGCTTCCCATCACACGGCTGTGTGGATAGGAGTACCGGTCAATCTCCAGGCCATTTGCATCAAACAAAATTGCAGTATCACTGTGGTTATTCCAAACTTGATGCGTTGACCACAACAAATCTGCCTGAATGGCCTGGTTGTGTTGTGTTTTTTGGGGTTCCTCCTGACCGCTGTGAATAACGATGATCCAGGCTGGTCGGAGGATTAAATCATCCGGGAACAGGTAGAATGCCTGTCCGCGCAGGCTGGCCAGCACCCAGCCTGTCATTGGCTGGCTGATCGTGCCCCGATTGACGATCGTGACAAATTCCTGCAGTCCATCATTTTGGATAGCTTCGATTTTCAATTTCGCGCCATCCAATTGACCGGTTTGAACAACATATGAAGGACGTTTTGACATGTTTTCTCCTTCTTCATTACTCGCACACAAACGGGCATCGACCGGCTTGATAAAGTCAGTTGATACAATATGCGCCCGGAAATACTGGAATGGATGAGCATTCATGTGCGGCAAAATATCACAACAACTTCATACCGTTGTGTATTGCCGGCACAGGGCGTCCTTTTAATTAGGATTATTCGGGAGGAGGCGACTCAGGGGATAAGCATGAGGTTGGATTATCCAGATTCAATACCCTGGATTTTAAATACCCCAGACCATCGATTGTGGCGCTAACCGTTGTACCGATCGAAATATCATCATCAAGATCAGCCTGATCAAATTGGCTGTAATTCTCGAAATCGATCTCATAAATACCCATCATTGATAAGCCCACAATATAAAAAACAGGTGGAATGACCAGGCTGCCTAAACATAGACAGATGATCAGGATTGTCAAGGAGGTTGGAGAACTACGCTGTATACTCATTTTTTGATACCATAACATCTTATAAAATGCAGCATGCTGCTGCAACTGATTAGATTGAATTTACCTGTTCAACCGGGCCGAGTGAATCGCGCGTCTTGGTTTTGATCGTACCCAGATGAACGGTGACACCTGCTGCAACCAGTATCAGAAGTGCTTTTAGCCACCAAGTTGTCGCCGCCAGCCAGAAGGTTGCCCCAATTGTCAGCCACAAAAGTAGGATGGTCAATAATTTCTGCCTTAGTGGGATACCTCTGCCCTCCCGATAGTTTTGTATATAACCTCTGAACAGCGAACGTCTCACCAGCCAATCATAAAAACGCACAGACCCGCGCCCATAACAAAAAGCAGCCAATAACAAAAACGGAGTGGTAGGCAGGACCGGTAAAAATACACCCAGCACCCCTAATACTACACAAACTGTACCACCGAAGTTCCAAATTCTTTTACTTATTTGCCTCATCATGAGACTCACATACTCCAGGTAAAAGGTCCTTGAATAAACAAAAAGACCACCGCCTTGAAGGCGATGGTCTTGCGCTTTAGTTCAGACAGCCGGGAAATCTCTTTCCGTCTTGACGACTGTCCAACCCGAAAAACACGGGTGGCTACTCCCCATCGGAGTACTTGTATTATACATGAGAAAAACTTCAATGCATATGGGCTATTGGGGAAACGGGCTCATGGGAATTAGCGTGGTACGGGGGTGTGGGCGGGCGAAGCCCGCCCACACCCCCGTATCTTCCCCTGTTTCTCGTAGATTCCCAAAGAGCCTTATACGATATTTTGAGAAGGGAGCAGAACTTTACATTTTAATGTCAGGTAATGAGTTAACTATTCCAAGAGGGTTAAAACAACAAATCGACTTAACCACATTCTGTCAGACCGGGGCTTTTGATTTGTTTTTTAGAGGTTGGCATTCACAACAAGAGCAGGATTTGGTGAAGAAGGTTCATAGTAAAAGCGTATCCGGCGGTCAATGCTTGGTACGCTTTTTACGGAAAATCGGAACGGAGATTCTTTACGTTATGAGCAGTTGTCCTCAAGCGGACTCGACCAGCTGTTTACTATTCATAAATTTCCAACTTGGGAGAAGCTTTATTGTTTTGAAATGATACACCCGGCATTAACGCCGGGTGTATTTCTTACGGATGAGCAGGATATTGAATTGTAGTGGTACGAGCAGATGCCCCCATGGAGATTCGAACTCCAGTTTTAGCCTTGAAAGGGCCACGTCCTAACCGCTAGACAATGGGGGCGTTTTCAGAGCGGACGGATTTTACCATCCCCCCTGATGTTGGTCAAGATAAATTGATCAGGATTTTACTCCGGGGAGGGACGCGTCCCGCTGCGTTTTTTCAGCGGCGGACGCGGCCGGCGCCTGGGAGTGGAGGTCTTGCCAGTCTCCGGGTTGAGGATGGTGACCAACCAGGAAATGGCGCGTGCGTCATACTCGCGCCGCCCACACATGTCACACACCCAGGCCGGAAAATTGGGAACAGTGACGAGTTCTTCATCCAGCCAGGTGAAATACGTGATGTGCCGTAAATGCATCATCCCGGCCTGGCATTCGCTGCATGGAAAGGATTCCATATCGTCTTCAGTCATGCTGCTGCTCCCATGGCTTCATTCAGGATGGCGACGCCTGCACTCGCACCGATCCGGTTCGCTCCGGCCGCGATCATCGCCAATGCATCCTTGAGGCTGCGTATGCCTCCGGCAGCCTTGACGCCGGTGCCGGGCCCAACCACGCGGCGCATCAGTTCCACATCCTCCACGGTTGCCCCGCCCGGGCCAAATCCGGTGGAGGTTTTTACAAAGTCTGCCCCGGCAGCCTGGGCGAGCAGGCAGGCCAGGATCTTCTCGCGGTGGGTCAGCAAGGCAGTCTCGATGATGACCTTGACTTTCGCCCCGTGTTCGTGGGCTTCCTGCGTCACGAAAAGGATATCGTTAAGCAGCAAACCATAGGATTCGCTTTTAAGCGCGCCCAGGTTGATGACCATGTCCACTTCAGCCGCTCCGTTCCCGATAACACGCTGCGCCTCGTGGGCTTTATCTTCCGGCAGAGTGGCGCCCAGCGGAAAGGCGATGACTGCACACACACCCACGCCTGAATCCTTGAGCAGGCCGCGTGCCAGCGGCACAAAGACCGGGTTCACGCAGACAGTGGCAAAATGATACTGCCGGGCCTCTTCGCACAGCTTTTTGACCTGTGGGGCGGTGGCTTCGGGTTTGAGCAGGGTATGGTCAATCCAGGCGCTGAGCTGCGCAGCGCGCGGTGCGGCCAACGCTGGCGGAGCAGCCGGCAGTTCGTGTTCGTAAGAGTCAACCATTGCGAGAATTTGCGTCAATGATTGCATGGGAAACTCATGGTGTGACGGGGAGGGCCTGGTTGGACTTCAGCACTTTCACTTCAGAAAAAGGCCAGTAGACCACCATTGCCTTGCCAAGCACGTTCTTCTCAGGCAGAAAACCCCAGGCGTGCGAGTCGGCCGAATTATTGCGGTTATCGCCCAGGACGAAGAGGTTTCCAGCCGGCACGGTCCATTCGCCGGAATACGTTGGAGCTGCGGCAATGTATGGTTCGCCGATGGAAGTGCCATTGATTTGCACAATCCCGTTGCCAATTTTCACCGTATCACCCGGAAGGGCGACAATGCGTTTAATATAATCCTCGTAATCATCGCTGATATTTGGCAGGCCAAGCAAACGCCGGAAGAAATCGGCCTCAGGGTACATGGGTGGACGGAAAACGATGATATCGCCACGCTGGAAAGTGCCAAGCTGGTACGCCAGGCGGTTGATAAGCACAAATTCGCCGTCCTGCAGAGTGGGGCGCATCGAGAACCCGTCCACGCGGACGCGTGCCGAGATGATGTTGATCACCAAAAAAAGGAGAACCGCCAAACCGAGCGTCTCCAAAATTTCCTGCACGAAATTCTTCCAGCCCGGTTTTGCCGGCGGAGCATCCGGGATGGGCTGGGGATTGTTCTCCGGGATAAAGTCAGTCAATGGAACCTCCAGAATGGGTCATTATACCATTGGCGTTAAATGGCCCCAGGCCCAATATGTTGGCACGTACAAGAGGCGCTCGCCGCGCAGCCAGGCTTGTTTATCCAGGCGTTTCAAACGCTGCATTTCCTGCGGGGGAACCAGGCCGGCAAGATCGGCTTCCAGGACCGCCCATTCCATATCCTGTTCTTCGGGCGCAGGCGGACCCCCTCCATCGGCGCGCAAGCGGCCTGTTTCAATGAGCGGTATGCCTGCCTGACGGAATAATTCTTCCAGGTGTTCCCCCAGGCCTGGATCAGCTCCCTGCCGTTTCAAGGATTCAGCCTGCCCGCGGCCCAGCGCGGCCAGCTCGTCCGGCTTGTCGAGGCGGTGGTCATAATCGGGCTCAGCCAGGACCAGGATGTTCCCGCCGGGGCGGGTCAGGCGTTTCATTTCGCACAGAGCCTGCAACGGGTCACGCACCCACAGAAGCAGGAAATGACAAAAAATGATATCGAAGCTTGCGGAAGTATACGGCAGCGAGAGGGCATCCCCGCAGACGAGGCTGGCCTGCGGGGCATTCCGGTGAGCCTCCGCCAGGTGAGCGGGCTGGAGGTCAAGCCCGTGGATGGCGGCAGGTGTGTTCAGTCCAGAAATGATCGCGCCTGTCCCACAACCCACTTCAAGCACTCTGCGGGCAGATCCCAGACCGGTGCGTTTGAACAGATAGGCGCGCAGATCTTTCGTCCAGACGGCTTGCTGAACGTAGCGCTTATGCCACTCCATTCTCCAACCAATCCAGGATGAATTTCACCTGCGCATCCGTCTCCGGAGATTGGGGATAAAGCCGGCTTTGCCCGGCTGTCCGGTAGAGTTCATTCAAACGGATAAGCGCCTGACCCCCGGTCAAGCCATGGCGGACCAACCAGCAGCCAACCGTCATGCCGGTGCGTCCAATGCCGCCCCAACAATGCAGATATACTTTGCGCCCTGCATTAAGGGAGGCGTCAATGGCATCCAGGAGGGTCAGCATGTGCGCATGTTCCGGCAGGCCCCAGTCCTGGATTTCGAGGCGTTGATATTGGATGGAGACGCCATACCGGGCAGCCTGATTCTGCAGCTCCGCCAGGTAAGGCGGCCTTTCCCCCGGGCGGGTCAGGTCGAAGAAGGTATCAAAACCGGCCTCCAGGAAGGCGACCAGGGATGACCGGACAAAATCCTGATTGCGGCTGTTGGCCGGGTATCCCCCTGCCAAGAAAGATCCCGGAATGACCCAATATGATTCGGGGAAGGGTTTATCTGTCATGAAGGAATCCCTCAGATCATGGCATGTGACAGTCACAAGGGTATCTCAAGCAGCACCTGGAGGATCTCTGCCGCGTCCCGCACCAGGGACCGGCAAATGGTGGTGGATTTTCCCGTGCGTTTGACCTCCTGCCAGCCTTCGGGGGTGCTGATGTCGCAGCCAAGCAATTCGCGGCAAAGTAATGTACCGTGATTATTCTCAAACCGGCGCATAAACTCCTGCGAAAGCCGGTAAATATCCTCCTTGCCGGCGGGTGTATCGGCGCCGCGCGCCAGACCCAGGACCAGCAACCCTCCGGTGACCGCGCCGCAGATTTCGCCGCGCCGGGCCACGCCGCCGCCAAAAGGGGAAGCAAGTTTGAGTGCGGTCCTGCCAGCCAGGCCGAACTGCGCAGCGAAAGCTGAGAATACAGACTGTGAGCAGTTAAAACTTTTTCCAAAAACGGAGACAGCGGTTTCGGCAGGTGTGGACATTAACCGTCTTCTCCATATACAAACAAGTCGCTGAGGGATTGGCGCGTGTAATTCCGGGAGATCGCTTCCGCAAAGACCGAGGCAACCGAAAGAACGGTCAGCTTGGGGAGCCGCTTTTCGGGAGGTATATAGACCGTATCAGTCGTCACGATTTCCGTGATCTGCGGAATGGCAACCAGCCTCTCCAGGCCGCCATGCACAAAAACACCATGCGTGCAGGCCACCCAGATCTCCTGAATGCCTTGTTCAATCAAGACCTGGCTGATCCCGGCGATGGAGCCTCCGGTCGAAATCTCATCATCATAGATAATGGCCCGATGGTGCCCTTGAATGGGCTGTCCCACCAATCCATTGATCTGCACCTGGGTGTCGGAGATGCGTTCCTTGTCCCCGGCTGCGACTGGCATCCCCAGGCCTTTCGCAAAACGGGCGGCGGACTTGGCGTGTCCCATATCTGGAGCGACCACAACGGTACCGGACAGATCGCGGCCCTGGAAATGGCGATTGAAGACCGGGCGGCTGGTAAGCGGGTCCGCTGGAACGCTGAAAAAACCATGCACCTGGGGCGAGTGCAGCATCATCGTCATCACGTGGGTTGCGCCGGCAGTCTGGATCAGGTCAGCCACCAGGCGGGCCGTGATGGAAATGCGCGGCGCATCTTTTTTGTCTGAACGGGCAAAGGAGAAGTATGGGATGATGGCATGGATCTCCCGGGCCGAGGCAGAACGGGCAATATCGAGCATCATCAGCAGTTCGACCAGGTTGTCATTCACAGGCGGGGTGAGCGATTGGACAATATATACTTCCCTGGAGCGTACACTGGCATCCAGTTGTATGTAAAGGTCGTCGTTGCTGAAACGGCTGATAAGGGTTTTGTCGAGAGGCAGGCCTAAAAGGGAGGCAATTTCGCCTGCCAGCTTCGGGTGGGAACTGCCGCTAAAAAAACGGACTTCATCCGGGTCAAGGATTGGTTGGGTCATGTTTTCCATTCTCCTGGGGTAAGCCGGCAGCATATCTGCCGGGGATTTTCTCGGCAATCTTCCATCTCATGGTTTGTAAATTTTTTCCCACGGATCTTTCAGGAAATTCCCCAGGATCTGGTCCGCCTGCCCCTGGGTCGGGAGAACGTCACCGTCCGGTTCCACATAAAGCCAGGCTTTGCCTGCACCGGAGGGGACTTCGTCCTCGATGGTTTCATGGGATACCGGGTTTTCGGCGGAGTAGGGCACGGGCAGGTCCCAGCGCAGGGTCAGGCCCAGGCTGGAGGCCTGGTTGTGCAAACCATGCAGGGCTTCGTGCAGGGAGGCATCAGAGGCACCCAGCGAGAGGCTCTTTACCTGCAGCCCAGCCAGTTTTTGGAGCGTCTCACCGGATTGCGCAACGTTCCCCGGCGTGACAGTCAGGTGGACGGTGGTGTACAGGTCTTCCGGGAGAATGGTTTCAAGCGCCTGCCAGGAGGCCGGGTTCTCCGGCTGGAGGATGAAGAGCAGGTGGTCGAGACCGGTCCGCAGCAGGTTTTGCAGATAGGTCTTATTGGCCAGCTTAAGACCGTCCGTAAGCAGGCCGGTGACCTGGCCGACCTTCTCGGCATGGGCGATCAGGGCAGGCAAATCATCGCGCAGGGTCGGCTCGCCACCGGTGAAGGTGATGTGCGGGATGCCAGCGGCCCAGGCCTTATTGAGGACGGACTGCCACTCTTCGGTGGTCAGTTCGCGGTCAACGCGCCGGGTGGGAGCATATTCCGCCTGGGTGCCGGTGGGCAGGCGGTAGGTCAGGGCACAGTCGAGGCGCAAGGGCGCGGTCAAATATTGGGAATGGGGTGCGACCCGTTCG
The DNA here is from genome assembly GCA_963801385.1 of uncultured Chloroflexia bacterium. Taxonomy (GTDB): domain Bacteria; phylum Chloroflexota; class Anaerolineae; order Anaerolineales; family Villigracilaceae; genus UBA877. Next base: position 388,795 of record CAWDEV010000003.1, read on the forward strand.
AAGTCCAGGTACGTGGTCGGATCCAGGTCAGGTGTATGGATCATGGTCTGGACACGGTCGCGGAAATCCTGGTAATCCTTCCTTGCCTCCGGCAGACTGATCTGATAGCGATCGGAAACCCGCTCGGCGACCACATCCGGTTCCGAACCTTTCATCATATGATAGGCGAACTCGGCGGCGGTGGCATTCAGGTGCAGGACTGTGGCAGCGTTGACGATCAGAATGCCGGAGCCATCCTTCAAGAGCCGGAGGTGCAGACGGTAGGCTGGTTCATCCGGTCCGGACTGGAAGGTATGGGTATCCGGGGGTAAAGGCGCCGCCCTTTTCGGCTTTTCGGCGAGGAACCAGAGCAGGATCGCTCCTGCCAGCAGGAGGACCAACTGGAGGATAAGGCCATATTTATGAAAAAAGCCGCGGCCCTCGGAAAGAAAGAAGATGGCCGCCCCCAGCAGGATCACAGCCCCGATCATGCGAACTGGCACGCCTTTAACCTTGTATTTGCTGACCCTGAGTCTGCCAGCAATGAGAAGATACGCGCCGAAAGCGAACATACAAACAGAGATAAAAATCCTTGCGACGAGGGATAAAGTTTGCGTTATGTTTGGGGACATCGCAGCCTCCTGTCATTAATCGCGTATGAAGTGCGGCATTTCGATTGGAAGTTCCAAAGAAAGTTCAATGAAACCGGCATATTCACCGTTGAGGTACCAAGGGGATTGATAAATAAGCTTCTTGACGCCGTTCTTCTCAATGGTATAAACATTGCGCTGGCGCGCCTTCATCAGGCCAGTCAATTCACTGCGCGCCGGCTCGGGGTGACAATCGAACACATTTTTACCAATCAGCGCGCGCCCGCCATCTTCTTCGAATGTCAAGGCAGATTTATCATTCATTTCGATGATAATGCCATCCGGATCGCAGACGGTGACTGCGCCGGGGAATTCTTTGACCCAGGAATAATCAGCTGTTTTCATCGTAAAGGAGCCTCGAATTGTGTCAAAAGATTGTAGAGAATGGAAATGAAGAGGTTCAAGTGCGCATCCACCCTGCCTGGGAAATTGGTATCCAGATATTCAAGCGTATCGTACTGCGTATGACGGATAACGCCGTGATCACCGAAACGCACATCCACTTGCGTGGAACCCTTTTTATTGCCAATGGTCCAGTTGGCAGCCTGGAAATAAGCGATAGGAATCCCGGCGTCCCGGAAGGGGGCGTAATCAGAGGAGCCCTTACCACTGGCCGGGTCGGTCAAATCGACATTCCGAATGGTCTGCAAATCGAAACCATTCCCGGTGGCCCACTCGAGTGCCCAGTCGCGCACGGACGACTGCGGGTCTTCGTCGCTGTAAACGTAGGCAATATCGCCGGCAACCAGGGAGTCGAGATCGATCATGGCAATCACATTTTCGAATTCCTCCTGGCTCATCTGGTTCAGGTAAGCATAAGACCCCAATAAGCCGCTTTCTGCTGCGCCAAAAGCAATGAAACGGATGGTATAGGGGTTTCCTCCATTTTGGAGGAGCTTGGCCACTTCCAACATGACAGCCACGCCGGAGGCATTATCGTCTGCTCCGGGCGAGGCATCTGTAGAATCGTAGTGCGCCCCGACAATAATCTCCTGGGAAGAGCTCCCGGTTTTTATTGCGATCACATTGGCCGAGGTAATGTTCTTATCTCCAACGGTGGCGGTGAACGGCAGGGTTTCAGGTTCATACCCAATCGCTTTGAAAAAACTCGCGATGTACTGGGCAGCCTGAGTTTCCGCATCCGATCCCGGCACTCTTGCGCCCATGTTTGTAAAGTCCCGCATGAGAGGCCGCGCAACTTCCCCGCCATATTGGGCAACCGCTGCGGCTGGTTGTGAGGAGGAGGATGTACTCACCGGGAGCAGGGTTGCGGCTGCCGCAGTTGGCACGATCGGGGTGGCCCCACCGGCGATGTTACATCCATTCAAGACCAGCGCGACCAGGAGAAAAAGAGGTAGTATGCGTTTCATCAAGTATTACTCCTTATATTTAAGATAGAGAAAGAATATTCATGGATTCAAACTGTAATGGACAACCACCGCCACATTCGGCCAACAGGGCACAGCCAACGCACTTCTGGGGCAGATTTTTTCGTTCACGCAACTGGACTGCCAACGAATGGTTCCAGATGGACTCCCATTCATCAGTCAGCAGGTTGCCAAGCGGCTGATAATACGACTGGCAGGGCAGGACATTCCCGTCGGGTTCGACACACATGTTATACAGAGCTGCTGTGCAGCCCTTCACGCCCAGATCAAGCGCCATCGGGTCAAAATTACAATAGCGGGTCGGCGTATACCAGATGAGACGCTGGCCGCGCATTCCAGTTTTTTGACGGGCGATCTCCAGCAGCGCGGCCAACTCAGACTCGGCCAATCCCGTCCCGACCACAAGGCCGCGCCCTGCGTGGATTAAAGCATTGAGCCCAACGGTCGGGACACCCGTCTCAGCCAGGAAATCCAGCGTGGCCGGGATGGTGTGGACATTCGTCTGCAGCATGGTGGTGTTGGTCATCGCGAAGAGCGGGCTGGCCAGGACATTCTTCAGGCCCTTGACCGTCTGGAGGAAGGCGCCTTTTGCATGCACCATCTGGTCATGCACTTCAGCCTCGCTCGAACTCAAGCGTGATCTGCACATGGTCCAACCCGGCCTCGACCAGCGTCTCAACGTAATGGGCGTCCGACAGGCGGCGGGCATTTGTATTAAGGCCGGTGATCTGGCCGTTATGCTCGGCGTGAGCAATCAACTCCGGCAGGTCTGCGCGCAGGGTCGGTTCGCCGCCAGTGAATATGATGTGCGGGATGCCCAACTCCCAGGCTCTATCGATGATGCGCTTCCAACTGCTGGTGGAAAGTTCAGCACTCATGCCCGATTTCTCTTCCGATGGAAGACGGGAAGGATGTTGAACATTGTAACAATGGGCACAGTCGTTATTGCAGCGATAGGTGAGCGCCAGGTCCAGGCGATATGGGGCAGTGGGACGCGCCGAGAACGGCATGATCGTTTCCAACCCCAGCTCATGGATCGGGCAGGCACCATCCGGACGGACAAGTTCCTCGAGCTGGCTGCGCAATGCGGCAAGGTCTGCGCGGGCCTGTGCTTTGCCGACGGAATATTTTTTCCGGATCAGGCGAACGGCCTCCTTTTCGGAGGTCTCCTCCAGGACGCAGTATGCCATCAGCGCGGCAGTCGGGTTCAGGTGCAGGATCCGGTTGGCGTTGATGATCAAGGTGCCATGGCCATCCGGATCCAGGCGCAGGTGGATGCGGCTCTTTTCCTCCACCCCTTCGCGGCGGTAGTGATGGATGCTCATGACGGTCTTCTGAGTTCGAAGTCTGGAGACTTCGGACTCCGTAATCTTGGACTCCGTAATCTTGGACTCCGAAGTCTCGAGACTTCGGAGTCCGTCATCGTGAACTGAAGGCTTTTTCTTCACCTTGCGAGTAAATAAATCCTGGATACCTTTAAAATTCTGGGACATCTTCAACCTCTATGGGTGCTTTTCCAACATCAAACCACTCTTTTTCAATAAAATCCATATAGTTGGAATATGGATATTCTGCTGGATCCTGAATCAACCCATGCTTGACTGGATTCCAAAAAACGTATCGAAGCCGGTTCAGGTAATCCTCAATAGACCGAATGCAAGTATCCCAATAATTCCACCACACCTTGCGGCCAACAGACTTATCTTCTGCATTCCATCGGCGTGCAGTGAACTTGTGATAACTTGCCACAAATTTTGACAGGCTACCTGGATCGTTTAGAGGTGATTCCAGGATTACATGGTAATGGTTGTCCATCACAACCCAGGCAATGGCTTTCCAATGGTAAAGCTCGGATGAAGTAAGAAGTGCTTCTGCAAGCTCTCTCTTACGGCTATTATTTTGGATGAGAGGCTGTCCTTTATAGACCGAACCAGTAAGCATATATAACTGATCTCCCACGAATATATGGGGGGGAGTGTGATGACCCGGCTTGAATATGATTTCAGTCATTTTGACATTTCCGAAGAACAACCTTACCAAGTATTCGGGGAATCCGACGTCTGGAGACGTCGGACTCCGTGTATCCGAAGTCTGGGGACTTCGGAGTCCTTGCATCCGAAGTCTGGGGACTTCGGAGTCCTTGTATCCGACGTCTGGAGACGTCGGGGTCCAGGACTGGGGAGTACGTTACCTACCTCCTCCGGCGCAGGCGCAGGCGCAACCGGCGCAGGCGCAGGCGCACGCGCAGCCGCCGCTATGAAAACCGCCTCCGCCACGGCCGCCGCCGGAGCTCTTGACGATCGGGACAGGATTGGTGCGGTTGGTGACGGCAGAGGTAAAGGATTGCGTATTACCGAGCACCTTGCTGGAGAAATTCTGTACGCCGGTGACGACCGAGGCGGCGAAAGTTGCACCCGGCAGGCTGGCCTGTCCACCCGAGGAGGGCATCGAAGCGGTATGGGGCGTGCCGGTTGAAACCGGGCCGGTCGAGACCGGACGATAGCCGGGATCATAACGGCCCCACCACATGGGTACAAAAACCGGGCCGGTGAAGGTGCGCTGGGTGCGGTCATCGTAGTTCTTGTCAAGCATGGTCCACTCAAGGTTTTGATCGTATAGCTGGCTCTTGACCTCGGGTGTGCCAGCCGTTTCAATCTGCTGCCAGGCGCGTTCCATGATGTCCTTGTAGAAGGCGACCGTCTCCTTGCGGCTAAAGCCTTTCATTTTTTCGGAAATACTGTTGACCAGCTTGACGGTCATTTCCTGCAGCGCTTTGCGGCGCGCGGCCAAGTCTTCCATGGCAAAGGCCTGCAGAAAATCCGTTTCGTAATCGTGCAGGTCGGCCGGCAGAGGCTCCGCCGCTTGGATCTTGAGCGGGTCACGCGTTACCACCGTGGCGGCATTTTTCTTGACCAGGCCGAACAGGATCATGGTCATGACCTTGTCGAGCGGCTCTTCCATCAGGATGCCGGCTTCAACCGCCGTCAGGCCGCGCTTGATGCCGTGCCCTTCGATCTGGATCTTCGGCGGCAGGTATTGGAGCTTGCGTTTCTTATTGTTAATCGCTCCCAGAATTGGCGATCCGACAAAAATCAGGAGGAAGAATCCTATGCAGCAAATCGGCTGCAGATTCTTGAAAATGCCGGCAATGAAACCTCCAAAATTGAAAGCCGGGGGTGTGACGATGGTATTGGCCGGGATAATGCTCATCGGGAAGGAGGCTCCAAAGGTGTAGCGGGTGGAAGCCTTGGCGGTGGCACATTTCCAGGCATACGCAGGGCGGTTCTGATCATCTGTTCCGGTCAGAGGCTGGTCATCGCAGGGCCAGCCGCCCTGGGTGCTGTGCCAGCGCGGTTGATCCGTTGTCACTCCGGCGGGAAAATGGAAGAAGATGTCCATTTCCGTGTCACCATGCGCGGTGGTCCAATAGGCTGGAGAGAAATCTGCGCTGGCATATGCTTCCCCTTGTGACGGATCCTTGTATAAAACACCACTGATCCCCTTGACGGTCACATGCACGCTGCCAGTGGCACCGGGTTGGATGGCATGTGAGCCCATATCCACTGCAAAGCCATAGGGCCCGTCTCCTTGAAAATCCGAGGAAACGTTGAGCGCATCGCCATCGACATCGGCAGTGACCCTGCCCAGGTCATAGTTTCCATTGGGCATACCTACGTCCACAAAGTCGATGACGTGAGCGCCCGGGTCGTTGACAAAGGTGAATTGGTAATCCAGGTCGAGAGTCCCGTCACTGTTCCAGAAAACATCCACGACTTCCTGGCTTACGTTGAAGGAATACGACTGGGCTGCCACATTGCTGGTGAATATGAACAACATCGCAATGAGCAGCATGGAGGCGATCAGGCGAGGTTTCATCAGGGCCATCCTTTCAAAAACAAGAAAGAACAATTCTTGATCTTGTTCAGACTATCTATACCCGGTAATCCTGGTATTTTCATCACGAATCCAGCAAAGAATGCTGGACAGGTGGGACGAATTATCCGAACGGTACGAATGTTATTTGTCTCATCGTGGTATTCGGGGCATTCGTAATCAGGAATTTACCACTTGGGTTCTTCGGTCAATTGATACACGGTACCACAGAACGGACAGGTGACCATGGGGGCACCATTGACCAGCTTGATATTGTCGGCGGTCAATACGCCACCGCAGGATTTGCATTTCATGGCGTCGATCTTGGTCTCCCCGGGCAGGTCCACTTTGAGGGTGACGTTCTGGGCGGTTTCCTGGCGGGTCCTGCGGGCAGCCACAACGAGCATGGCAACCCCGGCAACCAGGGCCAGCAGGCCAAGGACCACCCCCGTACTGCCAATGCCGGTCACGCCTTGTGCACCCCCTGAGGCACCCAGCAGGATAAAGCCTCCAACACAAATCCCGGCAGCAGCCAACACCAGAAGGATGACTGCTCCTATATATATTCCGGTTGAAGATTTCATTCCGACCTCCGTGAGTATCTATTGATATACGTGTCCGCAGGGGATAGTGTAGCATGAACTTGGGCGGGTGACAAATGATTTTTGACCGGAGAATACAAGTACACAGGTATACAGGTAATCAGGTAACCAGGTGATCAGGGAAGGGAAGAACGGCAGGTGCAGAAAATCGATCCCACCCGGCACGATTTTATGATATAACCGCAATCTATGGGGCGATAATCCACCAAAACTCTGAGACTCTGAAGGTCTTGGGAACCTTTAGGTTTTGAAAGGATACAATGCAAAAGAAAGTCGTCCTCGCGGCTGCGCTGGGGGAATGTGTCCACGTGGCAGGAGTTTCCAATTTCCTGCGCCTGGCAGAGGCGGCTGGCTGGCAGACGATCTTTCTGGGCCCGGCGGTGCCGATCGAACGCGTGCTGGAAGCTGCCAGAAAAGAAAAGGCCGACCTGGTGGGTGTCTCGTACCGGTTGACACCCGAAACCGGCGAGCGCCTGCTGGGAGAGTTCGCCGAGGCCGCATCTGAACTGCGCGAAAGCGGCGTCCGCTTTGCCTTCGGGGGGACGCCGCCGGTGGCGGAAAGGGCCAGCCGACTTGGCTTTTTCGAGCGGATTTTTGATGGAAGTGAATTGCCCGAACAGGTGCTGGCATACCTGAAAGGCCAGACAGGCCCGGGCAGCTCGGCAGTGGATTATCCGCAGACGATGGTGGAGCGCATCCAGTGGAAGAGCCCTTACCCCATCCTGCGCCATCACTTTGGACAGCCGACCATGGAAGAGACCGAGCGCGGTATCGAGAAGATCGCCGAGGCGCAAGCACTGGACGTCATCTCGCTGGGGATCGACCAGGATGCGCAGGAGAACTTTTTCCATCCCGAACGGCAAGATCCACGCCGGAAGGGGGCGGGAGGCGTGCCGGTACGCAGTGCAGAGGATTACCGGAGGCTGTATGCCGCCAGCCGGCGGGGAAATTTCCCGCTGCTGCGAACCTACTCCGGCACGGACGATTTCATCCGGCTGGCTGAAATGTACGTGGAAACCATCAAGATGGCCTGGTGCGCCATCCCGCTCTTCTGGTTTAACCGGATGGATGGGCGCGGGCCGTGGGACCTGGAAGGCTCCATCCGGGAGCACCAGCAGGTGATGCGCTGGTACGGCGGGCGCGGCATCCCGGTGGAGTTGAACGAAGCGCATCACTGGGGCATGCGGGATGCGCCGGATGTGGTCTTTGTGGCGGCGGCATTCCTCTCAGCCTATAACGCCAGGAAGTTTGGCGTGCGGGATTATGTCGCACAATTGATGTTCAACAGCCCGCCCGGCCTGACGGACGCGATGGACCTGGCAAAGATGGCTGCGGTGCTGGAATTAATCGGGCCGCTGAGGGGCAAAGGTTTCTCGATTTGGAAGCAGACGCGCACCGGGCTGCTCAGTTACCCCTTGAACGCGGATGCGGCACGCGGACACCTGGCAGCCAGCATTTACCTGCAGATGGCGCTGAAACCGGATATCATTCACATTGTTGGGCATACCGAGGCGCACCACGCTGCGACGGCGGAGGATGTGATCGAGGCCAGCCAGATCGCCCGGCGCTCGATCGAGAACTCCGTGCGCGGCGCGCCGGAGATGACCTGGGACCCGGCGGTGCAGAGGCGCAAGGAGGAACTGCTGGCCGAAGCCCGGATCACGCTGGAGGCGATACGCGGGCTGGCGCGGGCGGGCACGGCAGACCCCTGGACGGATGCCGCCACCCTTGCGAAGGCAGTGACCTCCGGCATCCTGGACGCGCCGCAGTTAAAGAATAATCCCTTCGCACGAGGGCAGGTGCGCACGCATATCCTCAACGGGCAGTGCGTTGCCGTGAATCCAAACGGGCAACCCATCAGCGAGTCTGAACGTCTCACCACACTGGCAAAGGAGCAAGCATGAACACCCCTGAAAGATACACCGTAATCGGCGCCGGGCATGGCGGCAAGGCCATGGCGGCCCACCTGGCGTTGATGAAATTGAAGGTCACGTTGTATAACCGCACGTTCGACCATATCAGTGTGATCAAAAAACGCGGCGGGATTGAACTGGAAAGCGCCGGGGACGGGCCGCACGGGTTTGGCAAGCTCGTCACTGTGACCTCGGATATGGGCGAGGCGCTCAAGAAAGCCCAGATGATCATGGTGGTGGTGCCATCTTCCGCGCACGCAGATATTGCCAAAGCCGCCGCCAAATATCTTAAGAATGGACAGATCATCGTCCTTCATCCGGGGCGCACCTGCGGGGCGCTGGAATTTGCCAAAGTGCTGCGGGATGAGGGCTGCACGGCGGATGTCATCATTTCAGAAGCCGAGACATTCATTTATGCCAGCCGCTCGGACGGACCGGCCCAGGCGCGCATTTTCCGCATCAAGGAAGCCGTCCCGCTGGCAGCGCTGCCGGCGGTACGGAATGAACAGGTACTGGAGGCCATCGGAACCATCTATCCCCAGTTCATCGATGGCGTGAATGTATTGAATACCGGTCTGAATAATATGGGGGCGATCTTTCACCCGGCGCTGACACTGCTCAATGCAGGCTGGATCGAGGCCACGCATGGCGATTACCAGTTCTATATTGATGGCGTGACCCCTTCGGTGGCGCGCGTGCTGGAGACGCTTGACCGTGAACGCGTGACGGTGGCCTCGAGCCTGGGAATCCGCGCCCAAACCGGTTTGGAATGGCTCAAAATGGCTTATGATACCACCGGCGAGGATCTGCTGGAGGCCATCCACAACCAGCCGGGTTATTACGGCATCAAAGCACCGAGTACGCTGGGACACCGTTATATTTTCGAGGATGTGCCGATGAGCCTGGTGCCAATCGCCTCGCTGGGCGAGAGGTTTGGCGTGTCGGTGAGCGGGATGGACAGCATCATCCGCCTGGCGTGTATCGTGCACCGCACCGACTACTGGAAACGCGGCCGCACCGTGGATAAGCTGGGCATCGGTGACCTGAGCGTGGCGGAGCTGATGCGGTATGTAAACGAGGGGGTGAGGGATTAAGAAACAGCGGTATTCGTGATTCGGTATTCGGAATTCGTAATTCGGGTATTCGTTCCGCGGAACGACGGAGGAACGACTATTTCTCTCACGAGTTCGTTTCGGAATATTCTGTTGTCAAGGTGCGGTAGAAGGAAATGGCAGGAGGCGGGTAACTTTCAACAAACATAAAACAAATGTTCTAATTTGTCAAGCATTTGGGGGCAATCACGGCTTTGATATTTTCAGGGAGTGAAGCAATGTCCAAGGATTTAACCCCCTTGTCCTGCCCGCTCCGGGGACACGGCGGACAAAAATGGCATGCGTACTTCAAGAGAAATGATAAAGTCCTGTTCAGAAATTTACGCCTTTCCTACTTGCCAAAGGCCGCTCGCCAAGTGTACAATCATATAAATTATCGGTGGGCTTTCCATGTGGTCATGGGATAGGCCTGCGTGATGGGGATTCAACCCCCTTATTGCGGGGGCGAGACCCCCATAGTGCGGGGGCGAGACCCCCAGCGTGCGGGGGCGAGACCCCCAGCGTGCGGGGGCGAGACCCCCAGCGTGCGGGGGCGAGACCCCCAAACATCAGCCCCTGATACCCTTGCGTGCGGCGAACTGCTGTGCAGTACACGTACCACTTCGTGGCACAGGTACCACTTCGTGGCACAGGTACCACTTCGTGGCACAAGTAGTTCAACCCGGTTTGATGCGGCGGCGCAGGAATCCGTTGTTTCAACTCGCGCTCTTCCCGCCGCATCAACCCTTAATCGATGGGCAGCGCCACTGGTTTTATTGAAAAAACTAACGGTACATTATAAAATGAAGTGTGATTGAAAAGATGGTGACGTGGAATCCGTGATACAAAGCATATGGGCAAGTCAACCACATCAAAAACAAACAGTTATCATTGATAAATTCGTTGTGTAATCAGGTAATTCACTCATGACAAAATAAGGAGATTGTTTCATGAATCAAAATAAGTTGTTGATCATGGGCCTCATCAGTCTCATAATAATCCTCGTTACCTTTTCGCCAATTGGATCAGCAGAAGGTGAAACACTTCCATATCAAATCTATCTTCCTCTGGTAAGCAAACCGCTTTTAGAACATCCGCCAGTAGCTGTAGATGACACTTACAGCACAAATAAGGATACACAACTGGTTGTGAATGCGCCCGGGGTATTGGAAAATGACAGCGACGCTGATGGCGATACCCTGACAGCGGTTTGGGTTAGTGATCCAGCACACGGGAATTTGACCATCAACGGGGATGGTTCGTTCACCTATACGCCGGATGCCGGTTATGAAGGCTCTGACAGCTTTACCTACAAGGTATTTGATGGCGGACTGGAAAGCAATGTCGCCACGGTCACCATCACAATTAATGCGAACAGCCCATCATGTTCAACAGCCCCTACACTTATTTCTCCCAGCAATGGAAGTAATCCGAACACGCTTATCCCAACGTTCCAATGGAACAACGGCAATGTATCAGAGGTAACTGAGGTAAATTTATTACTTTTATTGCATGAGGATGACTTTCCAAATGATTGGGTGTATTGGGCAACTTCGTATGACAGCAGTTTTGATGAAGAGCGCTATGATGTAACAAATCTGGCCCCTGCTACTACCTATTATTGGAAAGTCTGGTTAAAGTGTGGTGAGATTGAAAGCCCGCATTCAGAAATGCGGTCATTCACCACAGGTTCAGATGGTATTATCTTACCCGCACCAGTTTTAATCTCCCCCGCTGACGGAAGTGAAATTTGGTCGGACGATTTACCAGTGATATTGCAGTGGTCAGCGGTAACGGGAGCAGAAGAATATAAGGTTGTTTTAATGAAGTGGAACGCGGGTATTTGGTATCGTGTTTGGTCAACGATCGTAACTGAAACAGAAGCCAATATTCCTGATCCGTTAACGCAAAACTCAGACTATAAATGGTGGATTCAACCAATAAATGATTATGCAATTGGCATAAGGTCAGCGGAGTGGGGGTTCACCACGTTTGAATAAGTGTATCCATTGCAGTAGTCAGCTTGAAAGTGAGACCGAAGATTGAAAGGCTGTGAATTGAAGGATAGAAAAGTAATACTTATTACAGGCCCGGCAGGAAGCGGAAAAACCAGTCTTGCCGAGAGAATCGCGCAAAACGATAACTGGATCCACGCTTCTGAAGATTTACATTGGGTCGAAATCAAAAAAGGCCATCCGGTGGGAGAAGGCCGTACTCCCGAAGAACAAAGGATTGTTCAGCCTGCTGTCGTTCATCAAGTAAGAGATTTGCTTTCCAAGGGAAATAATGTAGTTCTTGAATTCATCAATTATGAAAATCCTCCCAAGCCTTTGATCTACTATTACGAAGAACTGCTTAGAGATACCAGCCAGATTTTCGTTGCGGTACTTCGGCCGAATGAATCGGCTATTATGGATAGGAAAAAGAAGCGCGGCAGGGTAAATGACCAAGATTATGAGAAGGAATTGAAGAACTCAAGGCACCAACTTGCCTGCCTTGAGTCAAGTTACATCAGAGAGGAATGGGCTATTGATAATTCCGACATGACAGTGGAAAAAACATACGCCAAACATATTCTTGCTTTTGTTGAGGAAAACGCCCAACACCCCCATCCTGGGGGCAGGCCGGCTCCCCGAAAGTACACCCTAAAAAACATAGGGCCCTGAAAGAGCACAGGACAAGCAGGCGGGGCAGGTCAGCTGACCGCCTTACCCCTTCGCCCTTTCAGGGTGCAGGCGGGGCACCCTGCAAAGTACGCAGGACAGGCAGGTCGGCGGAAGTACGCGGCGGGCATTTGGCAGAAAAAATGGTTTTCAGTCGTAGCGACTCGCCTGTCCCGGCGTCGGGTGAGCCAAGCCGTTGGGCGGCTGGATCGGAAAAACAGTGAGGTGCAAATTGGATTCCATGGGCACATATTCTAAAATAAAATTTGTCTCTCTTATTCTCACTACCATTATGCTTGTCACTTCATCATGCAGTACTTTTTTACCGCAGCCAACACCTACATTATCGGCTATTGCATCCACTGAAACACCAGTTTCCAGTTTCACTCCCACAGTCAGCAGCACACCTGTCCCATCAGTTACACCTTCTCCACCACCGACGAGAACTTCGAAACCACAGCCAAGCTGGGTGACCGAATTTGCCCAGCCGATCCTCTCCACCATCGCTGGAGGCATTCCAAGTTTTCAAGACGATTTTGGCGCTGGATCAGCCGGTTGGAACAAAGATTATTGCGAAGGAAGTTTGAAGTATATCGAAGGGGAACTGGTTGCCACAAAATGCAGATTTTTTCGTCCCAATACTGACTGGCACGACTTTGTTTCAGAAGTTGACATGCGCTTTTTGGAAGGCACACCATCATCCGGTGAGTGGTCCCTACATTTCCGGGATGTAGGCAATTCCGGCCACAGCCTGACGTTATATCACAGCGGCTATCTTGCCATCAGTTTCACCAAAGCAAAGGGAGCATCCGAATATATAGAATTTGATCATCCCGCATTATCAAATGATCAAATCCATCACATCCTGCTCATTGCCAAAGGAAACAAATTCGCGTTTTATCTGGATAACCAACCTTTATACTCTGCCAAAAATGACGAATACCGTTTTGGCAGGTGCATTTTTTATGTAGAATCAGGAACAGTGGCAATGGACAATTTCAGAATTTGGAATATTGCGGACATCCAAACCCCTTGACAATATCCATCACCGAAATGAGGCCCTACACAGTGTCCAACGGACGGGGCTTTACCCCGCGGGTACGGTGCGCGATTTGGGAGAAATGGCGCGATAATATCAAGTGGGTGAGCTATGTCGTGCTCACTCTGGTGAGCCAAGCCTTTGGGCAACCATTCCGCAGAGAATTATTTACAGGATGGAAAATGACGTTGGCTGACATAAGTTCAATTTCCACAATCGTTGCAGTGTGCGGTTATTGTTACTCTTGCCTTTACTTATCGACAAATAAAGGAAATGGTACAAGCAAGATACCTGGAAGCACTTCTTGAAGTATTTAATAAACTGACGCCAGAAGAAATTAGTCAATCCAGGAGATATATTTTAGCCAACCCTCTTCCTGAACCAGGTAATGCTTCACCAGAAGTTTATGAACAAATGCACAAAGTATGGGTTTCTTTTGACAATCTTGGACTCATGGTTCATAACAAAATGTTGCCAAAAGAGATTGCTTTACCAATGTTTTATGGCCAAACAATTAAATTTTGGAACAAACTTGAAAAGCATATTCAATATGAAGAATACATCAGGAAAACTTGGTATCAAATTTATTTTAAAGAGTTTTACGAATTGAGTCGTCAATACTCTCTAAAACTGGTTAAGCAAAAAGAACGAGTAGCAGAAAAAGCATATAAGAAAGATAACTTTGGAAAAGCGCGGGTGCTATTATTGGAACTTCAGGGAATGTATAACGACTTACGGTTATATGAAAAAGCCGCAACTAGAAGTGTGGCCAGCAGTGGCCTGCCGTGGGATGGTTGCGGATGATCTAGCCATATCGGTGCCGCCTCTTGCAGCCGGTGACAGCAAAAATCCGCTCATACCGCGCTTCCTCTGCTGCTTGCGAATGCATTGCGCATATGCCTTATCTGCGCTACTTTCAAGTGGATAGAGAACAATCTACATAAGGTGCTGCCCTATAACGGCTGCAGCGGATAGTCGCCTCGCTGGCAGTGTGACTGCAATCGTGCTTGCCGTGCTTATCACGTTAATCGCACTCATCGAGTTGCTTAGTCCAGCGTCAACCTCGTCATCTCAGTACACACCCTTATGGTTATTGATCGTCTATCTCACGATTGTTTGTCTTGCGGTGCTTGTATGGGCAAAAAGCTGGGCTCGACTTGGACGCAGTATTAGCGAGCTAGAAGAAATGACAACAGACAAAAGAGAAGCTGATTACTGGAAGGAATTCAAGGCGAATATATCCGAGATTAAGGCAAATCAGTGATAATAAAGGCGGGCTAACAAAGCGTGCAGCGGACAGTTGGGATTCAACGGCATTTTCGTGCATTTTTCTACGCCCGGACAGAATCCTGCTCTTGGAGTATTATCCAATCCTGCCCGCCGGTGCGCAAACATAAGCCGATAGGCAATGACCAAGTCTATTCACATCCATAAGGAGATTTCCTGCATTGGATATTCCGCGGATTTTCAGCATCACTGAGAGTGCTCACCGCATCCACAACCCGATCACACCCGAAAAACTCGCCACTCTCGGCGCGGCGCTGCGTTTGGAATCGGGGGCCCGAGTGCTCGACCTCGGCAGCGGTTCGGGGGAGATGCTGTGCACCTGGGCACGAGATCACGGCATCATCGGCATTGGCATCGACATGAGCCAGTTGTTCACCGAGCAAGCCAAACTCCGTGCTGAAGAACTCGGCGTCGCCGATCAAGTCAAGTTCATCCATGGCAATGCTGCCGGTTATGTCTCTGACGAGAAGGTGAGTGTGGCAGCCTGTGTCGGCGCCACCTGGATCGCCGGGGGAGTCGCCGGCACGATCGAGCTTCTGGCGCGGAGCCTGCGCACCGGAGGGATCATCCTGATCGGCGAGCCCTACTGGCGGCAGTTACCGCCGACGGAAGATGTTGCCAAGGAGTGCCTTGCCAACTCGATCTCCGACTTTCTCAGGCTTCCAGAACTTCTCGCGTCTTTCCACCATCTTGGCTACGACGTGGTTGAAATGGTTCTGGCTGACCAGGACGACTGGGACAGATACGAGGCGGCCAAATGGCTCACCATGCGCCGATGGCTTGAAGCCAATCCCGATGACGAGTTCGCGAAAGATGTTCGAGCCAAACTGACCTCGGAACCTGAGCGCTATGCCACTTACACGCGTGAATACCTGGGCTGGGGTGTGTTCGCGCTGATGCCGCGGTGATGAGGGGATTGCCGGGCGACTCAGAAAGGACGAAAAAAATGAATCTGGGCGCGACTTTGTATGTTCAGAATAGTGTCGAGGCGGTGGAATTTTACATGGCAGCGTTTGGAATGACATTGGGCTACCATGTCAAAAATTCTGACGGTTCGTTCCTTCACGCGGAACTCCATAGAGGAGAAGAATTGATCTTTGCTGTGAGCGAAAACCATGATGAGGAGATCGTTCGAGCCATGCTGGCATCGAAGCAACCCAGCATGAGCTATGGCGTAAATCTCGACAATGATGATGAACTACAGCATGCATATCAAATCCTTGCCAGGGGCGGGCACATTTTGAGAGAATTAGGTTCGCTCCCGTGGAGTCCGTGTTCTGCTGATATTGTGGATAAGTACGGAGTTTGCTGGTATATCTATGTTTCACAGCACCGGCCAGACTGAGCCCTGTCAGGTACCTGATCGAACGGTGCTTCCCGATCCATTCCAACACCGCCTACTCGACCACCGGGGTCTCGATACGGCGGAAGAACACCGCCTACTCGACCACCGGGGTCTCGATACGGCGGAAGAACACCGCCTACTCGACCACCGGGGTCTCGATACGGCGGAAGAACACCGCCTACTCGACCACCAGACGCTCGAATCAGCAGCGCATTTCCAGAAGTGCCATTAAAATGATGCAAGCATCGCCCGCCTTGCCGCTGCCGACCTGCACCACCTCTATCCAGAATGAGCACGAAGTGGCGTGAGCCAAGCCGTTGGGTAGTCCCTTGACGCCTGAATACAGCTCAAAGATAATATTGAATATGATTATCACATTTCTTGGTACTTCCGCCGCCAATGCGTTTCCAGAAGCCTTTTGCAAATGTAATAATTGCGAACAGGCACGAGCACTTGGCGGTGAAAGTTTGCGAAAGCGGTCTTCCTTGTTGGTCAATGATGATTTGCTTATCGATCTCGGCCCCGATATTATGGCGGCATCTCAGATGCACGGCTGTTCTTTGGTCAACGTGCGATACTGCCTGCAAACGCATCCGCATGCCGACCATTTGGATTTATCCCACCTGCTCTCTCGCAGTCCCGAATATGGTGTTCTTGGTGCTCCATGCTTAAATTTCTACGCTTCTCACGAAACATTGCAACGAGCCGCGCAAACCTTTGTACGAGATCTTTCAGGTGATAGTCTATTGTCACCCAATACCCAGAAAAACTTAAACCTGGAGATTCATTCCATCGAACCTTTGCAACCTTTCACTTTTGGCCGCTATCGCGTAATAGCGTTTCCTGCAAACCATGCGCCAACAATGGGAGCCATGTTATACGCCGTTGCATCAGGCGAACAGTGTATCTTTTATGGAACTGACACAGCAACCTTGCTTGAACAAACCTGGCAAGCGTTCCACCAGCATAGAATTGCGATTCGATGTTGTCATCCTTGACCATACTTATGGTCCAGAACAGCCAGGAAGTGACCATTTGAGTGCGCATCAAGTTATAGAGCATGTAACACGTATGCGTAATGAAGGTTTATTAGCCCAAAACGCCCGCGTTTTTGCAACACATATTGCACATGAAGGAAATCCTGCCCATCCAGAACTGGTAAAATTCGCCAAAAAACATGGTTATGAAATTGCTTATGATGGGCTTGTTCTTGAGGCGGTGGCATAATGGCAACGATCGATGTCAATGGCACAACCCTTTACTACGAAGGGGCCGGCAACGGCCCTGCGATGCTTTTTATTCATGGCATGGCGGGCTTTGCCGAGGTGTGGGCCGATCAAATGGCGCGGTTCAGCAGCGCATTTCACTGCGTTGCTTACGATCGACGCGGACACACGCGCAGCCCAAAAGGCAACGTCGTCCAGGAGTCGGTCGAACTTCACGCAGACGATGCGGCTGCATTGATCAAGGCGCTGCACCTCGCACCAGTAGTTCTCGTCGCATCGAGCGGCGGAGCGCGCATTTCGATTGACCTGTTGCGCCGCCATCCTGAGCTGGTGCGCGGCGCCGCCTTGTCCGAGCCGCCTGTGTTCGCATTATCGCCTTCCATTGGTGTTGATTTTATGTCGCAGGTTAAACCCGCGGTCGAAAAGGCCCTCGCAAGCAACCAGCCACAGACCGCGGTGGACGCTTTTTTCCACGTCATTGATCCGAGTTTTTGGGATCACGCGCCTGATGAGCGCAAAGAAATATATCGAGCGAATCTGCCAGAGATGCTGGCCGATCTGCAGCAACCGCCGTACCAGCTCACGACTGCAGATTTGGGAAAAATTGATCGTCCCTGCTTGATGATGTACGGCTCTGCAAGCATCAAGTGGTTTATTGAAATCGCGAAAATAGCTGCCGGCGCGATCCCCAACTGCCGCCTGGTCGAAATCGCTGGCGCAGGACACGCGACCTATGCCGCGCAACCAGTCAAGTTTGCGGATGCGGTGCGCGATTTTGTATTGTCTCTGCCAGCAGTCAAATAAGGCGCATTCTTATTTCACTCCGCTGGGCGTGTCACTGTCCGTTTACACGAGATAGCGGCAAAGGACCTGCAGGCCGGCTCCACCGGAAGCTCGTTCAGCTCGCGCCGGTGAGCCAGACCGTTGGGTGGGCATCAAATACGCTCAAGTGTGTGTTCATTAAGGTAGATTACTTATGAACTTACCAGAGGTCTCACAGTCAGCAATTTTGGTTTTGACTTGTCGTGCCGTTGAATTGGAGAAGGATAATTCCGTTTTCAACGACCCAATGGCAATCCTTTGTTTAGAAAAGTTGCTGTCTATATCGTCAGAAGAAGAAAAGAAACGCATTCTTCGGTGGAAGAGCCTGTATGCAGGCATACAGGCAAGGGATAGAAAAGCGCGCGCTATGACAGCAAGGAGTTTCGACAGTATCGCTAATCTTTATATTTCAAATCATCCAGGATGTACTGTGATCAACCTTGCATGCGGTATGGATACAAGGTTCTGGCGGATTGAAAATGAAAAGTGCAAATATATTGAACTTGATCTACCGGGAATGATTGAGCTGAAAAGAGAGATCCTAAAAGAGCATCTCGGCTATGAACTCATTGGTTGTTCCGTATTGGATACTTCATGGATGGATCAGGTAATTTCAAATGGAAACAGTAATTTTCTTCTGCTTGCCGAGGGCTTGTTTTATTACTTGCCCAGGCAGGATGTGACAGGGATATTCCAAGCCATGGCACAAAGGTTTGATCGCTCGCAGCTTGTCTTTGATATGGCTCCTGAAAAATTCACAATGGGATTATGGAAAAGGCTTATACAACTTGAAGCCAGAGTCTGGGGTTTGAATGTTTCTTTTGTTTTCGGCATGAACGATCCCCGCGACATCGAATCGTATGCAAATGGTTTCAAAGTGATGGGTGTTATAAAAGGGAGTGTGGGTTCGATAATAACCGTTTCAATAAACTCCGGCTAACACCGGCTTCCCTGAAACTACGCAGGCAGGCACCTGACCACCCGCAGCGCGGTCCGCGGCGGCCATTCGCAAGAAAAAGTGATTTTCGCCATCTTGTCTTGCCAAAATCGGAGGCAGCTGAGCTAAACCGTTGGGCAACCTTTCGTAAAAAAACAGGATTCTCGAATTGGGTTGTGACTTCCTCCAAGTCTTTAGCGGTTAGATCCATTTTCATCCCGGCTGGAGCAGAAGGAGAGATCATGGCGAATCCAAGATTTTTGCATTACCGCATATTTTGTGTGGTTCTCGCCCTATTCGTTTCCACCCTCGCTTGTTCGAGTTCGAATGACCATACGCTCTACGAAGGCGACGATTTCACGTTTTCGGCTCCGGCCAGTTACAAGACCAAGCTTTACGAACCACCATATTTTGATACAAGCACCAAATCCGAATTATTGTTGTTTTCCAATGTAGGTCATTACCCATATTTTTCAATCAATCGCCGGACCATACCTTCAGAGAGTGATCTAGATTCCGTTTTCGCAAACTATGTGTTTATCATCAGCGAACTATATTCCAATCACTTCCAGTTCATATCACAAAACACGATCACGATAAATGATCGCCCGGCCATCGAATATATCCACCGCGAGTTCATAGGTGAACCTTATGTACAGACGAGAGAAATCTGGATGGAATATAATGGTTGGGCGTATTCATTGGTTTGTGTCAGTCCGGCGGATGCCACAACCGGCGCGACCATCCCCATCTCAGAACAGTGCATTCGGCTTGCCGAAGGATTCAAGTTCAAGTAATAATTGTTCATTACCAGCTGCCTAACACTGGGAAGCACCACCCATATTGCCCCTTTGGGGTGCAGGCTGGGCGCACCTGTACCTGCGGTACCCTGGACTAGCCGCCACCTGTACCTACGGTACCCTGGACTGGCCGCCAGGGCAGGCTGGCGCAGGCAGGGCAGGCTGGCGCAGGCAAGGACAGGCAGCCCCCTTCGGGGATGCTACGCGACGACTCGGTCTCGATACGGCGGAAGAACACCGCCTACTCGACCACCAGACACTCGAAACAGCGTCGGCCTGCCAGAAATGGTGCATAATGGAGAAGGAGTCTCGCCCGTCCCGCCGCTGCCGGTAAGTCAAGCCATTGGGCAGCATAAGTACAGGAGGTTTCTCTACCATGCGTCACACCCGCGAGGAAGTTATCAAACGTACCATCCAGGAGTTTCAACTCCTGGACCAGCTGGTTGCCAACCTTACAAACGAAGAGTGGCAGCGATTGCTGCTCCGCCCTGAATCGAAAGACCCCTGGACGGTCAAGGATGCACTTGCCCATATCACCCATTGGAAGGCCGACGCGGCGCGTGTTGCCAGAAGACAGCGCAAGCCAACGGAAGAACGCGGGCTGAATATAAACGAGGGAAACCATCTCGTCTACTTGCGCTGGCATGACCGCTCTCCACAAGAGGTCCTGGCCTGGCACAGGCAGGTCCAGGAGGAGGTCCTGGCGGCTCTCAAAGAAGCACCTGAAGAATGGTTCAGCGGTAAAGAGCACGGACCCGATTGGCCGGGGGACCTGGACGGCCACTCCAGTTATCACCGCGTGAAGGATATTGAAATGGCTTTGAAGAAGACGGAAAAGTGAGTGCGGCCAACACTGGCTCCCCGAAAGTACGCGGGGCAGGCCAGCAGACCCCGTAAGAGCACCGGGGCAGGCTACTTCTCATGCAGTGTCGCGCCGGTGAGCCACAAAGTCAGGCGGTTTGTCTACGATCCCAGGGAGTAGAAAGCGTGACAACTCTTCATTTGATGGTTGGACTTCCTTGTTCAGGGAAAACAACGCTTGCGCGGAAGATTGAACATGAACGGTCAGCGCTTCGCTTGACACCCGATGAGTGGCAGGTGGCTCTTTTTGGTCAAGATGCGGAGGAGCCGGAACATGACGCCAGGCACAGTCTGATCGAGGCTATGCTTTGGAAAATTGCCAGCAGGGCGCTGGAATTGGGAACGAATGTAATCCTTGATTTTGGCTTTTGGGCGCGAGAAGAACGCGAAGATTACCGGCTGCGGGCGAAACGACTTGGAGCCAGCAGTGAAGTACATTTTCTTGATGTGCCGGAGGAGGAGCTATTGAGGCGGCTTGCGGTCAGGAATTTGCATCCTTCACGGGAGAGTTTTCACATTTCCAAAGAGAGTATGAAGCCCTGGATTGAGTCCTTCCAGAGACCGACACCTGAAGAACTTGAATGTAGAGAATAAGAAAATGCGGCGACGCTACCTGCAGACTCGCGCCGGCGGCCCCGATGTGAGCGTTATTGCGAAGCAGTTTCGAGATCATCTTTGCCGACAGCTTTCCACCACAAACATGGAGTGATCATGGATACACCAACCACCAACAAGATAATGATGATTGATTCAAAAATGCTCACGCCATTGGTGCGTAAAGCATTGTTCCGTAATGACGCCGAAGTCATTGATTGGAAAAAAGAATTGTTACACGGAGCCAGTTTTTATGCCACGATTTACCGCTTCTCAGGGAGCGCACGCAGCCGGGATGAAATTCTGCCCTGGTCACTTATTCTAAAAACGATTCACTCACCAGACGGCAAGGATGATCCGACATCGTTAAATTATTGGAAACGTGAAGCGCTTGCATACCAGTCCGGCCTCCTTGACAATTTACCCGGCGGATTGAGCGCGCCGCGTTGTTATAAAGTCATTGAGCAACCTGGTTTGGAGGTTTGGTTATGGCTCGAAGAGATCATCAATGAAACGCAGCCAGGCTGGTCGCTGGAACAATATGGCAAAATGGCCCACCGTTTGGGGCAATTCAACGGTGCTTACTTCAAGGAGCGCGCCATGCCAACCCAGCCCTGGCTGGCAAAGGGGTGGTTGCGCGAATGGACCTCCGGCGCCATCCCCGTGATCCCCATTTCCGCCAGCATACGAGCGCATCCGCTGGTTGCGCGCTTGCTTCCCAATGATATTTATCAGCGCATGCTGCAAGTTTGGTTGGAGCATGAGGATTGGCTTGGCATCATAGAACACCAACCCCAAACGCTCTCACATCTGGATGCCTTTCGACGAAATCTATTTACACGACGGCATCAAGGAGGGGAAATGCAGATCTTTCTCATTGATTGGGCCTTTTTGGGAAGCGCAGCCCCGGGCGAGGAGATTGCACCTCTTGTGGCAGCCAGTCTCAACTTCCTGGAAATCGATGCAGACCAAAACGAGGCTCTCGACAAGATCGTCTTTGAAGGTTATCTCGAAGGGCTGGGCGAGACCGGCTGGCAAGGTGATCCGCAGATGGTACGCTTTACTTATGCAGCCGCCTCGGTCCTGCGTTATAGCATTGGTGTTGTTGGCATAACCTCCATGATCGCTAATGAGAATCAACATGCCTTGCTCGAGCAAGCATTTGGACATCCGCTGGAGGAGTTGGTGGATGGCTGGGCAAAAACAACTCGTTTCCTTTATCAACTGGCTGATGAGGCGCGTGGGATTTTACGTTCCATCGGTAACGCGGCGTGAAGTTTATTACCGGTTGAAGAATATGGCTTTTTTGAGAAAAATGAACATTCCTTCTCCAGAACAAGCTGAAGTGCTTACTTCAGGAGCGCAAGCTGCTGATAGTGGATGGCAGGCTGGCGCTGGGCGTACAGAGCATAGCATCCAGAGATAGAGAAATATGCTTAAACGCATTCTGCTTGTCTGGTTTATCGCCAATTTCGTCGTCGCAGGCCTTTTCGCTTTGCTCACAGGTGGTTGGTATCTTCGCTTGCCAACCTTCGCGGGGATGGCGGCTGAATTGGGTCTTGTTATCCTGCCAAATTTCCTCCTTCCCATTTTGCTCCTGCGGTTTGGTTGGACAGAGCCCATAGAAGCACCTGAAGAATGGTTCAGCGGTAAAGAGCACGGACCAGATTGGCCGGGAGACCTGGACGGCCATTCTGCTTATCACCGTGTGAAGGATATTGAACTGGCGATGAAACATGGGAAATGAGGCTGCACACAAGGAATGGTGGCAGGTTTTCGAGGTTGTCTTTGGCATACCCCTACTCCTTGCAGTTGCAATGCAGTGGATTGTGCCGATCTCGCTACCGCGCGGACGCCTCACCCCCCTTATCATCTCTGCAGGCATTGCGCTCATGATCCTGGGCGCGATTCTGGTTGTCATGGCGCGTCACGAGTTTCGCACGCATGGTCAGCCAACTGATCCGGGGCGACCCACGCGTAAAATTGTTACCACCGGTGTTTTCTCGGTCTCAAGGAATCCTCTCTACCTGGGCGGTGTTGGCATCCTGGTGGGGCTGGCCCTGGTTTTCAATTTCCCCTGGTTGATCGTGCTTCTGTTACCCGCCCTGGTCGCTTGCCACACCATTCTGATCGCGCCGGAAGAACGGTATCTCAAAGACAAGTTCGGTGAAGAATACCGGTTGTACACAGAGAAAGTAGGCAGATGGATTGGCCGTAAAAGATAAGCCACCCAACACAACGTGCACCCGGCCCTAAAACGACTGTTGGGGCATGCTGGTGGGAGTCGCCGCGTTTTCACCTGTGCCTGCCTGCGCCGCGGCTCGAAACTGGGGCGGATTGCCAAAAATGGTGCTAGAATGATATGAGTCCCGCCAGTCCCGCCGCTGCCGACCTGCACTACGAAGTGGTGTGAGCCAATCCGTTCGGCGGCTTCCTGCTGTTCACCAACAACTTAGAATTAAGGAGAATATCGTGAGAAACCTTTCGTTCAAATTCGGCCTGACCCTTTTCCTGCAATGGATCGGCGCGTTCGTGGCGTTCATCATCAGTTCGATCGCCGGGAGCCTGATTTCCCCGCTGCCGCAATTCATCATGGAGAAGACTCCCGCTGCAGGATTCCTGCCAACTTCCGGCGCCATGCTTTTCAACGCTGCAGTCAATGCGACCATTCTCATCTGGGCAGCGCGACGTTCTTCCTTCAAAGGCATCAGGTTGGCGGGCGGGTTGTTTGTTCTTTCTTTCCTCGCTCAATCTTTCCAAACCCAGATTGAAACCGCCTACTTTATATCAGCCTTTCCACTCCTACACGGGAGTTTTGCAGTGTATGGCTTGTTCCTACAAGGCTTGATCACATCCGCCGTCTTTGCCCTGCTGGTCACGCTCATTGTAGGTGGATTTTCTCGCAAACCTCGATCAGCGGCGAATTTCACTGTCAATGCCAATCATTTCTTAAAAGTAAGCGCATGGCTGGGAGTTGTATACATCGTCCTGTATCTCCTGTTCGGTTACTTTGTCGCCTGGCAGTCGGGGGAACTGCGCGTCTTCTACGGAGGTCCCGTTGAATTGAACTCCTTTGCGAATCAAATCCTGACTACTCTGATGAACAGGCCTGAACTGCCCTTTTTTCAATATGCACGTGGTGTGCTGTGGATCATTTGCCTAATCCCGCTCTTCAAAGGATTCACAGGCAAACGCATCGAACTGATTGTGCTATCTGCTCTCGCTTTAGCACTCCTGCCGACTGCACAATTGTCGTTCGCCAATCCACTCATGCCTGCAAATGTCAGCCTGTATCACTTCTGGGAAGTTTCCATTTCCACGGGGTTATTCGGTGCACTTTGCGCCTGGTTTGTGCCAACAGAAGTTGCAATGGCAAACTAGCCCCACCCCAGCGTGCACTGCACGCTGGGGACTGCCGCTTCGCGGCGTGCGGCATTCAGGCTTTTCCTACGCCTCGGTAGAATCCTGCTCCCAGGCATTGTCCACGCCTGTCCCAGCGCCAGTATCCCCAAAGAGCGGGGACGAGTCCCCAAAGAGCGGGGACGAGTCCCCAAAGAGCGGGGACGAGTCCCCAAAGAGCGGGGACGAGTCCCCAAAGAGCGGGGACGAGTCCCCAAAGAGCGGGGACGAGTCCCCAAAGAGCGGGGACGAGACGCACACCGTCGGGCGTTTTCTCCACGCCCTTTGCGCGATGAATTATGCGATAATCATTGCATCCATACCAATCCAGCCAAGTTTATACACTCAACCCCAGGAAAGGAATATATCAGATGAATTTAGACGAAATGCGAATGGATAGTGCGATTAAGCAAAAAAAAGGATTGCATTTTATTTTGGCGTCGGTCATTATTTGGGGCGCGGTATTCGCCATTCATTTGACCACATTGAATATTCTGACGAAAAACCTGCTGACGTTTTGCCTTACAGCCCCCCTTTTGCCACTGGCATTTGTGATTTCAAAAATAATTAAAGTGGATTTTACAAACAAAGAAAATCCATTGACAAATTTGGGAATAATTTTTTCGGCAAATCAAATCCTGTATTTGCTGATTGCGATGTGGATCTACAATGCTGTTCCAGAAAAAATGGTAATGATATTAGCAATGATATTTGGAGCACATTTGCTGCCCTACGGCTGGCTTTATCAATCAAAAAGCTACATGATTTTATCGATCGTTATTCCAATTGCCGCTCTGATCATCGGGCTTAATTTTCCCCCGTATTTTGTTGCCGGTTTAATGATCGCGTTCGAGATTGTTTTCAGCCTGCTATTAAGGTTTGAAGTCAAGAAGTTACCCAGCCATTGGTAAAGGTGATTGAGGTCGATGGCACAACATTGTCCTTAGCCTAAAAACGGACAACACCCCCATCCTGGGGGCAGGCCGGCTCAGCTGACCGCCTTCCCCTTCGCTCAGTATCGAGTCCCGCTCTTGCCGCTAATGCGAACCATTGGGCGACATGCCTGACTCAATTAACAAGGTGTGAAAGTCTTCCAGGTTATCATGTTTTCTAGAAGCACACATACCTTCAATCCATCATTTCTTACGGAGATAAAAATATGAAATATCACCGTAACTCGATCTTTTTCCTGATCGGTTTTTTGACAGTTGCTGTTCTAGTTTGGTTTAGCTGGATATTTGTTACCCAATCCAAGACGAAATCAATACAGACAAAAATCGAACAAGCGATGTCCATAAACTTGCAGAGTTTATCTCCTCAATGGCCACGGATCGAGACCCATAGTGATTTATCAGCCGATGTGTATTATGCACCCATCATAGATCAAGTTCAGACCTTCGAACTCTACCGACACGTGCTCGAATATCTGAATCAAGACCCCAGTGTGCCGCCTGTAAAGATAAATCAAATCACTATGAGACTCGACTTTGGTGCCTCAGAAGATACTTTGATTAGCCAAGCAAGAATCGAATTTCCTCTAATTTTTGGCGTTGAAAAGTATATGATGGTACAAAGTTCTGCCAAGATACCCCACTATAAAACCATTAAATGATGGCCTTCTTGTTATAAGGTTCTATCGTGCAATATTTCGATCACAATTCACGTCAGCAAGTTGCTTATGTAGTATGCCGCCCAAAACCCCCATCCTGGGGGCAGGCACCGGACCCCGTAAGAGCAGCGGGGCAGGCTGCTGCGCCGGCGGAACTATCAGACGAGTGGTATGAAAATGCTTCACATTGTCTCTCTGCCGTCAAGGAGGCTCAGAAATGAACTTCAAGAAATATCTTGTTGATTTTGTAACCGTGTTTGCAGTAACCCTGGTTGTTTCCGTCATCGTGACATTGCTTTGGAACCTCATCGTTCATGGAGCAAGCACCATAGACTGGGAAGGATCGTTCCGTTTTGCCATCCTTTTCGGCATCATCTTTTCATGGTTGGACACACGAAGGAGCAAGGAGAAATAGCAGCGCTGTGCAGGGGTAGTTTGGAACTCCAAAATGGCAGAGGCGGGCTACCACCTTATTGCCGCCGACGCTGCTTCGCTGCGCTCCGAAACGCGACTGAACTCGATCGTTGAGCTTGTGCGGACTGGCTAGGGATCGTTGTGGGAAAGAAATAGAGCCAATTCGAGCTTCACAAACTAAAAGATTATGCTACACTTCCTCCCGTCGCGCACGAATTGAAATATTGGCCACCTGACAGTTTGGTTCAAGAAGGCTCTGTTGGTCGAGTAGGCGGTGTTTTTCTGCTGTACCGAGACCAACGAACAAGGCAAGTGCCTGTAAATGTAGTCTCGATACGCCCCTCGAAGAGCACTCGGGGCTACTCGACCACCGCTATTATGAAAATGTCAGGTGGCTAGTTGGAATATTCGTTTCCGTTGAATCTGTATAAAGGGAACCCATGGCACAAACTCCTTTTGTCGGCAGAAAAGCAGAGTTAGGACGGCTGGAAGAGTCCCTGAAACGCGCCGAAGGCGGACAGCTGCAGGTGCTATTCATTGCCGGTGAGGCGGGCGCTGGAAAGACCGCACTGGTGGAAGAATTCATTCGCTTACGGGAAGATGCCGATCCCAGCCTCATTACCGCCATCGGCCAGTGTAACGCGCAAACCGGCGCTGGCGATCCATATCTTCCCTTTCGACAGGTACTGACATTCCTGACCACAGAGCCGGAAGAGAAGAAATCCGCGGCTGAGATGACCAGGGCAAAAAATACGACCCGCCTTAAAGAATTTGTGCGCGTGTCGAGCGAGACCTTGCTCAAGGTCGGCCCCGATTTGATCGGTATTTTCGTCCCGGCGGCAAGCCTGCTGACACGCATTGCGACCGAAGCCGTGCTCAGCAGCGGTCTCGCCCATAAACTAACCGAACGAATAGGCAAAAAAACGGGCCCGGAGCCGGTGAAGGTCAACCCCGCTCTCGACCAGGAAAAGATATTCGAACAATATGCTTCCGTGCTGAAGGCATTGTCCAAGGACCACACGCTCATTCTTGTACTGGATGATCTTCAATGGGCGGATAGCGGTTCATTGAACCTTTTATTCCATCTCGCGCGTGAACTCAAAGACAGCCGCATTCTGCTGCTCGGCACCTACCGCCCGGACGATGTGGCGCTTGGCCGCGACGGTGTGCGCCATCCTTTTGAATCGATCCTGAATGAACTCAAACGCTATTACGGCGATATCGTGCTGGATCTTTCGCGCCGCGATCCCGACGAAGGGCGGGCTTTTACCAATGAACTGATCGATTCGGAACCCAATCATTTGGACGCCGCCTTCCGCGAGGCGCTGTTTGTCCATACGGATGGGCATCCGCTATTTACGGTTGAGCTGCTGCGCAATTTGCAGGAACGCGGCAACCTGGTCAAGGATAAGGATAGCTGCTGGATTCAAGGGTCAAGCCTGGATTGGGAGACACTGCCGGCGCGCCTCGAAGGTGTGATCGGGGAAAGAATCGCACGCCTGCCTGAAGGCTTGCACGAGACGCTTACGACCGCAAGTGTGATGGGGTATGAATTTACTGCACAGGTGATTGCCCGCGTTCAGAAACTGGAGGAGCACGCGCTGGTGAGGGATTTGTCGCGTGAACTGGAGAAGCGCTATCTGCTCGTGATCGAACAGGGTGAAATAAAAATGGACAGGCTGTTTCTCTCCATTTATCGTTTTTCCCATGCGCTGATCCAGCAATATCTCTATGACGAACTGGGTGCGGGAGAACGGCGCATGCTGCATGGGGAAATTGCCGAAACCCTGGAAGCCCTGTCTGTTGACCATACCGACCAGTTTGCCTTGCAGCTGGCCCGCCATTATGACGAAGCCGGAAATGCCGAAAAGGCCGTGTCCTATTGGACCCAGGCAGGGGACGCCGCTTTCACGATCTATGCTCAGAATGAGGCGATTGCGGCATACAGCCGTGCTCTGGAGCTCAGGCAAAGAGGCGGTCATCCCTGCGGAACAACTCCACCACCTCTATACACAACGCGGCCGCGCCATGGAATTGACCGGGCAATTTGAGCAGGCAATGAAGAACTATGATGAGATGCTGACCAGCGCGCGCCAGCGCAAGGACCGGCGCATGGAATTGGATGCGCAGGTGGCAGCCAGCACACTTTATTCCACTCCCACCGCGGTGATGGATCCAGAAAAAGGCCAGGCAATCTCCGAGGCAACGCTCACACTGGCCCAGGAGTTGGGAGACCAGTCGATTGAATGCAGGGTATTATGGAATTTGCTTCTGGCGAATATGCACGGAAGCAAGATGGACCAGGCCATCGGCTACGGGGAGAGATCCTTGAGTCTCGCACGTTCCTTAAACCTGCGCGAGCAGATCGCTTACACGCTCACCGATCTGGGTCGGGCTTATAACGTCACAAGCCGCTTCGAAGAGGGGGAAGCGCGGTTATTGGAAGCCGCCGGCTTGTGGCGCGAGTTGGGCAACCTGACCATGCTGAACGACAATCTGAACACCTTGCTGC
Source organism: uncultured Chloroflexia bacterium (assembly GCA_963801385.1). Lineage (GTDB taxonomy): Bacteria > Chloroflexota > Anaerolineae > Anaerolineales > Villigracilaceae > UBA877. The sequence continues at coordinate 417,799 of CAWDEV010000003.1, forward strand.
TTAATCTCGTTTGGTCCGGGAAATATCAGAGGGCCCTTGAGATTGCCCAGGAAAGTCTGGAGGTCAGCCGCACAACGAAGAATATCTGGGCGCAATGCTGGCCGCGTCATTTGCAGGGTCAGATCTGGTTTGAATACGGGGAGGTTGACAAAGCTTTTGAGGAACTGGATGCGAGTGTTCACCTGGCAGTGGAAGCCAACGCGCCGATCCACATCAAGTGGTATGAGGCGGATTTGTGTTGGGCCTACATTCAGATCGGAGCCGTTCAGAAAGGGATGGACTTGTACCGCACCACCCGCGTTTCAAACCAGGAGCTTCCCGCACCTGCGGCCTGGACCCCAACAGCAGTGGGTTATGCCCTGTGCGAGATTGCCACCGGGCAGCTTGACCTGGCCACTTCCACTCTCGGCGCCCGCCGCCTCACCAACACCTTATCGGATTATGCGCTGAAACTGGCCCAGTGCAGGCTGGCGCTGGCTCGCAAGGATCATGCCCAGGCCAGTGCGATCATTGACCCCGTTGTTAGGGACTGCCAGCAATTCAATGTCGGCCAATATCTTCCTGAAGCGCTCTTCCTCAAAGGCAAGGCGCATTGGTTGAATGGCGAACAGGACCTGGCCAAAAGCGCGTTCGAGCAAGCCCGTCTCGCAGCCGAGGCCATTGGCTCCCGACGTCTATTGTGGCAGATCCTGGCTGCATTGACCGGGGTTGAATCTGACAATGGAAAATCTGCTGCATTCAAGGCACAGGCGCGCGCGATCATCCAATTCATCGCCGATGCCATACACGAAGATGCAATGCGATCACAGTTTTTGCAATCTGAGGGCGTTGGTGCAGTAAAAGCCTAGAATTATCCTCATTGGCGCAGCAGCTTTGGCACCAGATAGGACAAGCAGTGAAGACTTGGTTCTGCAGAGTCCGCCCCCAGAGACAGTAATGCACACTGTCAGGCAGCCTTGGTACTGGATAATTTTCAACGAATGGCTTTTCCAGCGTTTCTTCATAAAAATTGCACAAAAAATGGAAATCCTTCCAACCACATCCGAGCATTACCCGGGAATTGCTGCGCTCTATAATTCCATTGACCCGAAGCTACACCTCTCCGCTTTGGATTTAACCGAAGGAGACCGATTGCGTGACCCGAAATTCAAGATCCAGCGCTGGGTCGCCATTGAGAAGGAAGAGATCGTTGGAGCAGGTTATTACACTCAATCCAATTGGTTCGCCCACCCTCAAAAATTCATGATTTGGGTTGGAGTGCACCCCGGGCAACAGAAAGGCGGCATTGGTTCTGCGCTTTACGAAACCATCATGCAAGGACTGCAGCAATTCGATCCCCTGGCAGTGTGGACCCGCGCAACGGATGACCATCCCCAAAGTATCCGTTTTCTGGAAAAGCGCGGTTTTCAGGAGGTTATCCGCGATATTCCTTCCGAACTAAACGTTCAAACCTTTGACCTGGCTCGCTTCACAGGGTTGGAGGATCGATTTCGAGGCAAGGGCATCGAAATCAAAACTCTCCCGGATTTGGAAAACGATCCTGAGCGGAATCGCAAGTTATACGATCTGGATTGGGAAATCAGCCTGTCTGTGCCGGGAGATTTGGCGGCTGGCATGGGACGCAGGGGATTTGAAAATTATGTTAAGTATGCTGTTACAGGACCTTCTGCCCTTCCGGACGGGTTTTTTGTGGCAGTCAAGGGGGAAGAATTTATTGGATTGAGTCATGTTTTGTCGTCCGAGAAAGGCGTCTCCCTTTACCAGGGTTTGACCGGGGTCAGACCTCAATATCGGCGTCAAGGAATCGGGTTGGCAATGAAAATACGCGGTATCGCGTACGCCAAAGCTACCGGGCATATCCTCATCCTGGCGGAGAATGACGCCAAAAACATCCCGATGCTGAGGATGAATGAAAGGTTGGGTTTTGTACGGAAGCCCGATTTAATTACCTTTGAGAAGCAATGTCAACCCTTGGCGAAGTAACCAACACTTTCGCAGTGAAACGTAAAGCTGCCTCTAGCCTGTGAAGGAAACATCCTGAAAAAGGCATTCAGGGCAGGCCCTGTGAAGAACACACAGGACAAGCAGGACAGGCAGGACAAGCAAGGCGAGCCGCAAGCCATCGGGTGCTTGTTTTAGAAAGGAGATAAACCCTGGTTGCACAAACAGTAGTGATCATGAGAAAAGAATGGAGGGATATAAAATCCACGCTTTTTTCATACCATAATCTGCAAGCCGGCATTTGGCCCATTCTCCTCTTTTGCGCTGCTTTTGGCATTTATGAGCCATTACGGATGGGCCCGGATTGGATGCAATCACCCATCATGGTGTTTTCACTATCCGTGCTGGTGCCTTTTGTGGCGATCGGGTTCGTCAGCCCATATTCATTTGTCGGTGAGCGCAAGCGGGGAACCCTGGAACCTCTCCTGGCCACTCCTGTATCGGATCAGGCCATCCTATTCGGCAAGATCGGTACAGCAGTCTTATATGGATGGGGAATATCTATTATCAGTATGTTTCTAGGATTATTCAGCCTTTTCTTTACCACTGGCAAGTTTTTGCTTTTTCCGCCTGGCACAGCGATCCCGACCTTGTTATTGAGCCTTTTCTTTTCGCTGCTCGTTGCCAGCATTGGTACAAGCTCATCGCTTTACGCGAAAACACTGCTTGAAGCACAAAATACTCTTGGGATGGCTCTTTTTATTCCCATCGTACTTCCAGCCTTTTTCGTTGGCCCCTTCCTGCCAGAAACATGGAAAATATTAATTGTTCAGGTAGTCGCTCAATCCGGAACTACTCCCCTGCTCCTGATTTTCATGGTCCTGTTGTTTATGGTTGATGCTGCATCGATGCTTATCGCTCTACACCGGTTTCATAGAAAACTATTGATATTCGAATAAGATCTTTTTTTATGGCATTAATCATCTTCGATTATGACGGTGTTCTTGCTGATACTCTGGATGACTTACTCCAGTTTGGTCAAGAAGCATGCAATACATTAGGGGTAAAACACGTTGTTGAAAGAAATGACCTGAGCAACCTTGAGGTCATGTCCTTTGCCTCATACGGGCGTGCATGCGGAGTTCCCGAACACCTTGTAACTGAATTTGTCCACATTTGCTTGCAAAGGTTTGCTGAGAAAAAATCCCCACCTGCCATCTTCAATGGGCTAGGAGATATTGTCAGGCGCCTCGCGGTCAACAATACGATTGCCATTGTTACCACCAATTCATCAGAAAATGTAAATTTTTTTCTGGTTAAGCATGGTTTGGACGGGTTCGTGCATGCAGTATATGGCGTGGATTCGCCTGGATCCAAGGCGCAGAAAATATCACTTGCCCGGAATCGGCTTGCGACCGATAAAAAGCAGGAACCAGTATTCATGGTGGGAGATTCTTTGAGCGATATGCGCGCAGCCAAAGAGACGGCAACCACGAGCATTGCTGTAACCTGGGGACACCAGAGTTTGGATCACTTGCTTCGTGGAGAGCCTGATTATGTGGTTAATTTCCCATCTGATCTGATTGGGATCATTGAAAAAACAGCATGAGAAATCCCTTTTCATTATCCCATGGTGGGATTTTCGGAGGAGGACAATGAATAGTCCAATCAGCACAACCATCGAGGAGAGCAATACCAATGGATTGGGAAAATTTGTCTTTCAACATCCTGAAGGCTCTTTTGCATTAACCCCTGCAAGCAGGATTGTACTGCAGGCCATTACCCAAAATCAAAATCTTCTTTTCGGGAAAGGCATCGATTGGGGGTGCGGAACAGGGTGCCTGGCAATTACCGCGGCCCGGATTGAAGCAGTTACTCGAATCATTGGTCTGGATATCTCAGAAGAGAATATACGGGCAGCGCGTCAAAATATACGCGCCAATTCCGTGGAAGGGAAAGTGGAGGTGGAACCATCTGATTCCTATGCGCCCAAAACTGCTTCCGGGCGGAGAAAATTGGATGCATACAAGAAACAAACGCAATTCATCCTGGCCAACCCACCTGCCAGCGAGGGCGATGACGGTTTTGAATATCGGCGGATCGTTCTGCGAGAAGGAAGGCCGTACCTGAAAGAAGGGGGAGTAGTGTTACTTGGTATTTCTTACCAGTATGGGAAGAAACGAATTGAAACTCTGGCGCAGCAAATCAAAGGCTACACCTATGGCGGCACATTGTCCAGCACGGGATGGGTGGCATTTGATTTACTGCGCTCAGACCTTTTCCATTGCCTTGAGACGTACGTGGAGGAGGAACGCCGGGGAGGGATCGAATATCAATTTCAGAATCCAGATGTGGCAGGAGACTCCAGGATGAATGCGGAAGAGGCATTCGCCTGGCATCAAAGGACTGGAAAAAGCCCATTATCCAAATGGCAAACGCATTTATTTATTTTCGAAATTTGCGCAGGCCGAACACCTGGTCCACCGGCAGGACCATCAGCAAGCCTCGATCCGGTTCATTCAGATCCCCGACAACCTGCTGGGTGGCCGCGATTACCTGCTCCACGACCACATCGTCGTCGATCATGGTGAAGAGGGTGCGGCTGAGATTTTCCACCTTGGGGAGGAAATCTTCCAGCGAGGGCATCAGCGGCAGGTCGTCGCGCAGCATGCCCATCTGGTCAATCCGTCCCAGGCCGGTGCTGAACAGGACCGTGGCCCCGGACACCCCGGCTTTCTTCCAGGCATCCAGCAGTTCCGGTAATTTTTCCGGATCATGCAAGACAAACAGGATCAGTTTCATTTTCCGCTCTTTTCTTCATTGGCTTGAACCATTTGCTTTGGTCTGAGCCGGGCGAATACAAAACGCAGCATGGGCGGCGTGACCAGGGTGCTGAGCAGCACCGCCGCCACAATGGCGGAGAAGGCAACGCTGGAGACCAATCCCTCCCGGCTGCCCACGGCAACAATGATCAGGGTGACCTCGCCGCGGGCCACCATCCCAGCTCCCAGTTGAACCGACTCGTGCCCGGGCAGGCCGCCCAGGCGGGCTCCGCCGGCGGCGCCGAGCAGCTTGCCCAGGATGGCCGCCAGCGTGATCACCAGGATGAACCATAGGGCGCCGGGCTGCAGGCCGCGCAGGTTCACCGACAGGCCGATATTGATGAAAAATATGGGTACAAAGAAAGCATATGCCAGGGCAGCCATGCCATGTTCGATCACGGTTTTCTCGGGCGTACGGGCGAACATCAACCCGGCCAGGAAGGCCCCAATGATGGCCGCCATCTGGCCAACGACCTCGGCTGCCAGTCCATAGACCAGCAGTATGACAATGGCAAATGCCAGCGAACCCTGGCTGATGGACAGGCGTTTCACCCGGCGGGCCAGCCAGGGCAGTACCCACATACCAAAGGCGATTGCCAATGACAGGAAAATTATCATGCGCGCGACGATCCACAACAGGCTCGCAACCCCGCCGCTGCCGGAATAGACCGCCAGGAAGATCGAGAATGCTACAATGGATAAAACATCATCTGCCACGGCCGCGCCCAGCAGGCTCAAACCCACCCGGCTGCGCAGCACGCCCAATTCCATCAACGTGCGGGCCGAGATGCTGACACTGGTGGCAGCCAGGGCCAGCCCGAGCAGGAGGGAAGCGGTGTCAGTCAACCCAAAGACCCGCCCGGCGCCCCAGCCCAAAGTGATCGAAAGCAGCAATCCACCAATGCTCGCCAGCAGGGAAACTTTACGGTGGCTGGCCAATTCACGCAGGTGCAGCTCCAGGCCGGCAAGGAACATCAGCAGCAGCACGCCCAGCTCGCTCAGTTCAGAGATGGTAGCCTCAAGCGAGGTGTTGTTGATGAAAGGCAGGTGGAGGATATCGATCAGCGAGGGACCGAGCAGGACGCCGATAAGCAGTTCTCCGAGAACCGAGGGCTGCCCCAGGCGCGTGCTGAGGTAACCGGCGGCCTTGGCAGCCAGCAGGATCACTACCAGTTCGAAGGCGAGCTGCAGGAAAGGGGACATGGCAAGGGAAAGTGTATCATATGTTGTTTCGAACGAAGGAGAATGACGACATGAGCAAACAGAAAATCAATCGGGTAAGCGGCGCCATCGTGCTCGGCCTGGCGTTGTTTGCAATGTTCCTGGTGGTTGGCGCAACCATCCTGACGATGTTCGGCAGGTTCAACCCGGCGCCCGGCGGTGACGAAGGCACAGCCGCGCACCTCTTCCAGCTTGCCATTGTGCTGCTTCTGCCGGCAGGCCTGACGTTCCTGGCAACGGCCGATTGGCGCCAGCCGCTCAGGGTGGTGAGGCGTCTCGTCTTGCCAGCTGCCGCTCTGATCGTGGCTTTCTCGACGCTGTATTATATGGAACACTTTTTCAGGTAAGGATGCACAAACGCGCCCGGGGCGAAGGGGCACGCAGTGGCGTGAGCCAAATCGTGGGGCGGAACGAATTGGCCAATTGGACTGAAACGTACCAACCAAACTCTGTTGTATAGTAAACTCTGGTGATACGATATGGAGACTGCTCTATGGCCAGACTGATCTACTTTATGCCTGCGTCGCTGGACGGCTTTATCTCGGGTGAAACCGGCAGCATGGATTGGTCGGTGCCGACCGAGGAGGTATCCACTTTCATCAACGATCGGCACCGCTCCATCGGCACATATCTCTATGGACGCAAGGAATATGAGACGATGGTGGTTTGGGAAACGCCAGATGTCATTCCAGGCCTGACGCCGGCCATGATGGACTTCGGGCGGATCTGGCAAGCGGCCGATAAGATCGTCTATTCCAAATCGCTGGAGACCGTCTCTACACCGAAGACGCGTCTCGAGCGGGAATTCGAACCGCAGGCGGTTCGCGACCTGAAGGCTCAACTGCCTCACGATATTTCGGTGGCTGGTCCGAACCTGGCCGCACAGGCGATCCGGGCCGGGCTGGTCGACGAGTATCAACTGCTCGTCATACCGGTCATGCTTGGCGGCGGCAAGCGAATTCTCCCCGGCAACGTTGGTGTAAAGCTGGATCTCCTGGACGAGCGCCGTTTTGGTAATGGATGGGTCTATCTTCGCTACTGCACGCGGGTCTGATGGAGGCAGCGGGCAGACTGCGGAGCTGGCCCCATGTGAGGAGCAATGCCGTGAAAAAGACTCTGCCTGTTTTCTTGAGCACGATCATCATGTTGGCCTTATTCCGACCCCCGGTGACGGCAGGCCAAACTGCTCCATCAACCTGGACACCCAATGATAAGCTGGTGGCTGCTTAATACTTTTACTGGTACGACATTTACACAAACTCAGGGTTCATTGACCCGGATGGATCGGATGGAATCACAAATCATCCCCCCGACAGTTATCTGGCCAACTACAGTTACACAAAAGTGAGCTGGCACCGGCGCGAACTGCTCGATATGCTGACCGCCCATATCGACATTGTATTGCCAGTCTACCTTGGCAGCGAGGCAGAATTATTCTGGAGTAAACCGGGGCTGCAAAACCTGGTGTCGGCCGCACAGGATTTGATCGGCGAGGGGTATGCACCCCCAAAGATCGGCCTGTTTTTTGATACCCATGCTTTGCAGATGCAGAACCATGACATACCGCCAGATCTGACGACGTTACCTGGCAAGGCTCTCTTCTACAACATGATCTTCGGTTTCTTTGAACTGGTGCCCGTTGGTTTGCGGGCCATGATCGATGGTCGCCCGTTGGTACTCCTGTACTCAAGCGCGTTTGCCAGTGCCTATGACCAGTCCACTTTTGACTATATCAACCAGCACTTTCAGAGCGATTTTGGGACGACGCCCTATTTCGTCCTGGATACCTTCTGGCAGGGCATATCCACGGACGGGGCCTATGCCTGGGGCAGCGCGCTGTTTGGTCCGACAACGATCGGCCGCGTGGGAACGCTTGGACCTGGCTTTGACGATACGGCTCGTTACGAAATCACCACCCCAAGGATTCGCGACCGCGAGTGCGGTGATTTCTACCATTCCGGTTGGGAAGCGATGACGGGCGCAGGAACAACCCTGGTCTTGATTGAAACCTGGAATGAACTGGGCGAGGCGACCGAGATCGCCGCCAGCCGCGAATACGGCACAAAGTACCTTAACCTCACCGCTGAAAACGTCCTGCGCTGGAAGGCAACGAACTATGGCCTGGCGACATTCATCTGGCTTGATTTTGGCAAGCGTCCCTACCGGCAGGGCTTGTAGCCAGCCTTTAACTTCCCGGATGGCGCCTGGTTGGTGACCATGCGGGCCGGGCGGGAAGCTGCATACCCGGATGTGACCACCACGCCAGCCTCGCATTTTATTTACCTGGATGTGAACAATGCATTCGCCCAGGCGAACCCCAGTGATGTGTGGGTGACGGTTGAATACTACGATGGGGGCACCGATCAATGGTCGTTGCAGTATGACAGCCTTAGTGACCCGTATGCTTCGACGGAGTCCGTGATGCTGCAGAATAGCGGTCAATGGAAACGCCACACATTTCACCTCACTGACGCTTATTTTGGCAGCCGTGAAGCCGGCGCAGCCGATCTGCGGCTGACCGATGATTATTGGGTGGATGACCGGGTAAATTACTTTGGCCGGATCTGGATAGCCAAATCGGCCCCTGGCAACCAGGCCCCGGACCTGGCTGAACTGAACAATGTGGAGCTGATGATTGGACAATCCCTCGAGATACCGGTTTCAACGACTGATCCGGATGGAGACTCAATCCTTCTGAGCCTGGAACGGGATTTCGACTTCGTCACGTTAACGAATAATGGGGATGGCACAGGCATCCTGCGATTAACCCCCATCTGGTCTGACATTCAGCCCTGTCCATATCACCTCAGGATCATCGCAACAGACACAGGCAAGCCTGCCCTGGCTGATAGCATATCACTCCAGGTGAAAGTCCTTACGCATGATATATTTATACCGATCGTCATGCGTTAGGAACATGATCGTAGTCCAGGAAAATCAGGAGACCCCATGAACACAAATCACTTCTCATCCACCACGGTAGGTTGGACGGCAATCGCCACGGGAGTGTCGGCCATCCTTGCATTGGTATTCCTGGCCCTGATGTATTCGGTGAACATGTCCTTTGGAAGAGTCAATGATGTTTTCAACAGCGTCATCGGGATCTCAAGCGTGATCCTGGCGTGGATGGTATACGCTGAATTTCATGCCAGGTCACCGTTGATGAGTCAAATTGCGCTCGCGCTTGCAGTGGCTGGCGCCATCTTTACCATCCTCGGATCGATCCTGATCATTTTCGGCTATACAGACTTTGTGCTGGCGGGGTGGTATTCAGGGATCGGTTACGCTTTGATCGGCTTATGGCTGGCGGCATTTTGTTATTCCCTGCTGGGCAGCAGTACCTTGCCTCACAACCTGGTCATTTTCGGGTTTGTCGTGGCAGCATGCATGGCAATCGGCCTGCTCGGTATTCCGGGAATATTGGCTCGAATTGACAGCATGGAGTCCATGCCGTGGTATCTTTATGGTGCGTTTTTCGGGTGGCTCGGTACCTATATCCTCTATCCCATCTGGGCAATCTGGTTGGGGCGAAGTCCTTCTCCTCGTCAAATGATGCAACATACATCTATACTGGTCGCGGAGCAGCGCCACTGCAGAGATTTGCAGCCATTTCACCGAAAGGCCGCCTGACAGGGTAGAATTGCCTGCATGCCAACCAACATCGAAATCAAAGCACGCGTGCATGACATGGCGGCTCTGCGCAGCCGGGCCGAAGGATTGAGTGAGACGCCTGTCCAGGTTATCCTGCAGGAAGACACCTTCTTCCATGTGACCAAAGGCCGGCTGAAGCTGCGCCAGCTCCGACCCGATTATGCCCAACTGGTCTATTATGAGCGCCCCGACCAGGATGGGCCCAAACGCTCCAACTATTACATCTATGAGACGCATGATCCCGAAGGCTTGAAGGCTGCCCTGAGCCTGGCCCTGGGGGTGCGCGGCGTGGTCCGTAAAACGCGCCATCTCTACCTGGCCGGGCAGACGCGCATCCACCTGGATGATGTGGATGGATTGGGCCAGTTTATGGAACTGGAAGTGGTTTTGCGGGATGGTCAGACGGATGCCGAGGGCCAGACCGTCGCAGAAAACTTGATGGGGCGGCTGGGGGTCCGAAAGGAAGACCTGCTGGAGGGGGCGTATATGGATCTGCTGGAGAAGAAGATTAATCACGAATGACCCGAATATGCCGAATAACACGAATGAGTCCACTGAAAAAACGATTGGACGAAAAAGGTAAGAGTTTAATATAATAGAGACATCCTTCCTGCGGAAAAAGTGAAGCATGTTCAAAGCGAATAAACGTCATCTACAACCCTTGCTGATCAGCAATGTGAGCGATCTTCCCGAGAAACACCAGCAACGTCTGGATCGATCCTGGGCAGGCGTATTCTATCGAGAGACCTTCTGTCGTTTGAAAGAAGAAGCTTTTGCAGTTTTATATGATGATCAACCCTCCCGGCCAAACATACCGGTGAATGTATTGGTGGGCCTGGAAACGCTCAAGGCTGGATTTGGCTGGAGTGACGAAGAATTGTACGATCATTCTGTTTTTGATATGCAAGTACGCTATGCCTTGGGCTACCGAGATTTGAAAGAAGGCGAATTTGATATACGCACGCTGTACAATTTTCGACAGCGTTTGAGCCGGTACAATCAAGCCCAAGGGGTCAATCTCCTGGTAAAGGCATTTGAAGAGATCACAGATCAGCAGATTAGCGACTTGAAAATTCAGACGCACATTCAACGAATGGATAGCACGCAAATAGCCAGTAACATCATGGATATGAGTCGCTTGCAGTTGTTGGTAGAAGCCATTCAGCGTCTTTACCGCATTTTATCCGAAGCTGATCGACAAAGCTACAAAGAGATGTTTGCACCCTACTTGAAAGTCAGTTCTGGGCAGTATACGTATAGCATCAAAGGGAAAGAAGAAACCCATCGGAACATTCAGCAGGTAGGCGAGAGCATGTATCGGGTCCGGAGTGAGTTGAAAGAGCGTTACGGGTCAGAACCCGTCTTTCAAGTTTTCGAGCGCTTTTTCAGTGATAATTTTCACCTGGAAGGCCAACAGGTGCGGGCCAAGAAAAACGAAGAGATCAGTGCCGAGTGTTTGCAGTCCTGCGATGACCTGGAAGCTACCTTTCGGCGCAAGCAGGAGCAGGAGTACAAAGGCTACGTGGCCAACCTGGCTGAGACCTGCGAACCAAGCAATCCTTGCCAGCTGATCACCAAGGTTCAGGTGGCACCCAATCATGTGGAGGATTCTGATCTGATGATTACCGCTGTACCGGATTTGAAGCAGCGCACGGACCTGGAAACCCTGCATACGGATGGCGCGTACAGCAGTCCGGAAGCCGATCCGGTCTTACAGAAAAACCATGTGGAATTAGTCCCAACCGCCATCAAAGGCCGTCACCCAGATCAAGGTAAATTCGGTTTGGCAGCCTATACCTTCCAGGTTGATGAACAAGGAGTGCCCCTCCAGATGACTTGTCCACAGGAACAGGTTGCTCGCATTCAGTGGGGGAACAAGAAAGGCGCTCTGGTCGCTGATTTTGAACCGCTTCATTGCGAAACCTGTCCTTTTCATAAAAGTGGTCAATGCCGCGCCAAGCCAGGCAAACGCGACAAACACTATCACCTGGACTTCAACCTGCACGAGGTTCAAGTAGCCAGACGCCGCCAAGCAAAAGATCAGCAAAAGCACAGCGGAAAAAACTTGCGGGCTGCGGTGGAAGCCACCTTGCGCACGATCAAGCATTCGTTCCCGGCAGGTAAATTGCCGGTCCGCGGCTTGTTCCGGGTCACCAGTTTGATCGTCGGATCGGCTTTGATGAGCAATGTGCGCAGTATCTTGCGTTACGAAAAAGCCAAATTCAAGCAGGATCAGTTGCAAATCGCTCCTAAAGAGCCTGAAACAGGTTCATCGGAACAACCTTTAGTCTCTTTTTTGCGCTTGTGTTGGCTTCGCACGGAAGTCTTTATGCGGCTTTTTGAGAGGCCATTGTCGTGCTTCACTTGTTAAAGTGCTGTTTTTTCAGTGGACTCACGAATGTCCTTAAAGTTCCATTCGTGATCGAGGTGCAGAAATATCAAAGGGATCTCAAACCCCCGAGTTTTCAAAAAACTTGGAGGTTTGGGGTACTCCGACGTCTGGAGACGTCGGAGTCCGGGCTGGGAGTCCGCCGACGTCTGGAGACGTCGGACTCCGGTGATGGGATGGACTCCGAAGTCTCCGACTTCGGGCTCTCCAACATCCGGATATATTTGAATCCGGTACTATTTCGGAATCATCCGGGATAAAGAAATCCACTCCAAAAGCATTGTAGTAACGGCTACGGCCGTTTATCTCCATGCGGAAAGCGACTGAAGTCGCCACTACAAAGCTTGCTAAAACAGCAAGTACCCCAGCGCCACCGCCACCAGGGTGACAGTGATATTGTCTACATCCTTAAGGGGCAGTGATTCAACTACCGTCGCCACCAGGGCGATGATCGTGACCGGCAGCAGATAGATGCCGAAGGGACCGAAGCCGGTGACTTTCGCCAGGACATAGATGCCCAGGATGAGCATCGTCAGCACCCAGCCGCCCAGCAGCATGCCCAGCATGCCGGCCACGGACTTGTCCCTGTTCCAGGGCAGCTTGGGGGATTTTATGCCGCGGCCCATGATGTCAGCCAGGCCGTCGCCGCCGCACATCAGCATTACGGCAACCATGCCGATGGGGCTGTCCTTCCAGAAAATCAGCGTCATGACAACGAAGATGATGCCATAGAAGAGCGGGCCGCGCAGGATCTCGCGCCGGTCCCCGTTGCGTGACATGGCCTTGACCGAGGCCTCGTCTTTGACCACCCCCAGTCCGATCAGCGCAAACTGGAGGGTGAACAGCAGCGGAACCAGCGCCGCCAGCCAGCGGTAGTACCACAGATCCGGTGCCGGGAATAACAGCCAGCACAGCACAAAGAGCGGCCCGGTCAGGATGTGGATAAGCTTGCGGCTCAGGCGGCTTCCAATCCAGCCACGGTGGGCGGCAAAGTCAAGCGTGCGTATTTCGGCCAGGGCGAGCACCAGGGTGATGAACAAGGCGAGAAAGGGATTCATGCTGTGCTCCTATGAGTTCAAGGAAATTCCTCCAAACCAGAGGTGGGTTGCGTGGATGCATTGACCGACATCCAAGGTACAGGCGGCCTCAGAATATTTTCAAATAGTGTAACACCTCGAGCAGGATAAGGATCCCCACGATGACCAGGCAGCCTTGCAGCAGATATTTCAAGATATGCTGCCAGAAAAAGCGTATGATTAAAAATACCACGAGGGCCGCCAGGATCGCTGCAATGGGCCAGATGTAAGAACCGAGCTGGGACAAATCAATGCTCATGGTCGAGCTCCTGAGGAGAGAACCCGTTTTCCACTTTATACACCCTGCCGAGCTTGATGACCTGTTTGACCAGGTTCGTTCCAAAGCGGTAACCAATTTGACGGTAGTCCGGCACGGAGAGTACCAGCAGATCGGCCTGTTTTCCGGGTTCGATCGAGCCGATCCGGCCGGCGCGACGAATGGCATGCGCGGCGTTGATGGTGGCAGCCGCGATGGCCTGGGCGGGGGTCAGTTTCAAGTACCGGCAGGCCAGGGCGATGACGAACTGCATGGATTCGCACCAGGCGGTGCCAGGGTTGCAGTCCGTGGCCAGCGCCAGCAGACCGTCTGCGGCCAGGATCTGTTGAGCCGGGGTGTACTCCTTCCCGGCCAGGCCGAAGGGGGTGCAGGGCAGGGAGACGGCAACTGTATCGGATTTCGCCAGCGCAGCGATATCCGCAGCGGAGGTCTTGACCAGGTGATCGGCCGAGGCGGCGCCCAATTCTGCAGCCAGGCTCGCCCCACCCAGGTTGTCGAACTCGTCGGCATGGAGCTTGAGTGGGAAGCCCAGTTCCTTCGCCTTCATCAGGATCTGGCGGGTCTGGGCCAGGTTGAAGGCGCCGGTTTCGCAGAAGACATCCACGAAGGGCAGCATGGTTGTCATTGCGAGCCGCTGGTGTTCTTCCAGCGGCGAGGCAATCTCCTCCTTACCCTGGGATTGCTTCGGCGAAGAACGCCTCGCAATGACACTGGAAGGGGGGGATTGCTTCGGCGAAGAACGCCTCGCAATGACACTGGAAGGGGGGGATTGCTCCGGCGAAGAACGCCTCGCAATGACACTGGAAGCGGGGGATTGCTTCGGCGGAAGTGCATCGCCTTGCAATGACACTGGGCCACGAGATTGCTTCGGCGGAAGTGCACCGCCTTGCACCTGTGCCTGCGGCACTGGCGCAGGCAATGACATATCCTGGTCCTCCCACCATTCCTTGACGGCGGGCAGCATCTCCCAGCAGATCAGGTCGGTGTAGCCCTGCGGATCGTCGTGGTATTCGGGTGCAACGGCATGCGCACCCAGGAAGGTGGGAGCCAGTTCGAGCGGACCTTCAGCATCCAACGCGAGCAGACCTTCAAGCATCCTGATCTCAGTTTCGGTCTGCAGGCCGTAACCGCTTTTGGCTTCGGCGGTGGTGGTGCCGTGGGCGAACATGCCATGCAGGCGCGGACGGGTTTCATCCATCAGCATTTTGAGCGAAGCCAGGCGCGTCTGGCGGACAGTGGAGAGGATCCCCCCGCCGGCGGCCAGGATTTCCAGGTACTCTGCCCCGGCGGTTTTCATCTCGAACTCGGCGGCGCGCTCCCCGGCCCACATGACGTGGGTATGCGGATCCACGAAGCCGGGCAGGACGGCGCAGCCGCCGGCGTCGAGACGGGGTTCGTCCGGGTAAGCGGACAGCAGGTCTTTGGTGGGGCCAACCTCCTGGATCATCCCGTCTTGAACCAGCACGGCAGCGTCTTCGAGCAGGCCAAGGGAGCCCAGGGCGTGCCCGCGCTGCGGACCGCCCTGCAGGGTGAGAAGTTGGGAGGCGGAGTGAATGAGCATAACCTGGTTCCCCGGAAATGTGGAGAATGTGACTGCATTTTACTCTAAAATAAAAACCTCCCGGACCAGGAGAGTGGTTAAAAACAAGGAATTTGTGAAATTCCAAACTTCATCCGCCTGATGATAAAAAGTTTAGTAAAATCTGAGTGTCGTTATTTCAGGCCGGAATATCTTGAGGAAAGGAAGAAATTGGATGCAACCTTCAGCCCAAATCAATGATATGGAAAATGTCATCTGCCCGAACTGCGGCGCCAGCCTGTCCTATAAACCCGGGACAACCCGACTGATCTGCGAGCACTGCGGGTCTTCGTTCGAGATCAAAGCCGAAGGGCCGGTCCCTGATCCCCAGAAGGAGAACGATCTGACCGCAGCACTGGCCGGGACCGGGCAGGGCTCCCAGCAGCAAGGGCAGGCTTTTGTTGTGAAATGTCCGGCTTGCGGCGCTGAAACCGCCATGGAAAAAAATATATTTTCTTCCGAGTGTGCCTTCTGCGGTTCACCGATCACGGTCGCGCCAGATGCGCGCTCGGTTGCCAATCCGCAGGCGGTCCTGCCATTTGCGCTTGAAAAAACAGCAGCCATGTCTGAATTCAGCAATTGGCTGCGCAGGCTGTGGTTTGCTCCGAATGCCTTGAAGAAGAGCGCCTCGAGTGAGCGGTTAAATGGAGTTTACCTGCCGTTCTGGACCTATGACGCGAATACGGTAAGTGCCTATCAAGGCGAACGCGGGGAGCATTATTTTGAGACCGTCCGGCAGGTGGTCAACGGTCGTGAACAGGATGTCAAGGTAATGAAGACGCGCTGGTTCCCCGCCAGCGGGCGCGTGAGCCGAGCCTTCAATGACGTCCTGATCGCCGCCAGCCAGGCCCTGCCGGGAAAATACCTGGATCTGCTTGAACCCTGGGATCTTTCCAAACTGGCCCCATACGATCAGCGCTACCTGAGCGGGTTCAAAGCTGAAATCAGCCAGCTCGCGATCCAGGAGGGATTCAATGCTGCCAAGCAGGTAATGGGGGCCGTTATCAACCAGGACGCCTGCCAGGATATCGGAGGGGATGAACAACGCGTGCATTCTGTCCAGACCCAATATAGCGCTACAACGTACAAAAATATCTTGCTGCCAGTCTGGCTGAGCGTTTACCGGTATGGAAACAAAGTCTACCGCTTTGTCGTGAATGCCCGCACAGGAGAAGTACACGGAGAACGGCCCTACAGCGTCATCAAGATCATCCTGGCGGTGCTGATTGCGCTGGTGATCCTGGTTATCCTATTTAAGATATTTGGTCAATAAGCGCTTCCCGATTATTTGCGTTCGATCTTGAAGACCATGTCGGACTTGAAATCCGGCAAGGCGATCGTGCACGCCTTACCATCCGAACAGGTTAGATCTTAGCGCGGTCAAATATGTGCCCTGCCAGGTATCGTAAGGCCTGATGGTATAGGCGCCGCCCGCCATTCCCTGGAGCTCCACCTGGACTCCCTTGCGGATGGTCTGCCCTGAGCGCACTTCTTCGATGGTCCTGCCTTCCAATGAAAAGTCCTGCACCCAGAAAAGACCGCCATCCCGGCCAGCCAAGCCCCAGCCGCGCACCTGCGGGTCACTGCTGCTGACCTTTAATGGCGATGGGTTCCACTGCGCCATGGGCATGCCCGCCACGAACCGGGCAAGCCGGCCAATATCCTCGAGCAGGGCAGGGGTCATTTCCCCCCAGGCCCCGCCGCTGTTCCATTCTGCCGGGGTCATGGCTGCGCCCGCCCCCAGGGCGGCCCAGATGGAATTGTGGAACAGTTCAGGGTATAAATTATTGTCGGTCACGCCAAACTCGCCCACCCAATTGGGCCTGGCGACCTCATCCCACATGGTTGAGGTCCATTGTGCCAGGACGCTGGCCGCCCCGACCGGATTATTGTTGAGAGGATCGTAGATATGCACCTGGGGCGCATCCATGACCTTGTGCCCCTGCGGCCAGGGAATGGAGTCGCCGCCGCCTGACTGGCTGGCAGTGGTCGGATGCCGGTAGGGGTCATTGGCCACAAAATAATCGTTGACCTTCTTGTGCCAGGGATCGGTCTGATCATAGGCGTTCGTCCCATTGATCTCGGAGACCGTCTGCCACATGCCGATGGCCGGACTGTAGCCCCAGCGGGCAATCAGGTAACGATAGAAATTCTCCTGCCAGGCCCAGGCCTCCGGCGAGGTGAAAAACGATTTGAGATCACCCAGTTTATTGAAACCGTTCCTCGACCAATTGCCAGTCCCCCAATTTCCCGGATGGGTGTCGTCCCGCAGCTCAGGATGATCCCAGATGGTAAAAATCAGGAATATCCCTTTCTTCTGGGCATCCGCCACCGTCAGGTCGATCATTTTCAGACTTCCAATGGAATAATCATTGTAACTGGTCGAGATGGGAGAATTTTGGTAGAGCGGCCACCAGACCACGTAATTCTCCCCGGCTTTTTTCATGGCATCAAAAAGGCCAAATCCCGCATCAGCACTGACCCCATTCACAGCAAGGCTGAACGCGTCGCAGTGTCCCACGCCGTAAAAGGGTGTGCCGTCCTGGTAGACCAGGTAATGGCCGCTGTAAGCAGGATTGACCCAATTACCAGCCTGCAGCCAGCCGTGCCGGTCCGAGGCTGTCACCGTGAATTTGCCTTCATACGGCGCACTGGACCCGCGCGCATCCCTAACGGTCAGGCTGTAGCTCCATACGCCCACCTGGGAGGGGGTAAAGCGCACCAACCAGGCGGCTTCCCCATCCCAAAAGCCCGGGACTTTCATCTGCAGGTCCCCGGGCCCGCTGAACCGCCCGTCCAGGCTGACCTGGCGTAGATCGTAGGGGTTGGTATATTGGGCCTTCAGCGCCACGGAAAGCTCAAGCCGCTCGTAGCGGGGTACTTCAGTCTTGTCGGGAGCAACGGCCGAGATGGTGGGCAGGCCTGGCGCGGAGGCCGGGGGGGCGGTGGGGACGGCTGCTGCTCTTGCGCACCCGCTCACCAGCAGGGCGGCGGCAAGGATGAAAAAACGCAATGATTGGGTTATGGAGAGATTCTTTGGCATGCTTTCCTCCAGGATTCTTAGTGTCATTGCGAGTCACCAGTGCTTTCCTGGTGGCGAAGCAATCTCATGGTTGTGGGAGGAGATTGCTTCGTCGCAAGGGTCAGGGTCATACCAATTATTTGCTCAATTCGGTCATTTTCCGGGAAAATTCAGCGATGACCGCCAGCGTGGAGCTGTCTGAATTATAGACAGAATACCAGCCAGGCGTCTCATGCGGCGGGTCGCCCATCCAGGCGTAGCCAGGCCGGGCCGCACCGGACCAGGTCCAGATGTTGGCGCCTGCCAACGGTTCACCCAGCGCGATCCCCGAGACGATCTGCTGGAACATGGCGGTAAAGAAACGATCCCGGTAAAGGGTGGGTGAATTCGGGTTGTAGATATCGTGCAGGGGGTCCCAGTCGCGCGCCAGGCCGAATTCCTCCAGCACCAGCGGTTTCCCCAGCGAGACCGCCTCGACTGCATGGGTCTGGAAGTATTTGATGGCGCGCTTTTCAGCGTTGTCATACAAGGCAGGGTTGGTCGGGTCATACCAGCCCCAGTTCTCCGGCCAGATGTGCAGGGTGGCATAGTCGATGCTGGCGCCCTGGTGCGTCAGGATGAAGTTCTGGCTCTCGCCCGGCGGATTGCCTTCCGAACCGGTGGTGACCATGTGGTTGGGATCGAGCGACTTGATGTAGGCGGCAGTATCATTGATCCAATTTACTGGATAGCGGCGCGGTTCATTCGCCAGCTCCCAGGCGAAGATGGCCGGGTCATCCCGGTATTTCAAGCCGGTGTAGGCGTTGGTGCGGTTGATGATCGCCCGGATGTGATCCCGGTACCAGGTCTGGCATTCCTCGCAGGCGTAGAACTTTGCCGCGTACTTCATGAAGATGCCGTAGTCGCCCGGGTAGGGGATGGGGGTCTGCTCGTGCCAGGAGACGTACTGAGCCATCCCGCCGGACCATTGCCAGTAATTGTTGAGCACCATCACGGCTTGCATGCCGCGCCGGCTCATCTGATCCAGCAGGTAATCCAGGCCATCCAGGACGGCCTGGTCGTACACTCCGGGCGCATCCATCAGTGCCGGCACCATGCGTTGGGGTTCGGTATTGGGTCCCTCGGAGGCGGCCATAATGCGCAGGTTGGTCACGCCGAGCTGCTGCAGGCGGTCCAGTTCCTGGTTCAGCATGAGAGCGGTTGCCGCTGGGACCGTCCACGCCCAGGTTCATGCCCTGCCAGAAATTGACGCCGATGAAATAGTAGGGATGCCCGTCCAGCCAGAACTTGCCGCCGCTGGCGGTGGCGAAGGGGCTGTTAATTGGAGTAACAGGGGGCAGGGGCGAGGGGGTGGAAGCGACGGTTTTTCCCGGCTGGCAGGCGGAGAGGACCAGACAGGCCAGGAGCAGGAGCAGGACTAAAGTGCGCGGTCTAGTAATCATGGGGCTGAGTTGAAATTATAGCAGTGACAACCATTTTGTGCCTGGTTGAAAAGGGTATATTAATAGGCTGATGTATAATAATTCTTGAATGTCTGCATCACTTCTCTTTACCAAGCTTTACATCCCCACGCTCCGGCCAAAAATTGTCCTGCGCCCGCGCCTGATTGAGCGGCTGAACGAGGGCTGGCAGCACAAGGCGAATTTCAACTTTGGTTGACGCGGCTCATATTGCATGGCATCGTGGGGTAAATTGACCGAGAAGGTTGAAACCTGTTGGCCTTTTTTTATGCTTGCAGCCAGTCCAAGGGGCGACTGGCTGCAGGGGCATGCTTTTAGGTTTCGATAGCGACCACGATCTTTATTTTGGAGAGGCCTGGTTTGCTGCTCTTCTCTCGCTTAGTTCAACCTCCACCTTTTGGAGTGTATTCTTATCCAGGTTGTATCCGAACCCGAAGATAAGGGCCGAAGCTGCAAAAAAGAAAATCGGGGAGCCGATGGTAAGCCAGATGATCGCAGTGATAACGCCCGCAGGCTGTGTCTGGCTGGCGGCTACGTATCCTGCCCAACCCAGAACATAGCCCGGGATCGCTCCGGCAATACCTGAGGAGACTTTTTCAACAAAAGAACCGATCGAAGCCACGGCGGCTTCAGAGCGATATTTCATTTTATATTCGACATAGTCGATATTGTCAGCCGCGACGACCTGAACCACGGGCTGGAAGGAGCCCAGGATGAAACCGCCGAAAATGGTGGATATGTAGATCAATGCCAGCGATGTGGGATCTATCCACCGGATCGTAGAAACAATGATCATCGCCAGCGCGGCAACAATATAGCTCCTTTTCTTGCCCAGCTTACGCAAAATTAGCGCGGCCAGGAATATACCCAGAAGGAGGCCAACCAGCTGTATCGGTGCAACCGCACTGGCCAGGGCCAGGTTTTTCATCACATAGGTAAAGAAATAGACGCTCACTGCACCAGGAATGTATAATGCAGCAGAGAACATCAAACCGTACATAAAGGTCACGAAAACAGGCCTTTGGATTAAAATATTCAGGTAGTCCTTCAGCGAGTGCTTGGTTTGCATATCAATCGGAACAACGCGTTCTTTTACGCCTAATGCTCCAACGATGCCAACGACAAGGACAGCACCTGTGACGATCAGGACAAGCGTGGAAAATGCTTTCAGACTCAGATCTCCAGCTGACAGTATCAGGGGAGCAATAATTGCTACGGCCATCCCTGATACAATGGTTCCGAGTGCCATCAGCACCCCAAGACTGGAGCGCTCTTTGGGGTTGGCGGTCATCGCGGGGAGAAAACTGTTCTTCGGAATATCCATGTAGTCGAAGCTGAAACCGAGCACCAGGTAACTGATATAGGCGATCGTCAACTTGCCCGATGTGGCCCAGGCCGGGCCGAACCATAACAGCAGAGAGTTGAGACAGCATACGATCGTACCGCCGATCATCACAGAGCGATACTTTCCGAACTTTGTTCTGGGTAAACGATCGATCAAATACCCATTGATTGGATCACTGATGCCATCCATGATCCTGGAAAACAGGAAGAGCGTCCCAATGGCGATGGGGTTCAACCCGATGACATTCGTGTAGAAGATCATCAGATATCCTGAGGTCAAACCTAACAACGGATACGGGGCCATTGTTGCGAGCAAATAGGAGAGTTTCTCCCCGAACTTTAATTTCTCCTGGGCAATATCCCTGGAAGGCAGAGGTTGGATCGGTTGAGTTGAGGTTGCCATGATCTGCATTTCCTAGTGTTGTTTTTTATAATAGTTGCTTTTTTGGGCCTGTCAATAAGGAATTTTTCGTATTCGGTTGACATTCATATAATCTCCCTATTGCGCCATCCCGCTGTTACTGGGCGTTGTGCTTTTTGAATTTTGGGAATGTGCTGTATACTTGATCCATGTCCGCTCCAATTTTAGCCACCAAACTTTATATCCCCCCACCCCGGTCTAAAATTGTCCTGCGTCCCCGCCTGATCGAGCGATTGAACGATGGTCTCTCTTCGGGTTGTAAGCTGACCCTTATCTCAGCAACTGCCGGATTTGGGAAAACCACGCTGGTCAGCGAATGGGTCGCCGGTTGCGGGCGACCGGTTGCCTGGCTGTCGCTGGACGAAGGGGATAACCAGACCGCAGGCTTTCTGGCTTACCTGGTCGCGGCTTTGCAGACGATCGCGGCGAATATGGGGAAAGGGGTATTGGCCATTCTCCAGTCCCCTCAGCCGCCGCCGATCGAATCGATCCTGACAGCCCTGATCAATGAGATCACCAGCCTCCCGGACAACTTCATCCTGGTGCTGGACGACTATCACATTGTTGATTCCAAACCAATAGACAACGCACTCGCCTTTCTGCTCGAGCACCTGCCGCCGCGGATGCACCTAGTCATCGCCACCCGGGAGGATCTACAGCTACCCCTGTCACGCTTGCGCGCCCGGAGCCAATTGACCGAGCTGCGTGCGGCCGACCTGCGTTTTACACCCGCCGAGGCCGCCGAATTTCTCAACCGGATGATGGGGCTGAACCTCTCCGAGGCAGACATCGCCGCATTGGAAGCCCGCACCGAAGGCTGGATCGCCGGACTGCAACTGGCTTCGCTTTCGATACAGGGGCGCTCAGACACGGCCGGTTTTATCCAGGCTTTCACCGGCAGCCACCGCTTTGTGCTGGACTACCTGGTCGAAGAGGTTCTGCAGCGCCAGCCTGAACAGATCCGCAGCTTCCTGCTCCAGACCGCCATTCTCGACAGGCTTTGCGCTGCGCTGTGCAATGCGGTCACGGAACGGGAAGATGGCAAGCAAACACTGGCAGCCCTGGAACGCAGCAACCTGTTCCTCATCCCGCTGGATGACCAGCGCCAGTGGTATCGCTATCACCACCTCTTCGCCGAGGTACTGCGGGCGCGCCTGATGGAGGCGCAGCCTGGGCAGGTATCCAGCCTGCACCAGCGGGCGAGCGCGTGGTATGAGCGCAACGGCCTGCGCTCCGATGCCATCCGGCATGCGCTGGCTGCTCAAGATTTCGAGGGCGCGGCCGGCTTGATCGAACTGGCCTGGCCGGCGGCAGAGCAGGGGAGTATCCAGCCCGCTGCATGGCTTGGCTGGGTAAAGAGGCTGCCGGAAGAGCTGGTTCACGCCCGTCCTGTGCTCAGTGTTTGGTATGCCTATGCATTATTGGGTATTGGTAATATGGAAGCCGCGCAGGCCCGACTGAACGACGCCGAAAGATGGTTGGAACCGGCGGATTCTATGAAAATAAAATTGGAAACCCCATCCATTAAGATGGTCGTTGCAGATAAAGAACAATTTCAATCTCTTGCGGCGGCAATTGCTGTCGGCCGCGCCTATATCGCCCAGGCACTCGGCGATATACCGGATACGGTCAGATACGCCAGCCGGGTACTCGAGCTCGCGCCAGAAGCAGATCATTACAGGCGCGGACAGGCATCCATGCTCCTGGGGATGACCCACTGGGCCGGCGGGGACCTGGAAGCAGCCGGGCGGGTCTTCGCCGATTACACCATGAAACTGCGGAAAGCCGGCAACCTCCCGGATGCAATCGGCACGTCTGTTGTTCTGGCTGATATCCGGCTGGCTCTGGGGCATCTTCACGAGGCGATCAATACGCTCGAACAGTTATTGCAGTTTGTAATGGATCAGGGTGAACCAATTCCTCTCGATGCTGCTGACTTGTACAGGGGATTAAGTAAGCTGTATCTTGAACAGGGGAACCTGGAGGCGGCCGCGCAGCAATTACAGAGAGGCAGGGAACTGGGCGAAAAAGTGCAGCACCCTGTTTTGCGCTACCGTTTGTGTATTGACCAGGCCCGGCTCAAGACAGCACAGGGCGACCTGGAAGGGGCTCTCGCACTTTTGGATGAAGCGGAACGCCTGTATATCCGGTCACCCTTGCCTGACTTCTGTCCGATATCTGCCATGAAAGCCCGGATATGGGTGGCGCAGGGCATATTGGCCAAAGCCCTGGAGTGGGTACGCGCGCAGGGCATTTCCGTTGACGATGCGCCCGGCTACCTGCGCGAGTTCGAGCACGTGACGCTGGCCCGGGTGCTCATCGCCCGGTATAAAAGCGACCGCGAGACTGGTGCCATTCACGCAGCAACCGGCCTGCTGGAGCGCCTCCTGCAAGCGGCGGAAGCAGGGAAACGGATGGGCAGCGTGATCGAGATTTTGGTGCTGCAGGCACTCGCTCACCAGGCACAGGGCAACATTACGCCTGCTCTCGTGTCGCTGGAGCGTGCCCTGACCCTGGCCGTGCCGGAAGGCTACGTCCGCATCTTCGTCGATGAAGGCGAGCCAATGGCTCAAATATTGTCCGAAGCGGCTGCTCGTGGGATTATGCCGGACTATATCAGTAAGTTACTGGCCGCATTTCAGGCTGAGGCGCAGACGAGCAAAGACATACCTGATCTGCCCCTCGCCCAACCCGTGATCGGGCCATTAAGCCAACGGGAGTTAAAGGTACTACAACTTGTCGCCCAGGGACTCTCGAATCGTGAGATCAGCGAGCGGCTTTTCCTGGCTTTGAGTACGGTCAAGGGATACAACCAGAAAATCTTTGACAAATTACAGGTTCAAAGTCGGACCGAAGCGATAGCACGCGCCCGCGAGTTGGGCCTGTTGTAGCCTGAACGATCATTTGCCCGCAAGCCTGGTATCGGGAACCGCACACACCCTCAAGGGGGCTTTAGCCAGCGGTCTATAAAGCCATAGCTTGGGACTTCTCCCCTCTCTACCTCAAAAACAGTACCCCATAATAATACTTTAGTAGCTATACGATAGTACCGTATGGCCGATATATTCCCTGTACATTGAATACGTGGCACAGGCTGGAATGACCGGCCGCAACAGGTACAAAGGGATGTCAAACGAACTCGAACCAAAAACTAATTCGGATCAACCCGTGGTCTACCAGATCAGGCTCAAGGGCTATTTGGGTAGTCAGTGGACAGACTGGTTTGACGGCCTGATCATCACTCTGGAAGTGGACGGCGACACGCTTCTAACCGGCCCGGTGGTTGACCAGGCCGCGCTGCATGGCTTGCTCAAAAAAGTGCGTGATCTGGGCATGCCATTGGTCTCGGTCTGTCCTCTTGAACCCGGCCCGGCGGATCAGTCAGACCTCAAATAGGTAACAGGTATATGCTGCCTGGAAAGGAATTGCCTTTGATGACATTTTTAGCCCATTTCGACCCCCGGTAACCGGGTGGCTACCACAATTTTGTGCAAGTCCAATTCAATGAAACTCATCCATATCGTTCAAAAAAAGGAGACCTAAAATGAACACCTATAGAAAGACAGCTATCACCGTGGGCATATTATTCATCGTTTGCACCGTTACAAGTATCCTTGGCCCCTCGCTGGCCATTTCGATTAATTCCCCGGACTATCTCAATCAACTGGCTGGAAATCCAAATCAGATCATCCTCGCGGCTCTGCTGGAGTTTATCTGGGCCGCTGCTGGCGCTGGCATAGCAATCGGGTTGTATCCACTCTTGAAAAAATCCAACGGAGCTCTGGCGCTTGGTTCTGTCGGGTTTAGGGTCGTTGAGAATGTATTCGTTCTCATCGGCACACTCAGCCTGCTGTCACTATTGACATTGAGCCAGGAATTCATTGCAGCAGGGGCCCCTGAAGCATCTTCATTTCAAACCCTGGGCACGTTGTTGTTGGCGCTGCGTGACTGGCAGATTTCTGTAATATCGGGGCTTGCCTTTTCCCTGGGAGTCCTGATGTATTACGCAATATTGTATAGATCAAAGCTCATCCCCCGCTGGTTGTCAGGCTGGGGTGTTCTCGGCGCTGTCCTGGCACTTGCAGCAACCGTGCTGGCTTCATTCACCCGCGATTTTGGATTGGAGTCGGCTCACACCTATTTGCACATCCCAATAGGCTTGCAGGAACTGGTTTTCGCTATCTGGCTGATCGCGAAGGGATTCAAACCATCTGCGATCGCTGCCCTGTCTGCAAAAACAGGATAACGGATCGATTTTACGCACTTTGGGACTGGCAGTCCTGAAAATGAGGCTGGATTGCCAGTCCCGCAAGACATGAGCAAAAAATAAATGGAAATAATGGAGGAAGAAATGAACATGAATTCGCCCCAAAAGACCGCAAGAGTTGCAGCGTTCGTGTTCCTGATCGTATTTTTCCTGGGGATGTCCACTGAACTTTTTATTCTTCCGGGCATGATCGTGCCGGCAGACGCCACGGCAACCGCCAGGAATATTGCGGCGTCTGAAGCGCTCTTCCGTTTCTCCCTGGTGAGCGATCTGATCCGCCAGGCGCTATTGATGGCATTGCCGCTGATTTTATACCAAATCCTCAAACCGGTTAACAAAACCATTGCAGCGCTTATGGTCATAT
Source organism: uncultured Chloroflexia bacterium (assembly GCA_963801385.1). Lineage (GTDB taxonomy): Bacteria > Chloroflexota > Anaerolineae > Anaerolineales > Villigracilaceae > UBA877. Next base: position 443,633 of record CAWDEV010000003.1, read on the forward strand.
TTGCTCTGGTCTGTGTCCCTGTCTCGCTGCTCAATGAGCTTAACCATCTGGCTGTCCTGCTGCTATCGAGTGGCGCTGGTTATCTAACAGCCTTCAAGGCAGATCAATTGAATGCCCTGGTGATGTTCTTTCTCGATTTGCGCAAATATGGGACTTTTATCCCCCAGCTTTTTTCCTTTTGGGTACTTCTCCTGGGTTATCTGGTTTTCAAGTCGGGTTTCCTTCCCAGAATTCTGGGCATCTTGTTGATGCTTGGAGGGCTATGCTACACGGTATCGGCTGTTTTATTCTTCCTTTTTCCCAACTTCGATACGATGATACTTGGCCTGTTTGCGTTTATTGAAGAGGCAGTATTTTACTTGTGGCTTTTGATCAAGGGTGTAAAGGATCAAAAGCCGGCATAAATTGAGATTGGCTGGGAAACCATCCTAAGCATGCCAAGATGGAGAGAAAAATGGAAGCAATTGATCTGCTAAATACGGCTCGCCCGATGTTCTTCAGCTCAAGGAGATGAGATTATGAATTCAACCGAACGGAAGTCAAACAACTTTATCGTCCGCAGACCGCTGTTGGCATATTTTGTGCTCAGCTACACGTTCTTCTGGGGATTTCTTGCTCTGATTGTCGTCATTCTGGGTATGTTGCGATTACAGCCGGATGCATTGCCAGCCTGGGCGATGCCGATCATTGGTATTCTGGGTTCCTGGATGCCCAATCTCGTTGCCGTGATCGTGACAGGTGTTCTCGCAGGTCGTAAAGGTATCCGTCAACTACTGGGCAAATTCTTAACCTATCGAATAGCCGTTCGATGGTATTTCGTTGCACTGCTCCCTTTTCCATTAGCCTTTGCTGCGGCTGGCCTGTATCGGGTAGCGGGGGGAGCCGTTCCCGGGAATATGGGTTTATCAGTGGGTTTTTGGGCTGGCCTGATCATTCTCAACCTGTTGCAAGGTGCAACCGGTGAAGAAGCCGGCTGGCGGGGCTTTGCTCTCCCGCGTCTCCAAAAGACCCATGGGCCGGTCAAGGCAAGCCTGATTTTGGGGCTCATATGGAATTTCTGGCATTTGCCCCTATGGTTCCTCAGTGGTTATTCCGGTCTTGACTTACTGATCTATGTTCTCGCCTTTAGTGTGAGCATTATTTCACTGACATTCTTGCTCACCTGGATATCCAGCAAAACTCCCAATAGCCTTATTCCAATCGTGATCACCCACTTTTCCTTCAATGCCAGTCTGAACCTGGTGGATGCACGCGGGCTGGGCTTCGGGCCAACACTGCCTTTGTTGGCCATTACGGCTGGGATCTATCTGGTGGCCGCAATCCTTGTATGGAGTGCGGGTGGATGGTCCATGAGGCGATTGGATAAAGAAAATGACAGACAATAAAGTAAAGCAACTTTCCATTCAATCATTCGCACAAAAAGCAAGGCAAATTATGTTGATCATATTTTCTGTCTTATTGGCTTGCCTACTCATCCTTGTGGGCGTGCTGCTGGCATGCAGTCCCGGAAAATCTCAACCTTTCTTGGATGAAAACGGAAGTCCGCTGGCAGGCAGCATTTCAGAGAAAGTGTTTGTTAACATCAACGGTGTGGAGCAGGGGATGTTTATCATCAGCAAAGATGCAACCCATCCAGTGCTGCTTTACCTGCATGGGGGTATGCCTGATTACTTTCTTACACAGAAATACCCTACAGGTCTTGAAGATTATTTCACCGTCGTTTGGTGGGAACAGCGTGGTTCAGGAATCTCCTACAGTACCGACATTGCACCAGAGACGATGACTGCGGAGCAATTAATCTCTGACACGCTGGCGGTGACGAATTACTTGCGTCACCGCTTCGGTCAGGAAAAAATATACCTGATGGGACATTCGGGGGGAACCTTTATTGGCATCCAGGCGGCTGCACGGGCACCGGAGTTGTACTACGCCTACATTGGTGTGGCTCAGATGTCGAATCAATTCAAATCTGAAAGATTGGCGTACGAGTATATGCTTCAGCAGTTCCAAGAGAACGGGAACACAAGAATGGCGCGAGAACTTGAGGCAGCACCAGTCACTATGACGGATGGCACACCGGAAACATACCTTGCCTTGCGTGACGAAGCCATGCACAGTCTTGGTATCGGCACGACACATGCCATGAAATCGGTAATCACTGGTATCTTTCTACCGTCGTTGATATTCCGAGGGTACACACTATTGGAAAAGGTCAATATGTGGCGCGGCAAATCTCAATCCGGTGTTAGTCCCTTCTGGGATGAAATGATGGCCACGGATCTGACCATCAAGGTGCCTGAGCTTGAAATCCCCGTCTATTTCTTTGGTGGCATATACGATTACACATGCTCTTCCACTTTGGCAAAAGACTATTTAGAGAAGCTACAAGCACCTATGAAAGGTTATTACACCTTTGAACATTCTGCACACAGTCCATTGTTTGAAGAACCTGAAAAAATGCTGAGGATTTTACTGGAAGACGTACTGGCAGGTACGAATAACCTTGCTGACGCAAAGTAAGTGGATGGTGTGCATTTGGTCGTTGTGGTGAGGCGTTTTCATCTGAAACGGTTACCTTAATAAATAGTCAGGAACATATTTTATTCTCCATCGTCTGTATGTGAATTGGTGCACAAAGCAAACTGTCTCCATAAACCACCCAAACTGTTGGATTTCTCTCTCACCAGAAAGAAGGAAAAAATGAAAAGGATCATTACATTCACAATAATTTTGATGGCACTGACGGCCTGTACGTCATTTCGGGTCCAGACATCTGAACTCTGCAGGGACGGAAATACCCCAGCCGAATATGCCGAATCCCGCCTCGGTCTATTGCGAGCAGAATGGCAACCAACACGAAATTCAGATGGCTGCTGATGGCAGCCAAAACGGAATATGTACTTTTCCCGACGGCAGCATCTGTGACGAGTGGGCTTATTTCCGCGGAGAGTGTGGTCCCGCAGCCCAAACAAGCCCAACACCTGCCATAACCGTTCAGGCAACCGCAACGGCAGGCGGCGGCGACACGGAAGATAATGCCTCAGGCGGCTATATGCCACCCGGCACTTCAGAAAAAATAGCAGCCTGGTGGGGCGTCATCAAGAGTACGGAGCCCGGCGCACAGTATGATGACTACTTTGAGCGGCAGGACTTGGGGCAACAGTTTATCTACTTTGGCATCGATTCCATGGACCCGGCGGTACAGGCGCAGATCGTGGCGCTGCGCGACAGCGGCAGGATCGTTAATCTTTATGGCACATTACTGAGCAATGTGCCCGATTACAACGGCTCGCAGATCCAAGTGGACCGCATCGAAGAACAAGCCTCAGGCGGCTATATGCCGCCCGGCACCACGGAAGAGATCGCTGATTGGCGGGGCGTCATAAAGAGTACGGAGCCTGGAGCTCAGTATGATGACTATTTTGAGTTGTGGACCAACGGGCAGATCATCTATTTCGGCATCGATTCCATGGATCCGGTGGTACAAGCGCAGATCGTGGCGCTGCGCAACAGCGGCAGGATCGTTCACCTTTATGGCACGTTATTCAGTAATGTGCCGGATTACAATGGTTCGCAAGTCCAGGTGGATCGCATCGAGGCTGAAGAGTGAGCATGAATCCATGTAGTAAATCTTTGCTACATCATTTCACAATGGATTATGGCGTCACAGAAAATAACCGTTTGGATACTGCTGCCACCCTGGTATCGGACTTGGACGAGGTTGGGGACAAAGCAAGTGCCCGGTATATCCGATATGCCGGGCACTTTACTCTATTGAAAATGGAATCCTAATACGACGAATTGGAAGGCGAGATCTCCAATCTCATGGTTGTTGGGATGAGATTGCTTCGCCGCAAAGAACGCGGCTCGCAATGACATTTAGCCGGATTAATAAGACGCGTTCGAATGCGAGATCTCCAATCCATTTACCTGCATGAAACGCGGCACCAGGACGGCGGTCGGGTTGCGAGCGCCATAACTGGAGGAAGTGTTATACGGCAGCGTGGATTTCGAGACCCAGGCCACTTTATCCCCGAAGATGTCCAGCAGGCTCTGGGTCAGGCGGACGTTGTAAGGGACCACCACGGAGCCGTCCTTTTTCAGCAGCAGGGCGCCAAAGCGCGAGCTGCCGGTGACGATCCCCTTGGTCGGGTTGACGATGTTCATGTAATGCAGGAAGGGGATATAGAGAACATCGTTTTCACGCTGCGCATTTACCAACTGCTCAAGCGACTCGACTTCCCGGTCGCCGCCGCTCAGGACCAGGCTTTTGTGAAGGACGGTATGTCCGGTGGGTTTGGCGCCAAATTCGTCGGCGTCATCCTGGTACCAGATGAAACCCTGGAAAACGCCATTTTGGACAATCGGCCAGGCTTTGCGGACCAATCCGGTCAGGTCGCGTTTAAAGGGATAGGTCTCGAGCCGTTCAGGGTCGTCGATCAGGGTGAAATGTTCCGAAAAAACCTTCCTGCCAACCTGGTCTTCGGCGAGCATGGATAAGCCGCGCTTCAGCGAACCGCCGTTATAGGCGATCCAGCCCATGTATGTAAGCAAATCGGCCACGGCGGCCGCACCAAAGACAATGTCATAGCTGCCCAGCGGGATCTGCTGCGGGGCGTCGTTCTGATAATGCTCCAGCAGGCAGGCCAGTTCCTGCTGGAGGACGGAAGGATCCAGGTCAGTCTTCTTCTGGGCAGACTGCTCGGCGGTCACTTCCCACTTGAGCCGGGCATGCGCCAGGACAAGCGAGACCTGGGCATCCGAGGTCTTGAAATACTGACTGTGCTCCGAGCGGGTCGTGACCTGGGCAATGGTGTTTGTCCCGCTGGAAAATATGCCGGACAGCTTGATCTCGCCGGTCTCCAATCCTTTGACCGCCTGGTTGAAATAGGCCAGTTTCTCTGCGCTGCTCATGCCTGCCAGAGCCGGGTCCCAGCCGCTTTCGTCCACGAACGATTCGGTAAAGGTTGGAATGGTGGGTTGGTAGGTCAGGGGCTGGGCATGTACGGCCATTCCAGCGGCCGTGTCGATGGCGCGTTTTATTTCGTCCACCTTTTCCAGGTCGGTGACGAGCGAGTAGCTGGCGCGCTGCCTGCCGGCGTAGGCCGTGATCGCCAGGCGGATCAGGTGCTCATTGGTGTTCAGCGAGATGGCCGAGTTGGCAAAGCGCATCAGGTAGCTGTCCTCTTCGTGGTAGTACAACTCGATCTCATAGCCTTTCCCGAGCGCATAGCGGCGTAAATCCTGCAAGGTTTGGATGATCTTTTCCTGCATGGCTATTCTCCAATCCGGACGTTGTCGAAGCGGCAGACCGGCACTCCATGACCCATCTGCATGACCTGGTTGGGCTGGCCTTTCCCGCAATTATCCACGTATTTGACTTCCCAGGTGGACGAGTCTCCCACCGCTGAGAGCGAGTTCCAGAATTTAAGCGTGTCACCCTTATAGGTGGAGCGCTTGACCGGTTTCGTAATCTTTCCATCCTCCACCAGCCAGCCGATCTCCGTGGCAAAGTGGAACTGCTCGCGGTTCGAGCCGATCGACCAGCTGCGGTCGCCGTCCAGCAGGATGCCCCTGCCGGTTTGGCTGATGATATCGTCCAGGGTGCCATCCTGGCCCGGGTCAATGTTGATGTTGGTCATGCGTTCGATCGGGACGCGGTAGAAGGCAGTTGCCCGGTCCGCCCCGCTGCTGCCGGAGAAGATCTGCCGCCGGGCGGTGGCATTGGCTTCCTCGACCATCTGGCGGCCGGTGATGGCGCCAACCAGGATGCCCCGGTCGATCAGCAGGTTGTTTTGCGCCGGGACGCCGTCATCGTCGAAGCCGAAGCTGCCGGGACTATTTGGCAAGGTGGCATCGGCTCTCACCGTCAGCTTCTCCGAGCCGTAGCGCAGCTTGCCGAAATCGTTCAGGGTGACGAACGAGCCGCCGGCGTAGGCCAGTTCGTAGCCCAGGATGCGGTCCAGCTCCAGGGCATGCCCGATGGTTTCATGTGTCTGCAGGTACATGATGCCCGGCAGGAGAACGACGGAACGCTCATCAAGGGGGCAGGCTTCCGCGGCCAACACCTGGTTCAGTTCCCGGACGATGCGTTCGGCATTTTCGGCAAAGAAGGGCTGATCGAGACTCTCCCAGCCGCGGCTGCTGCCATGCCGGCCCAGGCGGAAGCTGCGCTCGAAAGTTTCCCCCGTTTCATCCAGCCCATTCACCTGCAGTCCGGCGAAGACCTCGGTTATCAGCTTCTCGACCTGGCTGCCTTCCGAGTCAAGGAACACGACCTGCTTGCGGACAAACGTCAGGTTGCAGATGCGCTGGAATACGCCTTTCTGATCCAACTGTGTGTCCATTTCCTTTAGAAATGCAACCTTGTCGGCCAAGGCGACCTCGAAGGGGTTGATGCGGCAGGGGCTCTCAAAACTGGCCTGGAGCGCTTCCTTCTCGGCCAGCCGCACCGGGAAGGTAACCCGTTCAGCCGCCACGCGCGCATTTTCGAGGGCCTGGTCGAACAATCCGGCCAGGTTACCCGGGTCCGAGGAGGCAGAGAAGCCCCAGGCGCCCTGATAGAGGACGCGGATGCCGATCCCGCTTTCCCGGCTGGCGCTGGCATTCTTGAGGTTGCCGTTCCACATCAGCAACTGGTTGGATTCTTCGAAGGGATACCAGCGTGCATCGACATAGGTGGCTCCCTGGCTGCGCAACCGTTCGATTTGCTGCTTGATTTGATCCTGCATACTGCAACTCCTTATTTTTGGGTACAATTTTTATCACGAATTTCACGAACTGGACTCCGACGTCTGGAGATGTCGGAGTCCGGGATCAAGACAGGCGTGACAAGAGATTTTACACCCCTTTTTGTCCTTCAAGATACTTTGCAACCATTTCCAATGCCTCCGGGAGGTTCTTCCTTCCCAGCCCAATCCTGAAATGGTTCCCGGGAAAATCAAACAGGCTGCCGGGAACGATCATGACACCCTGCTTTTCAAGGACAGCCTGGCAGAACTGCTCCACCGGCCCGGGTCCCAACCATTCCGGGAAGGCCACGGAACCGGCCATCGGGGGGAACCAGTTAAAATATTGCGCGTGGTCGTTAAAGAACCGTCCAGCACTCTCCAGGTTCGCCCGGATGATATCCAGGTTGCGGGCCAAGATCCGCTCCATGTTCTGCAGGGCGATCAGGCCCAGGATTTCCGCCGGGGCGCTGTTGCAGATGGTGGTGTAATCCTTGAAGGCCAGCCAGCGTTCGATCAATGCGCTCTCCTGCGTAGCCAGCCAGCCCAGGCGCAGCCCAGGCAGGGCAAAGGACTTCGACAGGCCGGACAGGGAGATGCCCTTTTCGTACTCGCCACACACCGGCGGCAGTTCCACCGAGGGTGGATACTCGAGCAGGTGGTACATTTCATCCGAAAACAAGTACAGGTCATGCGCGCGTGCCAGCCGGATGACCTCTTCCAACCCGCCAAGAGTGAGCGTAACACCGGTGGGGTTGTGGGGGAAGTTGATCACGAGCAGGCGCGTTCGGTCCGTCAGACTGTATTCAAGTTGATCAAAATCAAGATGCCAGCGTTTATCTGCACCAAGTTGCAGATTCCAGTCAATCACCTCGCAGCCGATCGAACGGGCGAGCTCATGAAGGGATTGGTAGGCAGGCGACAAGACAATGACCTGGTCACCGGGTTTCAGGAGGGTCTGCATGGCAATGAAGATGGCCTCTTCAGGCGCGGCAATCACGACATTTTCGGGGGAAATATCCTCGTAGAGACCGGCGACCGCACTTCTCAGCAGGGGATGCCCCTGGCTCTCTGTGTAGCTTAATTTTAACCCCTGCCAAAGCGCAAGGCTTTCGGGGCTGGCCATCTGGAGCAATTCCTGCATCGTCAGTCCCTCGCAGTCCGAGGGACTCAGCAGGTATTTCACTTTGAATTCGTATTGGGCAAAGTAGCGTTCCAGTTTGAAAGGTTTGATCAGCATGAGCGCTCCATCATATGGTGAATGGCGGAGTACGAAGTCTCCGAATTCAGGTACTCCGACGTCTGGAGACGTCGGAGTCCTAGGTTAATGTCCGGGGTTAATGATGCTCTTTTCGAAGTCGGCTGACGGCCAATAATGCCAGCAGATTAAAACCGACCGCACCGAGCGCCACTGCCAGGAACCCCCATCCATACAAGCGGGGGGCCAGGAAGGCGCCAATGGCACGGCCAAAGGAAAGCGCGGACACGTTGAAAGCCATCAGCGTGGCACGCGCCCTGGGGAGAAGCTCGGTCATTAAAGGGAGGTAGCTGACAATGGTGAATTCGAAGGAGATGTAAAAGAAAAACAGGCCGGCCAACGCACCGAATTCAGTCCGGCCAAGCCAGGGCAGAGCCAGGGCTGCCAGCGAGTTAACCGCCAGCCCGAGGGCAATGGCACGCGGTTTTCCCAGCCTGTCGACAAAGGCGGCCACCAGACCCTCAGCCCCCATTTCGGAGATGCCGATCACGGCAGATGCGGCCCCCAGGGCGGCGATCTTGAGACCGAAGGAATCCTCCAGCCAGACGCCAAAGACCAGGTTGACCTGTTCATTGGCGGCGGTGGCCAGCAGACCAATGGCCAGGCCGGTCAGGGCGGGAAGGGAGGTCAGAACCGAGCGAAAATTGTCGCGCGAGCGCGCCGGGTTGGCTTGCGGGAGTTCTTTTGGAAGCATCCAGATCAGGCCGCCAACGATCAAGACACCCAGCAGGGCCATCAGCGGGAAAGGCGCCATCCAGCCTTTGCGGGCGATCAGGAAACCCATCAGGGGGACTCCGACCACGAAAGCCAGGCTCCAGCCAAACTCGGTGAAGGCGATCATCCGGCCGCGCTGTTCATACGGGACGCGGTCGCCAATATATGCCTGCATGCCCGGGTCGAAGATATACTTGCCAAGGGTTGCCAGCACCAACGAGATGGTCAGGCCGGGGAAGCTCGGCCAAAAGACCACCACACCTGCTCCGAGCATGAAAAGCCCTGCGCCAAAAAGCATGCCGAAACGCCGGCCGCGCCGGTCGGCAACCGAGGCGGCAAACGGGCCGATGGTGCCCACCACGCTGCGGGCGGTCAGGGCATAGGAAATGGTTGTCAGGTCCACGCCCAGGCCGCGTGCAAAGATCGTCAGGAACGGATAAACCATCCGGTGCAGGGTGTTGAAAACCATGCGGATGAAGGTGAATGCGGCCAGTTGCCAGCGCAGGGAGGTCTGCATTTCACCTTTGTCTTTGCAGCAACCAGCGTGTCAGGAACCAGGCCGCGCACGTGGTGGCCAGGATGACCACAATGAAGAAAACCTGCAGTGACAGGATCCCCGAACTAAAAATGGGAGACGGCGGCGGATGCAGAACGTTGCCGGCACGCGCCAGGGCAATGCGCAGGGCGGCAAAAAAGAGAACATTGAAAAGGGAAGTATAGACCGGGCGGGCCAGCAGCATCAGGCCCAGTTGCAGCAGCACCCCGGTCACAGTGAAAATGACAGCCACACGGAAGCGCGGCTCGGAGAGGAACAGCCCGTTCCAGTTGGCCTGCATGGCCCACAAGGAGAGCGGCAGGGATGTCCCCCAGAAGAACAGGCCGGTGATCCCCAGGGCCGCCGACCAGCGATGGAGGTTTTTCCGGCGAAAAAGGATGCCGAGCAAACCGGCGAGGGCCGAAAGGCCCAAAACGATCTCTGCCGTCAGCACCCAGGCGCCGTGCAAATAAATGATGCGGACATTATCGCCCAGAGTCTGCTCGCGCGGACCGAAGGCGGTCAGTCCGGCGACGATCACCAGGGTCAGGATGAACCAGAGGAATGGAGAATTAAAACGCGACATGGCGTGATTGTAATCGAAGTGGTATCCCTGAATAAAGGGAAATTGCTTTGGCAATCAGGGTGTTCTTAAATCTACGGAAAGTGTCAAGGCGAGGCGTTCCCTGCCGAAGCAATCTCCCCACCGAACATGAGATTGCTTCGAGCCGGAAGAACACCGGCTCTCCGTTAGACACTGTGGGAGAGATTGCTTCACCCGGCAAAGAGCGCCGGGTTCGCAATGACATTGGTCAAGAGATCCAGGTCATCACCTGCTGGTCGATGTTCCAGCCTGACGACCCTTTTTTCAACAAAACATAATAGCCCGCGCCGGCCAGCCAGTTGCTCTGGGTGCCGATGTACACCAGGGCCTGGTCCAGCGCGGCATTGAAACCGACGCGTGACAGGGTGGTGATCCCGGGCGCCTGAGGATAGCGGTTATAGAAGATATCCCAGCCGCTCTGGTTCTGGCTGAAGATCTGGTTCCTGGCTGCCTGGGTCAGCAGGGTGTAAGGGCTGCCGAGGTCCATGTCCTTACGCAGAGGCTGAGAGGTATCGTTTCGCGCCCGAAAACTGGCGACTGTTTCGGAGGCTACGTCGTGCAAGTTCTTCAGGACGTAGTCGAGGGTTTGGGAGGTGTTGTCCACTCCGGTGGGACCGGTGGTGGTGAGAGCCATGATGACATACCCATGGTTTTTGTACATTTTGGGGAGCAGGAAGGCATAGACAGCCTGTTCCTCGGCATCGACCTGGTCCGCGGCGGGGGTGGGAACAGGCGTTGGGCTGGCGGTGCAGGCAGCCAGGTTAAGGCTTAACACAATGAACAGGATATATTTGAACATGCCAAGGCCAATTATACAATCTAAACGAGTCTTATTTTTATGAGATAATACCCATACATCTTTTAATGATCGCGATATTATTTCTGAGTCAGGGCAAAAATCAGCTTGTAGAAAAGGAGTGGAAATGAAGGAAAAGGCCAAATTCCTCCGGCGACACCTTATATTCATGCTGATCTGTTTGCTGTTGGCAGCGGGATCTCTTTCCGCCCACGCCCAGGAGACACAGTCGATCAAATACACCGGGAAAGGCGATCTAATCTGGGATTACCGGGAGCAGCTCAGCGGAGTTGATCTTAAAGGTGTATGCCCAATGAATAACGTCGACGCAGTGCTGGACCTCCTGCCAGATGGGACGTTCACCCTGCTGATGGACCAAATAAAGAATTTCCCCGAAAAAAACTATTCGGGTGGGGAAATGCATTGCAACTATACCGCCACAGGGCGGGTGCTCTTCACCGGCACCTATACCAGGAATCCGAACCGGCTGCAATTCCTGCAATTTCAACAACAACTGGCTGTTAACAGCGGCGATGGAACGTTCGATGACGTCTCAGCCAGCGGGAGCGTGTCTGCACCGGGTTCCACCGGCGGAAGCCTGACCATTCACCTTACCTTCAACGTCAACCTGGTCCAAACCAGCCAGCCAGCCCAGATCAGCTCAGAATCCATTTATACGACCTACGGCATCCGGGTGGAAGACAGTTTCGGGGACGACCAGTATACGCAGAAAGCTTGGAGCGAACATGAACTGGTATTGCTGAACGACGTTCTAAAAGGGCTGCCCCCCGGCTTCCTTAAGAATATTTCCCTCGACCGGATCGTGCGCAGTGCGGCATTTATCAATAAAGACGGATCACCCGATCCGAAGACATTGGGTGCGTATTACCCGTGCGACCGCAAGACGGATGCCAAGTGCACGGAATCCAAGCCGACCATCCGCGTTTTCGATCTTGCTGCAAGCTCCACCCTGGATTTCCCCGGTGATAACGATAAACAGTTCAAGGCGACCATACTGCACGAACTCATCCACGCCTACCAGTATCATAAAGACGGAAATACGATCTATAAAAACCCGTGCAAGTCGCCGCAAACCCTTAATTACATCGAGGCCACCCGGCCGTTTAAAGACGAAGAGGCCCAGTTGTTACCAAACGGTTGGAAATATACCGAGCCCCCAAGCAAGTGGAGACTTTACGCAGATGAAAGCGATGTGCCCCCAACCACTTATGGAACAAATGTCAGCCCGCTGGAAGACATGGCCGAATCAGCCATGATGTACGTCTATGATCCTGCCCGGTTGAAAGCCTCTTCCCAGGAGCGTTACGATTATATTCTCAGCAATATCTTTGCGGGTGTGGAATATGACAATGGCAACCCAAAATAATCGGCTTCTTGGCTTGCTTGCGGCAGCCAGCCTCCTGGCGGCCGCCAGCCTGGCATGCAATTTCCCAACCGCTTCGGCGGTGCCTCAACAGGTCCCATCCGTCGAGGCTCCCGCTGCAGCCAGCCCCGCTCCAACGGGCGCCGCTCCGGCCAATTCGCAAGCCGGCCCTGCCTGCCTGAACGGGATCCAGCCTGGAAAGACCAGCCGGGCCGAAGCAATCCAGATTCTGGGAGAGCCTCTGGCCGCCAGCCAGGATTCCGGCCTGGAGATATTGACCTATGTCACCTCCAATCCAAATCAATATAACACGCTCGGCATTAAGAGCGATCTTGTGACCCAGGTTACCGAGTTTGTGGATGAAACCAGCGCCCCGGCCTGGTCTGAGATCAAGCAGCAATATGGAGAACCAGAGAAGACTGTCTACAGTAATTATCTTCCAGCGGCCATGACCTATCTATACGCCAGACAGGGCATGGCTTTTGTGGCGGATGAAGATATGGACCTCGTATTTATCAAATCCTGCTTTATCCCGATGAGCATTGAAAACTATATGGCCACGCTGGGGTCCACCCTTCCGCTGGAAAATCCGTTCAGTAAATAGCTCTTCCGCAAAATAACTTACAGGCGCCGAAAGGCGCCTGTTTGTTTTAATCTTGTTTCAGTACCCCAGCACCTGGTTGACCAGGATCAGGTGCAGGTTGCGGTGCATGAAGGCGGGTTCATCCTCCATGATCAGGATCCTGCCGATCTTGCTGCCGGCCGGGTTGCCGATGCTTTTCATGCGCTTGTCCTCCAAAGGCAGCACATATTCGCGGATGCGCCAGATTGCCAGCTCCAGGCTGGGGGTAATCTTCTGGGCGCCTGCCACCCAGATCACGTTGCGGCTGGAAAAGGCATAGGCAGGCAGCTGGCTCCCGGTTCGGCTGGCAAAGACCAGCTCGCCGGTTTCGGCCAGGGCGTTCACGCTGCCCAGGAAGAATTCCGCCAGTATGCCCTGGCGGCGCATCTCGGACTGCCTGGCCGGGTCCTTTTCAGCCAGCAGGTCGGCTTTGAAATTCCGCCATGGATGGTCTCCGCTGATCAACAGCGCCTCAAAGCCAATTTCCTTCAGGGTGACCGATCCGCCTGTCATCACGACTGCGCCGGGCGGGATCAGCTCCTGGACGCGCTTCAGCGCAGCTTCCTTCGTGTCAACCAGCTCAGCATGAATGCCGCGTGCCCTGACTGCCTCAAGCGTGGCATTGATCGTCTCCATGGGAGGCAAGGCGGAAAAATCCGTTGGTTTCCCTTCAACGACAGTTTGGGTGGGACCCATGATTTACTCCTGGATGACCAGCTCTAGATCTTCAACGATGGGAGCATCGGTCAGAAAAGGCACGATCTGCCCAATCGATTCGCGATAATAGGCGCTTTCGGGGCTGGTTCCGGCACGGTCATTTTCATCTTCCCACAGCGTGATGGTAATTCCTTTTCCAGTGCTGCGATCCACCATCATCAGGTAGCCTTTAAATCCACACTGCTGCCGGGCGGCCGGGAGGGTGTTCTCCCTGGCAACCGTGATGGCTTCATCCAGCCGGTAAGGTGAGAATTGCGTGGTTGTGATTCTGGCATACATGGTTTCTACTCCTTGAGCGCTTCCTGGATCAATGATATCACGCTGGCGTTGCGCGGATGTTAATCCTGGCTTAGGAAACGTTCCCGGTTTTACCCCTCATTCAACCTCTCCACCTTCTTCCGCGCCAGCCAGGGCGGCAGGAGGGCGGCAACCAGGTTAACGACCACGCCCAGGATGCCCCCGGCCAGGTAGCCATAGATCAGCGGCCAGCTGAAGACCGAAGCCAGCCATACCGGGGCGATGAACAATCCAAATGCAAGCGGCAGGAAGGCAAAGGTGAGGGCCTGGCCCAGGCAGCCCAGGCTGCCGGCGTTCATCTTGCGCGGGTCATCCCAGTCGAACCTGGCGCCGGCCGCGCCAAAGCCCAACAGCAGGCCATTCATCCCGGCCAGGCACATGGTCATGGCGAGAAGGCTGAAGAGGAACGCGCCCAGGGTCATTTTCTGCACAAAGGCGATCAGCACCAGGAAGACCAGGCCCATGGCAAAGGCGGGCAGGTATCCCACCAGGAACTTGGCAACCACCAGGTGGATGGTGCGCACGGGGGCGGATTTCAAGATCCAGTAATTCTTTCCCTCGGAGGAGTAGGCCATGCCGGCCAGGCGGACCAGCAGGATCCAGCCGACGAACAGGCTCATCCCGACGCTGCTGAAAGCCAGCACGGTTTGCATGGCGTCCATGAACAAGGCTGGCGCTTCCCCCCTGCCTGCCGGCGGTTGTCCACCCATGCGAAAGATCGCCGCGGAGTATATGATCCCCAGGATCAGCGGCGAGATCAACAGCGACATGTTGCGCACATCCCGGCGGAAGACGTTGAAATCCTTCCAGAGGATGGCCCGGACTGGCGTGGGGAGTAGGTGAATGCGTCTGGAAGAAACAACAACAGGAGAAACGGCAGCGGGGCGCGAGACCCGGACTTTTTTCTTTTTGTTGGCAACCACCTGCATCCTGGCCCAGCCGGTGTAATACCAGCGTTCCGCCATGGTCAGGGCGAACAGGAAGGCAAACGAGGCGAGACCCAGGATGAGTACAACCTGCAGGAGACCGGCGGCCCAATTCCCCTGGCCCACCGCCACCAGCCCGCGCCCGGCCCAGTTCAGGGGGAACCAGGGCGAATTGAAGCGCTCGGCCATGGTAAAGAGCCTGTTAACCTGCGCTCCGGATACATTTTCGTAGACCCCGAAGGCATTGCCCAGGTTGCCGATCTGGCCGCAGAGCAGTCCCAGGGTGGCACCGATGAAACCCAGGATCTCGGCCGCCCGCCGGGCAGGCATGACGCGCACCACCAGCATGACCAGCAGCGCCGCCAGCCCTGCCGCAGCCAGCGCCAGGGCGATCATGACCAGCAGGACGAGCGGGTAGTAGAGGAAATTGACATGCTCGGAGATGCCCAGACCGAACAGTACCGGCAGGCCGAACAGGGCGATCAGGCCGAAGTTGGGCAGCACCGCCTGCACCAGCTTGCTGATAAAGACCGCCCGGATGGGTACCGGTGAGGCCAGCAGGAAATCCATGTCCCCGGAGAGGTATAGGGCTTGCAGCAGGACGCCAAAGCTGGTGAACAGGATGCCCATGAACAAGGCGGTCAGGATCAGCACCGGCACTGCCTGCAGGAAGGCAGCCGGGTCCAATCCGACGTACTGCTTGAGCTGGGGCGAACGCAGGAAATTCAGCAGCAGCCAGCTCCCGTAACACAGGCCTACGGCCACGCTGAGCAGGACCAGGTAGCCGAGGATGGTGAGGATCTTGCGAATGGTCCGGGTGTGCTTGAAAGTGTTGAGGCTGAGACGGATGCGCAGGCGCAGGAGTTTCCAGACCGCCGGGAGCACATCGTTCGAGGGGGAGGCGGCGAGGGCGTTCATTTCAGGATCTCGGCCAACTCGGCTTCTTCGGCGCCGCCGGTGAGACCCAGGAAGATGTCCTCCAGGCTGGTCTCGCCTGTTTTGCCGAGAGAGCGTAATTCATCCATCGTGCCGACGGCCACCAGCTCGCCCTTGTTGATGATGCCAATGCGGTCGCACATGCGCTCGGCGATCTCGAGAATGTGGGTGGAGAGGAACACCGCCGCGCCGCGCTCGGCCATCTGGCGCAGCAGGTCCTTGATCAGGCGGGCGGACTTGGGGTCCAGGCCCACGGTGGGCTCATCCAGCACCAGCACCTTGGGGTCGTGCATCAGGGCGGCCGCCAGGGAGGCCTTCTGCTGCATGCCGTGGCTGTAGGAGTCGATGGTGTTGTCGGCGGCCTCGGCCAGGTCGAGCACGCGCAGCAGCTCCTCGGCGCGCTGGGCGGCACGCTGCCTGATCCAGGTTGTAGAGCTCGCCGACGAAGCGCAGCAGCTCGCGCCCGCTCAGCTTGGCGTACAGGTTGGGGGTATCCGGGACGTAACCGCTGGCGGCCTTGGCCTGCAGCGGCTGGGCCTGGATGTCAAATCCATCCACCTTGACCGTGCCGGAAGTGGGCTGCAGCAGCCCGACGATCATCTTGATGGTGGTGGTCTTGCCGGCGCCGTTCGGGCCGAGGAATCCGAACACTTCGCCGCCGTGCACGCTGAAGCTGACATTATTGACAGCCAGCTTTTCGCCGTACTTTTTCACCAGGTTTTGGGTTTCGATCAGGGAATTGCCGTTGGACATGGTTTCTCCTCAGGGGAATCGTGGGCGAAAGAACCCCATATGATATATACGGATGATACCATCTTTATATTCGGATTTAAAGAGTAGGGGCGAGATATATCTTTTTGTAGGGGCGAGATATATCTCGCCCCTACAAAATGGGATATTCATTTGCCGTTCATAAAAGGGGATTATTATGTTGATTGGAAACGGCATTAGAGCGTGCGCGTTTCCTCCTCGCTAACGACCCGGTCCAGGAAACCGGGTCGTTTCGCGTTGGGCAACGGCGACTCCATGACCCAACTACGAAAATGATTGCAAAAAACACAAATTGTGCTAAAGTAAGGGTATTACTGTCGTATCAGGGAAGGGCATATGAAACGGTTTCTGACAGTCGGAATTATCATTGGTGTCTTGGTGGCGATTGTTGTTCCCACCAGTTTCAAATTATTCCCTACTTGGAGAGATCCATCCTCGGGTGGGTTCTGGGCATTGTTGACCGCTGCAATTGTGGGGGTAACAGCGTTTGTTAAAGATGCGGTTGCAATTTGGAAGGACTTGCGGGAAGAAAAGAAAGAAAAGCAAATACCGCCGAGCCTTGCTACGCTTCAATCAATTCAATCCCAGCAAGGTGAAAATATTTACAATGCACCGGGGGGAACGATAAACGTTTTACAACAAATGACCAAATCGACAGAACTGTCTCCTGAGCATCCACCCACCTGGCACCTCGCTCATCCCTACCCCATGCCACCGCATTTCACCGGTCGGGTGAAAGAACGTAGAATTCTCACAGATTGGCTGAAAGACGACAATGAAAACCGCCTGTTCATCCTCTGTGCCCTGGGCGGATTCGGCAAAAGCGCCCTGGCCTGGTACTGGTTGACCCATGACGTTGACCCAGAAGGTTGGTCTAAAGTCCTCTGGTGGTCCTTCTACGAGGGCGACGCTAGTTTTGAACACTTCGTGGAAGAAACGCTCAAGTATCTCAAATGCGAGGTGCCGGAGAGTAAACGCGCTCAAGTGGAAGAATTGCTCAACGTCATGAAAACAGAAAAAATTCTGCTCATCATGGATGGCTTCGAGCGTGCCTTACGCGCCTATAGCAGCATGAGTGCCGCCTATCAAGGCGATGAAGAACCCAAAGCCGACGATAACCAACTGGAATGTGTGGACGTTAACGCCGAAACCTTCTTGAAAGGCGTTTGTTCCCTGCCGAAGATACAGGGCAAGGTCTTGATGACCACGCGCCTGACGCCGCGCGCCGTCCAACGACGCGGGGAATGCTTGCAGGGCTGTCGAGAAGTGGAACTGACGGCGATGAACAAAGTAGACGCGGTGGCTTTTTTCCACGCGCAGGGAATTCAAGGTACACACGCCGAGATCGAAGCCGCCTGCGAACCGTATGGTTATCACCCGCTCAGCCTGCGCTTGCTCTCCGGGCGCATCCTCAAGGATTTTGAAAATCCGGGCGATATTGTGCGTGGCGGAGAATCTTAAAATTGACGGAGACCTCATTGCATATCAACATCATATCCTGGAAGTTTCCTACAACAGCCTGTCCGCCTCGGAGCAGAAATTGCTGAGCACGATTGCCTGTTTTCGCTCGGCAGTGGAATTGAAAACAATTGAGGCCATTGACGTAGGGGCACGACATGTCATGCCCCTACAGGATGAATTACGCGACCTTGTTGACCGCGGTCTCCTGCACTTCGATGAAAAGAATAAAAAATTTGATCTCCACCCCATCGTGCGCCACTACGCTTATGACCGCCTGACCGCCGCCGAGCGTACGGGCGCGCACGAACGCCTTGTGAACTACTTCGAGGCGGTGCCCAAACCCGAAAAGGTGGAAAAACTGGAAGGCCTTTCGCCTGTCATCGAACTGTATCATCACATGGTCAGGGCGGGAAATTTGGATGAGGCGGAGAGGTTGTTTTATGACCGAATAAACAAGCCAACTTATTATCAATTCGGCGCATATCAACTACGCATTGAACTTTTACGCGCTTTATTTCCGGACGGCGAAGACAAACCGCCGCTCTTGAAAAGAGAAGATGCCCAAGCATTTACTCTCAACGCCCTCGCCAACTCATACTCCCTGAGTGGACAGCCGCGCCGCGCCGTTCCGCTGTTTTTGATGAGCAATGAACCTGATGAAAAGAGCGGCAATAAGAAAGGTGTCGCCATCGGGCTGGGGAACGTGGCGGATGACCAACTGAAAATCGGCGCGCTGAGCGCCGCGGAGCGCAACCTACGCCGCAATATTGACCTGTGCCATGAGATCGCGGAAGAATTCGATGAAGCCATCGGTCATCAGGAATTGGGGCATGTCCTGTCCTATCGCGGGGCGTGGCAGGAGGCAGAGCAGGAATTGGATAATGCAATTTCTATTAAAGTTTGGAGAGAAAATCCACAAGGTTATGGCGTGAATTTCGCCTATCGAGCCCTGCGTTATCTACTAATGGCACGTTCCAATCCAAAATCGCAAATCATAAATCTAAAATCAGCAATTGAATCCGCCCAACGCGCACTTGAACTAGCAGATGAATACGCAAGAAGGGATGCTCCGACTTCCCCGTGATTACATTCGCGCTTACTGGCTTCTCGGAGCGGCATATCACATGAACAACGAGTTGACTAAAGCCGAAGAAAACCTGTCCACAGCGCTCAATCTGTGTCGGCAAATCAATAATGTTGAAAGTGAAGCCGACATCCTGCTCGACCTGGCGCGGTTGCGATACGCGCAAGGCGATTTCAAGGAGGCGCAGGAAAAAGCGTCCGAGGCGCTGATGATCACGGAGCGCAGCGGGTACGTCTTGCAGGGGGCGGATGTGAATTTGTTTTTGGCGCAATACGCACTGGAACAGGAGAAAGACAAAGCCAAAGCCAAAGCAAAGGCATACGCCGAGGAAGCCAGAAAACTCGCCACATGCGAGGGTCCGCCGTATTATTACAAGGTGGCGTATGAGGAAGCGGAACGTATATTGGAGAATTTAAAGAAGTAGAATGGTGGTCGAGTAGCCCCGCATGCATTTCGCGGGGCGTATCGAGACCGCATTAGCAAGAATTTTCCCATTTATGCCGGGTCTCGATACGTCCTTCGCAAAAAAAACGCTCAGGACTACTCGACCCTCGCACTTGTAATAAAAAGAGACAGTCGCCTCGACTGCCTCTTTTACTATTCTCCATTCACTACTCCCTGCTCTCTACCTCTTCAACACCCGGTATTTCACCCTGTGGGGCTGCAAATCCTTCCCGTACGTCTCGCGCATGTGCGCCTCGTAATCGCTCCAATTGCCCAGGAACAGGCGCGCCTGGCTACCCTGTGCGGCTGGAGGTCCTTCCCGTAGGTCTCCTTCATGTGTGCTTCGTAATCCGACCAATTTCCGAGGAACAGGCGCGCCTGCGAGTCGCCTTCGAAGGCCAGGATGTGGGTGCAGATGCGGTCCAGGAACCAGCGGTCGTGGCTGACCACGATGGCGCAACCGGCGAAGTCCTCCAGGGCCTCTTCCAGGGCGCGCAGGGTGTTGACGTCCAGGTCGTTGGTGGGCTCATCCAGCAGGATCACGTTGGCGCCCTGCGTGAGCGTCTTGGCCAGGTGGACGCGGTTGCGCTCACCGCCGGATAACACCCCGACCTTCTTCTGCTGATCGGGACCCAGGAAATTGAACGAGGAGACGTAGCCGCGGCTGTTCATTGTACGGGAGCCCAGGGTGAGCGTCTCGGCGCCGCCGGTGATCTCCTCCCAGACAGTCTTCTCAGGGTCCAGGCTGCGGGTCTGGTCGGCGTAGGCCCATTTGACGGTCTCGCCAATGCGGATGGTGCCATGGTCGGGCGGCTCCTGCCCGGTGATCATCTTCAACAGGGTGGTCTTGCCGGCGCCGTTGGGACCGATCACGCCGACGATGGAGCCGGGCGGGATCTTGGCGCTGAAATCCTCCAGCAATAACCGATCCCCGTAGCCCTTGGTGACGCCCTCCAGCTCGATGACGATATCCCCCAGGCGCGGGCCGGGCGGAATGTAGATTTCCAGCTCTTCGCGGCGCTGCTCGGTTTCCTGGCTCAACAGGCGCTCGTAGGCGGTCAGGCGCGCCTGTCCCTTGGCCTGACGCGCCCTGGGGCTCATGCGGATCCACTCCAGCTCGCGCTCGAGGGTCTTTTGGCGGCGGGATTCACTCTTTTCCTCCAGTGCCAGGCGGTCCTTCTTCTGCTCCAGCCAGGAGGAATAGTTGCCCTTCCAGGGGATGCCGTAACCGCGGTCCAGCTCCAGGATCCAGCCGGCGACGTTGTCGAGGAAGTAGCGGTCATGCGTGACGGCGATGACCGTGCCCTTGTATGCCCGCAGGTGCTGCTCCAGCCAGGCAACCGACTCGGCGTCCAGGTGGTTGGTGGGCTCGTCCAGCAGCAGGATGTCGGGTTCGGTCAGCAGCAGGCGGGTCAGGGCCACGCGCCGGCGTTCGCCGCCGGAGAGCACGCTGATGGGCGAATCTGCCGGGGGGCAGCGCAGGGCATCCATGGCCAATTCCAGGTGGCTGTCCAGGTTCCAGGCGTCCACTTTATCGAGGGCTTCCTGCAGGCGGGTCTGTTCGGCGATCAGGGCATCAAAATCGGCGTCCGGCTCGGCAAATTTGGCATTGACCTCGTCGAACTTGGCCAGCATGTCCACGATGGGTTGGACGGCTTCCCGGATGACCTGGATGACGGTCTTGCCGGGGTCGAGCTGGGGCTCCTGCTCGAGCATGCCGACGGTATAGCCCTTGGACATGGCGATCTCGCCAACGTAGTCCTTGTCCACACCGGCAATAATGCGCAGCAGGGTGGACTTGCCGGCGCCGTTCAGCCCGAGCACGCCGATCTTGGCGCCGTAGTAGAAGCCGAGCGAGATATCCCGCAAGACCTGCTTGTTGGGGGGATGGATGCGCCCGACGCGCATCATGGAGTAGATGACCTGGGTATCGGATGGCATGGGATTTTCGATTTTTGATTGTAGATTTTGGATTAAAGATTGATGGGTGGATTGTACCGCGGAAATCAGCCAGGGCTGACGGTATGATCTTGCTTGAGCAGGTATCGTGGATTTGTTGTATATTTATATTAATTTATGGAATTGGTCTCCATAAATTTTGAAAAATTTATGGATTTAATGTATTTCAAACGGGTAAATAGTTCCCGCACCCTTCTGGATCTGTTAGGGTGTTCATAAAGTGTGATTCGAGCCGCATTAATAATATCGCCCCAAGAGGCTGCCTTACGATCGCCGGCGGCTGGCTGGGAGCGGGGCGGAGAAGGTGTCAATTGCCTGATCACCCGATTCCCAGGATGCCGGATCAGGGAGAGCCTGGTAAATAAAAAGGGTGGCTGTCACCGTGTTGCGCGGCGGAGCAGGCCGGGGTTTGGATTGCAGCCCCCAGGGCGAGCGCCGCAGCTTATTTGGCCTGGGCCTGGAATAGGGCCAGATATTGGCCATAGCCTTCTTTTTCCAACTGCTCAACCGGTATGAAGCGCAGGGCGGCCGAGTTCATGCAGTAACGCAGACCGGTGGGCGCCGGGCCATCCTCAAATACATGCCCGAGGTGGGAACCGGCATTTTTTGAACTCACCGATGTTCGTGCCATGAAGAGTTTATGATCGGTATGGGTGAGGATATTGCCGGGCTCCAACGGACGCGTAAAGCTCGGCCAGCCCGTGCCCGAATCATATTTGTCCAGGGAACTGAACAGAGGTTCGCCGGAGACCACATCCACATAGATGCCGGCTTGTTTGTTATCCCAATATTCGTTATAGAAGGCAGGCTCAGTCCCTTCGTGCTGGGTGACCTCATATTGCAAGTGGGATAAGAGTTTCCGGAGTTCGGATTCCGGTGGTTTGGTATAGTCTGTCATGGCAGCCTCCAGGTAACCAGGTTTTAAATGGATATATCAGATAATAATTGTATTATATCAAGGAATGCTTAATAATGGGTTATTCCCGGAGCTGACTTTAGGGCACAGTAGAAGTCCGAATGTCATGGGTCACGTTTCACATCAGGTTGGTCGAAGGTTTAAAGTCGAAGGTCGAAGGCGTGGCACCGATAATAATTGAAAACTTCAAAACAGCGTAATATAATGAAAAAGACAGCTTCCAAAAGAATCGTAATATTGCAGCCGAGGAGGTGATCCATGCAAATCGTTTCGCCTGACCATGAAGTAGATCAAGGCACACTAACCGATCTGCTTCAAAAAGCTTTCGACAGGCCGGCGTTGAAGATCATAGACTGGAAAGCAACAGCGCTGCACGGCGGCATGGAATGGGACTCCGCCGTGTATCGTTTCCAGGGCCAGGCCCTGGACGCCGGGGAGTCCCTGCCCTGGTCGCTCATCCTGAAAGCCGTGCGGCCCACTCCGAAAGCCAGTGAACCAGGCGGGATCTGGTACTGGAAACGCGAAGCGCTGGCCTACCAGAGCGGTTTTTTGGGACGGCTGCCGGGTGGCAACCTCAAGACACCGGTTTGCTATGAAATCTACGAAAGGCCGGATGGCTCATTATGGCTCTGGTTGGAAGATATCCAGGATGAGGCCGGCAGTCCCTGGTCTCTCGAACAGTATGCCCTGGCTGCCCGCCAGCTTGGCCAGTTCAACGGCGCCTATCTGACCGGGCAGGCAATCCCCGCCGAGGCATGGATCCCCCATAACTGGCTGAGGCAGTACGTGGAGCACGCTGCCCCCATGGCAGCGTTTATTCGCAGCAACACGAACCATCCCGTTGTCATGCACATGTTTCCCGGTGACACCGAGGCTCAGATCCTGGCCATTTGGGAGGAACGCACTGCCATTTTGGATTTGCTCGAGAACCTGCCGCAGGTTTTCTGCCACCAGGATGCCTTCAGGCGCAATCTTTTTGCCCGGGGAGGCCAGACCGTCGCCATCGACTGGGGATACATGGGGAATGCGCCGGTTGGCGCCGAACTGGTGGCGCTGGTCTGCGGCTCGATGGGGTTCTTTGAGATCCCGGCTGAACGGGTCAAGGAAATGGACCGCCTGTGTTTCGAGGGATATCTGCAGGGGCTGCGCGATGCGGGTTGGAATGGCAACCCCAAACTGGTCCGCACGGGTTATGCGGTCACCCTGATGCTGCGTTATCCCATTGGCGCGCAGGTGGGTGAAATGCTGCCAACCTTTCTGGATGCAGAGCGCCGATCAAAAATCGAGACCGTCATCGAGAATAAATCCGCGACCGAGCTCGAACAGGCCGATCCAGCCATTATTGCTTATTACGAGGCAATGCTCCCGGAAGTCCTGAAGTTGCTGGGGATGAAGCGGCTGCTTCGCCTGGCTGGCCGGATTGGCGTACAAACGCTGCGATTGAGGGCAGGAAGGAAAAAATAAAATCCAGATATGCTTGCACCGCTGAAACGACCCACTTTCCGTACGCTGTGGGCCGGGATGGGACTTTCCTATGCCGGCGACCGGCTGCAAGAACTGGCCCAAGGCTGGTTGGTGGCCACCCTGACCAGCTCCGCACTGGCGGTGGGAGGCATCGGGGTGCTCAGTTCGATCCCCATGCTGCTCATGCCGCTGGGTGGCGTCATCGCTGACCAGGCGGACCGCCGCCGCATCCTGATCGCCGGTCAGTGGGCGGGGGCGCTCATCACCGGGATCATGGCAACCCTGGCCTATACAGGACACATTGCCGTCTGGCACATCTATGTGTGGGCGTTCATCAGCGGCATGGTCTGGATGGTGATCCGCCCGGCTTACAAGGTCATCGTTACCCAGGCAGTGCCGGCGGAAGAGGTGCGCCCGGCAGTCTCGCTGAATTCAGTTACTGAGACCAGTGCACTGGTCCTGGTGAACACCGGGGGCAGCGCGCTGATCGGCTGGCTGGGGCTGCCAGTGGCTTTCCTGCTCAACTCGGCCAGTTACCTGGCGGCCATCTTCTGCCTGGGGAAGCTGCGCGGCCTGGGTAAGCCGGTAGAGATAATACCCGGTCGGATTTCCCTGCGCAGGCTGTTTACGGATTTGAAGGATGGCCTGGTTTACCTGAGCCGGCACAAGGGGCTGCTTTATCCTTTGGTCTTCACCCTGGCAGGGATCATCATCGTCAGCCCGGCCACCAGCCTGCTGGCAGCCATCGTGCATGGACGCGGCGGAAGCATTGTTCAATTGGGGCTGCTGGGAGGTGCAGCCAGCCTGGGGGCGCTCTCAGGGGCGATCTTTGCCGGTATGAAAAGCGAAGGGAAGCCCCTGCGCACCTATTCCGTCTTTGGTCTGCTGGCTGCTGTGGCAGTTTGTGTTTTTGCCTTCCAGCCAGTGACCCTGTTTGGCGGATTGGCTCTGTATGTCCTGGGGTTCCTGGCCTTTGCCCAGGCTGTTTGGAACACCAGCCGGGTGCCGCGCCTGGCGCAGCAAGCATACCAGGCGCGCCTGCAGTCCCTCACCTCAATGGCTTTCACACTTGGAACGCCGCTCGGGGCGCTGTGGGGTGGTTTCGCGGTGGATCATTTTGGGCTGACCGCGCTAATCGTAGGCGCGGGCGTCCTGGGAGCAATTTCAATCGTGGTCCTGGTTGGGGGTAAAAATAGCAGAAATGAATGAAAAAAGGATCAGGTAATAAGGTAATCAGGCAACCAGGTGATCAGGTAATCGGGTGACCAGGTGTAAGGGAGCAAGGGAGGGGATAAGGATGTGCGGAAAGTCTATCCGGAATTCGCGTCGTGCAAAATTGGAGGCATGCGCAACAAGTTGTCTCATGAATATTTTGGTGTCAATATAAAAGTTGTCTGGCGAACGGTAAGGGAGGATTTGCCACCCATGATCCCGGTTTTGCGAAAAATGCTGAAATCATAAACGGCGGCTTTTTGAGCCGCCGTTTCCGAT
Organism: uncultured Chloroflexia bacterium; assembly: GCA_963801385.1. Classification (GTDB taxonomy): domain Bacteria; phylum Chloroflexota; class Anaerolineae; order Anaerolineales; family Villigracilaceae; genus UBA877. Next base: position 468,740 of record CAWDEV010000003.1, read on the forward strand.
TCACTTGTGGTCAGGTCAGGGGTTCGTTCATCGTCCGCATCTGGACTTCGATGATGCGGGCGTTGGGGCCCTGCGTGCAGGCCAGCAGCACGGCGCTGGCAACATCTTCGGGTTCCAGCATGCCGGAAGCCGCCACACCCTGTTCGGTGCGTCCCTTTCCGAGGGCGAACTCGGTCTTGACGCCGCCCGGGCAGATCACACCCACCTTGATACCATGCGGGCGCAGTTCCTTGTCAAGTGCCTGGGCAAAGCCCACCTGGGCGAACTTGGTGGCGCAGTAGACGGCTTCCCCGGGGAAGCCGTAGATGCCAGCCATGGAGGAGATCATCAGGACGGTGCCCGAACCTTGTTTGATCATCTGCGGGACGGCATGCCGGGCGAATAAAAAGGTCGAGCGAACGTTCGAATCCATCATTTCATCGTACTCCGCCGCGCTGGTATCCACCAGGTTTTTATAGTTGCCGACTCCGACATTGTTGATCAGGATGTCCAGGCGGCCAAAGGTCTCTATGGCCGCGGCCACGCAGCGTTCAGCGGTCTCTTCCATGGCTGCATCGCCAACCATGCTTACAACCCGGCTGCCGAACGGCTGTACGGCGGCCGCGATTTCCTCCAGCCGGCTGCCTCGCCGGGCGGTGAGGATCAGGTTTGCACCCTCCTGCGCCAGGGCCAATGCACTCGCCCTGCCGATGCCGGCGCTGGCGCCGGTGATCAAAGCTACTTTTCCTGCCAATTTTCCTGTCATAGTTTGGTTCTCCTTGGTCTGCGAATTTTAGCCGGTTTTGGAGAGGAATGCAACCGCTCGAAGCGCAGGAGGAGACCGATACCTGCTGCCTACCCAGGCAGACGGCTGTTGGGTGCGAAAAATTATGAGGAACGCAACTTTGCCCTTGTGAAAATATTCCCAAAATGGTAATTTTAGTATAAAGGTATATAATGAAATATATCACGGTCTTTGACCGGCGTACCCTCCACGTTACGGGGCCACATGTTGCGGCGCGGCGGAGGCAACTCCCCTGAACTTTCTTTCATAATTCAAAAGGAGCATGAGCATGTTTAGGTATGGCTGCAGGGATCTTGGTGTGGATTGCGATTATGTCATAACTGGTGTAACTTTCGAAGAAGTAAAAGAGAAAGTGTTTACCCATGCGGGTGTGGTGCATGCCGACATGCTGAAGGGGATGAGCCAGGAAGAAGTGGCGCAATTGACCACTGCGGTGGAAGGGGCCATCAAGATGATATAGTGCGAATAGTGGAGGCGAGGCAGCTACCCGCCTCGCCTCAATCACTTCCGAACCAAAGTGTGACATTACTACTTTCGCGCCATCCGGGGCAGGGCCAACGTCGCCTGCCTTCGCCACTGCCACTATCCTGCAGAAAACATAGGACTTACGCAAACCATTGGGCAGCTTCACCTGAGCAGACTTTCCGCTGAGAGAGTTCGGGAGCACCCATGATAGAACAAGGGATAAATGAACAAAAATAAACAAACTATAGCAATTCTTGTTTTGGTCATGAGTTCATTATTATCAGGTTGTGGGCCGGGGCAGTTATCAGGGTCGACACTTCCGCCGGCTCCAACGGCGATCCCCACACTGCAACCAACAGATACTCCCGTGCCGTCACCAACGGCAACCCCAAAACCTCCTACTCTGACTCCAGTTCCCCCAACAGCAACACCCACACCTCCATCTACGGGTATCAGTGGTACGGTAAATTATTCTGGCACAAAGTTGGGGAGCATTCTTGTATTCGTTGGCACGGGATCGGGCAGTATACCCATGGGACAGGAGGCAACCAGGAGCTTCAAGGATATCTCTGGCGGTGAATTTGGTTGGGGTCTTCCTGAAGGCAGCTATTATGTAAGTGCCATCTTGCAGGTAGCGGGTTCCCAAAGTATCGATTTCCCGTTTATCACCTGTGGACCGATCGAAGTCAAATCCAACGTACTGGTGAAGATTGAAATTGCGCTCACCGATGCGACAATGTACGGAAAACCGAGAGACTGTGGGATGAAGACCCCATAAGTATCTGTAAATTTGAATCGATACAATATATCCACACGCTTTTGAGATTATACGGAAATGGATACGATAGCCCTTTGAGAGTTTAGTATGGATACAAATCCGCCCTCCGGAACCGTTACCTTCCTGTTCACCGACATCCAGGGCAGTACCAAACTGGCCCAGGAACAGCGTGATACCTGGGAGGCGCTGCGGGCCCGTCACCACGCCATTTTGCACTCAGCCATAGAAGCAAATAATGGCTATGTCTTCCAGATCATCGGGGACGCCTTCTGCGCCGCCTTTCACACCGTCAGGGAAGCACTGCAGGCTTCGATCGCTACGCAACATGGACTGCAGACGGAAAACTGGGGGGAGACGCCCATCCTGGTGCGCATGGGCATCAACACCGGCGCAGCCCAGGCTGGCAGCAATGCCGATGGATCGGGTGGGTACACCGGCTACTCCACCATGGCGCGCACCCAGCGCGTCATGTCGACTGCCTACGGCGGGCAAATCCTGATTTCCAATACCAGCGCCGAACTGCTGCTCGGCGAACTTCCGGCCGGCGTGAGCCTGCGCGATATGAAGGAACACCGCCTGAAAGGGCTGCTGAATCCGGAACATCTCTGGCAGGCGCTCGCGCCGGGTTTGCCGCAAGACTTTCCGGCTTTGCTGACCCTCAACAGCATTCCCAATAACCTGCCGCTCCAATTAACCAGTTTTGTCGGCCGCGAGAGAGAGATAGCGCGTGTCAGGGAAATTCTGAATGGTACACGACTCGTTACACTCACAGGAGAAGGCGGGTGTGGCAAGACGCGCCTCGTGCTCCAGGCCGCGGCAGATCTGATTGACGAATTTCCCGATGGCGTTTGGTTTATCGAACTTGCGTCCTTGACTGACCAGGAATTAATTCCCCAGACTATTGCCTCCGTCTTGGGCTTGCACGAAGCGGCAGGGCTATCGCTGATGGCGATGCTGTTGGATCACCTGCACGCAAAGACAACCTTGCTCATCCTTGACAACTGCGAACACCTGATTGAGGCGTGCGCGCAATTTGCTGATACGATTTTACATGCGGCGGCGAAGGTCAAGTTTCTTGCGACGAGTCGTGAAGCGTTGGGTATCGCCGGTGAGACGGCGTATCGAGTGCCGTCGTTAGCGTTGCCCCCAAAAGACTTCACAGGTCTCCAGGACATCCGTAGTGTGACTCAGTACGAAGCCGTCCGCCTGTTCATTGATCGAGCACTTTCCGTTCAGCCTGATTTCAGCGTGACGAACACGAATGCGCCCGCCCTCGTGCAAATCTGCCAGCGGCTCGACGGCATTCCCCTTGCGCTGGAACTGGCCGCGGCACGCGTCAAATCTCTGAGCGTGGAGCAAATCGCGGCGCGCTTGGACGATCGCTTTCGCTTGCTCACGGGCGGCAGCCGCACCGCAGTGCCGCGCCAACAAACCTTGCGTGCCGCCATTGATTGGAGTTATGACCTGTTGACGGAAGAAGAGAGGGCGCTATTATGCCGGCTATCCGTATTTGCCGACGGATGGACGCTCGAAGCTGCGCAAGCAGTCTGCAGTTGCGACCCAATTTACGCAGACGACGTGCTGGATCTACTGGCGCATCTGGTGGACAGGTCATTGATCCTCTTTGAACAGCGTGATAGCGAAACACGCTATCGGATGCTGGAGACAATCCGGCAATATTCACGGGACAAGTTGTTTGAGTCGGGAGATAACGAGCGTATACGAAACCAGCACCTGGACTTTTTCTTAAAGTTGGCCGAGGAAGCGCTGCCAGAACTTGAAGGTACAGAGCAAGTGATGTGGTTGAATCGCCTGGAAACGGAACACGAAAATCTGAGAGCGGCATTGGATTGGAGCCTGCAATCGGAGAGTGGTGTGGAGCTGGGCTTAAGACTTACAGTCGCACTCGGGCATTTCTGGGCGGTACGCGGTTATCTGACTGAAGGACGCGAGCGCATTTCAGCAGTACTTGCACACGCACAAGGGTTAGATCGAACGGCTGCTTTTGGAGAAGTGCTCTTGTGTGCTGCAGAATTAGCTTACCGACAGAGCGATTATCTCTCCGCCCAGTCTTACGGCGAGCAATCATTGCTGATCTTTCAAGAACTGGGAGACAAGCTGAGCATCGCCTCCACGAAGAATTTGTTGGGATGGGTTTCGGAGGAGCAAGGAGATTATGCAACTGCGATCCAATTACATGAAGAGGCGCTGGCGCTTTACAGAGAACTGAAAGATGATACTGATATCGCCAGCGCTTTATCCAATCTGGCTTGGGCAGTGCTGCGCCCTGGCGATTATGCGCGTGCTAATGCATACCTGGGAGAGGCGTTGGCGATTCATCGCCGCATCGGGGATAAAGGGGGGATGGGTTTCGTGCTGTCAGGATTGGCAGAGATCGCTTTGCGCGAGAATAAACTTGAGCGGGCCTCCAATCTTATCGAACACAGCTTAGTACTGCGACGCGAGATCGGATTTAAATGGGGCATCGGGGCCTCCCTCGGTACGTGGGCCTGGATTGCTATGCGTCAGTTCGATTGGGAATCCGCATTCGTACGCTTGAAGGAAAGCTTGCAGGTGCGCAAAGAAATCGGCGACAGAGGCGGCATTGCTTTTTGCCTGGAACGAATGGCTGAAGTGGCGATCGAAAAACACCAAGCCGAAAAAGCCGCACGGATTTTTGGAGCGGCGGAGTCTATGCGCGCATCCCTGAGATCCAAGATTGACCCGGTGGATCAGCCTGAGTACGAACGCAACCTCGCATCTCTGCGTGCTGAACTGGGTGAAGGAAAATTTAACGTCGCCTGGGAAGAAGGGCAAAAGATGACGCTGGAGCAGGCAGTCGACTATGCGTTGAAAGAGGTGGGTAGTGCATAACCTTCCCAAATCCATTGTTTTCATAATTGCAGCTACAATACCCGTTTTGTCGGAGGTCAACCAATGACAGACCTGATCGTATGGTTCCGTTATCAACTCAAAGCCAGTGCAGAGGCTTTCGAGTGGGCCTTTGCTCAAATCCCGGGCCCTTTTCGCGAGCAACTGCCACCTGACCCCGATTACCTTGGTACCTGGCCACCCGCACGCCATGTATGGCATGTGACCGAATATGAAAGATGCCTGGCCATCCCGACAATATATAAATGGCTGAATGGTTCATTGCCACCTGAAAGCGGCTGGCATGACGATGACAATGCCTGGGCCAAAGTCCAGGAACGCGGATTTGATGAGTTGATCTCGAAATTTCGCCAGGTTCGGCAGCAGCAGATCAATCTTCTCGATCAATTTTCATCTATGGATTGGAACACGCCGCGTGAGACATTTTTCGGGCCCAAGCCTTTATCCTGGTTTGTAACCAAGACATTCCAGCACACTTATGAACATGGTGACACCCTGCTGAGAATGGGGCTGTGGTGGCAGGATATCCTTGCAGAAGAGGCTGGAAAATCAACCAATGCTTGAGCTTTTCAGAGACCTTCTGTGATTGCCAACCTGCCTGACACACTATGAATCCAAATCTTCCTTCCGGCACGGTCACCTTCCTCTTTACCGACATCCAGGGCAGCACAAAACTTGCCCAGGAACAGCGTGACACCTGGGAGGTGCTGCGGGCACGCCATCACACCATTTTGCGCTCGGCCATCCAGGCAAACAATGGTTATGTCTTCCAGATCATCGGGGATGCCTTCTGCGCCGCCTTCCATACCGTCCGTGAAGCATTGGACGCCTCGCTCGCCGCGCAGCGTGGACTGCTGGCTGAAAACTGGGGGCCTGCGCCCATCCTGGTGCGCATGGGTATCAACACCGGCGCTGCCCAAGTTGGAAGTAACTCGGACGGATCCGGCGGATATACAGGCTATTCCACCCTGGCACGCACCCAACGCGTGATGTCGACTGCCTACGGCGGGCAAATCCTGATTTCCAATACCAGCGCGGAATTGCTGGTCGGCGAACTTCCGGCAGGCGTGAGCCTGCGCGACATGAAGGAACACCGCCTGAAAGGCTTGCTGAACCCGGAGTATCTCTGGCAGGTGGTCGCAACGGGTTTGCCGCAAGACTTTCCTGCATTGCAGACGCTCAACAGCATTCCCAATAACCTGCCGCTCCAATTGACGAGTTTTATTGGCCGCGAGAAGGAGATTGCCGAGATCAAGAGCCTGGTGGAGCATAACCGCCTGGTAACCCTGACGGGTTCGGGTGGGGTTGGCAAGACCCGCCATTCCCTTCAAGTCGCTGCGGAAGTCCTGGACGCCTTTCCAGAGGGTGCCTGGCTGGTCGAATTGGCGCCCGTTTCAAGCCCCGAGCTTGTCCCGCAAACGCTGGCCAACGTGCTGGGAGTGCACGAGGACCAGTCGCGTTCCCTGTTTACTGCGTTGCAGGACCATCTGCAATCCAAGACGATATTGCTGCTCTTGGACAACTGCGAGCACCTCCTGGAAGCCTGTGCCCAACTCGCGGATGGCTTGCTGCACGCCTGCCCGCGCTTGAAAATACTGGTCAGCAGCCGCGAAGCCCTGGGGATGGCGGGCGAAGTGTCTTTTCGTGTCCCATCCCTGTCCCTGCCGGATGCCCGGCATCTGCCCTCCCTTGAAAGGCTAACCCAGTACGATTCGGTGCGACTGTTCATCGAGCGCGCCGTGGCGGTCAAGTCGGACTTTATCGTGGCGAACCACAACGCTCCCGCCGTGGCCCAGATCTGTTCCAGGTTGGACGGGATTCCGCTGGCGATCGAGCTGGCAGCCGCACGTCTCAGAGGACTTTCAGCGGAGCAGATCTCCGAACGCCTGGACGATCGCTTCCGCCTGCTCACTGGCGGCAGCCGAACCGCCCTGCCTCGCCAGCAGACCTTGCGCGCCATGATCGAATGGAGCTACGATCTGTTGTCCGAAGCCGAACGAGTTCTCCTTCGACGGCTGGCGGTTTTCGTCGGGGATTGGACCCTGGAAGCAGCTGAGGCGGTGTGTGCAGAACCAGAATCCCCGGCGGGCTCACCTGTACCTGCGGTACCGGCGCCGGCAGGGCAAGCCCTCGCCACACCCGACGTAATGGACCTGTTGCTGCGCCTGGTGGACAAATCGCTGATCGTCCCGCAGGAGCAGGCTGGGCAGGCGCGTTATCACATGCTGGAGACCATCCGGCAGTTTGCGCAAGACAAGTTGCTTGAGTCGGGCGAAGGCGCCTGGCTGCGCCTCGGTCACCTGGAATTCTTCCTCACCTTCTCGGAGCAGGTCGAAGCAAAATTACACAGTGCTGAGAATTTGATCTGGTTGCATAAACTGGGAGCGGAGTACGCGAACCTGCAGGCTGCACTCGAATGGGCAAAGGAAGCTGGCAGCGCACAACCAGCCCTCCGCCTGGAACAGGCAACGGAGCAGTTGGCTGACGTTCAAGTTTTGCTGGGCGTCGCCACGCAGGCCATTCCGCTTTACCAGGCCGCCCTGGAATTGTGGCAATCTGTGCCAGGCGCTGATAACATGATCGGGATGCGCCTGCATGGCAAGATCCTCCAAACCGTGGTGAATTTGAAATGGAGTGTGGACGTAAACAAATTCAAGACGCTGGTAGAGCTTGCCGCTTCTTCGAGCGCCAGCCTGGAGGAAGCGCTGAAAACGGGCGAAAATGAGCCGCCCAGCCTGGAAAAAGTCCGCCTGATGACGACACTTTCAACCTATTCAGGGTTTATCCGCATTCCCGTGGATTTGGACCTGGCCGAGCAATATGCACGCACAGCCGTGGATATGGCTGAGAGACTTGACGCCCCTGTGGAACTATCCATGGCGCTCGGCACGCTTGTGGATGTGTATAGTTGGCGTGGACTTTTGCGTGAGTCTCTGCAGGTCAGCCTGCGGCAGCTGGCGCTCAGCCGCGATCCTCGCTTCAACGATATGCGAGAGCGGGTCTCAGCCTTGCTTTTTACCAGCTTCATTCAGAACAGCGTCGGTGAATATGCCCAGGCAATTCCCAACCTCCTGGAGGCAGAAGATCTTGCGGGAAAAATTCAAGCGGTAAATCTGGAGAAAGCTGCTCTCCATCAAAGAACCAGTTGTCTTTTCCAGCTGGATCGCTGGGAAGAGGTGATCAACCTGGATGAAAAATTGCGGGATATGCAGCAGCGCTATCCCCAGGAGCAAATAGGAGCTTCTTGTTATACCATTGCAGTTAACGCCAGCATTCACGCCATGCGTGGCGAGATGGCCCTTGCGGTCTCACAACGTGAAGAAGCGCAGGCCAGCATGACGAAAACCTCAGGACAGTTCGAGAACTGGGGTCGTTCTGAACGCACTTGACTGAGCGTGCCGCTGATGGCGGAGGGCGAGTTCGCCCTGATGCAGCAGCATTTGGAAGCCACGCTCAAGTTGAGCTCAAGCTTGGGTACGGCTCCAAGTGCCGATCATGATGTGTACGCCATGCTGGTTGACGCTGCCGCCCAGCAGCGCGATCCAGTCGGACTGCAAAAATATGCAGCGCTAGCCGAGGAAACCGCCAGGAGCATCGATCATAAACTGCACCTGGCCATCGCCCAGCGCGCCTGGGGCGTAGCGCACGCCCTGGCCGGTGAGTACCCACAAGCAGAAGCGCGCTTCAATCAAGCCTTGGATATCTTCAGTGCCTATCCTGCTCCCTGGCAGATCGGTCGTACCCTGTTTGAATTGGGTGAACTGAGCCGCATCCAGAAGAACACGGAGCAGGCACGCGATTATTATTCACGCGCGTTGAGCGCATTCGAAGAACTGCACGCTGCGCCTTACACCGCGCGCGCACGTGCGGCAATCGGGAATCTACAGTAATCCGAAATCATGCAGTAACGACTTCAGTCGTTTTTCGTTGATACTAGCAGAGGCCAGAACTCCGAGATTTTGGAAATCTCGGAGTTCTGGGTATGGGAGGAAGCCTGCCGAGGCGCGCGGCATGGGCAAATGTCATCCGGTTTCTTCTGCGCGGATGCGCCTGGCAGCCTCTAGCATGGCCAGGTAACTTTCGACCGGCACATTATCCTGGATCGAGTTGCCAGAGCCCAGCGCGTAGCCTTGCGCGGCGGCACGAAAGCGACGGCCCTTATCATATACTTCCCCGGCGATTTTATGCCCCTCTCCCCGCAACACTTCTGCTATAATTTCTCCGGTCGCCTGACCATTTTTCTAGAACGCTTTAGTAGATGGATTGCGGCGACAGGTCATTACTGCTTCAGAGCCCAGGCTCACTGAAGCGGAGAGGTTATTCGCCTGCGATTGCAGGAAATGAGCTCATAATCAACAGGGAAGGTGGTGCAAATCAATGTCACCCAGCCGCACTGATCTGGATCGTATCGTTGAAGAAGGGTTCCTGATGCCCGAACATGCCGACCTACTGAGGAATGCCGGAATAGGAGATGGGCCGGAGCTGGTGGAAGCCTGGCGCAACCCGGCTGAGCGCCCACGGCTGGCAGACGCGACTGGAATGCACATAGAAGACCTGATGCGGGCCGTCTTTGTTGCCAATTTGCTTAGCCTGGCTGTCCCGGGCGAAGTGGGTGTAGACGACCTGCTGAAACTCAAGACTAAGACAATCGTCTCTTTTAATGATAACGATGAAGAGCACAGATTTGTTTGCTCAGACCGGCAAAACTTGCTCGGTTATGCTGGTAAGGTGATCCGTTATTATCAGTTATCAGGCATCAGGAATTCGCAGAACAGACTGAACCGCTTTTTTATTTGGTGGTTTTCTATCATGCTACTGGGCTCACTGGGGTTGATCGTATATGCTGACTGGAATGCCCTGGCGAGCCGTTTTGGTCCGAATTTGATATCACAGTTGGCCGAGGTTCTCGGTCGCCGGGAGGCTTTGACTCACTCTTTTGTGGTGTTCCTGCTTTTGGGCGTGCAAGGTGCTGCCTTCGTTCTTAGCAATAACTGGATCAATGGGATTCTGGCTGCCTGGATTAATGAACGCATCAGCACCTGGTTTGGCCGAACGCCGCGCGATGAAATAGTATGGATGGAAATGCACGCACGTATTCCACCCGTCTGGGAAAAAATTGAAATAATCCTGGATCGTTTGGTGATCTTCACCTGGGTCATTCCAATTTTCATGGGAAGTTGGCTGCCTGGCACCCGGAGCTGGGTTGGTTTGATGCTCTTTGGATTATTATTCATCTGGATGTTCTTGAGAATAATGGTCCTTGTAACTGCTACTAAGGATCCAACCAACGAGAAAACTCCTGACTGGTTTCTACAGGCGCGTGCCCGCCAGGCGGGCTGGATTCTAAGCAGGATTATCGTCTCAGTCTTGCTCACGTTTTTCACTTATACGGTCTGGTTCACATCTTTTTGGTTGTTGTCCAAGGGTGCTCAGGCCTGGACACACTCACAGGTGCAGGCGGTCAACCTTGAGCTGAAAACGCTTATAGCGCAGCAGAACCTCGAGCCTGCTGACGCGCAGGAGTTGGACCAGTTCATTCTTGATAGAACCCAGAGTTGGACGGATTTTACACAGAGCATGGTTGAATGGTTCTACCGCTGGCTGCCGTTTGCTGTGCCAATGGTTAGCGTGGGTTTGTTTGCTTTGGCATGTGGAGCAGCCGCCGGGTGGTTTATCTTTATCAATCGGACTGGTTTGCGAAGGGCATTCCTTATTTTTGCCCTGCTCTATCTGGTATTCCAGGTTTTTCCCAATATGATCGCCTGGTTGTTCGCTGAATATTCATTACCCCGGTTTAACCCTTGGACAAATGCGACTGTGGTATTGTTGCACCTGGGGCAAAACCTGCTCATCAACCTGCCAGGTTTTACCATCAGTGCGTTATTCACATTGGGCCAGGATGTTTTCTATAAAGCCCAGGATCGCCATTTGAATCAAGAATGCCCGCACTGTTACAGGCTGCATGCCGATCAAGGATGCAATTGCGGATATGAGGGCCAGTTTGAGCAGGTGCTCATTTCGAACTGAAGAGACCGAGGAGAACCCCCATGCGAAACATTCTCATCCTGAAAGGCAGCCCGCGCGAGCGCGGCAACAGCGCCTCATTGGCGGAGAAAGCCGCCCAGGGGGCCCGTGCAGCCGGCGCGCAGGTGGAGAGCATTTACCTGCACGGGCTGGACATACGCCCCTGCGATGCCTGTGACCTGTGCCTGGAGCAGGGCGGCTGCGTGATCGAAGATGACATGCAGCCGCTCTATCCCAAGCTGGCCGCCGCGGATGCCATCCTGCTTGCCAGCCCGATCTACTCTTTCACCTTCAGCGCCCAGTTGAAGCTGTGCATCGACCGCTGGTATGGATTTCAGGCCAGCAAGTGGAAAGAGATCTCCGGAAAATCCTTCGGTCTCATCCTGTCCTATGGCGATACAGACCTGTATACCTCCGGCGCCATCAATGCCATTTACACCTTTGAGTCGATGTGCCGCTTCTACAATGGGCGGATCGTTGGCATCGTGCACGGTCCGCTCAGCGATGTGGGCGACGCGGAGAAGCACCCGGAGCTGATGGAGCAGGCCAGGCGGCTTGGGGAAAGGCTTGGAGGGGAGGAGAAATCGTAAGGCGTAAAAGGTGAGGAGTAAACAGTAATTCGTTATTCGTAAAAGGGGAATTCTTTACCGCCCATTCATACGGGTCGGACCCACCCGTTTGGAGGATGGCGGCGGCGGGGCAGGGAGGTATACTGGTATAAAATAAGGAGTAAATATGTCCAATATACTGGTAGAACTATCAAACTCAATGGCGGCCGCGACCGAAAAAGCCGCCGCTTCAACACTGCTGGTCAATGCCCGCCGGCGCATGCCAGCCAGCGGGATCGCATTTGCCGCCGACCTGGTGCTGACTGCAGAGCATGTCATCGAACGCGAGGACGGTATATCCGTATTGCTGGCCGATGGTACCGAGACAGCCGCCAGGCTGGCCGGACGCGATCCTGGTTCAGACCTGGCCGTCCTGCGCCTGGAAAAGCAGCTACTAACGCCCGCCGAGCCGGCCCTGCAGGTAAGGATCGGCCAGCTCGTACTGGCGCTTGGCCGGCCATCTGAAAATGGAATAGAGGCCAGCCTGGGTGTGGTCAGTGCGATGGGTGGACCGCTGCGTACACCGCGCGGCAGTATTGACAGGTACATCCGCACCGATACCACCCCCTACCCGGGCTTCTCCGGCGGGCCACTGGTGGATGTGGAAGGGCAAGTGGTCGGGGTAAATACCTCCGGTTTCGGGCGCGGAGTGACTTTGACCATCCCGGCCGAATATGCCTGGAAAGTGGCCGACAGCCTGGCGCGCACCGGTTCGGTGAAGCGTGGTTACCTGGGTGTGCGCAGCGAGGCCGTGGAAATCCCGGATGCGGCCCGGAAGGCACTCAAGCGCGAGCAGGCCACCGGTCTGCTGCTGGTCAGCGTGGAACGGAAAAGTCCGGCTGAGGTTGGCAAGCTGATCGTGGGGGATATCCTGGTCGGGATTGACGGCCAGCCTGTACCTGACCACGACGCCCTTTTTGCCAGGCTCACAGGCGATGCTGTCGGCAAGTCCCTCCCCATGGATGTACTGCGCGGTGGTCAATTGCAGACCTTTATGGTGGAGATTGGAGCGCGCCCATGAATGTGAGCGAGCTGCTTAATACCGCCCTGGATGAACTGTTTGAACGTGTCCGTCCGCTGCTGGCGCTCATCCGCAATGGCAGGTGGGGAGTCGGGGCGGGCGTGCTGGCCGGGGAAGGCTTGGTGCTTACCAATATGCACGTGGTTGGCCGGGCCAGTTCGCTGCAGGTCATTCTCGACGATGACACCCGCTACGCTGCCAGGGTTGTTGCCCGCAACCCGCAAGTGGATCTGGCCCTGCTGCAGCTCCCAGCCAATGGTCACCCCGCGGCGGTTTTTTCGAGCATGACCCCGCGACCGGGTGAACTTGTCTATGCGATTGGACACCCCTGGGGTCAGCGCAATGCAATGACCGCTGGCGTACTATCGGCCGTCACAAGTGTGCACGGGCGGCACGGCGATGTGCCCATCATCCGGGCGGATGTCCAATTGGCGCCGGGGAATTCCGGCGGGCCGCTCTTGAACGCCGCGGGAGAAGTCATCGGCCTGAACGCCATGATCCTGGGTGGAGACCAGAGTGTGGCCATCCCTTCCAGTCTGATCCGGTCTTTCCTGGCTGGAGCTCACCAGGACAAACATCCGGAGGGCGTACTTTGATCCGGGTTGCCATCCTGGCTCCGTCTTCCGCTCTGCGCATCGGTCTGCGTGAAGTACTGCGCGGGCTGCCGGATATGGAGGTAGTGGCGGAGACCGCATTCCTGCAGGAATTGCCTGCCGCGGATGTATGGGTGTTAACCTCTGCAGATTTTATTGCCGAGCTTGACGAAGAGAAACCAATTCCAATTTTATTACTGACCACCGACCCGGAAGAAGCTGTCCGGCTGTCTGTGCTGCCGGTATGGGGCGTGCTGCCTCCGGATGCCAGCGCGGATGAACTCTCGGCCGCCCTGCACGCCCTGGCGGAGGGTCTATGGACAGGCTCACCGGCATTGGTCCAGGGGCTCCTGGAGAGGCATGTGTTGCCTGTGCTGGAAGAAGCCGGGCAGGTTGTCGATCCATTAACCGGGCGCGAGCGCCAGGTACTGCAATTGACCGCCCAGGGGCTTTCCAACAAGCAAATCGCCAGCTCACTGGATATCAGCGAGAACACGGTTAAATTTCACCTCTCTTCGCTGTATGCCAAGCTGGGCGCCACCAGCCGTACGGAGGCCGTCCGAGCCGGGGCGCGGCGCGGCTGGGTCGTTTTATAAGAACAGGGCAGCCCGTCGGGCTGCCCTGTGGTTTCTATTCATCCGGGCTGAATTTTGCCATCAAGCTGGCCATATTCTTGAGTTCCAGCCACCACTGATCCTTGGGACGTTCGTGCCTGGCATCGACCATGCGCTCGAAATCCTGCATGTCATGGAAATTGATCTGTCCCTTTTGCAGGCCGATAAAGGAGCAGCAGGTGCCGTCCTGACTGCATTCCTTGACCAGGAACTCCAGACACAAGCGGGCCAGCCGGGTGGCCTGGATGCGGTCAAAGGGGGATGGGTCACCGCCTTGCTGCAGGTGGCCCAGGATGGCCGGGCGCACATCGAAGACATTCCTGCCCTCTTCTTCGAATAAAGCGCACATGAAGGGAGTGTCGTAAATATCGTTGGCATATTCTGCGCGCAGGATCAAGCCCAGGCGTTTACCGGCTTCGAAGCCGCGCTTGAGATTGGCCACGTCCACCTGCATGTCGTGCAGCGTAACGCCTTCTTCGGGGATGTAAACCCGCTCGGCGCCGGTGGCGATGCCACCCAACAAAGCCAGGTAGCCGCAGTAGTGTCCCATCACTTCGACCACGAAGCAGCGCCGGGTGGCCACGGCGGACTGTTTGATCTTGTCCACTGCTTCGGCAATGCTGTTTAAGGCGGTATCCGCGCCGATGCTGAACTCGCTGCCGGGCAGGTTGTTGTTGATCGAAGCCGGCAGGCAGATGATCGGAATGTTAAAAGCCGGGAAATTGGCGCGGGAATTGAACAAGGTGTGGGCGGCTGCGTACCCGTTCCAGCCTCCGATGATCAGTAGCGCCTGGATGTGTTTATCTTCGATGACACGTGCGATCGCATACAAGTCGCTGCCCTGCGGGATGAGACGGCTGGTGCCCAACTGGGAGCCCCCCATGGAGGCCCAACCGTTCACACTCATCCAGTGCATTTCTTCGACTTCGCCTTTGGACAGCCCTTCAAAACCGTTCCTGATCCCCAGCATGATATGTCCCTGGTCTAATGCCAGGCGGGTAAAGGCCCGGACGGCGGTATTCATCCCGGGAGCGGGTGCTCCAGCGTTCAGCACACCGATGCGGTAACGTTTCTGATCGGGCGCTGGGGGATGGGGCAGGGCGCGGACCATCGTCCGGAGTGTATTAAAGGAGTCAACAAAACTTGTGCTGCGCAGGCTCATCGCCTTTTCGTAATCCTTGGCATCAATCGCTTCGGCGAGAGCCCGGGTCTTTTCCACACCTTCCATCATGGAGAAGTGTTTGATGTGGTTGCCCTTTGTGCCGATCACCACCGGTTCGTCTTCAGGCTTGGCCTTGAGCAGGGTGATCACGGCTTCGTGTCCCAACTGGGTGGCCAGGATGCGGTCAAAAGCGCTAGGCCGGCCGCCGCGCTGGACGTGCCCGAGCACGGTCACTCGCACTTCCTCGCCCAGATGCTCTTCCAGCACGCGTTGCACATCGCTGCTGCCAATGTAATTCCCGTTGCGGTCACGCGCGCCTTCGGCCATGATGATGATATGGTCACGCCGGCCGGCTTTGGTACCGGCTTTCAGGCGCTCGATGATCACTTCCTGCCAGTTGTCCACGTCCGGGGGGGCTTCAGGGATCAGCACCCAATCGGCGCCGGTCGCCAGGGCGCTGTATAAGGCCAGGTAGCCGCAGTTGCGGCCCATTACCTTAACGATGAAGGTGCGCTGGTGGCTGGCGGCCGTGCTGGTGATGGCATCCACGGCCTCGGTGATGCGGTGCAGGGCGCTATCCGCGCCGATGGTAATATCGGGCCCGGAGAAATCGTTGTCAATCGACCCGACCATCCCGACGATCAGCAGGTCGGGGTGGGAGGTTGCCAGTTCTGGGGATATCTCGCCGCAGCTGGCAAGTTCGGCAACGATGGACGGCCATTCCTGGCGGAACACAAATGCGCCGGTCAGCGAGCCATCACCCCCGATGATAACGAGACCGTCAATGCCGTTCTGGAGAAGGTTGCGGGCAGCCGCCCGGCGTCCTTCGGGTGTGCGGAAAGCTTCACTACGGGCTGTCCCGATGATGGTCCCGCCGCGTTGCAGGATGCCGCCAACCGAATCCCAATTCATTTTCTGGATATAGTTCCCGCCTTCCACCAGGCCCTGGTAGCCCTCGTAGATGGCGTAGACTTCCGCCCCCTTGTCCAGGCCTGTGCGCACCACGGCGCGCACCGCCGCGTTCATTCCCTGGGCATCCCCACCGCTGGTCAATACCGCAATTCGTTTAGCAGGCATACTTTTTTCCTTCCTCTTTTTCAATACCAGTCCAGGATTGGACCACGCAAATTATAACTACTAAAAGAACCAGGAATCCGAAACCCACGGTCAGAATCCTCTTTCTACATCATGCACAAAATCTTCGCCAACAAGCACTTCAATTACTGCATCAGACACTGGCTGTTCGCTATCAGGGTACTTTTCAAGGTTCTACACCAAACCAACTAATACACAATCTCTCCATAATAATGCTCAATGTGCTTCTTTTTCAAGCAGCCTTCGCAAACCAAAACATCCTTCCCTTTCCGGTTCGAACAATCGTAGCAAATGGTTGTGGCGACGGTTTTCTTACCGTCATCCGCACAGGTCTGGCAATATTTGTAGCGCGGCTTATTCTGACCGGCAATGCGTGGATACTGAACTCCGCCAGCCGCTGTGGAAATTTCCTCCAATGTCAGGAAATGCTCAACCCAATCGCCAAAGTCATACACATATTTCAAAAGGTCGCCTGGCTTGAAATCCAAGCCACCGACATGCAAATCCGCCGCACTGCCGCCTCCCAGCGGGTCAACCTCGCCAATCTCTATCTCGCGTACACGCTTTGATGTTCCACGCGGGGTAAGTTTCCAAAAGCCTCCCAGGTGGTCAAATGTGTCCAATTGAAATGCCATGCGGAGTACCCGATCGAGTTCCGCCAGTCTTTGACCGCCTTTGATTTCCAACTCACGCCAAATTCCTTTACTGTCCCCCAATTCTGCCTTGAAGCGATATACCTGGTTGGCTTGTTCCCGGGTGTATTTATCATGGATATATGGAAGGTTTTTGACGGATTCCCTCATCGTCATCCGTTCGAAGAGCCCAAGATCCTCGGAATATGTGATGATCCAACCATTGCAACTCATCCGCCCGTCCTTCTCAATCACCTCCATCCAAGGATCGCCAGGATATCCATATGGATTGGATAGGGAAGCATATACTTTGGGAATAATCTGGAAAGCTAGAGGTTTGTCATCCTGCATGCCTTCAAGCAGGGCAAACAAGTTATCAGCGAACGCGTGGTTGGCAGCATCGATATCCCTTCGCCTGCGTTTACTGGCAGGCTCATGTTCAATGGCGAAAATGTTTCGTTCCCAATCGTTAATGGTTACCAGGATGCTATCCCCTTTTTGAATCTTATGGTGTTCCGCCCAACTCTGTAAATTATACCCTTCCCCTTCATGGTCACCGAAAAAATGTGCCAGCTCCCTAGGGGCAGAGACCATGATGGCTTTCATACGGACCGGCAATATTTCACTCTTTTCATCCTCGAAGGTCAATGAAGTTTTTCCAGGTCTGTCGCGAAAATAAAAAGGATCGAACATATCCACAGTCAGGATGCACGCATGTGTAAGACGAGCATTGACCGGAATACGGAACCTGATCCCCGGCATAAACAAGCGCATTGGAATGATTTTGTCTTTGTTTAGCCTTATGAGAGTGTGACCATCATGATCATAGCGGATGGTATTTTTCAAGCTGGAACGGGAAGTCTTGGCTGTGGTGGGATAGATCTCAAACACCCGTCTGGCCAATTCATCTTCAGAGATGGGGCCATCCAATTGATCAATAATCATTTGAATCGCCTGGCTCATTGTCAGCTTCTTCTCCACTTTCACCTCCGACTCCTGCTCATCATCATTAATTCCTACTGCTCATTTCAACATTGGCATTCGGATGCCATGCCTCTTGGCAGCGGCAATCGCCTGCTCATACCCGGCATCGGCGTGACGGACGATGCCCAGGCCCGGGTCGCTGGTCAGGACGCGTTCCAGGCGCCTGGCGGCCTCGGGGGTGCCATCGGCTACGATGACCTGACCGGCGTGCTGGCTGTAGCCCATGCCCACCCCGCCACCGTGGTGGAACGAGACCCAGGTGGCACCGCCGACGGCGTTGATCATGGCGTTGAGGATGGCCCAGTCTGAGATGGCGTCCGAACCGTCTTTCATTGCCTCGGTCTCGCGGTTCGGGCTGGCCACCGAGCCGCAGTCCAGGTGGTCACGTCCGATCACGATCGGAGCCTTGACAATGCCCTTTGCCACCAGCTCATTGAACTTCAGCCCGGCCTTGAGACGCTCGCCGTAGCCCAGCCAGCAGATGCGCGCAGGCAGCCCCTGGAAGGGCACCTTCTCACGCGCCAGCTTGAGCCAGCGCTGCAAATGGTCATCTTCCGGGAAGAGGGCGCTGACGGCTTCGTCGGTACGATAGATATCCTGGGGATCGCCGGAGAGCGCCACCCAGCGGAACGGCCCTTTGCCCTCGCAGAACAGCGGGCGGATATAGGCCGGGACGAAGCCGGGGAATTCGAAGGCGTCCGTCACACCGTGGTTGTAGGCCTGCTGCCGGAGGTTGTTGCCGTAGTCGAACACCTCGGCGCCCTTGCGCTGGAACTCGAGCATGGCCTTGACATGCTGTGCCATGGAAGCCATGGCGCGCTTTTTATACTCTTCCGGATCGGACTTGCGTAAATCGTCCGCGGCTGCGACCGACAGGCCACTTGGGATGTACATAAGCGCCTCGTGGGCGGAAGTCTGGTCGGTGACTACATCCGGGATGACGCCGCGCATGGCCAGCTCCTGGGTGATATCGGCGGCGTTGCCGATCAGGCCGATGGACTGCGGCTTTTCCTGGTCCTTGTATTCTTCCACCAGGGTCATGGCTTCTTCCAGATTATCCACCACCCGGTCCACGTAGCCATAATCGAGGCGGCGTTTCGCACGCGCCGGGTCCACCTCCACGATCAGGCCGACGCCCTCGTTCATGGTAATGGCCATTGGCTGTGCGCCGCCCATGCCTCCCAGGCCGGCCGTCAGGCAGAACCTGCCCTTGAGCGAGTCCCAGCCCTTGAGCTTGGCCAGGGCGCCGAAGGTCTCGTAGGTGCCCTGCAGGATGCCCTGGGTGCCGATATAGATCCACGAGCCGGCGGTCATCTGGCCATACATGATCAAGCCCTGCGCGGCCAGCTTGTCGAAGTGCTCCCAGGTGGCCCAGTGCGGCACCAGGTTGGAATTGGCGATCAGGACGCGCGGCGCATCCGGATGGCTTTTAAAGACTGCCACCGGCTTGCCTGATTGCACCAGCAGGGTTTCGTCATTTTCGAGGTTCTTTAACGATTCGAGGATGGCGTCGAAACATTCCCAGTTGCGGGCGGCCTGGCCGCGTCCGCCGTAAACGACCAGGTCCTGCGGACGCTCGGCCACTTCCGGGTCGAGATTGTTCTGGATCATGCGGAAGGGGGCTTCGGTGAGCCAGGATTTACAGGTCAGGGTGGTGCCGCGCGGGGCACGCACGGTACGGGGTCCAGTCATGGGGAATCTCCTTTGACTTAATAATCCTTGCGAAGGTTCCTATCAACCAGAATTCAGATTGTATCTGGCTTTCCGTTCCAATTACTAGTCTGGTGATTTCCAACCTTCGCAAGGGTGAAATTTTTATTTACAGCCACATCCGCCGGCGCATCCAGGAAAGCATGATGACGGGTGTTGCGATGGTGACGAATAGCACAATGAAGAAAGCAGGCACACCGGTCCAATCAGTCAAGTGGGCCACCGGTTCGAAGAAATTCATCCCGAAGAACCCGGTAATAAAAGCAATGGGCATGAACAGGGTGGTGATGACAGTGAGGGTCTTCATGACGTCATTCAACCGATTATTCACAACCGACAGGTAAATATCCAGCGTACCGCTGAGCATATCGCGCATGGATTCGTTCAGATCCTGTAAACGCACCAGGTGGTCATAAACGTCGCGGAAGAAGACCCGGTCCTGCGCGTCAATAATGCGATAATCGTCGCGCGCCAGTTTATTCACCACCTCGCGTTGGGGAGTAATGACACGCCGCATCGTAAGCAGGGAACGCTTCAAGGTAAAGATGTGCTGGAGCGTTTCCGTGGTGGGCTTGTTAAAAACCTGGTCTTCGATGTCATCGATCTCGTCATCCAGGTTTTCCACGATGGGCATATAGCCAGCGACAAGGTAATCCAGGATCCGGTAAAGCAGGTGGTCGGCGCCATTCTGGGTATGGCGAGGATCGCGTTGACAGGCACTCCAAATCTGGTCGATGGCTGTAATCGGTTCATCGTGATGGGTGACGACGAAGTTTTTCCCCAGAAATACATCCAGTTCGTGCAAATGCAGTGCGCCGTCACCGGCCGTTTTTTCATAGACAAGGGCACCCAGAACAATATAAAGGTAATCGCCCCAGTCGTCCACCTTGGGTGTATGCGTTTCCTGCAAAGCATCCTCCACAGCCAGGGGGTGGAAGCCGAACACGTCCAGCAGGATCGGTTCACAGGTGGGGTTGGGTTCGCCGGCAAAATCCACCCAAAGCAATCCCTTTTTATCCTGCAACGCTGCCTTGATCTTTTCTGGAGGAAACGAGGTATTCAAGGGGGAACGGGGAGTTATGTGCAATGCGCGAATCATCCATCCTCCAAGGTTGGGTTATCCTTGCGAAGGTTCGGCCGTACAAGAGATTGCTTTTGTAAGGAAATTTTCGTCATACCTTATTTTGGCCGAGAAGAAACCTTCGCAAGGGTGAGAGCATGCAAATGAAAAACCTCCCGGTGATTATACGCCGGGAGGGGGTTTCGGTAAACTTTAGTTTACGAATTTAGTTTTTTGAGGCGATCAGTTTATCAAATGTGGTTTCGCTGAGACTCTTGACCAGGCGTTTCTGTGCCTCCGCCCAGACCGGATGGACCAGGCAGTCCTCGCTGAAGTCGCAATCGGCGGGGTCACCCACGCACTCGTTAAGCATGATCGGCCCGTCAATGGCCTCGACTACGTCGAGCATGGAAATTTTCCCGGGCTCGCGTGCCAGGGTCACACCGCCGCGGGCGCCACGCGAGGTGTGCAGCAGGCCGGCGATGGATAGTTGCGAGATGATTTTCGCCAGGAAGGAGGGCGGAATCTTCATTTCCTTGGCGACAGTGCTTGTAGCAGCACGCTGGTTGGGCCCCTGTTTGGCGAGATAACTGACAGCACGGACGGCATAGTCAGCCTGACGTGTGATTTGCATGAGATCTTTCCTTTCTGGATATTAAGGTAAATTTTATCATATTATATGGGTTGTGGGGATGACAGGCAAGTGATAGAGGTCATGCTTGAAATATGACCTTTTACTCGTATTTTTGTCCAAATTGTTATCATATTTATGACTGGCGTAAATCCATTTATTCCAGTCGATTTTTTCACGATTTTTATCACAAATACCCTTTGGGTAGGATGTGGGACGAATTGGCCGAATGCCACGATTATATTCGTGGCATTCGTGAGTCCACTGAAAAAACAGAACTTTAACAAGTGAAGCACGACAATGGCCTCTCAAAAAGCCGCATAAAGACTTCCGTGCGAAGCCAACTCAAGCGCAAAAAAGAGACTAAAGGTTGTTCCGAGGAGCCTATTTCAGGCTCTTTAGGAGCGATTTGCAACTGATCCTTCTTGAATTTGGCTTTTTCATAACGCAAGATACTGCGCACATTGCTCATCAAAGCCGATCCGACGATCAAACTGGTGACCCGGAACAAGCCGCGGACCGGCAATTTACCTGCCGGGAACGGATGCTTGATCGTGCGCAAGGTGGCTTCCACCGCAGCCCGCAAGTTTTTTCCGCTGTGCTTTTGCTGATCTTTTGCTTGGCGGCGTCTGGCTACTTGAACCTCGTGCAGGTTGAAGTCCAGGTGATAGTGTTTGTCGCGTTTGCCTGGCTTGGCGCGGCATTGACCACTTTTATGAAAAGGACAGGTTTCGCAATGAAGCGGTTCAAAATCAGCGACCAGAGCGCCTTTCTTGTTCCCCCACTGAATGCGAGCAACCTGTTCCTGTGGACAAGTCATCTGGAGGGGCACTCCTTGTTCATCAACCTGGAAGGTATAGGCTGCCAAACCGAATTTACCTTGATCTGGGTGACGGCCTTTGATGGCGGTTGGGACTAATTCCACATGGTTTTTCTGTAAGACCGGATCGGCTTCCGGACTGCTGTACGCGCCATCCGTATGCAGGGTTTCCAGGTCCGTGCGCTGCTTCAAATCCGGTACAGCGGTAATCATCAGATCAGAATCCTCCACATGATTGGGTGCCACCTGAACCTTGGTGATCAGCTGGCAAGGATTGCTTGGTTCGCAGGTCTCAGCCAGGTTGGCCACGTAGCCTTTGTACTCCTGCTCCTGCTTGCGCCGAAAGGTAGCTTCCAGGTCATCGCAGGACTGCAAACACTCGGCACTGATCTCTTCGTTTTTCTTGGCCCGCACCTGTTGGCCTTCCAGGTGAAAATTATCACTGAAAAAGCGCTCGAAAACTTGAAAGACGGGTTCTGACCCGTAACGCTCTTTCAACTCACTCCGGACCCGATACATGCTCTCGCCTACCTGCTGAATGTTCCGATGGGTTTCTTCTTTCCCTTTGATGCTATACGTATACTGCCCAGAACTGACTTTCAAGTAGGGTGCAAACATCTCTTTGTAGCTTTGTCGATCAGCTTCGGATAAAATGCGGTAAAGACGCTGAATGGCTTCTACCAACAACTGCAAGCGACTCATATCCATGATGTTACTGGCAATTTGCGTGCTATCCATTCGTTGAATGTGCGTCTGAATTTTCAAGTCGCTAATCTGCTGATCTGTGATCTCTTCAAATGCCTTTACCAGGAGATTGACCCCTTGGGCTTGATTGTACCGGCTCAAACGCTGTCGAAAATTGTACAGCGTGCGTATATCAAATTCGCCTTCTTTCAAATCTCGGTAGCCCAAGGCATAGCGTACTTGCATATCAAAAACAGAATGATCGTACAATTCTTCGTCACTCCAGCCAAATCCAGCCTTGAGCGTTTCCAGGCCCACCAATACATTCACCGGTATGTTTGGCCGGGAGGGTTGATCATCATATAAAACTGCAAAAGCTTCTTCTTTCAAACGACAGAAGGTCTCTCGATAGAATACGCCTGCCCAGGATCGATCCAGACGTTGCTGGTGTTTCTCGGGAAGATCGCTCACATTGCTGATCAGCAAGGGTTGTAGATGACGTTTATTCGCTTTGAACATGCTTCACTTTTTCCGCAGGAAGGATGTCTCTATTATATTAAACTCTTACCTTTTTCGTCCAATCGTTTTTTCAGTGGACTCATTCGTCATATTCGTCTAATTCGTGATTGGAAAGGTTGGGTGGAAAAATATAACCCAATGCTTGCACTGGGCGATCAGTTGGTCAGTGTCAGGTTGCCTGCGCCGATTTGAACCACGATGGTCAACTGTGGTCCACTGCCCGCCTGGGAATAGACGCTGCCGTTCTTGGACCAACCGGAGCCGTACGAGACGTTTGACAGGCCGCCTTTCACTGTAAGCTGGACAGGGACGCCGGCGGGAATGACCAGGGTCGTATTACCCAGGCCCGTTTCGATATTCACGCTGCCATTGCGCTTGAGCGCACCGCTGAAATCGAGTGTGTAGTTTCCCGCCCCGCTCTTAAAGGTGAGACTGGCAAAATTCGCGTTGCCCAATCCGGTCAGGGAGACATTGGACGCACCCGTCGCGTAGCTCAGGAGCGACAGCTCGGCCAAATTTGGAGAAGCAAAACCCATCTTGACGTCTGATGCGCCATCTTTGACGGTCAAATTGGTCAGTGCCAGGCCGCCCAACTGGTATTCGGCCTGATACGCCCCGGCCTCAATGTTCAAATTGAGCGGCTGGCCGCCCAGGGACAGGTCCCATTCGTTCTTGATATTGGAAAGGTCCGGGATGCCTTTCAGTTTCCAGTTCCCCTGTTCGACGCGCACAGTGGGGCCATTCACCGTCACAACCGGCTTAAAGTCAGCAATATTGTACCTGGCAGTGCCGGAGACCAATCCACTGGCCCCGGGATGGACTTTCAACGTGCCGGCCCCGAAGGCCAGGCTCAGGTCCACAGGCTGGCTGGCGTTGGCAGGCAGCGGGACATCAATCTGGTCCGTTACCATGGGACCAGGGGTGATGGCGATCGGGAGGCTGATATTGAACCCACAGGCGAGCGTAGTCAATGCCAGGACGACCAAAACAGGCAGCAGTTTACGGAACATAATAATCTCCTTTCGAATTACACAGGCTTGAAATGGAACAACCCGGTTTCTAGCCAAATATACGCTTCCAGTCCACATTCGTTTCAGTATTCCCGCACTATCCTTCCAGAACCTGTACCAGTTCTGCCGTTTGGGAGAGGATCATGTCTGCGCCATGCCTGCGCAGTTCGGCCTCCTCCCCAAAGCCGCACAGTACCCCCACGGCCTGCGCACCGGCAGCCTTTCCGGCTTGCATATCCACGGTGGTGTCGCCCACCATGAGGCAGGTTTCAGGGGGGACGCCCATTTCCCTGGCTGCCCACAAGACCGGGTCGGCGAAAGGTTTCGTGTGTTCGCAGGTTTGACCGGTGGCGATGCACGTGAAGAAAGCTGCCAGGTGGAATTGGTCCAGGAATTCCATCGTTGTGTCAGCGTCCCGGGCGCTGACGATGGCCAGCGGGTAGTGCGGGCTGAGCCTCTCCAACATCTCCCTGGTCCCCGGGACGAGCTGGAAAGCTTTTGTTTTCTTTTTCGACTGGCGCACCACCCAATTCTTCAGGGCAAAGATCTCATCATCCAACCCGACCAGGTCTGCTGTTCCCGCCAGGAAGTTCGCGGGGGATTCGGCCTCCATCACGATTCCGCGCGCGACCCTGACCAGGTCCTTTCCGGGGAACAGGAAATGGAATGGATACAAGAGACCGGCAAGCTGCGCGACCATCACGTCGTCGGTATCACTAAGCGTGCCATCCACGTCGAAGCAGATGGCGCGGATGCGGGAAACGTGCAGGGGCATTGGATCTCCAATCTTGACCACGGACAATGGACGATGGACAATAGAAGACGGTCCATGGTCCGTCATCCATGGTCCGGCGTTATTTTACTCCTTTACAAATAATACAAACAAAGTCTTATAATACCCCCATGGCCCCAATGTTTTTGAAAAGGAGACTACTGAGATGACAGATAAACGGAACATTTTGCATTACGCGGACAGGGGCTTTATTCAGAACCTGACCATGCGTCTCAAACTCATCCTGCGCTTGATGGGCGATAAGCGGGTAAATTTTTTCCTCAAGCTCCTGCCGATTGGCGCTTTGATCTACCTGATTTCGCCGGTCGACCTTATCCCGGGAGCCGTGATCCCCTTCATCGGTGCGCTTGATGATGCGGCTGTGATCTGGTTTGGCGCAACTCTATTTGTCAACCTGTGTCCGGAAGAAGTGGTGCAGGAGCACATGAATGCCTTGCAGAAGGTGATCAACAGCAACGCTCATAATGCCCCGGGACAGGAAGAGACCGACGAGGTTATCGACGTCGAGGCGCATGATGTACCGAAAGACGGAAAATAAAGTCTTGAAACCGGTAAAGGCGTTCCAGTTTAAATTGGGTGCACTCCTCGCAGCGCTCAGCCTGCTGCTGGCGGCCTGCGGCGCGCCCGCGGAAATTACCGCCACTCCAGGCCTGCTTCAGTTGCCCAGCCCATCTGCTCTCCCGCCCGGGCCAACACTGCCTGCCACAACAGCGCCCACCCCAACGCAACCTTTACCACCTTCCCCTACTGCGACGGTCCTGCCCGAATTCCCCGATCCTGCCGGATATCGATGGGTGCCAGTCATCTCCGGGCCTGAGCTGCCGGTTGACATCCAGAATGCCGGGGACGGTTCAGGGCGGCTGTTCATTGTTGAGAAGCGCGGCCGCATTCTAATTTGGAAGGACAGCCAGTTGATGCCGGTCCCATTTCTTGATATCGCTGACAAAGTAGACAGCCTGAGTTCAGAGCGAGGCCTGCTTGGGCTGGCTTTCCATCCGGATTATGCCCAGACTGGCCTGATCTTTGTCAATTACATCGACTTGAATGGGAACACGGTGATTGCACGTTTCCATGTTTCGGCGGATGATCCGAATCGCGTTGACCCGGCCAGTGAAGTGGACTTGCTGCACGTAGACCAGCCTTATGCCAATCACAATGGCGGCGGGCTGGTTTTTGGTCCAGATGGATTCCTTTATATTGGTTTGGGGGATGGCGGTTCGGCGGGCGATCCTTTGGGGAATGGTCAGAATTTACAGACGCGGCTGGGGAAGATGCTGCGGATCGACGTGGATCACGGCGATCCCTATGCCATCCCGTCTGACAACCCCTTTGCTAAGGGCGGCGGATTGCCAGAGATCTGGGCCTACGGACTGCGTAATCCCTGGCGTTTCTCGTTCAACTCCCGGACTGGCAGTCTCTTCATTGCAGATGTTGGCCAGGATACCTGGGAAGAGCTGGACGTGGTCCCCGCCGGGACACCTGGCGGGATCAACTTCGGTTGGAGCTACTATGAGGGGAATCACCCTTATAAGAATCAGCCACCTGCCGGTGCCAATTTTACCTTCCCTGTGGCTGAATACTCCCATAATGAGGGTTGCTCGGTGACCGGAGGCTACGTTTACCACGGAGCAACGCTGCCGGAATGGCAGGGGATCTACTTCTTCGGGGATTATTGCTCCGGCACGCTGTGGGGAATGCTCAAGGATGGCGAGGGGAACTGGCAGGTAAAGGACTTGTTCAACACCGGCATGCAGATCACCACCTTTGGCGAGGATGAGGCCGGGGAGATTTACCTGGCAGATTACCGATCGGGAAGGCTGTCGATGCTGGTAAAGGGAAAATGATCCTGCAATGGTATTGGACTTATGTTGTCCGATAAGCGCGAGTTGTCATAATGATTCGGGACGCCTGTCACTGGATAACCTGTCCCGGAAGTCTTAGACTCTATCCAGAAATGGAGATATGTCATGGCTGAACGAACATGGGAAACGAGCAAAGTCTGTTATTGCGAACATGTCATGGGCGAGGTTGCCCTGGAAGCGGAAGTGCTTTACCCGATGGACTTCCTGCCGGATCCTCCACGCGTCCTGGCGCACCGCTGTTCCCATGGCGTGGAGTGCAACCAGTTTGCCAAAGCTGCCTGTATATGGGCCGGCACGAATCCGAATTACGATCCGTTTCGTCCGTAAAGCAATTTCTTAAATTGCAGGGAGATTGCTTTGTCGCTGCGCTTCTTGCAATGACATATAAATAATAAAAAAGGCGGCCTGAAAAAGGCCGCCTTTTTTGATTTGCGTTGGTCCAGGTCTACTTGACCTCGACGACCGCGCCAGCTTCTTCGAGTCTCTTCTTGGCATCCATGGCGGCATCCTTGCCGACTGCGGCCAGGACTTTGCCATCGGCAGTCTCGGCCAGGGCCTTGGCCTCGGTGAGGCTCAGGGTTACCAGCTGGCGGATGACCTTGATGACTTCGATCTTCTTGGGACCGGCATCCTTGATGAGAACATCAAATTCGGTCTTCTCTTCAACCGGCTCGGCGGCAGCCGCGGGAGCAGCACCGGCGGCAGCCATGGCAACCGGAGCGGCGGCGGAAACGCCCCACTTCTCTTCCAGTTTCTTGACCAGTTCAGCAGCTTCGAGAACGGAGAGCCCGCTCAACTGTTCGACGATTTTATCCAGATCAGCCATTGTAAATCTCCTTCAAATTAACTAGTATTCGGTTGGGCAGCAACGACTTCAGTCGTTGCTACATTTTCTTGGGAGTAGTAACGATTTAAATCGTTACTACAACAGTTAAGCTGCCGTAGGTGCAGCCTGGTCGGAATATGCTTTGACCACGTATGCCAGGGAACGGCCGGGTTCGGCCAATGTGCGTACCAGTTTGCTGGCGGGAGCTTGCAGCACGCCCAATAGTTGGGAGCGCAAGACCGGCAGAGGCGGCAGGGAACCCAGGGATTTAATCTGAGCCGCGTTAAGGGCTTTTGCATCCAGGAAACCGCCTTTCATCTTGACAGCTTCCATGCCCTTTGTCGCTTCGCTAAGCGCCTTAATAAAGCCAGCCACGTCTTTAAATGCAAAGCCGATGGCAGTGCTTTTTTCCGCGTAATCAGCCGGAACGCTGTAGCCAGCTTTTTCCAAAGCAAGCTTTGCAAGCGTGTTCTTGACGATATGGAACTCACCGCCATTCTCACGCGCCCTGGCACGGATTAAATCCAGGTCTTTCATTTTCACGCCGGTATACTCAACCAGCACCACAGCCTGGCTTTTTTCCAGCCATTGCGAGTATTCGGCCAGCATGGCCTCTTTCTGTGCTTTTGATTTAGCCAAAGAATATCACCTCCTTTCCAATCAAATAGTCTTTGCCCGAGTGTACCAGGCAAAGACTATGCCCCCGGAAAGGGGGGGTGTTTCCACCAGTCTTCACCTGGGCAGGAGATTAAGCTCTGCGCGGGAGCGCTGAGCACCTGCCGTCTTCGGCGAAGGAAAATCGCTCGGGCTACCCGAATAATATTATTCGGTTTCCTCCATCGATTGGGCCAGGTTGGCATCCATTTTGACGCCGGGCCCCATCGTTGAGGTCATTGTGATGTGCTTGATGTAGTTGCCCTTTGCAGCCGAAGGACGGGCCTTCTTGATGGCTTCCATCAGCGCTGCAAAGTTCTCGTACAATTTCTTTTCGTCGAACGAAGCCTTGCCAATCGAGACATGGATGTTGGCGGTCTTGTCCAGGCGGAATTCGACGCGCCCGGCCTTGGATTCGGTTACGGCGCGACCGATATCATTGGCGTTGACAACGGTGCCAGCCTTCGGGTTCGGCATCAAGCCGCGCGGGCCGAGCACGCGCCCAAGTTTACCAACCTTGCCCATCATATCCGGGGTGGCAATGGCAACGTCAAAATCGAGCCAGCCAGCCTGGATCTTGCTCAAGGTTTCTTCGTCATCTGCAACAGTGTCTGCGCCGGCATTGCGGGCATTGGTGGCACCATCGCCCTGTGCGAAGACCAGCACGCGCACGGTCTTGCCCAGACCATGCGGTAAAACCACCACGTCACGCACCTGCTGGTCGGCCTGACGGGGGTCCAGGCCCATACGCATGTGCACTTCCACCGTGGAATCGAATTTTGCGAAGGAAGTTTCTTTAACCAGTTTGACCGCTTCGAGTGGCTCGTAGAACTTGTTCGCGTCCACTTTAGCCAGGGCGGCCATGTATTTCTTTCCGTGTTTAGCCATGAATTCTCCTTTGTGGTGCAAACGGGCCGGGGTGCGGCCCTCCCACGGGGTTAATCAACGACAACGATACCCATGTTGCGGGCGGTGCCCTCAATCTGGCGCATGGCGCCTTCGATATCCAGGGCGTTCAGGTCTTTCATCTTCAGCTGGGCGATCTCGCGCACCTGGGCACGGGTCACATTGCCAACCTTTTCACGATTGGGAACACCAGAGCCTTTTTCAACTCCGGCGGCCTTGCGCAACAACACTGCTGCAGGCGGCGTTTTCAGAACGAACGTGAACGAACCATCTGTATAAACACTGATCTCTGCGGGCAGGATCTCGCCCGGGCGGTTGGATGTGCGGGCGTTGTAATCCTTGCAGAAGGCCATGATGTTGATGCCATGACCAGCCAGTGCCGGACCGATGGGGGGTGCAGGATTGGCCTTGCCGGCTTCAATCTGCAGACGAACAATTGCCTTTAACTTCTTTGCCATTTATACTCCTTTGCACCGGAATTACACCGGTACTAGTGGTTTTAGCGGATCATTACGGGAGATCCTCCCACGAATCAGCCATCAGTGTCCGGTCCTCAACTGCCGGTCTGAAACGACGGCAGCGAGGCTCCAAACGCTGTTATGCTTTCTCAACTTGCAGGAAATCCAGTTCCACCGGCGTCTCACGCCCGAAGAACGAGACCATTACACGGACCTTGGTCCGTTCCATATCAATTTCTGCAACAACACCCCGGAAGTCGTTGAAAGGCCCATCCACGATGCGGACACGTTCCCCAACCTTGTAGGTGACTTTGACCGTAGGCGCATCTGCTTCCATGCGCTTGAGGATTTGAGCTACTTCTTCGGGGCGCAGAGGCGTGGGAAGGTTGCCCATCCCGACGAAGCCGGTCACACCGGGTGTGTTGCGAACGACGAACCACGACTCTTCGCTCAGCAGCATGTTCACGAGGACATAGCCGGGGAAAATGTGACGTTCCACCGTGCGGCGCTTTCCATCACGCACCTCGATCTCTTCCTGCGTGGGCACGACCACATCAAAAACCTTGTCCTTCATGCCCATGGTCTCGATGCGCTGCTCAAGGTTGTGCCGCACCTTGTTCTCATACCCGGAATAACAGTGGATCACATACCAGGCCGGTCCCTCAGGAACTGCGTCGATCTCCGCCCTCAGGTTGGGAATTTCCTGGTGAACAGTCTCTGGCTCGCTTAAAACAGGCTGTTCCGAGTGTGATTCGTTCAACTCGGATTCAACCGGTTCCTGCTCATACTGTTCTTCTGGATCCAGGTCTTGAATCATTCAACCTCTCAAAAAGCCCGGCTCTAGCGCCTCAGGCACCAACTACCAGGGCTAAGATTTGCGTGGCAGATAAATCCACCAACCACAGGAAAAGGGCCATGACCACCAATACGATGATCACAACGATGGTCAAATTACGTGCTTCCGGCCAGGTTGGCCAGGACACCCGGCGCAATTCGCCTATTGTCTCGCGGAAAAAGCGCCGGATCCTACTCTCGCCTTTACTTTTTTCACTTTTACCAGCCACGTCGAACTCCTTCCAATCTTACGGTGACAACGCCGCCTTATGATCTGCCCAAAAAAAGGGAGGGCGGCGTTGTCTCTACAGGCCAGGCAGGAATTGAACCCACAACCGCTCGTTTTGGAGACGAGTGCTCTACCAATTGAGCTACTGGCCTTCAAGAACAGTCGGATAGTCACCAGTCACCAGTCTCATAGTCATCTTACTGTCCGACTATCAGACTATTGGACTATCCGACTCATGACTACTTGGTTTCGCGATGAAGCGTATGCTTCTGGCAAGTCGAGCAATACTTCTTAAACTCCATCCGGTTCGGATCGTTGCGGCGATTCTTCTCCGTGACGTAATTGCGATTCTTACACTCGTTACATGCCAGGATGATCACCGGGCGGACATCTTTCTTTTTTGAAGCCATGTTTGCCTAACTACTCTCTTATTGGATAATCTTGGTGATGACACCCGCGCCGACGGTCAGGCCGCCTTCGCGAATGGCGAACTTGGAACCCTGCTCGAGCGCCACCGGGACGATCAGGGTCACAGTCAGGTCGACATTGTCGCCCGGCAGAACCATTTCCACGCCCGCTGGCAATTCGACGTTGCCGGTCACATCCATGGTGCGGATGTAAAACTGCGGCCGGTACCCATTGAAGAATGCACTGTGCCGCCCGCCCTCTTCCTTCTTCAGCACATACACTTTCGCTTCGAACTTGGTGTGCGGGGTGATCGAACCCGGCTTGGCCACCACCTGCCCGCGCTCCACGTCCGTGCGCTCAATGCCGCGCAGCAGCAAGCCCAGGTTGTCACCCGCCTGGCCTTCGTCCATCATCTTGTGGAACATCTCCACGCCCGTGCACACCGAAGTGCGCGTCTCGCGCAAGCCAATGATCTCCACCGGCTCGCCCACCTTGATGCGGCCGCGGTCCACGCGCCCGGTCACCACCGTCCCGCGCCCCTTGATCGAGAACACATCTTCGATCGGCATCATGAACGGCTTGTCGGTCTCGCGCTTCGGCTCGGGAATATACTCGTCAATCACCCGCAGCAGTTCCTTGATGCTGGCATACTCGGGCGCATTCGGGTCGGTCGAAGTGCTCTCCAACGCCTGCAGCGCACTGCCACGCACGATCGGGGTCGTGTCCCCAGGAAATCCCTGCGCCGTCAACAGTTCGCGCAGTTCCATCTCAACCAGTTCCAGCAGCTCCGGGTCATCCATCTGGTCCGTCTTGTTCAGGTAGACCACGATGCTCGGCACTTCCACCTGGCGCGCCAGCAGCACATGCTCATGCGTCTGCGGCATCGGCCCGTCCGGCGCCGCCACCACCAGGATGGCGCCATCCACCTGCGCGGCGCCCGTGATCATGTTCTTGATGTAGTCACGGTGCCCGGGCATGTCCACGTGGGCATAGTGACGCTTGTCCGTCTCATATTCCACGTGCGCAATGTTGATCGTGATGCCGCGCGCCTTCTCTTCCGGCGCATTGTCGATCGAGTCGTACGCCCGGTAGGAAGCCTTCCCCAGGAACTGGCTGTACTTGGTGATCGCCGCCGTCAGCGTGGTCTTGCCGTGATCGATGTGTCCCATCGTCCCGACGTTCATGTGCGGTTTGTTCCGCTCATACTTCTGCTTCGCCATAATACCTTTCTCCTTCCATACAATCTTCCGTGGTTGCGAAGCCCTCAATGGGATTTGAACCCATGACCCCGTTCTTACCAAGAACGTGCTCTACCGACTGAGCTATGAGGGCGATTAGACTGATAGTCACCAGTCACTAGTCTAATAGCGGCAAGTCTTACTATCAGACGATAAGACTCCAGACTATCTGACTAACTGTGGGCAGTGAAGGATTCGAACCTCCGAAGTCTACTGACAACTGATTTACAGTCAGTCCCCTTTGGCCACTTGGGTAACTGCCCAGGATCTCCAGCAATTTTATCCGCTGGTCGCTTGGTCCCATCCTTGCACAATGAGGCCAACCGACGAACAAATAAATGGGTAAGAATGACAAGGTTCCAAGCCGACGATGGGAATCGGACCCATAACCTACCACTTACAAGGCGGTTGCTCTACCGTTGAGCTACGTCGGCAATCGCCCCTTCGGGGTGTAAACGCCTGTTTCCGGCTTAAGCCGCGCAATTATACCAAAGGCATACCTACGATACAAGGTGCAATCCCAACAGGGAATAAGCGGGAAGGCAGCGAGGCAAAGAGGCAGGCTTGCAGATTGCTGCAGGCGGCATATTATACGACAGAATTGCGAGGAGAGAGGGGGCATTTGGGAATTCACAGGTTATTTCCAGGGGCGAGATTCTCTTGCGAGGAGGATAGTCGTTCCGCGGAACGACGGAGGAACAAATACGGGCCGGGGGGAATGTGATTTTAAAATGAAGAATGACAAGAGCGAAATTGAGGATGGTATTCGTTTTTGAGAAACGAATGCAGGATGAATTGGGGATTCTCACCACGGAGTGCACGATCCCCGAAGTACGGGGACAGGCGGCACACGAAGGAAGAGGGAGGAGAGAGCAGGGGAGAGGCCAGGGGAAAAGTATTTGGGGAGGGTAGAAAAAAAGGCATGGAATTGAACCGCGGAACAAAGGAGGAACAATTATTCTCCGATAAAAGACCAGGGAGAGGGAGGTAAGTGTTCCAGCGGCAAATTTGAAATCAGGCGATGGACGATTGAGGATTTTAGATTGATGATTGTTAATTGAGGGATGTTCATGGGTGCGGAGGAGGGAGGGTTCATGTGCAAAGGAGAGAATGGCGTGATAAAAAAACAGCGCGGTAAGGCAAAAAGCCTTCCCGTGCTTGATGATAAACATAAAACATTTGTTCTGTTTCGTCAAGGGTTGGAAGAAAGTCGGACAATCGGGCATGGGCGATGGCCTGGCAGACCCTAGAAGGATGGCCCGCGCTTATGGCATGCGATGACAGCGCATGCTGACTCGAAACTGATGATAGCTTTCATGTATAAGAATTATTATATCTACGCCTCTTTTTTGTTTCTTCCAGGTCCATATTGAAACCACCAAGCAGATCCCTGGGCTTCTTCCATCTCAATTTTTTCCAGCTCTTCTTTCGTCCACGGGCCTTTCCGATCAATCCAACGTAACGGGAAGGCAATATTCGAAAGCGTATAGAGGGTTGGGCGATCAGGCGGTTCCGGTAAGGAACTCCTAAACCCTTCGTTCAATTCCTCGAAAATAACCCGGTCCGGATGATTTGCCTTCGGCAACTGCTTGTATTCTGAGGCGGTATAGATCAGGGAACTCTCGGGTTCGAGATCCCACCAATACAGTTTGAATAACGGCATATTACATAGAATCCTGTTGTTGTGATACTTCCCTACCGGGCGAGGCAGGTTGGTTTTCTTTTTCCGTAGACCGAGTGTGGTGGTTTTATATTCCACGAACAGGTAATCAATATAATTCAAAAACACTTTCCGACAATATTTCCTATAACCGGCAACTGCATAATGCAGTTCTTTTGCCCCCTTTTCAATCTTTTGACTAACTGTGAAATTAGCTTTCACCCGCCGGGAAACCGAATGCTCGGATTTAAGCGATTGCTCCAAGCTTGAATGGATTGTCTGCTCAAGCGATGCTCCGACTGTTGAAGAAATATTATAAAGAGGACTGGTGGCAGCGACTACAATCTCATCCGAAACCTTCGAACACAATTCATCCTCCAGCAGGAGTGTGCGAGTAGTTTCCCTGACATCTGAAACCGTGCATTCTTCTTCAAAACCCTTAACAAACTCGGTCTCTGAATAATCAGTCGTATGGTACGTCCGTAATATGTCACCAAATGCCATTTCATCGGTCTGTTGCTCTTCAATAAATAAATTGTACCTGGCAACAAAATAGGTATATTTCTGCGGCGGCAACTGTATCCAGCCTTTTTCTTTGGTTAGGTCCACTGCAAAGGGGATTTGTGCCTTTTTATCCATAATTGCCCTTTCCTAATATTTTATCGTGTAGTGTGCAATTCTACTATGATATGTCCCAAAGGTACTCCCGGCTACCATTTAAGCCTGTTTAAATAACCCGCCTGCAAGTTAATGGACCAGTTCAACCTTACCCCCGGCCCCTCCCCCCCATGGGAGAGGGGAGTTTTCGATGACAACTTGTTTCATGCCAATCCCGCACTTGTTTGGCCGCGTTTTTTATCATAGCATAAACTGCCTGGACCCTGTCAAATCATATCTTCAGGCTGGCCTGTAAGCCGCATTCTGTCCAGCGGTTGTATCCGGTTTACACCCCCCGGAGGGGGCTTCATCCCGGACCTCACGCCTGGGCGATCATCTCTCTGGGCAGCCTACCCGGGACTGATATCCCCTTACGGGGACAGGCGAGGCGGGCAGCCTCTCGTCCCTGTTTGGCCTTCAACCCTCTCACCGCTTTTCAATTTTTAAGATTTGCCCGAGATGCTTTTCCAGAGGGGGAATGTTATTTTGAACGGTTTGCCACAGTAATTCATCGTCCACACTATCATAACCATGAATGATGCGGTTACGCATTCCGACAATGCGCCGTAATTCGGGCAGTAAGTCCGTTACTTGGGGATCTTCAATCTCGGCTTGATGTAAAGCCTCACCAATTATTTCAAACTGACGCTCAGTTGCCGAGCGTAACAACATATCTTTTTCGTAATCGGCAAAAGAGCTTTCTGCGACGAAGGCATATATCGCCTGGCAAGCATAATATGCGTCAAGTAGCCGTTTTTTGGTTCGTGTCTTCATAGATTACCCTGGCTGTACGCTTTACTTCAGCACGGAAATATTTATTGCGAATGGAACGTTTTGTTAAAAGGTCTACACGTCGATTGAAAAGTTTTTCCAAAGCCTCAGCAAAATCCAGATAGCGATCTGGATAGTCGGGTGCTTGTGTATTGCCAAATTCAACAATAAAATCCAGGTCACTAGAGCCAGACTTAAAAGCTCCTGTGGCGGCAGAACCGAACAATGTTAATTGGCGTACGTCATACCGCCGACAGAGCTTGGCAAGGTTGGCTTGTTGTTGATTAATCTCGGGTATCATAATCCAGCTCCATTATAAAAGCCTTACGTTGATCATCAATGCGTGCAATTGCTATTTATAATATTAGACTTCAGACAATTATACTCATTCGGTTATAGAACTTAAGTACCTATTCCAAGATTCATCGATGGGGACTGGTCGCCTTGGTGCAGGGGAGTTGAAGCCCTCGTCTCAGTGCATGGAACTCCTTCGGGCAGATCCTGAATCGGGGTCCAGCCGATTTTATGGACTGAGGCAAGACTTTAGCCCGCCGGGGAAAGATCATTGAAAGCACAATTTGAGGATGGTCATTTGTCATTATTTTCCGGATAGGCTTTAAGTGTTTTGTATCGAGATTGGCATCCAAAACACTAATACTAGTGTCTTCAGGCTGGCCTGTAAGCCGCATTCTGTCCAGCGGTTGTATCCGGTTTACACCCCCCGGAGGGGGCTTCATCCCGGACCTCACGCCTGGGCGATCATCTCTCTGGGCAGCCTACCCGGAACTGATATCCCCTTACGGGGACAGGCGAGGCGGGCAGCCTCTCGTCCCTGTTTGGCCTTGCTCCCGGCGGGGGTTGCCTGGCCGCCCGCATTGCTGCGGACGCCGGTGGTCTCTTACACCACCTTTTCACCGTGACCTCACCCCCGGCCCATCCCAAGGGGGAGGGGGGCGGAGGGAAGGCGGTTATTTTCTGTGGCCCTGATCCGACAGGTCTCCCCGTCCCGGGGTTTCCCCGGCGCCGTGCCGTGTGGAGTGCGGACTTTCCTCGATCTCTCGCTGCGCTCGGGACAAGTCCCTTGCCTGCGCTGGGACCGCGACCGCCCGGCCAGCCTGAAGACGGGAATATCATACTGTTTCTCTGTTGATAAGTCAATCTCAAATGAGTAAACCGCTGGAGCATTCAAGAGTTCGAAAATACTGGTACCCCACCATCCTGACAACTTGTGTGCAGCCCATACAGTTATGATCTTTGATCATACTTGTATTTGGTTGTGAATTTGGGCAGCAACTCACAGCCAAGACGGTCTTTCAATTGTGAAATGGCTTGATTTGGAGAACCACCCAGGTCCATATGGTCAAATCCGTCTGCCAGGTTAAGATAGCTTTGCCAGGTAAGGAATGGCAGGATTTCAGCTTCCAGCTTCTGGTCGCGATAAACTGTTTTCCAAACGTAAATCGTGCGGTTCTCGCGGCTCAAAATTAAAAGTGCGACCGCCAGTTCTCTGCCATTCTTATCACTGAGAGCAACCAGGCGACACAAATCCCTCTCCGCCATCCATCCGATAGCCTTTTCAATTGTGCTGGCAGGGAGAGGCCGGCCGGCGCTGAGTGAATGCGGAGTCTGTGATGCACGTACACTGAAACTTCGAATCCGGGTATCCTTCAGGTCAATTTTGAATGACAGCAATTCTCCGGAAGAAGTAATTTGTGCTTGCAGCCGCTGGTCTATTTTATTCCATACAGCGCCAGGGTCTGTAAAATGTAAGAAATGAGTATAGGATGTTTCGATTTGCCAATCTTGATAACTGAAAGGGCGCATATCCCAAATCTCAGACTGATTTTGGATAACTGCATAACTTACCAGATCTTTAATATACAGAAGCAGCTCGTTGATCACGTTGTAAGAGAGGATCGTCTTGCTTTTCCTGGCATACTCAAATTGAAGGCTGAGGATCGGGCCGTTATAACCAAAAGCTGGTAAATTTGCCAGTTTTTTTGCGCCCATAAGTGTATAGCGCATGACTATTCCCCCAAGGAAGGTCCCTTTGTCTTCACAGACCAGCGGCAGCCAGATTTGTTCTTGCGTGGCGGTGGCAGATAACATCTGATTCCAGGCAGTGGTATGAAACAGGCCTGCTTGTGGCGAGGTAACAACCATACTGTCCCAGGCGGGATATTCCACGATTGAGAGCGGCCGGAGAGTGTACATGGGTCACCTTGTCAGGGTTTGGATTTTGATATCAACGCTTTGACTCGCCTGAAAGTTTTGTAAAGCTTTTTCCATGTTGCTGTATTTGGCGAATCAACCATGAAGAAAGGTATGGAGTCTGTGCCCAGCGAATCTTTGAAATCGTACAGAGACGGACGAATACCTTGTGCGATATCCACAAAATGGAATTCGCCTGATAAAGCTTTGAGCGAGTACAAATAGAGAGCGCCCAGGAAATTTTTTTCACCAAGTGACAAGTCATAAGCCAGGATCCAGCCATAAGCAGTCTGCTGAACTCGACTCAAAATATAAATTGAAATGCCAAGCAGCTCGCTGGTTTTTTTGCGGCAGGTAAAGCAACGAACAGCATCCTGATTGAGCATCCAGTTCATCTGCTTGAAAAAGGTGCTCTCCCAGGTTCTTTCAACCCCAGCCCCAATTCGATGGGTGGTTTCACGGTAAAGGGGGGCAGTCTCTTTGGCTATATCGCTGCACGTTTCGTCTGCAAAATTCAGGTGCTCCAAATCACTGTTTGCATGGCGATAGCGTCTCTTTTTACCCAACTCCGCAAAAAGCGTTTCTGGATCCCGAATATCCCAGGTATGAGCATAATCTGGAATGGCTTTCCACCCCCTGTCCAATAATGGTCGAACGTCGCGAATACTTGGATGGCATACAAAACGAAAATAAAGAAAAAGCTTTTCTGCTTTCTCAGCCAACGCCTTCATAATGAAAAAATATTCTGAGCTGCCCTGGACAATATTGCCAGCCAGGATGGGCGTATAAATGTAGGAGAAATTCAAGTCGATTTGATAGCGTAATCCCAGCGCTTTCTTTCTATGTAAAAATGCCTGACCGCCTGCAAGCTTGTTCTGTTCATCGAAACAACCGAAGCGCATCAAATGGAGCCAAGGTTCGCTGTCTACCAACATGGACAAAAAATCATTGAGCAAAATGATACTTCCTTGCGGTGACGAATTGACCAATTCGTCCCACAGAGAACGATCTTCAGCTGTGATTTCTCTCACTTTAAATATCATAGGCTTAAGATTCTGTATTATTTGAAATAAACCATGCTTTTAAAAATTGCCTGATGAACCAAAAAACTTGAAGGAGTTTGTGAAATTACTTTGTCCTTTTATTGGACGGCAAGACGAGTGCGTGCGTCTTCCAGTAGACATCCGGGTTCGAAGACTTAAGTTCAGGCTGCTTTAAAATACCCACAAGATGATATTTGAACGAAAGTTCGTTTGTTGTTATTTTACACTAATACTGCTTAAGAAATAAAGCCATGAAGCTTTCTGAACCTCATATTCTGTTGACCCATCTGTGCACTTTGTAGTTTGATCATCGTTCCGCGCAGGGGAAATAGGATGGGTTTGTAGTGCGTAAATTGAGGAGATTTATCACCCTCGAAAGATGGCCAATTCTCTCCAGGGAAATCCCAGTATTTTGCTTTGATATAATTGAGGAAATTATCCATGAGGAGCTAAAAATGTCCAAAATCCTTGATAACCTGCAAACCGCATTCGCCGGCGAAAGCCAGGCCAACCGCAAATACCTGGCCTTTGCCAAAAAGGCTGACCAGGAAGGTTTTCCGCAAATCGCCAGGCTGTTCCGTGCCGCCGCGGCAGCCGAGACTGTGCATGCCCAGGCCCATTTCCGGGCGATGGATGGCGTGAAGGACACCGCCGGCAACCTGGATGCTGCCATCGCCGGGGAAAATTACGAGTCTGTCTCGATGTACCCGCCCATGCTGGCCGAGGCGGAAGCGGAGGGCAACAAACGCGCCGCGCTCAGTTTCAAATATGCCCTGGCAGTGGAGCAGGTCCACGAGGCGCTCTACCGGGATGCGGCGGAGGCCCTGGCGCAGGGCAAGGACCTGCCCGAGGTGGAATATTATGTATGCCCGGTATGCGGCAACACGCATGCCGGACCGATGGTCGGCAGGTGCCCGGTCTGCAATACGCCGGGCGAGAAATACGAGAAGATTGGGTGAGAGGTGGACAGGTAGACAAGTACACGGGTAAACAGGTAACCAGCAGGGGCGACCCATACCCTACGGGTACAATGTGGGTCGCCCCAACCTCTTGATCCATGATGACCAAGACCGATCCCGAAACCCCTGACCGGCGTTCCATCCGCCTGCAGGGATGGGATTATTCCGGGGAGGGGTGGTATTTTGTCACTGTGGTGGCATTCCGCCGGGAATGTTTGTTCGGGATGATCCAAAAGGGAGAAATGACGGTCAATGCCGTAGGGAGGATCATACAGGAATGCTGGCAGGAAATTCCCGCCCATTTTCCGAATGTGACCCTGGATGCATTCGTGGTCATGCCCAACCATGTGCATGGGATCGTGGTCATCGATGACGAGGAGGATCTGCCTGCAGAGGCGGTTCCTGTAGGGGCAGAGGCAGATGTGGTTCCTGTAGGTTCCTGTAGGGGCGACGCATGCGTCGCCCCTACAGGAACCGGGGCACCCCCGCGTCCAGGAGCCGTGGCGTCCTCATGGTGCTGCACCAGGATCGCTGGGCGCCATTATCGGATCCTTCAAATCGTCCGTATCCCTCCGGGCTGGGAAGGAATGGAATTCTGCCAACCTCTGGCAGAGGAATTATTATGAACATATCATTCGCAATGACCAGGAATTGCAGGCGATCCGGAATTACATTGCATTAAATCCAGAACGATGGGCGGAGGATAACGAGAATCCATCGTTGCGTAGTGGGTGTTCTGCGCCGTGGCAGGGGCGACGCATGCGTCGCCCCAACGGGATGGGATTTGGCAGAAAAAACTGGACAGATTCGCCTGCCTCAAGTAAAATACTGTGCCTTTGGTAGAGGTCATTAATGAATATAATGAAAGGCTGGCTGGCGGCGACGTCCGTCCCACCCTGCAATCGGAATATTTTTGGAGGAAGCAAGTGGCTAACATCAAGTCCCAGATCAAGCGTAACAAACAGAACGACAAGCGTCGCCTGCGCAACCGCGTTTTCCGCGGCACCGCCCGCATCGCCGTGAAGGGTGCGCGCACCGCCATTGAAGAGGGCGTTCCCGAATCGAAGGAAGCCCTCGCCAGCGCCATCAGCACACTGGATAAGGCTGCAGAAAAGGGCGTTATCCATAGGAATAATGCCGCCCGCCGCAAGAGCCGCCTGATGAAGGCGTTTAATGCCATGGAACCGGTCAAGGTCGAGGCCCAGGCCGCGATGGCCGAGCCGGTCGCTGAGCCCGAAGCCAAGAAAGCTGCCCCACGTAGACGGGCTGCCAAAACGGAAACGGCCGTCGAACCCGAAGCCGAACCGAAGAAGGCTACGACCAAAAAGGCGACTGCCAAGAAAGAGCCCGCCAAGAAGGCCAGCACCAAAAAGCCGGCCGTGAAGAAATAAGCTTGCGTGTCAGCGGCTGGTATTAAGCATGTGCCCCCTTACGGGGACAGGCGGGAGCGCCCGGAACGATGGGCCTCCCGTTTTTATT
Organism: uncultured Chloroflexia bacterium; assembly: GCA_963801385.1. Lineage (GTDB taxonomy): Bacteria > Chloroflexota > Anaerolineae > Anaerolineales > Villigracilaceae > UBA877. The sequence goes on from CAWDEV010000003.1 coordinate 509,814, forward strand.
TGCAGTACATTTCTAATCACGAATTTCACGAATGAGTCCACTGAAAAAACAGCACTTTAACAAGTGAAGCACGACAATGGCCTCTCAAAAAGCCGCATAAAGACTTCCGTGCGAAGCCAACACAAACGCAAAAAAGAGACTAAAGGTTGTTCCGAGGAGCCTATTTCAGGCTCTTTAGGAGCGATTTGCAACTGATCCTTCTTGAATTTGGCTTTTTCATAACGCAAGATACTGCGCACATTGCTCATCAAAGCCGATCCGACGATCAAACTGGTGACCCGGAACAAGCCGCGGACCGGCAATTTACCTGCCGGGAACGAATGCTTGATTGTGCGCATGGTGGCTTCCACCGCAGCCCGCAAGTTTTTGCCGCTGTGTTTTTGCTGATCTTTTGCCCGGCGGCGCCTGGCTACTTGAACCTCATGCAGGTTGAAATCCAGGTGATAGTGTTTGTCGCGTTTGCCTGGCTTGACGCGGCATTGACCACTTTTATGAAAAGGACAGGTTTCGCAATGAAGCGGTTCAAAATCAGCAACCAGGGCGCCTTTCTTGTTTCCCCAGTGAATGCGAGCAACCTGTTCCTGTGGACAAGTCATCTGGAGGGGCACTCCTTGTTCATCAACCTGGAAGGTATAGGCTGCCAAACCGAATTTACCTTGATCTGGGTGACGGCCTTTGATGGCGGTTGGGACTAATTCCACATGGTTTTTCTGTAAGACCGGATCGGCTTCCGGACTGCTGTACGCGCCGTCCGTATGCAGGGTTTCCAGGTCCGTGCGCTGCTTCAAATCCGGTACAGCGGTAATCATCAGATCAGAATCCTCCACATGATTGGGTGCCACCTGAACCTTGGTGATCAGCTGGCAAGGATTGCTTGGTTCGCAGGTCTCAGCCAGGTTGGCCACGTAGCCTTTGTACTCCTGCTCCTGCTTGCGCCGAAAGGTAGCTTCCAGGTCATCGCAGGACTGCAAACACTCGGCACTGATCTCTTCGTTTTTCTTGGCCCGCACCTGTTGGCCTTCCAGGTGAAAATTATCACTGAAAAAGCGCTCGAAAACTTGAAAGACGGGTTCTGACCCGTAACGCTCTTTCAACTCACTCCGGACCCGATACATGCTCTCGCCTACCTGCTGAATGTTCCGATGGGTTTCTTCTTTCCCTTTGATGCTATACGTATACTGCCCAGAACTGACTTTCAAGTAGGGTGCAAACATCTCTTTGTAGCTTTGTCGATCAGCTTCGGATAAAATGCGGTAAAGACGCTGAATGGCTTCTACCAACAACTGCAAGCGACTCATATCCATGATGTTACTGGCAATTTGCGTGCTATCCATTCGTTGAATGTGCGTCTGAATTTTCAAGTCGCTAATCTGCTGATCTGTGATCTCTTCAAATGCCTTTACCAGGAGATTGACCCCTTGGGCTTGATTGTACCGGCTCAAACGCTGTCGAAAATTGTACAGCGTGCGTATATCAAATTCGCCTTCTTTCAAATCTCGGTAGCCCAAGGCATAGCGTACTTGCATATCAAAAACAGAATGATCGTACAATTCTTCGTCACTCCAGCCAAATCCAGCCTTGAGCGTTTCCAGGCCCACCAATACATTCACCGGTATGTTTGGCCGGGAGGGTTGATCATCATATAAAACTGCAAAAGCTTCTTCTTTCAAACGACAGAAGGTCTCTCGATAGAATACGCCTGCCCAGGATCGATCCAGACGTTGCTGGTGTTTCTCGGGAAGATCGCTCACATTGCTGATCAGCAAGGGTTGTAGATGACGTTTATTCGCTTTGAACATGCTTCACTTTTTCCGCAGGAAGGATGTCTCTATTATATTAAACTCTTACCTTTTTCGTCCAATCGTTTTTTCAGTGGACTCATTCGTCCCATTCGTGATAAAAAAAGACCAAAACAAAAAGGTTTACAGCGTTATAATCCTGCATACAGGTGAACATGTTCCAGACCGAACAACAAGCCATCGAAACACAAATCAAAGCCTTCTGCGACGGGAACGGAATTGCGCTCGCGGCACTCGAGTGGAAGCCGATCCCTTTCAGCGGGGAGTGGGGCATTTCCACTTCGTTCTTTGCCACGGCGGCGCTCGAAGCGCGGGCGGGGAAGAAAGTCGTCGTACCCCAGCGCGCCCAGGAGATCGCCGCGCAGGTTGGGGAGGCATTACACGCTGCACAGGGCGTCAGCCGTGTGGAGGCCGTCAAAGGCTATCTCAACCTGTATTTCGACACGCGCGAATATGCCCGCCGTGTGGTGGATGCGGTCCTGGAACAGACGCAGCGCTTCGGGTCAGGTCCCGCCAGCGGCCAGCGCGTCATGGTCGAGTTTTCCCAACCGAACACGCACAAGGCCTTCCATGTCGGTCACCTGCGTTCCGCCATCCTGGGGGATGCACTGGCACGCATCATTGAATTTGCCGGGCATGAAGTGGTGCGCGCCAATTACCCCGGTGACATGGGCCTGCATGTGATCAAGTGGTTGTGGGCTTATTTGAAATACCATAACGGCGAGCAGCCCGGGACCGACATCACCCAGTGGATGGGCAGGGTCTACGCGGATGCCAGCCGCCGTTTGGAAGAGAATCCCGAACTGGAAGCCGAGGTGCGGACGATCTATGCCCGCTGGGATAAGCGTGACCCGGAGATCGTGGCGCTGTGGCAGAGGACGCGCCAGTGGTCGCTGGATGGCTTTGACCAGATGTATGCCGCCCTGGATATCCGCTTCGACAAGTATTATTTCAACAGCGAAGAAGAAGAGGCCGGCAAGCAGATCGTGGAGGACCTGGTGAAGCGCGGCATTGCGACCGATGAGCGTCCGCAGGGCGGGGCGGTGATCGTCAAGATCGATGAGCTGCTCGGGCTGACGAAAGAACAGTACCGCACCACGGTGGTCCTGCGCTCGGATGGCACCGCACTGTATTCCACCGAAGACCTGGCGCTGGTCCTGCATAAATTCCGCGATTACCCGGACCTGGGCCGCTCGGTTTACGTGGTGGATGTGCGCCAGTCGCTGCATTTCACGCAGATCTTCAAGATCATGGAGATCGCCGGCTATGAACAGGCCAAAAAATGCCTGCACGTGGCCTACGAGCTGGTGACGCTGCCCGGCAACGTGGTCATGTCCTCGCGCGAGGGCACGGTGGTGCTGCTCGAGGATCTGCTGCGCGAGGCCATTTCGCGTGCAAGGGCAGAAGCCCAAAAGAAGAATCCCGCGCTGAGCGGCGAACAACTCGAGGCGGTGGCGAAAGCCGTCGGCCTGGGCGCCTTGAAATATCCGATCGTGGCGCGCGAGAATACCAAGCTGGTCACCTTCGACTGGCAGGCCGCCCTGGATTTCAACGGGCAGGCGGCTCCATACATACAATATGCGCATGTGAGATGCAATTCCATTTTGAGAAAGGCAGATGCCGCAGGCCAACTGTCCGACGATGGACGATGGACGATGGACGATGGTCCATGGTCCATGGACTATGGTCTTCTCCCACCCGAGATCGAATTGATCGACCAGATCTCGCGCTTCCCCGGCGAAGTGCAGCGCGCCGCGGCGGAATACAAGCCGTTGATCATTGCCAGCATTGCCTACGACATCGCCAAAGCCTTCGCCGGTTTCTATGATGCCTGCCCGGTCGTACAGGCCGAGTCCCAGGTGCGGGATGCCCGTCTGCGGCTGGTGGCGGCGACCAAATACACCCTGGCCAATGCCCTCGGCCTGCTGGGGATCACCGCGCCGGAAGTGATGTAGGAATAAGGTAATCAGGGATGGTGATCAGGTGATCAGGTAATTGGGGATGGGGGTCAGGGGATCGGGGAATAAGATATTTTGGATAAGAGGTTTGGGAGGAAGAAGTATCGTCCGGATGCCGCGATCAGATGCTTATCCTCGCTGACAATAAGATTACTTCCGCTTGCCAAAGCGCAGGCAAAGAATTTATCATCCCTTTGCTACAGCCTTGGCGATATCTGCGCGTTTCAAGTCTGCAAGCTTTGCCTGTTGGCGCGCCTGCATGATAAGTGCATCAAATGTGTCCATGGCTGGGGCAGATATGGCTTTGAGTATCACCACGTCGTCTTCACCCAGGACCACAAACTGCGCGCCTTTCTTGAGATTCAAGCGCTTCCGGATGGCTTCAGGAATAACGATCTGGCCCTTCGAGGACATACGCGTGGTGGCAAGAGGTTCCATGGCAGCTCCTTTTCTTACCAGTAAGATTATAACACAGAATGATTTGCTGGTGCGATTCCAGCCTCAGGAAAATCCACCATGGTTCATCCCCTTTGGTATAATATGCGCCCAGGAGCTGAAGAACATGGAACCACTTACCTGTGATGTCTTGATTGTGGGTGCCGGCATGGCCGGGCTGACGGCCGCGGCGTACCTTTCCAGGGCAGGCCTGAAGGTGCTGCTGTGCGAAAAGGAGAGCAAGACCGGGGGGCTGGTTAATTCGTTTGAATACAAGGGTTTCGTCTTCGACGGGGGCATCCGGGCGATTGAAAATTCGGGGATCGTGGTGCCCATGCTCAGGCAGTTGGGGGTGGAAGTCGAATTCCTGCCCAGCCCGGTCTCCATCGGCATTGGCAGGGATGTCGCCAGGATTTCCTCGAAGGACAGCCTGCCGGTTTACCAGGAGCTGCTTGAAAAACAATTCCCGAAAAACAAGCCGGATATCGCCGGGATCATCCGGCTGCTGCGCCAGGTGATGGGCTACATGGATGTCCTGTATGGCATCGATAATCCGCTGTTCATGGATTTAACCGACCTGAACTATGTCTCCCGCACGATCCTGCCATGGGCGCTGAAATATTTGCTGACCATGCCGAAGCTCTCGAAATTGTATGCCCCCGTGGATGAGTACCTGGCCGGATTTACCAAAAATAAGGCATTACTGGACATCATCGCCCAGCACTTCTTCCAGAAGACCCCGGCGTTCTTCGCGTTAAGCTACTTCAGCCTCTACCTGGATTACCGTTACCCGAGAGGCGGCACCGGTGCCCTTCCACACGCCCTGGAGCAGTTCAGCCGCGAGAAGGGGGTGGAAATCCGCCTGGAAACCGCGATCACCCAGGTTGACCCGGGAAAACACCAGGCAACCGATGCCAGGGGCAATGTCTATCAATACCGGAAACTGCTCTGGGCTGCGGATCTCAAGCGTTTCTACCAGATCATTAATCTGGCCTCCCTGGCGGATAAAAAAGCAGTCCGGGGCATCCAGGCAAAACAGCAGGCAGTCAAAGGGAAACTGGGCGGAGATTCTGTTCTCACGCTCTATCTGACGGTGGACCTTGACCCGGCCTGGTTTGCAGGGATATCCAGCCCGCACTTTTTCTACACGCCGTCCATATCCGGCCTGTCGCATGCCAGCCTGGACGAGCTGATCAACCCCGACACCAATGCTCCGGCGAAATTCCTTACCGACAAACTGCGTATCGTCGACTGGTTGAACCGTTACCTGGATCTGACCACCTACGAGATATCCATCCCTGTCCTGCGCGACAGCACGCTTGCCCCCGCAGGCCAGACCGGGCTCATCATCAGTTCGCTGTTCGATTATTCCCTGACGAAGCATGTCCAGGCATTGGGATGGTACGCTGAGTTCAAAAAGATTGCCTCGGAGCATATCCTGGAAGTGCTGCAGGCCAGCATCTACCCGGGGCTCAAGGCTGCCGTCATCGACAGCTTCACTTCCACCCCGCTGACCATTGAGAGACTCTCCGGAAACTCGGAAGGTGCGATCACCGGCTGGGCTTTCACCAACGATTTCATCCCGGCCGTAAACAGGCTCCCCCAGGTCGCCAGTTCCGTGCTGACGCCAATCCCGGATATCTACCAGGCGGGCTCATGGACCTACAGTCCCTCCGGCATGCCGATCTCCATCCTGACCGGCAAGCTGGCAGCGGACCGCATTCTCAAAGAACTGAAGTAAGCCCGGTCAACTGCAGGCTACGCTCCCAGACCTTGCGGCCGGTTTCCCGGTCCAGGGCCGGTTTGGCCGGTTTTTCGTCGATGGTCTGGTGGAAAAAACGCCCGCTGACCTGGGCCATTTCCGGGGCGGCCGCCAGGTAGTACAGTGCTTCGCCGGAGATGACCGGGTCCTTGAGGGTGCGCCAGGTCACATGGTGCAGGAACCAGCGGTACAGGGGGCCATTGTTGTTGCCAATATTCGTTTTGACATCCCCGGGGTGCATGGCGTTGATGGTCACGCCGGAGCCCTTAAGACGGTCGGAGAACTCCCAGGTGGTCAGCAGTTGGGCCACCTTGGAGGCGCCGTAGCTCCGCAGCCCGATATAAAGCCGGCGTTCCCAGTTCAAGTCATCCAGGTCCAGGCCGCCAAAGCGGTGGCCTTCCGAGTTGACCTGGATGATGCGGGCCGGCGCGCTGGCTTTCAGGCGCTCCAGCAGGAGATATGTCAGCAGGAAGGGGGCCAGGTGATTCACGCAAAAGACCGTCTCGAAGCCCTCCCGGGTGCATGTGCGGGTGGTGCAGTGCAGGCCGGTTGAATTGATCAGGACATCGATGCGCGGATAATCCCTCAAGAGCACCCCGGCAGCTTTGCGGATGTCGGCGAGATCGCTGAAATCGGCAATGAGGATATCGACCGGGACCTTCCACTGCGCCAGGATCCCGTCCCGGACGGTGCGGGCTTTGTCGGCATTCCGGCAGAGCATGACGATATGGGCGCCGCCGCGCGCCAGGCGCTTGACCCCTTCCAGCCCGACGCCCGAAGTGGAACCTGAGACAACGCAGACCTTCCCTGCCATGGAAGCATCCGTGGTCTTCTGGACCGCCTTGCGGTTTTCAAGGAACTTGAGTTCATCGGGCAGTTCCCGTTTGGGCATGGGTTTTTCCTCTAACCGAAGTGCTTGCGCAGGAATTTTCGATAGGTTTTTTTGAAGTACGGGATGCCGTTGAAGATATCACCCCACAGGTCAAAATAGTCGCGCTGGAAGATGATCCGGCCATCCGCGTGCAGGCTCAGCCTGGTGCTGCCGTATACCGGGGTGGGGGGATATTTCTTGAAAGACATGGTCATGATCCAATCCATCAGGATGATATTGGCCTCCTGTGCTATGGAGACGATTTCCATTTGGATCATTTCGCAGCGCTCCGTCAGGCGCTCGCACAGGGCCTTGAACTCCTGAATCCCCTCGATGCGCTGGATGGAATCCTGGAAGACGATGTCAGGGTGATAATACGGATAAAGATGAGACCAATCCGGTTTCCCGCTGGAATTGTAGGTTCTGGACCACAATTCCCGGACGGTCCCGATATCCAGCCTGCGGAGGCGGGCAGGATCGGCAGACACCAGGGGGGAGGGGTTGGCTGTGGTTGTTTCCATACGTTCCATTTCCCATATGCTTAGGTTAGAAGGGCCTATTATACAACCCCGTAGGCCAGGCAAAGTGATTATATCCTCACGGAATGGTGAAATTCGTTCCATGGCCTGGTTCGGCCAGGCGCAAGAGGGCGAGGCGGATTTCACCCGGGTTGGCTTGAGGTTGTACGCGACAGCTTGTATATAGGTATTCCAAAAGGATGGAATTATAATCAAGCAACCCGGAGGCCGTTATGTCTCGTATGAACAGTCATGGATTGGGAGGCTGGGTAAAGGCAGGGATTCAACCCAGTACCTTAATGCCCGGTTTGACTTCGGGAGCGCTGCTTGGCATTACCGAGGGTATTTTCGCGTTATCGTTGGGCAGCCTGATCTTTTCCGGCAAGCTATCCCCTTACCTCGCCTATGGATTGGGCATGGCATTGGCTACCTCAACCATTACCCTGATCGCCACCAGCCTGACCAGCCGGGTGCCGGGGGTGATTGGCAGCACGGAGGAAAGCCCGACCGTAATCCTGGGGGTAATGGCCGCAACCCTGGTTACCAGCCTTCCTCAGGCCACAGCGGAGCAGAAACTGACCACCATCCTGGTGGCGATTGCCATCACCACCCTGCTCACCGGCGCCTTTTTTCTGGCGCTGGGTTTCTTTAAGTTGGGCAGGCTGGTGCGATTTATTCCTTATCCAGTCGTGGGCGGGTTCCTGGCTGGCACGGGTTGGCTGCTGGTCCAGGGCTCTTTCGGCGTGATGTCCAATTTTTCCCTCAAATTCCAGAACATATCCGCGCTGCTGAAACCTGACCAGCTTGTCACCTGGGTTCCAGGCTTGATGTTTGCGCTGGTCCTGTTCTTCGGCCTGCGGAAAATCAAGCATTTTCTGGCCATGCCGGGCATCCTGATCGGTTCGATGGCCGTGTTCTATATTGTACTTTTAATCGCAAGGATATCCATTCATGAAGCAACCGTAAGCGGACTGCTGCTCGGGCAGGTTTCGGGAGACGTGCTCTGGCAGCCCCTGGTGCTAAAAAACCTGCTGGCTGCGAACTGGCCTGCCATCCTGGGTCAGGGCGGCACCATCGCGGTCGTGCTGGTCCTGAGTGCAGTCAGCCTGCTGATGAATGCTTCCGCGCTTGAGTTGGCGATCGGCCAGGACATCCAGCTCAACCGCGAGCTGCAATCGGCCGGCATCGCCAACCTGCTCTCCGGGCTGGGCGGAGGCATGGTCGGCTACCAGACTTTGAGCCTTTCCACATTCAGCTATCGGAACGGGGCGCGCAGTTGGCTGCCCGGGGTGGTGGCCGGGGTCATCTGCGCCGGGATCCTGTTGTTCGGTTCGACCTTTTTGGTCTACTTTCCCAAGCCAATCCTGGGCGGGTTGTTGTTCTACCTGGGATTGGACTTTCTGGTTGAGTGGGTGATTAACGGATGGCGCAAGCTCTCGCACGCTGATTATGCCGTGGTGCTGCTGATTCTGGTCGTCATTGCCGCGACCAATTTCCTGCTCGGAGTTGGCGTGGGTCTGGTGGCGGCGGTCATCCTGTTCGTGGTGAATTACAGCCGTTTCAATATTGTCCACCACGCTCTTTCCGGCGCCGAGATGAGCAGCAATGTCGAACGGTGCAGTTATCACCAGCGGGTGCTCGCCAATCAATTAGGCCGGCAGATCCATATCCTTGAACTGCAAGGATTCATCTTCTTTGGCACGGCCAATGCACTGTTGGATCAAATCCGCACGCGCCTGGTGGACGCGAACCAGCCTCCAGTGCGTTATATCCTCCTGGACTTTTGCCGGGTCAATGGGCTGGATTCTTCTGCAGTCATCAGTTTTGTGAAGGCAAAGCAGTTGGCCCAGGCTCAGAAGACCACCCTGGTGCTGACCCACCTGACCGGGCCAATGGAACACCGCTTAGAGATGGATGGCTTGTCGGAAAGCGACCCGGCAGTGCGCATCTTCCCGGACCTCGATCATGGCCTGGAGTGGTGCGAGGAACAGCTGCTCGACATTGAGCAAGTTACCACCCTGCATACACCGGTCACGTTGAGCGCACAGTTGGCAGACAGCGGTTTTAATAAGGCAGATACCAAACGCCTGATGAATTATCTGGAACGGGTAAATTTCCAAACCGGCGATACCCTGATCCACCAGGGGGATGAGGCGGACTGCCTGTATTTCATTGAGCTGGGTACCGTATCCATCTATCTCGAATTGGGGAACAACGAGCGGGTACGATTGCGGAAACTCGGACTGGGAACAGCCGTCGGCGAACCGGGGCTGTATCTGGGCACCACCCGCACCGCTTCCGTTATCGCCGACTCGCCGGTAACCACGTACCGCCTGACGCGTTCCAAACTCTTAAAAATGAAAGAGAAAGAGCCTGAACTGGCAGCGACCTTCCATGAATTTGCCGGCCGCCTGCTTTCGGAGCGGCTGACTACCACAACCCGAACCCTTGAGGCAGTGCTTAAATGATGCCTGGAAAATTGATCGCCAATCGTTTCGCAATCAAGGATCCCGAAAAAGATCTGCCCAGCCGCGGCGGGATGGGGGAGGTCTACCGCACCAGGAAAAAAATAAATACCGCTGCAATCGCCCCGTAAGGACAGGATTTACCAATCATGGCGCCGCCTGGTAAGGACAGGAACGGTGTCAGGCATCGCAATTTCTGTATCAAAGCCGATAAACGGTACCAGGACCATCCACGAATGGGACACGAATAGGAAAATCCGAAGTCGGAGACTTCGGACTCCGAGTTAAGATCCAAAAAGGGGCACGGCGTCGCCGTGCCCCCTTTTTGTAGAACCGTCCTGGCTTATTGGGTCACAGTGATGTCGTAAATCTCCATGTAATCGCCGGCGGCGAAATCGCTCCAGCCGTCATTGATCTTGGCGTCCAGGCGCATGCTGATCTTGATGGTGTGCTGGCCGGCCGGCCAGGCACGGATGATGCCGGCGAAGTCCTTGCAGGACTTGTCGACGGCGGAAGTGTTTGCCTGGGAGAGCTTGCTGAAATCCAGCGGCTGGCCATCGACTTCAACCAGGAACTGGATATGCTGGAAATTCTGGTCCAGGACGGCCTTGGTGCTCGTGCACCAGCCCTGGAAGAGCAGGACCGGCTGGCTGGCGCTCACGCTGATGGGATAGGTGTTGGTGCCGGGACCGGTGGGATTTTGCCAGTTGCTGGCCAGATCCTGCAGGCCGGGATAGCGGTCAGTTGGCTGCGGCTGGTAGGGCTCCACCGTGATACTGGTCGGTGGTGCGGTGGATGGATTTTGCTGCGAGGGAGTCATGGGGGTCGGCAGGGCAGGAGAAGACAGGGAGGGGAGGTTGACGCCCGGCATGCTGCCGCCCGGCAGGGTGATGGCTCCCTTCCAGAGCGCGAACGCGCCCACGCCGACCAGCAGCACCAGGCAGCACAGCAGGACCACTACGATGGCAACGACGATCCAGATCCAGGTGGTATTTTTCTTGGGAGAGGCGGGTGTTTGTCCGATCATATCCATGTTCCTTGTTGAAAGAGGAATTCAATGCATTAAATTACGCGCAGTTTAACATGGGGAGATGAAAGAACGATGAAAAATGAAATAAACCAGCAAGGAAACGCGGATATTTTCAATATTAAGCTATATTAGATATCTTCGAATATTAGGATATTTTGTATATGTAAGACAACTATAAGTTGTCTTACAATTCTACTTGTGGTATACTTTGAATGAATTTCGGAAGGAGAGCTATATGGAGACTATTGTTACATCTAAGGGACAGGTGGTCATTCCCTCGCAGATCCGGCGCAGGTTGGGTATTAAAGAAGGCACATTCTTGGAAATCAATGTGGATGAAGCAAGCAAGAAGATCATCCTGACCCCGATCACGCGCGAATATATCCATTCGCTGCGTGGAAAATACAAAGGTAAGGGCTTGTTGAAAGCCCTGATGGCCGAGAAACAGCGCGAAAAGGAGCTCTAGCATGCCAGGAAAAGCCACGGCTCTCGTGCTGGACAGCTGGGCGGTGCTAGCCTACCTGGAAGATGAACCCTCCGGTGGGCAGGTCGCCGACTTGATCACCAGCGCTCATGAAGCAGAAATTCCGGTATATATGAGTGTTGTGAACGCGGGTGAGATCTGGTACATTATTGCCCGGAAAATTTCTGAGGAAGAAGCGACAGGAAGCATTAAGGAAATACGCGCATTACGCGTCCAGTTTGTGGATGCGGATTGGGAACTGACACAGGAAGCAGCCCGTTTTAAGTCCAGCAACAAGATGTCTTATGCCGATTGTTTTGCAGCCGCTCTGGCCAAAGTGAAAGGGGCGAATTTGGTCACGGGGGACCAGGAATTCAAAGCTCTTGAGAGCCGAATAACAATTCAGTGGGTCTAGCTCCCTTTGGGAACTCCTGCGTTCAATAGGTCTGAAAGGCCATGTGCCCAGCTGCGGATGGCCTCCCAATTGCGGCTGTCACCGGCCTTGGCCTGCAGGATCAGGACGACAAAGATCATCGCCCACCATTTCATGTTGGAAAAATTTAACCGGCCACCGAATATCCCGGCCGAAACCGGGTTGACCGGGCAGGCGTTCAGGATCGGGCGCAGGTAATTGGAGACCGTGGACCAGCGTTCCTTGAAGTTCAGGCGGGCCGGGTTCTTCGGCGGCTTGGGCAGGTTCTCATCCACCGTGACCGGCACGCCCCGCAGGCTGGTTTCCCCTGTTTTTGTCAGGCTCATGCAGGTGACGAATACCGCCAGGGGGATGTGCTTGAGCGCGCCGCGGTTCTTTCTCAGGAAACCGATAGCCCGGCGGTGCCAGCCCATGATCATGGGGGCGCCCAGCACCACCGCAGCATACGATTCAATCCCGCTGACCTTTTCGATGGGCAGCACCTCCACCTGGTCCCCGCTCTTCTGCAGTTCCTCGCCGATCGCCTGGGCCACCTCGGCGGTGCTGCCGGAATTGGTGGCATATGCAACCAGGATCTTTTTCATATCATTCTCTCCATATTTTGCATTAAGTGCAACACTATGTGTAGATGCCTGGATTTGATCATGGAGTCACAGTGATGTTGTATATATCCACGTAATCACCCGCCGGAAAATCGCTCATTCCATCGTTGATCTGGCTATCCAGTCGCATGGTGGTTTTGATGATGTGTTCGCCAGCCGGCCATGTACGGAGCAAGCCGGCATAATCCCTGCAAACCAGCCCATTGGACAGCCCATCCATGCTGTGTAGATTATTCACGCTCAATGCCTGGCCATCCACCTCGATCAGGTATTGCAGGTGGCTGAAATTATCGTTCAGGATGGCCGGTGCGTTCGTGCACCAACCCAGGAAGAGCAGGGTGGATTGACTGGCAGGCACGCTGATATTCCAGCTCTGCGTGCCAGGTGCAGTGGAAGCTGCCCAATCCGGGACGAGATTTTGCAGGGTCGGATATTGATCGGTGGCCTGCGGCTGGTATGGCTCGACCTGTAATTGGCTTGGCGCCTGTGTTGGCGCTGCTGGAAGAGTGGCCCCTGGGATGTGGAGCGGAAGGGGCCCGTTTGGAGGGTTTATTTGGGGAAGGTGAATATATCCCTTCCACGCGGCAAACAAACCGGCCGCGAGCGAAACCACCAGGCAGCACAAACACAACACTACCACGGCGGCCACGATCCAGATCCAGACATGATTATTTTTACGGGGAACAGGTTTGGGTTCAATCATGACTTCTTCCCTCTTGGAGAAATTAAGTGATGCGGAATATCCCGGCGGAGTCTATCACCAAATGCTCCCGGGATGCAACGTGTTCTCCCGCCGCATGGTCTGTAGACCCTTTTGCGTGGCAGGCTCCTTGCAGACCAATCCTGGCAATTACCATCTTGCAAGGCACTCGTCATTTTCTTCAAAACCTATTATTTAAGGAACAGTCACGAATACTCGTGACTGTTCCTTAAATGGATTTGCTCGCTGAATTGTTATCTGCTTCTTTTAGTAACCAACATCCCAGGTGTGAGCTCCGCCGGCATCGACCCAATAACCCCAACCAGAGGCCAGCAGCTTCAGGTCATTGAGATTGATGGGCATCAAGGGATCGAATTTCTTCCATGGGTCGGCTGTGTCACTGGCATGATAGGCATAAGCCAGGCTGAAATCGCCCAGACCATGGTCGCTGAACGCACCGGGGAGGTCCAGGCTCGCCGAGGAGGGGAAGCCCACCAGGTTCCAGCCGGTACTGACGGCGATGCTGGAAGTGCCCGGGACGGTCCCGCTGACCGCCAGAGTCTGGGCCCCGTTCACCCTGATCCAGAAGCCCATCTTTTCATCCAGGTTCTTCAGGCTGTTGAGACTGGCAGGCATGGCCGGGTCGTATTTCAACCATGACCCGCTTGTGGCATTCCAGGCATACACCAGGTCATAATTGCCGGCGATGCCGGAAAGTACTGCAGCCGGAGCCGTGTCGGCTGGATGCAGATTGAAGGAGGCCAGGTTCCAGCCGGAGAAGAGAGAAATAATGTTCGTCGGTGGATTGGTTGGTGTGAACGTGGCTGTGGATGTCGCTGTGTTGGTCGGTGTGAAGCTGGGTGTTACCGTAGGTGTATTGCTCGGCGTGAAAGTTGGCGTGTTGGTGGGGGTGGAGGTTTTGCTGGGTGTGGAAGTCGGAGTGTATGTCGCCGTCGGAGCGTTGCTTGGAGTGAACGTCGGCGTGTGGGTCGCCGTGGGGGTGTTGCTTGGAGTGAACGTCGGCGTGTGGGTCGCCGTGGGGGTGTTGCTGGGCGTGAAAGTCGGCGTGTAGGACGCCGTGGAGGTGTTGCTGGGTGTGAAGGTCGGAGTAAAGGTTTTCGTGGGGGTGTTGCTTGGTGTGAACGTCGGTGTAAAAGTCGATGTCGGAGTGTTGCTTGGCGTGAAAGTTGAAGTAAAGGTTGCCGTGGGCGTGTTGCTTGGCGTGAAGGTTGGAGTAAAGGTTTTCGTGGGGGTGTTGCTTGGTGTGAACGTCGGCGTGTAGGTCGCCGTGGGGGTGTTGCTTGGAGTGAAAGTTGAAGTAAAGGTTGCCGTGGGCGTGTTGCTTGGAGTGAAAGTCGGAGTAAAGGTTTTCGTGGGGGTGTTGCTGGGCGTGAAAGTCGGAGTAAAGGTTTTCGTGGGGGTGTTGCTGGGCGTGAAGGTCGGCGTGTAAGTCGCCGTGGGGGTGTTGCTTGGAGTGAAAGTCGGAGTAAAGGTTTTCGTGGGGGTGTTGCTTGGAGTGAAAGTCGGAGTAAAGGTTTTCGTGGGGGTGTTGTTGGGCGTGAAAGTCGGAGTAAAGGTTTTCGTGGGGGTGTTGCTGGGCGTGAAAGTTGGCGTGCGGGTCGCCGTGGGGGTGTTGCTGGGCGTGAAAGTCGGAGTAAAGGTTTTCGTGGGGGTGTTGCTGGGCGTGAAGGTCGGCGTGAAAGTCGCTGTCGGAGTGTTGCTTGGTGTGAAAGTTGGCGTGCGGGTCGCCGTGGGGGTGTTGCTTGGAGTGAACGTCGGCGTGAAAGTCGCTGTCGGAGTGTTGCTGGGCGTGAAAGTCGGAGTAAAGGTTGCCGTGCGGGTGTTGGATGGTGTGTAGGTCGGCGTTCTTGTGAAAGTCGGCGTGTAGGTTGGTGTTTTGGTGGGCGTACCAGATTGAATGTTGACAATACTGACGGATAAGAGCTTCATACCCGAATAACTGTCTCCCCAGGTCATCGAGTGCGTATTGTAGTCCCAGGTATCATGTAAATAGACCGTGTTGGTTGAATCATCGTAACCGACCCCAACGATGGTATGTCCGTCCAGGTTGAGCATCACTGGCCTTCCGGCATCAATCTCTGCTTTGTACAGGGCGAAGGAGAAATCACCCCGGTTGTTGTCTGTCTTCTGGTTGTAACAGTCGGTGACCGTGTAGCCTTTGGCTTCGTAGAAAAGTTTCCGCCCATACGTGCCGTCCACAGTGATATTGTTTGTTTCCATATCACTGCACGTTAACCTGGTCCTGGAGCTCGTCCAGGTATAGAATGTAGTTGATCCATCATCATTGCCATATGCTGATTGACTCGTCTTCATGTAGTCACCGATGGCATCCCCCCAGGTGTGCTGTGTCCAACCGTTTGTGATATAGGGATCCTGAACACCACCCAAATAAGAAACCCAATAATCATCAATCGAACCCCTTGTCGATCTGCCATCCAACCCATTGCGGGAGGCAATCAGCGGATTTGCCGCATAGGTATCGCCAACCCCGTCGGTCCAATTGGGCCAGATGCTGCTATCCAGCGGCATAACACCCCCATTGGTGGGACCGGTATATATGTTCGGGAAGCCGTTCTGGTCATAATATCCGGCAATCATGGCCCCGGAAGTGGCGGAACAACCGAAATCCCAATCATAAGCTGGTACAGTCAACGTTGCAGCACTGAGGCTGTTGAGTTTATACAATGGAACGGGAGCTCTTTCCAGTTCGTAGCCAGGAGGGGGAATCGGCGGACCACTAATGATGATTTCATCCAGGCCGGTCCCGTCGTTGAGAGAGATTGCATGAGAATCTAAATGTTTATTTCCCTTGGCGTTTACAATGGATGACCTGCCTGCCGCGAAAAAGAGCAATAACATGATCCCGACCAGAATCATCCCTTGTAAGGCTTTACGAAAACGGAAATGTTGTTTAGTATCCACGGCTTTCTCCCTTTCACCTCTATAACCTTTTGCGCCGGACATCAATTAAATTATTTCTCCAGTAATCTCATTATACCCGCACCGTGCGTGCACACATTTTCATCCGTCCAACGATCTGGTTTGTGGTGCTATTGGTCAAAGGGATGACCGGTCCGTAAGCGAAATCTCAAATGGCCGGGCAGTTCTCAATCGAGACCAATCGCCTTAAAAATCGTAATAAATGGCCTTAAATGGGCAAATACCTTCGAAAAACCCCCTGTTTTCCGAGGAACAATTCCATTCAAAAGGCCTCCTGGAGTAGTGTAAACTATTTTCTGTAAATGCACGAAATCCCTAAAAATGTTCAAAATCTGCTTGAAACAGTATTTTTCCTACTCACTACTCTCTATTCTCTGCTCTCTACCACGAATTGTTTTCCATTGTTTTGTTCCACCGATCGCGCACACCCCGAAAAAACCGGCTTTTCCGCTCCCATTCCATATTCGGCGCCTACCTTTTTTCCTGTATGTCTGATCAATTATCCAATGTGCCCGAGTCCCTGATCTCTCCTCTCTGTTCTCCTCCATTCTAAATTCTCCATTCCCTGATTACCTTCCCTCCCAACAGACGGTATAATGCTCCCACAGGAGCAATCATGTTCATCGATACAGCAGAGATCATCGTAATATCCGGCACAGGCGGCAACGGCATGGTGCATTTCCACCGCGAGAAGTACGTGCCGCGCGGCGGGCCGGACGGCGGCGACGGCGGGCGGGGCGGGGATGTGATCCTCGAGGTGCGTCCCACCCTGAATTCCCTTTCGCAGTTCCGCTTCACCACCAAGTATGTGGCCGGGGATGGCAAAGGCGGCGGCACGAACAACAAGTACGGCAAATCCGCCGACAACCTGGTCGTCCCGGTCCCGCCCGGCACGCTGGTCTATGATATCAGCGGGGGCGCAGGCGAGGCGGGAAACCTTCCGCCCTTGCTGGGCGACCTGACCGCTCCCGGACAGCAGCTGGTGGTCTGCAAGGGCGGGCGTGGCGGGCGCGGCAATCCGCATTTTAAGAGCTCGATCAACCAGATCCCGCGCACGGCCGAAAACGGCGAGCCGGGCGAGGAGAAGCGCCTGCGCCTCGAACTCAAACTGATCGCGGACATCGGCATCGTGGGCGTGCCCAACGCCGGCAAGTCCACCCTGCTCTCCGTGCTGACCAACGCCAAACCAAAGATTGCAGATTACCCGTTTACGACTCTCGGACCGAACCTGGGCGTGGCGAACGTCGACGACGAGACGACAGTCGTCCTGGCGGACATTCCCGGTTTGGTGGAAGGGGCAGCAAACGGAGTGGGGCTGGGGCATGACTTCCTGCGACATGTCCAGCGCACGCGCGTGCTGATCCACTTGCTGGATGGGCTTTCGGCCGACCCGCTGGAGGATTTCACCCAGATCAACAGCGAACTGGCCTTGTTCGATCCGGGACTGGCAAACAAGCTGCAGATCGTGGCCCTGAACAAGATCGACCAGCCGGAGGTGCTGGAACGCTGGCCGAAGCTGAAAAAAGAACTGAAGAAGCGCGGCTACGAGTCGCTGGCGATCTCCGCCCTGGCACGCACGAACGTGCGCGAGCTGCTGATGAAGGCGGTCAAAATGCTGGCCGAGGCGCCCATCCCGGAGGCGACCGAGCAGCCGGTGCCGGTTTACCGCCCGGTGGAGGACCCACGTGCCTTCACTGTATTCCGTGTGGAGGACGGCGCCTGGCGGGTAAAATCCGCCGCCATCGAACGCGTCGCCGAAATGACCCCCTGGGACCAAACCGGGTCGGTGCGCCGCTTCCAGAAGTTGATGGAGCGCCTGGGCGTGGATAAAGCCCTGGCGGAAGCGGGCGCCCAGGAGGGCGATACGGTATTTATTGGAGAGTATGAGCTGGAGTACCAGGAATGATCCTTCTCCAACGTCTCCCGATGTCGTGGACTCCGAAGTCTGGAGACTTCGGAGTCCGGTTGCACTGGCACTTTTTTGGAGGCCGTTATCGTCATAAATGTACAGCCCAACAAGCAGCCCCGATCACGCCAGCGTTATTCCCCAATTGGGATGATACAACTTCCACCTGCCCAACCGGCATGACAAATACGCGTTCCTGAATACAGCGGCGGATCGGATCCAACAGGAGTTCGCCTGCCCTCGACACCCCTCCGCCGATCACGATCCGGCGCGGGCCGATGGCGACACATATGTTGGCCGCGGCTATTCCAATATAAAAACCAGCCCTGGCGTAAATACCTTTGGCAATGCCGTCCCCGGCGTTGGCGGCCCTGGCAATCAATTCCGGCGTAATGCGGTTCAGGTCATGCCCGCACAGGTCGGAGATCTGCGTGGTCAGTCCCTGGGAAACTGCCTTCATCCCCATGGCTGCGATGGCGGGACCGGATGCAAAGGCCTCAAGACAGCCTTGATTGCCGCAGCCACATTGCGGGCCATTGTAGTCGATCGTGGTATGCCCGAGTTCTCCACCCGTACCGCCGATACCCAGGTGCAGCTGGCCGTTGATCACCAATCCACCGCCAATACCGGTGCCGATGGCGAAGACGGCGATGGTATCCAGCCCGCGGCCGGCTCCAAAGCGCCATTCGCCGTTGGTAATGGCACGGACATCATTCAGCAAGGCAACCGGCAGGCCGATCAGGCTTTCCATGGTGTCTCTCAAAGGGATATGCGGCCACCTGCCCGGCAGATTGGGCAGCATGAGAGTCTCCCCTTTTTCCAGGTCCAGCACGCCGGGAACTCCAATGCCAATACCGCCGATTTCTTCCTTGCTCATCCCTGCAGCCTGGATCACCTGTCCGAATAAACCCGCCATGCGTTCCATGACCGCGGCGTGGCCTTCATGCGCCAGGGTGGGGAGACTGATGGGTTGGAGAATGCTGCCGTTCTCCACATCGACGATGGCAGCGCGCAAATTGGTGCCGCCCAGATCGCAACCAATGTATTTTTTCATGCTGCACCTGCTGAAAAAGCCTCACCCCTTCCCAATGGCGGGACAGGGGTGAGCATGAGAACCTATCCGAAAATTACAGAAGGACCGCTTTTTGAGTGTGTGCGGCGGAGCCGCACACACTCAAAAAGCGAACATCCCCCCAATTTTCGGATAGATACCAAGTGGAAAAAACACGCCTGCACCTAATGAATATAAGGCTTGAGTACATCGCGCGAGAGGTAGAAGCCGCGCTTGACCAGCTCTTCGTCGCCTTCGAAGACGCGGTCTTCATGCTCGATGCTGACAACGTAATCATAGCGGGCGGCGGTAAGGGCTGCAAAGAACTTTGGCCAGTCCATGTCGCCCAGGCCGGGAAGACGCGGTACCTGCCAGCCCATCCCCTGGGACAGGACACCGTGGTTGTACAGCCCCTCGCGATCGATGTGGAGGTCCTTGGCATGCACATGGAAGATCCGGCTGGCGAACTCGCGCACCACCCGCTCGCAATCGATCATTTGCAGGATGAGATGGGACGGGTCCAGGTTCAGCCCAAAATTGTCGTCCGGGATGATCTCCCACATTTTGCGCCAGATGGCGGGAGTGCTGGCCAGGTTGTTCCCGCCCGGCCATTCATCGTAGGAGAAAAGCATCGGGCAGTTCTCAATGCCGATTTTCACGCCATGATCCCTGGCAAACTTGACGATGGGCGGCCATATTTTGGCATACTGCTCGAGGTTGGCTGGAACCGTCTTGTCCTTATCCTTGCCGATGAAGGTGCCGACGACGGGCACTTCCAACAACGCGGCGGCCTTGATGACCTTCTTCAGGTGGGCGATGACTGTGCTGCGATGTTCGGCGTCCGGGTGGAGCGGATTCGGATAATAGCCCAGGGCTGAGATCAGCAGGCCGAAACCATCCAGCATGGTGCGAATCTCCTTCGCCCCGGATTTATTTAACGTGGTCACATCGATATGGGTCACGCCGGCATAGCGGCGGCTGGCTTTTTCGTGCGGCCAGCAGGCGATTTCGATGGCCTGAAAGCCACTCTCCGCGCCCCACCTGGCGGCCTGCTCGAGCGTGTTTCCGGGTAATGCGGCGGTGAAGAAACCGAGTTTCATTGTGCCTCCTATTGAATTTTTATCCAGGACTTCTCGCGAGCGCTGCGCTCGATGGCTTCACATAATTGCATTTCATAATGGCCATCCGCGAAGGTCGGGAAATCGGGGACTTTATCATAATCCCCTTCCAGGATATAGGCATAAACCTTGTGATAGAGCTGTTTGAATGTGTCGGGGAAGCCCTCGTTATGTCCGCCGGGGAAAGAGGTGACGGCGCGCGCTTCCGGCCCCAGTAAAGAGGGATCCTTGATGAGCACCTGGTTGGGTTCCGCCCGGTGACCGATCCACAACTCGTTGGGTCTCTCCGAGTCCCAGCCCACGGAGGACCTGGAAGCATTGATTTCGAAGAAGAGACGATTCTTCCTTCCGGCCGAGACCTGGGAAACCGTCAACACACCCTGCACACCGCTGGCATAATGCAGCAGGATGGTGGCGTAATCTTCCGTATGGATGGGCTGGTCAACATAATCCTCGGGGGTCAGGAGTTTCCCGGTGAAGGTCTCCAGGGGCTTGGAAGGTTTCTTGCGGATGGGATGAAAGGTCTTGAAATCTGCGTAGACTTCTTCGATCCTCAGGCCGGTAATGAAGGTCAGCAGGTCGAGCCAGTGCGAGCCAATGTCGGCCACGGCGCGCAGGCTGCCTCCCAGTTCCGGTTCGAGGCGCCAGTTCCAGTCCGTGGGGAAGAGCAGCCAATCCTGCAAATAGGAACCCTGGACGATAAACAGGTCACCGAGCTGGCGGCTTTGCACCAGGCTGCGCGCCTGCTGGACGAGCGGGTACATGCGGATGTTGAAATTGATGGCGTTGACGAGCTGCTTCTGCGCGGCGAGTTGGACAAGCTCGGCTGATTGGCGCGCGTCCATTGCCAGCGGCTTTTCACAGACCACATGCTTGCCCGCCAGGAGGGCGGCCCTGGCATGCTGGTAATGCAAATGGTTCGGCGTAGCCAGGTGCACGACATCGATATCCGGGTCGGCGAGCATTTCGTCGATTGAGCCATATGCACGCGCAATGCCGAGTTCGGCGGCTTTACGCCTGGCCTTGGCGGGGTTTTCCTCTGCCAGCCCGATCACCTGTATGCCATTCCGGCGCAGCCCTTCAATGTGCACCGGACCGATAAATCCAGTCCCGGCTACACCCACTCCGATGGTCTGCTTTGTCAATTGCTTATGGGCCATGATGAAATCTCCAGTAAATCAGGATTTTTTCCACAGGTCGATCGGCTTTGCAACCCTGGGCGGCTGGTAAGGAAAGTCAATCCGGCGGCCTTCCCCGGCAGACTGGTAGGCAGCGTACATGATCTTCAATACCTCCCGGCCGTCTTCGCCGGTTTCCATCGGCGCTTCCCGGCCGAGGATGTTATTGACGAAATGCTGCATTTCCTGCGGGAAACCATAGTTCCAGGTTTCCTCGAACATGGTAAAGGTGTACCCCCGGGTGGTACCGGCTTTTTCGACGGCATAGCCGTAGCCTTCCTCCGAGTAGGTCAGCAGCGAACTGCCCCTGAGCAGGTCGGCACGCGTATGTCCCTTGCTGCCGTAGATCTCGCAGCGATCATCCACGCCCCCGCCTTTGGCCCAGCTATTCTCGATCATGGCAATCTTGTTGCCTTCATACTCGATGATGGCATATGTATGATCCTCGCCTTTCGTGCGGGCCTGGTGAACGAACGTTCCCATGAAAGCCGTCACGCTCTTGACTTTTGGTTTGCCCAGCACCCAGCGTGTGTATTCAATCGAGTGACAGCCCATATCCAGCATCACGCCTCCGCCAGACAGGTTCACGTCCCAGAACCAGGGCATGTGTGGACCGGGATGTTCTTCGGATTGTTTCGCCAGGAATGGCTCGCCAATTGCGCCTTCGCTGATCAGGTTTTTGGCGCGCACATACTTGGGGGCAAATAATAATTCTTCAGCGTACAGCAGCAGAACGCCCTGTCTCTTGCAGGTGTCGATCATTTCATCGGCATCTTCGAGTGTAACGCAGAGCGGCTTCTCGCAAATGACGTGTTTCCCAGCCATGGCGGCATCCACTGTCGCCTGCCGGTGAACATAATTCGGGATGGCAATGGTGACCGCGTCGAGCTCTTTCATTTTCAACATCTCGCGATAATCGTCAAAGGCGTTGGGGATTCCGCGCGCTTTGGCGAATTCCTGTGCGCCTTCCAGCGCGGCCACTGCCACGATCTCTGCATCCCTGACATACTGGTTGAAGGAAAAGGCATGCAGATCGCTGACGAAGCCCGCGCCGATCAAGCCGACCTTAACTGTTTTACTCATGGCATTCTCCTTTTTAAAAAATGGACTGTATTGCAAAGGTTCAGCGGATCATTGCCGCAACGCTTGCTGGCGGCCATAAATGGAGATCAATACCAACAACGTCGCGCCCAACACCATGCGGCGCACAGAATCAGGCATTTGCATGGTCGTCAACAGGCTGGTGATCAGAGTCAGCACAATTGCGCCGGCCATGGTGCCCCAGTAACTGCCCTTGCCGCCAGAGAGCAGGGTTCCGCCGACGGCCACCGCAGCGATGGATGGGAACAGGAAGGGCTGTCCAAGTTGCAGCAACACCACGCCCGTATTCCCGATCACCAGGAACCCGCCGAATCCGGCCAGCATGCCTGCCAGGGCATAAGTTGCCAGGTTCATGGCGGTCACGTTGACCCCGGAGAGCTTGGCAGTAACCCGGTTCACGCCGATGGCAAACAGATTTTTACCAAAAGTGGTGCGCTCAAGAAGCAGCCACATCAAAATGCCGAAAACAAGCCAGATGAGGATGGCGTTCGGGATCGGGATGCTCGGTGAAAGGGGGCGCGCAATCAGCCGGGTCATGATGGGGGCCACCTTGCCCTGGACGTTGCCATGGTTGGCGATGATGATCGCCCCGGTGACCACGCCCGACATGCCGAGCGTCATCACAAACGGCGAGATTTTCAGGAAGGTGATGCCCACGCCGTTCAAAAAGCCGATGAAAGCACCCACGGCAAGGGAAACGAGCAGAGCCAGCAGCACCTTGTCATCCTGTCCTTTGACGATGACATAGGTAAAGATGGCGGTCAAGGTGACGATGGAACCCGACGAAAGGTCGATCCCTTCATAGCCGCTGATGATGACCAGGGTCTGTCCGGCAGCGATCACACCGAGAAAGACCGACAGGCGCAAAATATTCATGGCCTGGGCACGGGCAACATTCAAATCACTGCCAAAACCGTTGGGGAGCAGGCCGGAGAGCACAAACAGCACAACCGCCAGCAGCAGCGCCGCGACGGGCGGTGAGATGGAAATCCGTTTCATTCCCGCCTCCTGAAAAGATTGATAATGCCAGGCATCGCCAGGGCCACCACGATGATCGTCGCCTTGACCAGCGTCTCCCACCAGGTATTGATATGGGCAAAGGAGATGATGTTCTGGATAACCCCGAGGGTGACCGCACCCATGACCGGTCCGGCCACGCCGCCCACCCCGCCGCTCATGGCAGTACCGCCAATCACCACGGCAGTAATGGAATTAAGCGTCATCGAAGCGCCAATTTCCGCATTACCGGAGCCGCTCAACATGGTGATGGCAATACCCGAAAAGGCCGCCATCAGCCCGGAGATGACATAGGTGCTGAACTGCATCCACGTTACCGGAACGGCGGTCTCGTAGGCGGCCTGGGCCTTCCCGCCGACCGCGAACAGGTAATTCCCATCAGCGCGTCGACCGGACGTAACCCCAGAGCGCCAGCACAATTGCAATCACGTAGAAGGCCAGCGGCAATCCAAATGGCGAGGTACTGCGGTACAGTTCCGCAATTTTTGCCGGGATGCCGCCGCCAGGGTTGGGCAGAATGAAGAGGGCCAACCCGGCAAAGAGAAAACTGGTGGCGTAGGTGGTAATAATCGGCTGGAGGCGCAGATAAGCGACGAAAAATCCATTAAGAGCTCCCGCCAGGACACCCACCAGCAGCGATAAGGCCACATACTCCCACATCGCCTGCGGAGAGCCCTGAAGACCGACCCGGGTGGCGAGAATGGTATTGATGATGGAAACGATCCCACCGACTGAGATATCAATGCCTCCCCCCAAAATGACCACTGCCTGTCCCACTGCCAGCAAAATGATGGGCAGGAATACGCGCATATTGCTGTTGAGCGTATCGGGCGCAAACATGTTGGGCTGTAAAATAAAATTGACGATAAGTGCCAGAACCAGCAGAATGAGTGCAAAAAGGGCTGGATAACGCCTCATCAACGCCTGCCAGGTGAAGCGTTTCATTGCTCACCTCCCATGGGAGATTCGGGCTGCGATCCATCCTCTGTAATGCCCAGGCTGGCGGAGATCAAGTGTTCCTTGGTCAGAGCCGCACCGGCCAACTCGGCCTTGATCCTGCCATCATGCAGCACCAAAACCCGGTCGCACAGTCCGACCAATTCCTCGTCATCGCTGCTGTAGAACAGGATGGTTTTTCCTTCATCACACAACCTGGTGAGCAGGGCGTAAAACTCGGCCTTGGTGCCCACATCCACGCCTTTGGTGGGATCGTCGAGCAGCAGCAGGCCTGGCTGGCGCATCAGCCATTTTCCAATGACCACTTTTTGCGCATTACCGCCTGAAAGGCTGCTGACCGGTTCAGCCAGGCTGGACATTTTCAAGTTCAGACTTGCACCTGTCTGCCTGGCATCCTTTTTGGCCTGGTTTATTTTCAGCGGGAAACCATAGCGCAGCCAGGAGGGCAGCTGCATGTTTTCCAGGATGGAGCGGATGTAGAGCAACCCCTCCCGGGCGCGGTCGCCTGGCACAAGGGCGAAGCCTTGTTTCATGGCCTGGCGCGGATGCCGGAAATGAACCGGCTTGCCGTTATATTGAACTCTCCCGGTAAAAGGAATATCGCCATACAAAGATAAAAGCAGGTCGCGCTGCCCCTGGCCGCGCAGCCCGCCTATTCCGACCAGTTCCCCTTCCCGAACATCGAAACTGATCCCGCCCAGGATGCCCGTTTTCAGCTCTTTGACATCCAGGCAAACAGGTTTCCCGGCCTTTTGAGCGCCTGTGCGTGCATAACTGAACACCGAGTCCTTGTCAATCATCAACTTGACCAGCTCTTTTTCGCTGGTTTCCTTGATGTTCCCCGCGCCAACCGTTTTCCCATTGCGCAGCACGCTGTAACGGTCGGCAATACGGAAAATCTCTTCCATGCGGTGCGAGACAAAGACTATGGCTTTCCCATCCGCCTTCCACTTTGCCACCAACTCGAACAGGCGCTGCACCTGGCGGCTGTCAAGGCTGGCGGTGGCCTCGTCCAGGATCAACAGGCGCGGGTTCAAGCTGACCGCCTTGAGGATCTCAACGATTTGTTTCTCATCGGCTGGCAGTTCCGATACCTGTGCATCCGGCCGCAAATCAGTCTCAAAGGTGCCCGCAAATAGATCGAGCAGCTCTTCCGTCCGGGCATAAACCACTTTACGGCTGACGGTTCCCAACGGGCCAAGCGGTTCGCGCGTCAACCAGATGTTATCGGCCACCGTCATCTGCGGCACCAGACTCAATTCCTGGAACACGGTCGAAATCCCCATGTTCTTGGCGGCCTGGGGGGAGGCGAAATGGACCGGTTTCCCATCCAGGAGTAGTTGCCCTGCATCGAGGACAACTACTCCATTGATGATCTTGCTCATGGTACTTTTGCCGCTTCCATTGGCGCCAATCAAAGCCACGACTTCACCCGCATTTACTTCCAGGTTTCCATCGGAGAGGGCCAGGACGCCACCATAGCGTTTTACAACGTTTTGAGCGGAAAGCGACAGGTTCATGGGAATTTTTCCTGAAGACCCTAAAGGTTTTTGAAACCTTTAGGGTCCTGGTTGAGGGAAATTACTTTACAAAGTACTGCTGGACTTCGTCATCAGTCATGATGTTATCGAGCAGGTACGCATCCGGCTTGCCCTCGCACATCTTGAGGCCATCCGCCAGGTTGTCCTTGGTGATGACGGCCGCCAGCGGGATCACGAACGAGAGACCGTTCGAGCCGGCAAGCTTGGTGGCATCAACCTTTTTGCCCTGCAGCATGTTATAGGCAATGCGCAGACCGGTGGGGGAGACACCCGGGTGGTTGGCGACCGCGATGGAATCGAATTCCGGGTTCACCTTGAGGGCTTCCTGCCAGAGATTCAAGAACTGGCAGCGGCCCTCGCCAACACCCTGCGGCCACTTGGCCGGGTTGGCGGCCATGACGGCCTGCAAAGCGCCGATCGCCATGCCGTCCTGGGTCCAGTAGCCGGTCATGTTCGGGTAGGCAGCCAGGAAGTTGGACATGACCTGCTGGCCGGTGGCTTCGTCCCATTTGCCGGTGTCAGACGCCAGCACCTTGATGTCGGGATATTTCGCCAGCACTTCGGCAACGCCGCCCATGCGGGCTACGTCGGCAGGATGGCCAGGGAAGCCTGTGATTTCCACGATGCTGCCCTTGCCACCGAGCTTCTTGGCCAACCATTCAGCCGAGGTCATGGCCCAGGCTTTCTGATCGATGCCCACGTTGTAGACGCCGGGCACGTTCAGTTCCTGGTCGACCGAGATGACGATGATGCCCTTGTTGAGTGCCTCGAGCAGGGTGGCGTTCAGGCCGTTGACATCACCGGGGTTAACGAGAATAGCATCGACTCCCTTCGCCATCAGGTTCTGGAGCTGTTGGATCTGGCCGGGCACATCCGTATCGGCGCTTTCAATCACCAGATCGTTGGCTATGCCCTTGTCTACGTATTCCTTGTTGGTTTCCTGGAGTTCAGCGATCATCTGCGTGCGGTATTCGCTGCTGATGAAGGGGTTCGAGATGCCAACCGTGAACTTCCTGGCTGTGGCGGCTTCCTTGACGAAATACTGCTGGACTTCGTCATCGGTCAGGATTTTGTCGAGCAGGTAGGCATCCGGCTTGCCTTCGCACATCTTCATGCCGTCAGCCAGGTTGGCGCTGGTGATGATCGCCGCGACCGGCAAGACGAATGACAGACCATTTGTGCCGCCCAGCTTGGTTGCATCAACCTTCTTGCCTTGCAGCATATTGACCGCGATGCGCAGGCCGGTCGGAGAGACACCAGGTTGGTTGGCGACCGCAATGGAGTCGAAGTTCGGGTTGGTTTTGAGGGCTTCCTGCCAGAGATTCAAGAACTGGCAGCGGCCTTCACCCACTCCCTGCGGCCACTTGGCCGGGTTGGCGGCCATGACGGCCTGCAAGGCACCGATCGCCATGCCGTCCTGGGTCCAGTAACCGGTCATGTTCGGGTAGGCAGAGAGGAAGTTGGACATGACCTGCTGTCCGGTGGCTTCATCCCATTTGCCGGTGTCAGACGCCAGCACCTTGATGTCAGGATATTTTGCCAGCACTTCGGCAACGCCGCCCATGCGGGCTACGTCGGCAGGATGGCCAGGGAAGCCTGTGATTTCCACGATCTCGCCCTTGCCGCCGAGTTTATCAGCCAGCCATTTGGCGGAGGTCATGGCCCAGGCCTTCTGATCGATGCCGACGTTATAGACGCCGGGGACGTTCAGTTCCTGGTCGACCGAGATGACGATGATGCCCTTCTTCACGGCTTCCGTCAGGGTGGCGTTCAAGCCATTGACATCGCCGGGGTTGACCAGGATGGCGTCCACGTTTTTGGCCATCAGGTTCTGGAGCTGCTGGATCTGGCCGGGCACATCCGTATCGGCGCTTTCGATCACCAGATCGTTTGTGACGCCCTTATCCATGTATTCCTTATTCACTTCCTGGAGCTCGGCGATCATCTGCGTGCGGTATTCGCTGCTGATGAAGGGGTTCGAAATGCCGATTGTAAATTTCTTGACCGGGGCGGCGGTTGCCGGCGCGGCGGTCGCCGGGGCGGCAGTGGCCGGGGCGGCAGTGGCGGGTTTGGCCGTTGCCGGAGCGGTCGTCGGCGCGGGGGCGCCGCAGGCGGCCAGCATGGATGCAATCGCAACCAGTATCGCTAATTGTGTGAAAAGCTTCTTTGTAGACATGTATATTCTCTCCTTTTAATTATTTTCGGATTGAAACGACCGGATACAGACAGGATGATTATCGATCAGGTGCACCTCCTTTAGAAAATTTGTGATCCTCTTCTGTTTTCCAAACGACCAAGTGCGGATCGTCCTCCACCATGAAAAGGTATTCCAGCACCAGGGCAAGTGCACCAACGATCCCGGCGTTGGAATTTGCGCGCGAAAAATTGATCGAGAGGCGCGTTGTGGCCAGGGGAAGTGAACGGCGCAAAACCGCCCGGCGGATCGCAACCAGCAAATGGTTCCCGAAGTTGGCAATTCCGCCGCCGACGAAGATATGACTCGGGTTGAAAAAATTAACCAAACCGGCAAGCACATCCCCGATCATCTGCCCGCTGGAGCGGATGACCTCCAGGGCGGCTTCGTCGCCCTCACGACAAGCCGCGTTGACATCCTCCGGGCTCAGACTGCCTCCGTTCAATTCCATCATCTTGCGCAACAGCGGGCTCTTGCCGTTTTGTGCAGCCTGGGTGGCCATTTCGGCGATGGCCGGACCCGCCGCCATGGCTTCGAGACAGCCCCGGTTCCCGCAGCGGCAGATTGGTCCCTGCTTGTCCACGCAGATATGGCCGATGTCACCCGCGCAGCCGTCGTTGCCGCGATGGATTCTGCCGTTGGAAATGATGCCCGAGCCGATGCCGGTTCCGATTTTCACGAAGATGAAATTGTCAACGCCCATGCCATCCCCGGCGCGTTGCTCCCCCAATGCCATGATATTTACATCGTTATCCACGATCACAAAAGCCGAGGGGAATTTGTCATGGAAGAAACCCCGAATGGGGAAATTCTCCCAATCCATCATCAGGGGCGGGGCCACCAGCACACCGCGGGCAAAGTCCACCGGACCCGGAACACCCACGCCTATTCCCAGGATGCGGTCGGTCGGGTTTCCCTGGGCCTTACATAATTGGCTGATCAGTTCCACGCAGCGGCCGAGCACTTTTTCCGGCGGGTTGCGCACATCCGCCGGCTCGGCACAGCGCTGCACAATCTGCCCGGTCACGTCGGCCAGCGCTATTTCCAGGCTGGTTGCGCCGATATCCATGCCGACAATATACCCGAGTTGTGGATTGATTCTGAGCAGGCGCGGCCTGCGCCCGCCTTGCGAAGCGCCTTCGCCCACCTCGACCAGGATGCCTCTTTCCACCAGATGGAGGATTTCCTGGGAGGCTTTGGCCTTCGACCAGCCCGTGATGCGCGCGATCTCGGACCGCGAAATGAGCCCCTGTTTTCGAAATGCACGCAGAATCTTTACTTCCGCCGAATCCACGATGATCGGAGTGGCGGCATGGCTGGCTTCTCTGGTACGGTCAGTTGAATTGAGGCGCATCGAGATTCCGGTTGAGTTCAGGATTACAACATAGAAGTCTTGTGGGGGAACCTATTTGTATTATATTGTCTTCTCTTTGTAAATTCAATACCCACCTTCGTAAAAATAAATAAGAACTTCGCCTATTTACAAGACAAAGTTCTTATTGTATTGCTGCACTTACGATTATTGAACGATTTGCGAGATCTTACCGGTCTGCTTATCCTTCAAAATGATCTTGGTTTTGCCATCCGGCATTTTTTCTTCCTTGATAAGCAAATGCCCATCGTCAAAATCCTTCAGCCCGGCCTGCTCCAGATCGACTTTTTCGCCGCGCCACGCTTCGATCTGCACCGGCTCCCATTTCTTTGTCCGGGCAGCCTTGTAACTGGCGTCAATGATGCAGTTGACGACATAACCGTCGTAGAATGTTTCCATTGGCTGGACGCCCTTGTCCATGGCGTTGAACATATCCAGGAACATTTCCACGTAACCGAGCGAACCGATCTCATCACCGACCGGGAAGAGCCAGCCGGTATCGCCCTCGGCTTTCTCAGCCACATAGCCGCCCTGGCCGACGCTGGTGAACATCTCGTAGCCGGTGCGCAGCCAGTGGTTGAGCCAGATCGTACCCGCCGTGCCGGCGACTTCATCCCTCAGGTCCATCCCGCCCCGGAAAGTCCAACTCACCTCGAACTGCCCAATGGCGCTATTTTCATAGCGGACCAGGCCGACTGCATGATCCTCGGCCTCGATCGGATGAACCTGCGTATCGGCCCAGCAGGTCACTTCGAGCGGGCGGATGCCTTTGCCAATGAAATTGCGGGCGATTTCGATACAATGACAGCCCATATCCACGATGGCGCCACCACCGGAAAGCTCTTTGGTCCAGAACCAGTCGCTATGCGGGCCAGCGTGGGTCTCACGCGAGCGCGCCCACAACACCTTCCCGAGTGCGCCTTTTTGGCAGGCTGCCAATGCCTTCAGGGTCTTGGGGGTATACACCAGGTCTTCAAGGTAGCCATGAAAAACGCCCGCTTTTTCAACTGCCTCGAGCATTTCCAGGGCTTCCTGGCTGTTCAAAGCCAGCGGCTTGGTGCATAAGACCGCCTTGCCTGCCTGGGCGGCCAGGAGCACGGCTTTCTTATGCATGTAATTGGGTATTCCCACGATCACCGTATCCACATCCGGGTCACGGACGGCTTCCTGCATGTCGGTGGTCCATTGCGGGATGTTAAAATCTTCGGCAAACTTTTTAGCCTGGTCTGGCAGGCTGTCACAGATAACCTTAATCTCATCCCTGCCTCGAAAATTGAGAAGGCTACTGGCATAAAAGCAGCCAATGAAGCCCGCGCCCAGCATGGCAATTTTGTGCATGGTTACTCCTCGCGTGGTAAGATTTTGTAAAAGGATTATAAAGGGACAGCTTTTTAGCGTCAATCTTGCGGAAGATCGGGCAATTCATTAGAATTGTCCAAAAGGAAACCTGCCGGCATCTTTTCACGCCCTGGAGAAAGTGGAACGCGGATGACACAGATAAAGCGGATTTTTGCGGATAAAACGATGAAAATGCAAACGAACTCTCGTACAGGCATGACCCCTCGCCAGCGGGTGCTGGCATCGCTGGATCAGCAGGAGCCGGATCGGGTTCCACTGGCTTTGGGCGGCGGTCCCTACGGCCTGGTGGATGACCTGTACCTGCGCATGGTAAAACTTTTAAACCTGGGCGAACCTGTCGCACCTTTCCGCAGCGGACATAACATCTCCTACATGGACGACCGCCTGCTGGAAGCGCTTGGTACGGATACGCGTTATTGCTGGCCGGGCCTGCTCCCCAACAGCCCGGTCATTCCCGGCCAGGAGGCGGACACATTTTTTGATTCCTACGGGCAGGTCTGGAAGCGGGCACTACCGTATTACTACGCGGCCGACGGAATCCTCAAGGATGCAGACGATGCTGAAGACATCGAAAAGAGGGTCCGCTGGCCGGATTTGACTGATCCGCGCTGGATGGTCGGACTTGCCCAGCGCGCCCGCCTGCTGCGGGAAGGCACCCATTATTTCGTGATCATGCGCATGGTGGCCTCGCACGGCCCATTCCAAACCGCCTGTGACCTGCGCGGCACGGTGACCTTCCTGATGGACATGGTCCGGAATCCAGGGTTTGCGACGACACTATTGGACAAGGTGACGGACACCATCGTGGGATTGCTGAAATTGGCATTACAGGAGGGTGGCAGGTTCTTTGACATGATCGAGCTGCCGGGCGATGATTACGCCAGCAACACCGGCACGCTGATGTCCCCGGCCATGTTCCGTACTTACATTCGGCCGTGCATTGAGCGCCAGGTGAAGGTCATCAAGGAATACAATCCCGATCTAAGAATCATGTTCCACAGCGATGGCGCGATCGCCAGCCTGCTGCCCGAGCTGATCCCACTCGGCATCGACGTCATCCATCCCTTGCAGCCGCTGCCCGCCACGGACCTGCCGAGGGTTAAGCAGGAATTTGGCGGAAAAGTATCTTTCCTGGGAGGAATTGATATTTCCCAGGCCATGACCGGGACCACTGAAGATGTCAGAAATGAAGTGAAGCTTCGCATCGGGCAGCTTGCCCCGGGCGGCGGGTATATCCTCGCGCCTTCCAACCATCTTCAGGCCGATGTTCCCGCGGAGAACGTCCTTGCGCTATATCAGAGCGCTCATGAGTTCGGGAAATATCCGATCCAGATTGGTTAGGTTCGATGATATCCAGCTATCCAGCGGTTTTATCGATCATTTCCGCTGGGGACTGAAAGTCCCCGGCTCAGTTACAAAACCCGCTGAAGCGGGTTTCCTTACCGTAAAACCTGATTCAGTTTTGCCAGCCCCTCTTGAATGGTATCGCCCAGGTAAATCCCGGGCACCAGTTCTTTTAATTCAGGCCGCATGACGAATGCCCTCCCGGCAAATGCCACCAGCGGGTGACCTGCGGCCGGCTTGATCCATCGCGGCCAATCCGCCAACCGGCGCGCCGTATCCTCGAGCATGCCTACCAGTACCAGCGCTTGCGGGTGAACCTGTTTGACGAAGAGGGCCAGGTCGGCGAGGGGCACATCCTGGCCCAGGTATGTTACCGGCCAGCCCTGGCGGCGCAGCAGCACAGCCAGCATGAGCAGGCTGCCCTCGTGCCATTCGCCCGGGGCGCAGGCCAGCACAACCGGGTCGGCGAGGCGCAGCGGGGGGCCGGTCACCAGCCACATCTGCAGGCGCTGGCGCAGGTAATTGCTGGCCAGGTGTTCCTCGGAGACGTTGATGCGTCCCTCCGACCAGGTTTCCCCCAGGTGGCTCAAAAGTGGTCCGATGACGTTCAGGGTGATCTCTTCCGGTGAGGAAAAGGCCAGCATCTCAGCCATCAATTGATCGGCGCGCGCCAGATCATGCTGGAATAATGCCTCGGCCAGTTGCGATTGCCCGGCCGGGGAGGGGGAGGACAGGTTCGCAGTGCGGGGGATTTCGATTGGATGCCCAGGAGGCGGCAGGCGGCCTTCGCGATCCATTTTTTGCACGGCGGTCACCGCCAGGCTAGCCGTAATACCCTGTTCGATCTGTGCCTTGACGCAGCGCAGCAGGGTTACGTCTTTTTCCGAATACAGGCGATGGCCTCCCTGTGTGCGCCCGGAGGGATGCGGGAAACCATAACGCCGCTCCCAGGCATGCAGGGTGGTGATCGGGATGCCGGTCAGGCGGGTGACCGCGCCGATGTTGTAGATTGCTTCGGGGGAGTGTGTTTGCTCATCCATTCTGTATATAATACCAACTTTCGCTCCAATTGTCAATATATTCTATACAAAACATTGACAAAAAATGTACAGCTATGTATAATCTATGTATAAATTGCCTAAAAAAGGTATAGATTAACTGCTTTCAGGTGATAGAATACCTGCCTGGTTAATCGCCAGAAATAAATAAATTGGTTTGAAAAGGATCAGTAATGAATGCACTCAAAGGAAAAGTGGCCGTAGTCACCGGGGCGAGCCGCGGGCTGGGGCAAGCCATTGCCACGCTCTTCGCCCATGAGGGGGCCAGCGTGATTCTTGCCGCCCGCTCCCAGAAAGATATCGAGCAGAATGCCGCCGGGTTGCGCGCCGAGGGATATGCGGCGGCCCCTTTTATTTGCGATGTTTCGGATCCAACCCAGGTTGAGGCGCTGGCGCGTTTCGCAATTGAGACCTACGGGCACTTTGATATCTGGGTCAACAATGCCGGTACGGGCGGCCCTTACGGTTCCACGTTTGACCTGGCGCCGGACCAGTTCCTGGGAGTGATGCGGACGAACATATTCGGGACGTATCAAGGTTCGTTACTGGCCATGCGGCATTTCCTGCCGCGCAAGTCCGGCAAGCTTATTAACATCCTTGGTCAGGGAGCAAAAAAGCCCGTCCCCAACCAGAATGCTTACGGCTCGACCAAGGCCTGGATGCGGGTCTTCACCCTGGCGCTGGCGAAGGAATACAAGCACAGCGGGGTGGGCGTTCACCTGCTGCAGCCAGGCTTGATGGATACAGACCTGCTGACCGACCTGATCACTTTCCCAAACCAGGAAAAGCGCCTCCGTAATATCATGCCTTTCCTTGTCCGGGCAGGTGGAAAGGAACCCGAAGTGGCGGCGCGCAAGGCGCTCTGGCTGGCTTCTGCTGCCACGGACGGGAAGACTGGACTTGAAGTTCATGTTGGTTCCACGTTCTCGGTCCTGCTGGGTTTCCTGCGCGAAGGGCTGCGCAGCCTGTTGCATCTGCCAACCCGCAAGGTTGAAATGCATGTCAAAATCATCCCCTCGGCTTTTGAGCCGCTGGTGGGAGAGTCAATTTGAAATAGAGGTTTCCATGAAAAAAGCTCGTCTTATCAATATCTTTATTGTCGTCTTTGTGGATCTGCTCGGCTTCGGCCTGATCCTGCCGCTCCTGCCCTATTATGCGCGGGAATTTGGCGCCTCCCCGGTCGTGATCGGCTTGCTGACCGCCTCCTATGCAGCCGCGTCGCTGATCGGCGCGCCCCTGCTCGGGCGCTTCTCTGACCGCTTTGGACGGCGCCCGATCCTGCTGCTCAGCGTGGCCGGGACGTTCGTGGGTTTCCTGATCCTTGCACTTGCCGAGCCAATCGGGCGCGGCCTGGCGAACCTGGTTGCCCCGGCATATGCCAATGTCTTCATTCTCGGCGCCTTATTTTTCAGCCGCATCCTGGACGGTCTCACCGGCGGCAACATCACCGTGGCACAGGCGTACATCTCGGACATCACCGATGAAAAGAACCGAGCCAAAGGGTTGGGCTTGATTGGCGCGGCTTTTGGGCTGGGTTTCATCATCGGGCCGGCTGCCGGCGGGCTGCTCAGCGGGTCGGGCCATTACAGCATCCCGGCTTTTGCCGCTGCCGGGCTGGCATTCCTGAACCTGGTCTCGATCTTCTTCTTCCTGCCCGAGTCGTTGAACGCGGAGCGCCGTCTGGCCATGCGTCATCAGACTCGACCTCCGATCACACTGAAAGCGCTGTATGTGGCGTTGAACCGTCCCAAGGTCGGTCCGCTGCTATCGGTACGATTCTTCTTCGCGCTGGCATTTGCCACCTTCCAATCCGTCTTTTCGCTGTACGCAGCTTACAAACTGCACCTGACCGCCCAGACCACCGGTTACGTGCTGGCCTATGCGGGACTGCTTTCGGTGCTTGTCCAGGGCGTGGGCGTGGGCCTGGTCACCAGGCGGTTCAAGGAAAATACGATCATCATCACCAGCATGTGGCTGATGGTATTGGGTTTGGCCGGTTGGGCGCTAACCCCGAGCCTGCCCATCCTGCTGGTGGTCATGCTGCCGCTCTCGCTGGGCGGTGGAATGCTCAACACGATCCTCAACAGTGCCATCACCAAGGCAGTTTCCCGGGAGGAGATCGGCGGCACCCTTGGATTGTCCACTTCCCTGGAAAGCTTTTCACGCGTGATTGCACCGTCTGCGGGCGGCTTGCTGCTGCAAAACCTGGGTACCTGGGCGCCCGGCGCCTTCAGCGCCGCCTTGATGCTGTGGCTGGTCTACTTCACCTATCGGCGCATCATCCTGGTAAACAAAAACGTCATTCTCTCCCCGAGTGAGGCAGGCTGTGCCTGAGAAGAAACGCCTTTCCATTTTAAAGCGCATCCTGCTGGCGGTTTCAGGCCTGCTGATCGTACTCGTGATAGGCTTCGTGGCCTGGGGTTCCAACCCGGCACAGCCGATGCCGGAAGCGCTGGCTGTGCTGCAATCCAACGCACAGGCCAGGGTCACGACTGGCAAATGGCTGACCTTCGAGCCGGTGGGTCGGCAGCCTTCAACTGGTTTTATTCTCTATCCGGGCGGCCGCGTGGACTACCGTGCCTATGCCCCGGCTGCCCAATCCATTGCTGGACAGGGTTACCTGGTGTTTATCGTTCGCATGCCGCTCAACCTGGCCGTTTTCAACCCGAACGCCGCTGCGCAGGTGATCGCCGCCCACCCTGAGATCAAGCAATGGGCCGTGGGCGGGCACTCGCTGGGCGGGTCCATGGCAGCGAACTTCGTTTACACCCATCCCGGTGCGGTGCACGGGTTGGTGCTGTGGGCCTCCTACCCGGCAGCCAATAACGACCTCAGCCGTTCGGATGTGCGCGTGCTCTCGATCTCCGGCACGCTTGATGGTCTCTCGACCCCGGTAAAGATCGCTGCCTCGCGCCTCCTGTTGCCTGCCAGTACCACCTGGGTGCCCATCCCGGGCGGCGACCACGCACAGTTCGGCTGGTACGGTCCGCAGGCAGGAGACAATCCTGCCAGCATTACCAGGCAGGAACAGCAGGCCCAGATCGTGCAGGCGACAGTGGATTTTTTGTCCCGGCTGAAGTAATTTCTGCATTTATATAGTTTCTACAACCTTCAAAAATAATATTAACAATGGTTTGACAAAAAAAGAGTATATTTATCTCAACATGATTAGGTCCATAATTGTTGGAGGCACGAATGAAATGGTCGTGGAAGATCGGCCGCTTTGCCGGCATTGATGTATTAATCCATGCCACCTTCCTGCTGCTGGTGGTTTTCTTCGGTTTTTCCTACTGGCTGCAAACCGGTACATTAGCCGGCACGCTGGAAGGCATTGCTTTCCTGCTGGTACTGTTCCTGACTGTGGTGTTGCATGAGTTTGGACATGCCCTGACAGCCCGCCATTATGGGATCAAGACCCGGGATATCACCCTGCTGCCCATTGGCGGTGTATCGCGCCTGGAGCGCATGCCCGAGAAGCCCCTGCAGGAACTGTGGGTAGGATTGGCCGGACCTGCCGTCAACCTCGTGATTGCTGCCGCGCTGTTCGTTTTTCTCCTCTTGAGCAAAACCTTTGTTCCAATAAATGGCATGACATTGACCAGCGGACCCTTTATTGAGCGCCTCCTGCTCATCAACCTGAGCCTGGCGCTCTTCAACCTGCTGCCAGCCTTCCCGATGGATGGCGGAAGGGTCTTGCGGGGGTTATTGGGTTTGCGCCTGAGCTACGTCCGGTCGACACAGATCGCCGCCACGGTGGGGCAGGGGATGGCCCTCCTGTTCGGCATCATCGGCCTTTTCAGCAACCCCTTCCTGGTCTTTATTGCCTTTTTCGTCTGGATCGGAGCCCAGCAGGAAGCCAGCATGGTGCAGGTGAAATCTGCCCTGGGCGGCATCCCGGTCAGCCAGGCCATGCTGACCGATTTCAAGACCCTGAATTCGCTGGATACCCTTCAACAGGCGGCCGATCATATCCTGGCCGGATCCCAGCAAGATTTCCCGGTCCTGGAAGGGGACCAGGTGGTGGGCATCCTGCTCCGGTCCGACCTGTTGGCGGCTCTCGCCCGCCATAGTGAGGTCAGCCGGGTGAATGCGGTCATGCGCAAGGATTTTGAGGTCGTTCATCCCGGGGACATGCTCGAAACCGCCTCCACCCGCCTGCAGGCTTGCGCCTGCCATATCTTCCCGGTGGTGGAGGCTGGCAA
This sequence comes from uncultured Chloroflexia bacterium, assembly GCA_963801385.1. GTDB lineage: Bacteria > Chloroflexota > Anaerolineae > Anaerolineales > Villigracilaceae > UBA877. The sequence continues at coordinate 547,209 of CAWDEV010000003.1, forward strand.
GTTGGTGGGATTGCTCAACATGGAAAATATCGGAGAGTTTCTTATGATCCACTCAGCAATGGACCGACGTAAACAGAATCAAAGTTAAGTATAGTACAGGCGTAGAGTGGCGTTGAGGCCCATTGACTTATTCACTTTCCAGGCCGATCGTTAAAACGGCAGGATACCATATAGGAAATCATATTTATTAAACAAGGAGATGCTCATGAAAAACACCCTTCGTCAAATAGCTGTCATTGTTGTCATCCTGGCCACCATCACCATCAATATCCTGGCCAATGCTCTGCCGATCAACGGAATGAACACCGGCCAGGTATCGGATTCCTTCAGTGTCTATTTTGTCCCTGCCGGTTATGTCTTTTCCATCTGGGGCATCATCTACATCGGGTTGATTGCCTACGCCATCTACCAGGCGCTTCCCGGCACAGAAGAACAACCCGCGCCTGCAGGCCACCGGCTGGTGGGTGGTGCTGGGCGGGCTGGCAAACAGCATGTGGATCTTCCTGTGGCACTACCTGCAGTTTGTTGCGACTCTGGGCGCCATGTTCATCCTGCTGGCGACGTTGATCGCTGTATACCTGGGCCTGCGCGCCGGGCAGAAGAAGGTATCGACGGCTGAGACCTGGATGGCGCGCGTGCCCTTCAGCATCTACCTGGGCTGGATTACGGTTGCCACGGTGGCGAATGTCAGCGACGTGCTGGACTTCGTTGGCTGGAACCGGTTTGGGCTCAGCGAAGCTGACCTGGATGGTGATCATGCTGGGCGCGGTGCTGGTCATCGCCGGGATGATGAACATCCTGCGCCGGGATGTGGCCTACGCGCTCGTGATCCTGTGGGCGCTGATCGGCATTGCGGTTAAGTACCCACAGGAAGGGATCGTTACCATTGCCACCTGGGTCACCTTCGGCCTGGTGGCTGCCAGCCTGGTTGCGGCGCTCCTGGTCAAAAGGAAGGCTGTATAAGATGAGAAGAATCCGCTTCCTGCGCGGATTCAGCATTGCATTGCTCGTCTTGCTGGTGCTCCTGCTGGTAGGACCGTTCCTGGTTCCCGTTCGGCCTGCTCCAGGGACAGTCCCGCCGCAGGAACTGGCCGACCCGGACAGCCATTTTGTTGAGATCAATGGCCTGAATATCCATTACAAGATGATGGGGCAGGGGCAGCCGGTCTTCATCCTCCTGCACGGCTTTGGGGCCAGCCTGTTTTCCTGGCATGCCGTGATGGAACCACTCAGCCAGTATGGGATGGTCATCGCCTACGACCGCCCGGCCTTTGGCCTGACCGAACGACCGTTGAAATGGACTGGCCAGAACCCATATGGTCCTGAAGCAAATGAGGCCCTGTTACTCGGCCTGATGGATCATTTTGGAGTTCAGAAAGCGCTTTTAATTGGCAACTCGGCTGGCGGGACCCTTTCCATGCAGTTCGCGTTACAATATCCGCAGCGCGTGCAAGCCCTGGTGCTGGTGGATCCGGCGGTCTATGGGAATGGGGCTCCGGCTTGGGTGCGGCTGCTGGGGAAAACCCCGCAGATGCAGCACCTGGGTCCCCTGTTTGTGCGTTCGATCCAGAAGAGCGGGCTGGACCTGATTCGGACGGCCTGGCACGATCCATCAAAGATCACACAGGCCACCTGGGATGGCTACACCCTGCCGCTCAAGGCCGATAATTGGGACGGGGCGCTGTGGGACCTCACCATGGCCAACCATGGCACCGGCCTGCTCGAGCATTTGCAGGACTTCAAGGTCCCCATCCTGGTCATCACCGGCGAGGATGACCGCATCGTTCCGACCGCCAACTCGGTCAAACTGGCCGGGGAACTGCCGGGAGCGCAGCTGATCATCATTCCGGAGGCCGGTCACGTACCCCAGGAGGAACAGCCTGCCGCTTTCCTACAAGTCTTGGGAGGGTTCATCAGGGAATTGGAAAAATGAGGAGAGGTCCACATATGTCAAAAGTTGCCATCAATACTCCCGCTCCCGATTTCGAGCTGGCAGACACCAACGGCAAGCTCGTCCGGCTCTCGGACTTCCGCGGCCGGAACGTCCTGCTGGTCTTCAACCGCGGTTTTGTCTGACCGTTCTGCCGCGCGCACATGGCGCAGTTGCGCCAGGACTTTGCAGAGTTTGAGAGGCGCGGAATCGTGATCCTGGTGGTGGGTCCCGAGAGCGCCGAAGCGTTCAGCCGCTATTTCCGCGAACATGACCTGCCCTTCATTGGCCTGCCCGACCCGACGCATACCGTCCTGAAACAATACGGGCAGGAGATCAAGCTGTTCAAATTTGGGCGCATGCCAGCCCAGCTGGTGGTGGATAAGAAGGGAATGGTGCGCTTCATTTGCTACGGGAAAGACATGACCGACATCCCCACCAACGCCGAAATGCTGGCGCTGATTGACGGGTTGGAAGCCGCTTGAAGAGGAATTTTTTTAAGCGATCGTCCCGAAGGTTTGTGCAAATGTTCGTCGGATTGCAAGGCAACCTTCGGGACGCTCGTAGTGATGGTGTTGTATAATCATTTCATGCAAAGTATTCCACAGTCCAGTGCGGCTTTCTTCCAGGAATACTGTTTTGAGACTCTCGACGGCGTGAAACATGCCGCCTTGATCATGGAACGCTTGCTGGCTTACGGGAATCGCTCCGAAATCCGCTGGCTATTTGACAATTATGGGGTGAAAGATGTCCGCCATTGGGTGAAAGAGCACGGCGAACGGCTGTTGCCACGAAGGCGATACGCATTGTGGCGGGTGCTCTTTGATCTGCCCGGGAATCAAATCGCTGAAAGACACCATGTATGGCCGTATTAAGCTTTCCTCATCTTGAAACAATCACTGCGCAGATGTCGGACCTTCTTGCCTGGCTTGGGCAGAAGGCTTTCCTGCGCCGTTTCTACCTGGGGGGAGGCACTGCACTTGCATTGCAGCTCGGCCATCGCCGCTCGTTTGACCTGGATTTCTTTTCGGAGATCGACACGGTTCACAGACAGACGCGTGAGGAAATTATTGGCATCCTGGTAAAGCGGAACGGCCAAGTGGTGGAAAACACGGATGGAAATCTACTTCTTTTGGCGGACGGCATCCATGTTGGCTTTTTCAGCTATGGGTATGCGCTGCTGGAGCCCGGTCCGGAATTCAGGAATATCCAATTGGCCTCATTGCAAGACCTTGGATTGATGAAACTGGATGCGTTGATGGGGCGTGGCAGCCGCAAGGATTTTATTGATCTTTATACGCTGAGCCAGACAATCCCCTTCGATATGCTCCTCCAGGCCGGTGCAAGGAAGTACCCACAGATGCGGGACTTCGCGCTCATGGCAGTTGAGAGTATGGTTTCTTTTGAAAACGCCGACCGGGATGTTCAACCTGAGATGCTGATAAACATGCCTTGGTCTGAAGTAAGGGCATTCTTTATTGCCCAGGTAAAACAATTGGGAAAAAACTGGTTTTGGCCCGGCTGATTGGGCTGTGCAAGGTGGACCATGAGCATCAAATCCACAATAGTTTCAGGCATAGTGATTCCGGGCTACCGGGTGGCTTCCGGGCCGTCGAAGGATTATCCATATGGGACGCTTGAAAAGCAGATCCCCCTGTTCAAGCAGCGCGGCCTTGACCTGGAACGCTTCTATTACGGTACGTTGAACATCTCCATCGCCCCGCTCGCTTTCGAGATGATCAAGCCTTTGCATACTTTCCGGCAGGTGGCCTGGACGGACTTGCACCCGCCGGAGGATTTTTCCTTTTCCCCCTGCATGGTGCGGTTTGAGGGGCAGGAATATGCCGGGTATGTCTATTACCCGCATCCAGAGACCAAGGAACGTCATTTCGAGAGTAATTCCCTGATCGAGATTATCGCTGATTTCATCCCGGGCATCCAGTATGGGGACAAGGTGGAAGTGGCGTTGATTGCAGATGAGGTGGGCGTTCTGGAAGAGGGCGGACCGGAATGATACCGGCAGGCTTTCCATGACTTGCCCCAACTTATGCGTAACATGAGGATTTGAGGGAATAATTATTGACTAAGGCGAGGATTTACTGTAATATATATAGACAAGTATTGGCAGGCATGAAAGAGTACATAACCATACTGATTAGGGAGAAAAAAACATTCCCGCCCGGTTATCGGAAGCGAATTTACCAATGGAAAACCCAAATACTGAGCATGAGAATGCAGAAAATGAAACCAGATCCTTAAAATCCCTGGTAGCTGCCGAACCCCTCTGGACGGTGGAGGAAGTAGCCAGGTATATGCGACTACGGCCAGAAACGATCCGGGCCAAGGCGCGCAGAAAGGAATTGCCCGGTGTGAAGGTAGGTCGGGTTTGGAGATTCAGGTCCGAATTATTGATAAAGAAATTTGTCCTGGAGAATGACTAACTGATCCCGCACTGCTGAAGGAATGGTAGGGTGGGCTTTTGATATGAATAAAGAAAAAACGGAGGTTTGATGATTGGACTTCGCTTTTTATATCGATTCATTGGTTTCATCTGGCTCATCTTTGGTGGATTAATCCTTTTATTGGTGGCAGCGTACCTCATTGCTTATAAAATAACTGATAATTATATGTTGCAAGTCATCCCCCCGGCTCTTGCTGGTGTAATTGCCCCATTGCTTCGGAACGTTTCTCCGGGGATTCAACAAGTGGCTGGTCTCGGTTTTGGTCTTTTTTGCATTGTCATTGGAATGGGCTTGGTGACTCTACGCGGATGGGCGCGCACGATTGGCGTTGCCTGCCATTTCATTATGGGATTGGCTATTCTTGTAATCATGTTTGTGCTCTATCACAGCATGACTACCCTGGGCATTCTTGGAATCCTGCTACCTGCTTCCTGGTCCAAGGCATTGCTCATCATCTTTTCCCTGATTTCCATGGGTTTATTGGCCCTCAGCTTTCAATTGAGCACCCACTCTGCGATCGAAACATTTTCCGGGCATGTCCCAACGCCGCCTCCGATGCCCCCGGTGAACTGTCCGACTTGCGGAGGCTTGCTGGACCTGGAGAAGGCACGCTGTCCCAAATGCGATGCCGAACTTGAGCAACCTATTATTCCCAATCGGGCCAAGCTCACCAATCTGGAAAAAGATCAAGAATTCAGCGTTTCCACCCGCCGGCAAACATTGGTGGGGCGGGGTAATCCCAACCTGGAAATTCCTTTAGACGACCTGGCCGTTTCTGCAGATCATGCCATGATTGAATTTGTGGCCGGCCATTTTTACCTGCACGCTCGCAAAGATACCAATGGCACCTATGTGAACGGAATGGATAATCGCATCCGTGATATTGAGATTAAGAATAACGACGAGATTATATTTGGTCGATCGAGATTCCGGTTTATTGTGGAATGACAGATGAAAATAAGGACGCCACGAAGGGCTGACCTTGGGTTTCTCTGTACCATAATCCTTGCAGGTGTTTTAGTCATGCCAAGGCCTCAGCCCTATTCCACAGGGTCATTGGTGCAGCCTGTCTTAATTCAGGATGCACTGAAGTCTGGCCAGGTGGATGCCTGGGCAGAATCGCTGGGAATGGGATTCCGCCAACCGATGATGCTTATTCATATTAATATTAAAAATGAAAGCGCCATGACGATCCGGATTCCGAGAGGCACCCGGATTATCTCCCCCAATCCGCAATTTTCAGACCTGGTGGTTGCCTCCAACTTTGAAGTACATCCGACTCCGCAGGCGGAAGTTCCGGTAAACGCCTTCAGTCTGGTTTTTAAATTAAGCCTTCCATCGGTCACGAAAAAAATCTCTTATAAAATCGATGAGGTTGTCACAGGAAAACTGGTGGGCTTATTAAAGGCAATTGACGATCGGAAAGGTTACGAACGGTACGGGGCACAACTGGCGGTCTGGTCGCTATATCCGGATCCCGAAATTCCAATCGAACAGATGACTCGGAAGATCCAGGTAAAACCGGAAGATATCCAAGATGCGGATCAATGGCTGATGCTTGCCAAAACTGTAACTCCGTCCGGCAGATCTTCTCTAGGGCTTGTTCTGATTGCGATCCTTGTGCTTGCAGCGGTAGTGGCCGCCGGATTTACCATTTGGGACGTGCGGCGCTGGAGACAATCCACTACGGCGAAACCCGGCGATTCAACGCCGCCGGTTAATCAACCTGACATTCCCTTAAAGATCATGGAGAAGAAAGAGAATATTACCAGGCCTCACCCTGCAGTGATTGCCGGAAAAGAGGCGGAAAACCATCTGGATGGAGACAAGCATCCGCAGGTACGCCTGAGAGGAATTTCCGGGAAATCCGTGGGAATGGATTTTCATCTGGAACTGCCTTGCCTTATCAGCCGGGGCGAAGTGGAATGGTTGACGCTTGAGGATGGAGCTGTTTCGACCCCGCACGCGCTAGTCGATTTTTCCAATCGCCCATTCCGGGTGAAGGATTTGAACAGCAAGAACGGGTTAAGGATGGGTGAACAACAGGTGGAGCGTTTCACCGATATCTATCTTGGAGATAAATTATCCATCGGGAAACAGGTCCTGGTAGTGGATAAGGATGGGATGAAAATCATCGCTGGATCGTTGGCCGGAAAGCGGTTTACGTTCACGTCTGAATTGGTCGGTTTCACACAGGAGAATTTTCATGTTGTAGTTCTGGGCTCGGATGATATGCGAATCTCGGATGCTCATGCTATACTTAAAGAAGAAAATGGCATAGTAACCATTAAAGATCTTCGCAGCAGCAACGGGACGTGGTTGAATGGCCAAAAATTGGAAGCAGAGACGCAGTTAAAGAATAGTGATCGGCTTGGGATGGGCGATTCGGAGTATGAGATTCAAATAGGCTCTTTTGGTTCCTGAACCCGGCTTTATTTTTATATAGAAGAACAAGGGCAGTCATATGATAAAAAAATTTATTTACAAATCGACCTGGTTGGGGCTCCTGGTTGTCCTGTTGCTGGTTCCCCTTGCAGGGCAGTCGCATGGGGTGCATGCGCAGACCCAATCTTCCTCCATCCCGAATCTGGATATTGTTCTAGTTATAGATGAATCAGGATCGATGCGGGTCCAAAGTGATCCGCCCAACAACATGAATCAAGGTTGGCGAATCGTCATGGCAAAATTGTTTGCCGACCTTTTGGGAGTTGACCAATCTGGATCCACCCACCAAATCTCGGTTGTTCTACTTGGAACAAAAGCCGAAATGGTGCAGCACCTCACTTCCGTTCAGCAACCGCTCAACAGAAGCAACCTGGATGAAGCAATCGATGCAGCCCATGCCGCCACCTTTAATAATCCTGACTTCTTAAATACAAACATCCCGGATGCCCTGGATGTTGCATATCTTGAACTGGATACGAACGGGCGTCCAGATGCAAAGAAGGTGGTGATCTTTCTTTCGGATGGAAAGTGCGAGTTGCAGGATGCGAAGGAGAACTACAACTGCAACCAGACAATCCGCAAGATCATCCAGGATCATTCGGCGAATAATTATCCCATTTATACGATCGCTTTCACTTCGTCGGCTCAGATAGGAGATGACTCCACCATTTATGAGAATCTGTGGCAGGAAATCGCCTTCCAGACTGGTGGTCAATACTACAAACCTGAAAAGGCCGATGAGGATCTGTTAAATGTTTACATACAGATCATCCGCAACCTGTTTAACCTGACCCAGGAAAATGTTCCTCCACCTGTGATATCACCAAACAAGTATCCGTTTGATATCCCGGCAGGTCAGATGCAGGCTGTCTTTACCGTGGTTAAGTATGATAAAAATATTGATGTGACCATTATTCGACCGAATGGGATTGCAGTAAATACCAATGATATCGATGTAAGAACTTCGACCTCCGCACAGACAGACAGCTTCAGTATCATCAAGCCTCTGCCAGGGACCTGGTATGTCCAACTGGTCGGGCCAGGCAAAGTGACGGTTATATTCATTCCTTTCCCGGATGAATCTTTGAGAGTCCTTCGACATACCCCTCCTGAGACAGGTTTCCCGGCTGGGAAGCCGATGGATTTCGATGTTCAAGTGGTAAACAATAAGAATGAACCGCAAGTGGTGGATGAATTGAAGGCAGACATAACCCTTCCGGACAATACGGTCAAGACACTCTTCTTCGCCCTCAAAGATGACACCACCTATATTTCTCAATTGGAGGAGACTACCCAGGCGGGCACTTACTCTTTGCATTTTTATGGACAGCAAGGAGATAAGAAGGTGGACGACACACAAACCATCCTTGCAGTGAATGCCCCATGGATAAAAATATCCCTGCCAGATCCCAACCTGACCTATCCTGGCGGCCAGCCCCTGCCTGTGAAGACCCAGTTAATGTTTGGTACCGATGCTGTAAAAAATCCTGACCCGAACGACACGATCTCTGTTCTTGCAGAGCTCGTAGACAGTAACTCGAGTTCTGTGGACCAACGCCAGTTGATATTAAATGCGGATGGCGTCTTCAGCGGCGAGATGATAGCGGTGGGCGAGGGTGAGTATGACCTTGCAGCCACCCTGGGCTATATTTATGCCGATGGCGAAGCCTTCCAGGACGTCAGCCGGGTGAAGGTCAAGGTGGGCGCGCTTCAAGAAATCACACCATCGGCAACGGAACCGCTCCCGGTCACTCCCTCTGTGACAAAAACACCAATTGTCCCTACTTTGACGAAAACACCTGTACCACCTCCACCTCCGTGCAATAGGGATTGCGAAGTAGCTAAAATGGTAAAAACCGCGTCCATCCTGGTGACACTCCTCTTCCTGGCCGTTCTGGGAGGGATCGGTTGGTGGTGGTTCAGCAAGCCATCCCTGGTTGGAATGTTGGAAACTGGAGACATGCTGCCTCCCATCCCATTAACTGGAAAGAGATCTGTCTTTATTGGCTCCGATCCCCGCTGTGCCATTAATATCCAGGGTTTAAAAGTCCTGCCAAAACATGCAGAGTTGCGTCCGATCGGGAGTCGCAAAGCGCCTGAAGTGGAGCTCCACAGTGTCGATCCCAACCAATTGGTAAAGGTCAATGAGTCCGAGACAATATTCAAGACTCTTCGTGATGGCGACAGGATTAAGATCGATGAGCATGAATTTACGTTTATTGATCCTGGGGGTACGGCAGAATTTGGAACGGACAACCCCTTCACCTCAAACGATCTCACCAATCCACAAGACGGCAGCTCTGACCAAAATGGTGATGACAAATGGAAATTCTAAGAAAAGGAGATACTAATGACATCGCTCACCCCTCAGGAAATGCAACAACGTGTTGGCATGCGTCCAACCATGTTAATTGGTTTGGGCGGGACCGGACAAAAAGTACTGGTTCAATTAAAAGCAAGGTTCATCCGAAATTATGGCCAGGTCCCACCGGCTGTGGAATTCCTGTGTTTCGACACGGATCAATCCGCTGAACAGACCCGGGTGGACGGACAGATTGTCCGTTTGACGGGTGAAACGGAACTGGTCAACATCGGGGGGGTCCAAACTGCCGAAATCGTCAGTAACCTGGAAAGATATCCGGCGATTGCCGCATGGATCACCGAAGATAAAGAGCGCATCCCCAAGGGTGCGATCACGATGGGCGCCAAGCAGGTACGTCCATTGGGCAGGTTGTCTTTATTTTGGCACGTCGAAAAGATTTATGACAAGATGTTCACATCTGTTCAGAGACTGACGGATCTCAAGCAGGGTTCTGAAAAGAGAGGCATCAACGTCTTTTTGATCAGCTCGGTGTGCGGGGGGACTGGTTCGGGGGTACTGCTGGATGTAGCCTATCTGGCCCGCAATGCAATTGACAAGGCCGGCATCGATCCTGAATTTTGTTACGTGAACGGAGTACTGGCATTGCCTTCCGTGTTTCCCACGGTCAAAAAGATCGGGATCGAATCGAACGCTTTTGCATGCCTGCGTGAACTGGATTATTACATGGAAGCCGAGTGGCAGGTGGATTATGGCAATCCACGGGTCCCTCAATTCTCCATCAGCGGGCGGCGCCCATTCAATATCGTTTACCTGGTGGACGCCCGGAATGAGCAGGGTCAGGGTCTTTCAGGTCTGGATGAAATTGCGCCCATGATAGCCGAGGCAGTTTACCTGCAAGTGAGTTCCCAGGTCGGTAATGCGAATGCCAGCGCCTTTGACAATGTGGACGTACTGGCTTCACGGGTCCTCAATTATGAAGAAAACCGTGAAGTTCCCACTGCGTACAGCAGCCTGGGGACGGCCTCGTTGGTTTTCCCGGTTTCAAAGATTATTGAATTATGCGCCAACCGTCTTGGACGTGACCTTGTCTCACAACAGGTCCTGAAAAAAGAAGTGGTGGCCGCGCGTGTTGATGCGGCAGTCAACAGCACCATGCAATCCAACCAGCTGGACATCGATGCGCTTTTACAACAGGTCGCCCGGGACTCGAAGAATAATGTCATGAAAATTGTCCTTGATCCACGCCAACTGGACAAGTTTAAGGAAGCCGAGCTCTTCAGTACTGCACAGGCTTATTTGACCAAAGCCGAAAATACCGTTGACAACGAGTTCAACCAGCTTCTGGATATGAACCACAAGGTCATGAAAGAGAAATATGCGGCTGCGATTGAATCGGATGTGAACCGGGCTCTCGATGATCCGAGCGGCGGTTTGTTTTTCGTCTTGAATTTCCTTGAAAAACTGGACGCAAGGCTGGTCGCCTCCCGTGCAGAGCTGGACAAAGGCCGGGCGGAAAAGGAACAGCTCCGGGATCGAAGCCAGGCATCCCTGCAGCAGACCCAGGCTGCCTTTGCCCAGAGTTTTCGCTCCAGCGCGCTTGGAAAGGGCGGGCGGATCAAAGACGCCCGTAACCGGCATGTCGAAATGTTCCAAAGTTACCTGGTGGCGCGCTTCGAATCAAGGAAACGCGAGATGGCCATTGCCATTCTGGCAAGTCTAAGCAAGAACATCCAGGATTTACGTGCGAAAGTACAGCGGACGATCGATCGACTTCAGATAGTACAGGGTCAATTTGATCAATACGTGGAAAAACATGGTGAAGGAAAAGCACGGACAGACTTCATCCTTGCCCAAGACATTACCACGGACGCTGACATCGAGCAGTACTATGGGCAGTATTTCGGCAACCTTGGGGCAACACCAGCAGTTGGATTGCTGGACTCCCAGGGTCCCATGCATACCTGGCTGGATTTTGACCAGGAGGCACTGGCCCAACGGATCCTGGGATATACCAATTCCGTGTTTGAACCATTGAAGACGGATATCACCATCGAAAGTATCATCCTGCAAAAAAAGGAACAGCTCGAACCTCGCAGGCGCTTGATCGATCTGATCAATCGTTCAGTGCCTTTCTGGATGTATAAGACCGCCGGGAAGCTGCCCCAGGAGAGGGAGGGCGAGGAAAAGATCGTTGTGATTGGCGTGCCCGACCGTGAAAAATCGATTTATAAGGATGCCACAGAGAGAGGACAGCAGCTCACTTCTACATTTGACCCGTACGAGTTGACGGTTCTCCAGACAAAGCATGGCGTGCCGCTCTTTGCCCTGACCCAATATCCCGATTTTAAATCCAGCCATGACCATGTCCTATCAAGGCGGATCAAACCTTTGTATATCTTCCCAGAGGTACGCCCTGGAGGAGAAAAAGCCAGACGGGTTTTCGCCCTCGGGATTGCCTATGGCTTTATCTTCAAGTCTGGCGTTTATTACCATATTGTTCCAACCAATCCTCGTGATCTCCCCATCCAACTGGATCAAGGCATGGCAGACTCGCTTTCCACGTTCCGGAATAACGAGACCTGGAACAACCATGTATCCAAACTGGTGGAAGATCAGATTTCACGCGAAGGAGTTGACACTGCCAGGCAGACCCTGGAACAATTTGTCCGGGAAGCCTATGTCTATGAACTCAAAGGTGGTGCTGCCAGGACCAACATCGATCGTTCCATTATGTCGCAGGATACCTCTGTCGGAAGACCAGGTACGAACTTCGGCTTGGTCAGGGAAATGCAAGATTCGGTTGACGAGTATCTCAAAAAGGTTTTGCGAGGATAACGTATCCGAACTGGATGGAATGTGAAAAACCCTGGACATTCCATCCAGTATTTATCATCCAGGCGTGTCCGAGAACCTTATGATAAAAATACAACAGGCGATTATTGTCGGATTGGGGCCTACCGGGCGAAATACGCTTGAAATTCTGAAAGAGCGGATTTCCTCAACTTATGGTGAAATACCGGCCATAAAGTTGTTATCCATCGATACCCAACAGACCGGCGAGAAAGATACTGACAAGGATCCACGCAGCAGTATCCTTGGCCCATCTGAATGCATCGAGTTACCGCTGGAAGAGATCAAAAACCAGTCGGGGAGGGTCAAGAAAACATATTCATGGGTTCCAGACCGTGTGGTCAAATGGGGTGCTGAGTGGTACAGGACGCGGGCAGCCGCACGTTTAGCTTTCCAACTCCAGGGGAAGGATATCATCGATTTCCTGGAATACCATCTCAATCAACTGGGGACGGTTGAGGTCCGGGATACGATGGCTTCCAAGGGCTTTGAGATTACTTCTGATCGAAACGAAGCCGCAGTGATTGTTACCGGTTGCCTGGGGGATGTGGCTGGAAGTGCCTTGTTGGTCGATATCTCGTATTTGATCGGCAGGTTGTTCCAGCGCGCCGGAGTGGAAGTTTCCAGTTCTGCGTTGTTATATATGCCCTCCTTATTGCCCTCCGACCCGCTGGCGGAAGCACGCGCCTATGCAACGCTAAAAGAGCTCACATCTTATTTTCAGGGCCGGGGATACCGCCGGGAGTATTCCGGTTTCCAGGTTGAATCAGACCTGCCTCCGTTTAGCCGTGGCTGTTATCTGATCGACACGCGTAACGAGAAGAACCTGACCCTTGGAAACCAGGCTGAGGCGGTTCACCTTGCAGCTGAATGGCTATTTAGAACAATCTTTTCTCCCCTCAAGGCGCGTGTGGATGAATATGTCAACGACAGTATGCTTGGCATTTCTTCGACACAACAGGTCACTTACAGTAGCCTGGGGTTGGCAACTCATATCCTTCCCGTGGAGAAATTGATCGACTGGTCTGCGCGCCGGCTGGGCATCGATCTCATCCAGGACCAGTTATTAAAAACAGAATCATTTTCAAAAGTCTCGACTCGCCTGGCAGATTTTCTCAATAATGTTCATCTGCGCCCGGATGACTTGATGAATGAAGAACTGCGCATGGGCAAAGACGGGAAACCAATCAAACTTCAAAATGAATACATAACAAATTTGAATAAAGTAGCTTACGACCAGCTTGTTCCTCAAGTGCAGGTAACTGTTGATGAAATAGGGAAGAAGGTTCTTCCAACTTTAAAACAGCTGATTAATTCGAATGCCGTGCGGGTCCTGCAGGATGTTGAAGAGGTTGTGAAGAAGGAAACCGGTGCCATTCTGGAGGAGTGGCCGGCAGGTGGGCTCTCACTGGCATCTCAATTTGCCACCCGGTTGCAGGATGATTCGCAGCGTTTTTCAGAATCACTCGCCCGCCGGGAGGCTGCCTTCCAGGGGCGGAACCGTCAACAGATCAACCATTTGAATGAATTGAGCCCACTGTTAAAGAATGCGGCGGCCGGCATCCCACGTCTCCCATTGCTGATCCTGGCTTTTCTGGGAGGCGTTTTTGCACCTTTGTTGTTGACATCCATCTGGGTCTGGCAGGGTTTCAACAAGTCTCCATTCCTGGCTGTTCTAATCATCGCTCTCTTCTGGCTGCTGGCCTCGGCTGGCTTATTTTATGCCTACTGGCAGACAAAAAATGGGATTGATGAGATACGCGACCAATATGTGGTCAATTTGAATAAGCGCTTTGAGACAGAATTGAATCTGGCACTCGTGCAGGCGGCCAAGTCGTTCTATCCGGATATCATAAATGATGCCAGGTTCCAGAAAGAACGCGTGAAAAAATTCATCTCCGGGCTGGAGGAAATTGTCCACAGGCAGAGAAAAACTTTGGATGATATCCACCTATCTGGAGAGATCGATTTTGCACATCAGCACTCAACCCTTACCGATGAAATTGTGGATGAGCTTTATGCGCGCTTTCTTGGCGAAGGCGCGACCGAAGCCCGGATAACGCCGTTTATTTCCAAGAATGGCCAGTTGACAAAGTGGATGACGAAACCGTCCGATGAATTTGAGTATGGGTTAATTACTTTCTGCCGGCATGTTTTTGAGAGGATGCGGGAATTGCGCGTGGAGGAACTGCTTAGCCGGCGGATGACCACCCAGACGAAAGCAGAGAAGCTGGTTCGTGACATGGGGGATGAGGCCTCACCGTTGTGGACGTATGATCAATTCACTCTTGGCCAGAGCATTGACTCGATCAGCCAATCATATGTCGGGATGGATGCAGCCACCAGGAACGAGATAAAACAGGCTTTTTCACGTGTAAAACAATCGACCATCTTCGAAGTCATTGATGATCCCTATAGCATAATTTTTACTTCCTTACGCTGTGGGATTCCGCTGTTTGGTTTGCGGCGTATGCATGAATTCCAGAAACATTACCTGGATACGATTCGTGACCTGGGAGAACCACTCCATCTCGAGGATGAATTGGCACTTTCTTCCGATATTTTTTCGGTAAACGATAAATCCAGGCTGGACCCTCCGACCGGTTTTGCAGTTGGCTCGGCGTTAGGTCTGGTCAAACAACAGGATGATGGCATCTATATCACGGTCGACTCGAAAGGGAAGCCGTCAGGCACGTTAACGAAAGAGCGACTCGAATCCGCCATTCTTCTGGGTGCTGACGAGAAAATGATGCACTCCCTGGCTGCCGATATCCAGAGGTCCGCCTCAAAGAACGGAGCAAATGAGACGATAAGTGACCTTCAAAAGTATTTGGACGAATTTGAAATCAACCCGTGGGAAACCACCCGCATCCAGCAATTCATGGCACTCTTAAAGAGCTGACGGAAAATCCTTTCCAAGACTGGTAAAGCATGGCTGAGACATATTTCGATCAACTTGGTTTATCTCCGACCTCCGACATCGGGCAAATTGAAAGCGCTTATCGGAAGAAAAAATTGGAAGTCAAATCTGACCAGGCGCGCCTGCGCCTGGTTGAGCAGGCGTACCGGGTTTTAGGCAACCCAATCAGCCTGAAGAAATACTTGAAGGATATGAGCCCGGTCGAGTCCCAGGCGCAGATTTCAACGAATAATCAACCAGCTGCCATGAAACCGGGTGGAATTTCAAGCGCTCATCAAGCCGATGTCCCGGATCGTATCGGGACCAAGCGTCATTCGACCCAGTTCATCGAGACAAACGAACCTGTCGGGAAAAATCCGCCTCCATCTCAAAATGTTCCGACGAAAAGCGGCCGCAAGAAGACGGAAATTTACGAACCTGGGACAATCATTGCCCACCCACCCGACAAACAACCAGGATCCGACGCAGCACCCGTTCCGGCCCCAAAACGCAAACATACCGAGATCATCGATGATGTATGGATCCCTGAGCCGGGCGTGCCTAATCCAGTGGCAAAGGAAAAGAAGAGGCAGCCGACGGTTTCCGTTCAAACTCCTCAGGCCAACCAGCAGAATACGCGCCGCGCCCACGTGGTATATGAATATGGCGGGGAGCATAAGGAATTCGATCTGAAGGACGGGAAAAATATTATTGGGCGCCCTCCAATGAATGGGGCGCTTCCAGATATCCCCTTGCCGGATCCAGACCTTTTTATCTCGCGCTGTCATGCCGTTGTTACCATCGATGGAAATACCATAACGCTGATGGATTCGAGCAGCAATGGCACTTTTTTAAATGGCACGCGTATCCCAACCTCGCAGCCTTTTCCATTGAATGACGAGGATGTGATCGAGATTGAGAAGCGTCGCCTGCAAATACATATTCCTTAATTCATCAGGAACGACATATGTCTGACGATAACGAATTCAACCCTTTTTTGTCAGATCCATCCATCCCGGAAATTTCCTCCGCTGGCGAGGAAGCCGTCTTTCCGTTTCCATCACCAGATGAACAATACTCCATCCCGGCCCCTACGCAAGTTTTTCCATGGAAGCGGCTTGCCATCATTGGAGGGTCTGCTGTCGCGCTTCTCCTGATCGGCCTAGGATTGGTTTTCATTTTATGGCCGAAAATATTCAATACACCTGAGAAGGCTGTGCGATCTTATTATTCGGCCCTGCAAACGCAAGACTCTGAGCGCATGCGGGAGTACTTGGATCCGGACGATCTGGTCATCTCCAATGAAATGCCACTGGTCCTGGATGTAAAGGATAAGATTGAGGGCATTGTTAATGGATATGGTTTGGGATTATCAATAAAATGGGAATTCCGGGATTTGGTCTATAAACGAGTGGAGAAGCACGGAAATTATGCTCGAGTTGAGGTAAGTGGGCAACTTCGCTTATTTGAGGCGAATACGGATCTTGGGCTCATGATCCCTTACAAGATAACCCATAATTTGATCAAGAAGAACGGGAAATGGTTGATCACAAGTATGAGGCCTCTGGACGGATAGCGAATCGAAAAGAATCTCCAAAGGTTTAAATTGAGAAAAATATGTTTCATCTAAAAAAACATACTCACCTGGCAATGGGATTCCGCACGGAAGTAGGCCGGGTACGCGAGCATAACGAGGATAGTCTGAAATGGTTTAATCCAGATGAGGGGTCTCCAGCCTTTGAACAGAAGGGTTGGTTCTTAGTGGTTGCTGATGGGATGGGCGGGCATGCTGCTGGTGAAG
The DNA here is from genome assembly GCA_963801385.1 of uncultured Chloroflexia bacterium. GTDB lineage: Bacteria > Chloroflexota > Anaerolineae > Anaerolineales > Villigracilaceae > UBA877. The sequence continues at coordinate 563,919 of CAWDEV010000003.1, forward strand.
TTGCCAGTAAAATCGCAGTCGATGTTGCGGTGCATTGTTATGTGGTGGGTCAACCGCCAGTAGAGAATAACCTGCGAGAAGCCATAAAGGAAGCCAATGCAAAGATCTTCCAACGCAGCCGGCTTGGGAGTGAAATGGGCATGGGGACTACGATCGTTTGTGCGGCGATTGTCAATCATGTCCTTTACGTGGCGCACGCCGGCGACAGCCGGGCATATCTTCTCCGCAAAGACGAACTGATTCCGCTCACACGAGACCATACCCTGGTCAATGATCTTGTGCAAGCCGGCGCCATTACTCAGGAAGAAGCGCGAACACATCCTCAACGGCATGTCCTGAGCCGGGCATTGGGGAAGAAGCCGGAGGTCGTACCTGATATACGCGAGCCTTTGTCGCTTGAGGAGAATGACATTATCCTTTTATGTACCGATGGAATCAGTGGATATCTGGAAGATGACCAGATTAAATACATCCTGCAAACCAATGCACAGGACCCTCAAGCTGCTGCCATTGCGCTCATCCAGTTTGCGGATACGATTGGGGGAGAGGATAATGCAACGGTCATAACAGTGTTGGTAGGGAAAAAATAATAATAAGCTTATAAGGTGAAACAATGGAAACCAGATTGGGGATGCTACTAAAAAACCGATATAAGCTCGTCGCGATGTTGGGCCAGGGCGGCATGGCGGCGGTTTATCGCGCCTTTGATATCCTGCTCGAAGAAGACTGTGCAGTCAAAGAATTCCGATTGGGTGACCTTGCGGTAAATGCAAGCAAAGCCAATGAAGATGGTGATGCCACGCGAATCCGTGGTGCTGAGGAGCATTCGGCTGATCTACTGGAAAAAGCGACCAGGCAATTTTTCCTTGAAGCGAGACTATTGGCAAAGTTGACACACGATCATCTGCCCAAAGTGACGGATTATTTTGATGAAGGTGGCAATTATTATCTTGTCATGTCCCTTATTGAAGGGAAGGATCTTGAAACTTTGCAAAAAGAGAATAATGGGGTTCAGTTTTCAGAAAAACAAGTCAAGGCTTGGATTATACAGGTTATTGATGCAGTCGATTATTGTCATAAAATGGGTGTCATTCATAGGGATATTAAGCCTTCCAATGTCATGGTTGCAGAAGATGGAAAAGCCACTTTAATCGATTTTGGAATTGCGATTTGGGATGATCTTCGCGGAAATATGGAAATTGGTTTAATGGCGAAATCGGAAGGTTTCAGCCCACCTGAACAATATCGTCATAGCAAGATTGACAACCGAAGCGACATTTATTCCTTGGGAGCATTAATTTATGCATTGTTGACTGCGCAAGCACCTACAGAAGCTGACAAACGTTGTGCCGGCATTGAGCTGAAACCGCCGCGTGAAATTAATGACACGATTTCCTCAAAACTTGAAGGGATCCTATATAAAGCTCTATCCCTTGAGCCTGAGGATAGATTCCCGGCAGCCCGTGAATTCAAACAGGCGTTAGAGAACGATGCTCCATCAAGACCATCATTTGCAACGAAGTTGGGATCTCTACCGACGAGAATTAAAAAATCGATTGATCAAGTTAAAGAGACCTCAGGTACCATTACCTTGTCCCCCCTGGAAGAAGGTGAACCACTTCACGTCGCAGGAGGCCTGGACGGTCTTATTTATATCATATGGAAAGATGGCCACGTTCAGTATTTCGAATTTTCTGACAGAATGGTCGGGCAACAATATGATCGCGAGCTTTTCCCAGATTCTCAAGGTCTACGAATCCTGGATATAAGTGTAAGGCATAGCGACGCCAAGAAAAATAGTGAATGCCTGATCCTAACGCGTAAAGGATCTCAAAGGAAGGTTGTTCTTTACAAGTTTATAGGTACGAGAGGGACCATAAGCCCCGTAGATATCCTCCTGCCTTGTTGGATCAGCCAGGTTGCTGCAGACAAAGATGATTATTATTTTGCTGGGAGCGTAAGAGGAAAAACATATTTATTCAGCAAGGGACAGCGACAGGAGGAGCTTCCCGGGTGCTCGAAGCCCGATAAGATCCAATTCATTCAAGACCATTTATTTCTAGCAGGGGAGCAATCTGATATAAGGAATAAGTATGCAATTTGGGGGAAACCGAAAAATGGTAATGCGTGGCATAATATTTTTCAATGGAATAGACCTTTCCAACTGTTCAGCCGACCCAATGATGAGCGGGTTTGGGTCATCAGCGAGGAAGAAAATCGATTACAACCCGTTATATTTGTCATCAAACCATGGGAAACCGAAGGGAGTAATATTATTAGACTTTACCCCAAACAAATGGCTTCCGGGAAGCTTGCAACCGGGAAGGATTATCTTTTTATTCTGAAAGGGCCAGAACTCTCTTGGTATAGCAGCTATTGGATTATGAAAATAAATCCGAAGTGAATCCAAGCTCTTATAGAGGGAAGATTATGGCAAAGAAACCCAATTTCTGGGAAAAACTGTCCGCCGCATTGAAGAAACATGGTAAATGGACGGGCGTGATCAGTGTGATAGAGGCGATACAGTTTATTGTTTCGCTTAGTGGCGTATTACTAAACATTGTATCCTTACTTTCCAAATATAGTGATCCATGGAGTTCCACTTTCGAGGTTAAGTTCATTGTTGCTTTTATAGTTTTCATAATTGTGTTATGCCTGGCATTTTCTAACATTTTACAAGGTATTGCCCTTCGGAGAAGGTCAGACCCGGAATATAAGCATCATATTTTACTTTTCTTTTGGATGGCTGTTTGTATGAGCGTGTTTGTATTTACTTATCAAAGGCCGATTGGTATTTTATTGCATAAATGGCAGGGTTATGAGACGATCGCGTTTGTCTCTGATTCTCCTGTGGAGCCGGTTTATTCTGACTTGGAAGATGCGATTCATAATTCTTTAAAAGTGAAGGTGGATTTTATTACTTTATCAAATCCATTACCCTCGTTCGCTGCAAATGGGGAAACGGCCTTGGAGAATTTCAGAAAAAACAATTGGTATAAAGCGGTATTTCTCATTCATTCTGTCAATCCGGTGGACCCTAAAAAGCGCAGCATTGAAATAACGGAACCTATCGTCAACGGAGATTTTTCATCAACCAATAATACGTTTGACGAAGCCTATCAAGGCCAATTTGTCATATTGCAATATTTATCTTTAATGGAATGTAATACAGGAATATTCCAAAATGTGATTACACTTGCCAAAAACTGGGAATGGGCCAAGGAACATTCTGCAGAATGGTCTGAGATGGTTGAGGATCATTCAGCATATCTTGTTTGCTTCCTTCAGTCAGCATACATGCTTCAAGATATGGAGATGCCTTATCGCCTTGGTCCTTCGTTGGTAGACACCATGAACAGGCTTTGGTACGCTCGGGACATGTTTCCAGAGGCAAAACCTGTTATCAGTTTAATTTACGCGCAATTGTTGTTTGACAATGGTAAATTTGATCAAGTAGAGAATGAGGTATTCGCACCCAATCAATTGGAACCAATGAATTCTTCTCAAAAAGCAGATGCCTATAAAATATTGGGGGAGATTTTACTAACCAGGTCTTACCTTGAGCCGGATAATATAAAGAATACTTTAATAAACCAGGCAATCGATAAATTTGATTTATCGATCAAACTTAATGGCAATTCCTCAAGTTCGTATTTTGGATTAGGGAGAGCCCACTTTCTCTTATCACTTATGGATACCCATCCAAATTCCTCCCAGGATTTGGTGGAAGCAATAACGAATTTGGCAACGGCTTCTCAAAAGAGCAACCTCTCGTGCTTGAAGCGGAATATATTGATGTGGCTGAGCGCCTCCTATGCAATAAAAGGTGATGCAAGTCTTGCTGATGAGACTTATTCTGCCGCGAAAAAACAGACGTGTAGATCCAGCACAACTTTGGTAAATCTGGGAACCCCTTTAACGGTATCCAATGAGGATTTGCAGAACACGCGAGATTTGCATGTAATCCTATCTTTACCTGAAACGAGTGATAAATATCTGGTTGAAATTATTGATGGAGCACACAATTCATTGCAAAGCGCCTTAGTCAAAACAAGTGCTTCGATTTATGAATTTACCCTTGATATCACTACTTTATTGTCCCCGCCTTTTCAATTTGTTTATTATGAGTTGAGCGGACAACTTGAGATTCAAAAGAATTACCAATTGGCGGTAATAACCATGCCAGGCGGACTATTGCAGAGTCCCACGTTCCCGTTCAGAGTAATAGCTCCTGCTTACCTGGTTGTAGAAAGTAACCCGAACCTTGGACCTGACATTCCTCAGGGTCAAAAAATAACCTTGACGATATGGATAGAAGCCGGTTTTGATCAAACCAATGCCCAAGTATTAACTGATCCACAAATCCTTGAACGGTTTTCATTTCACATACGAATTGGGGATCCTCCCATTGACGAAGTTGCCGTGAGAATCCCGGGAACACAACAATTCCGTGCCCAGCATCTGTTCAAGGAGGGGGATAAAACCGGTCCGATTAAAGTGAAAGCAGTGGTGATGGATGATTACTTGCGTAGCGAGATCCTCTCCAAGGATTTATCCTTTAATGTGCTCACTCCCACGCCAATTCCAACCCCTACATCGACCCCAAACCTCAATGAAGAATGGGTGGCGAGCATCATAAAACCAATTTACCTGGAAAAGGATTTACAATCAAATACCCTTAACATTAAAGAAGACTGCCCGATTGTTTTCTTGGATGGTGACGATTTATCGCAGACCCCGACAACGACATTGCAATGGTATAAAGTCAAATACGCCTCTCAGACTGTCATATTGTCGGGTTGGATTCCTCAAGATGCGCTGGTTGGATATGCAAAAATCCCGGTTTACGAATTTTCTAATATGGCTGTTGCCATTAAAGATACCCAGTTGTATGAGACGGCCGATGTTGCAAGCGGAGCTCCACCTATAATGCCAATTCCTAAATGTACTTTGCTGGCAACTTTTAAAGAAACCGAGGCAGCATGTTCGCTAAATGTATATTTACCGAAAGCGGTGGGATTAATCCAAGGATGGATACCTTGTGCGGATATAGAGAAACGTAAGATGATTTCACCATAATGATTGTGCAATATGTCAATTCAAAAAGGATAGACATTGATATACGAGGTATATATTCAGGCGGATATTCGGATGGTTGGTGACGGTGATGTCAATCGTTTTTCCTGCCGGTTGGGTGGCGCGGTGCCAGGCGCAAGGAAAAATGGCTGAAATGGGATTTTAATCCGGGGAAATATCGCCGGGATGTTTTGAAAATGGTTTTTGGAAGGCCAAGATTGGAATGACGTGTAGATCAGGGAAAGAGACCAGCTCATTTAGATATATTTGGGAGGATCATCCTAATGACTATTAATATTGGAGATACCCTCGGACAATATCGTATCGAGTCTGAGATAGGCGGAGGCGGCTTTGCCACGGTTTACAAGGGTTACTGGGCTTCTTTTGGTCGGCCGGTGGCCATAAAGGTGCCACTCCCGCAGTTCTTGCGCGACCGCAGCTTCGTTGAACGATTCCGGCGGGAGGCAGAGGCGACCATCAGCCTGATCCATCCGAATATCGTGAAGGTTTACGATTTTCAAGAAATAGATGGGATGAGCTTTATGGTGATGGAGTATGTGGATGGTAAATCCTTGCGGGATTTTCTGATTGCCAAAGGGGCGTTTGATGCACGTACGGGCGAGGAGGATGCCACGCGGTTGCGGGAGGAAGAAGATGCGACGCGGCTGCACGAGCAGGGGGACGGAACACGCCTGCACGAACTGGACACGGATGTTGCGGTGATGAAAAATCTGACCGGAAAGTATAAGCCGTTGCCGGTCGGTATCGTGGCGCAGATCGCGAAGGATGTCTGTGGCGCTTTGACGTACGCGCACGGGCAGGGAGTGTTCCACCGGGACCTGAAGCCGGATAATGTGCTGATTGCAAAAGATGGGCGGGTGCTGCTGTCCGATTTTGGGATCGCGCGCGTGCAGGAAGAAAGCCGATTGACACGGACCGGGGCGGCGATGGGAACCCTGGCGTATATGAGCCCCGAGCAATTTTCAAAAGCAAATGAGGCGAGCAGCCGGACGGACATCTATTCGTTGGGAATCATGTTGTATGAGTTACTAACCGGAAGTGTACCTTTCGTAGGGGTTGACTCGGAGGTTTTAAAGAAACAATTATACGAAAAGCCTTTACGGCCGCGGATAGTGCGTGAAGAAATCCCGGTGGTGATGGAAGAAGTGGTCATGAAGTGCCTCGAAAAGAAACCGCAGGATCGATTTCAAACGACGGAGGAGGTGTCGAAGGCGATCCTGGCGGAGACAAAACCGTTGTCGTTGACTGCATTGTTTGGACCCGATACAGGACCGGATGATCCGAAGAATAAAGAAGAAGATGTTTTTGAGTGGATCTGCCCGCAATGCGGGGTGAAGTTTTCAGAGAAGGGGGATACTTTCAGGTGTCCCGGGTGCGGGGCAAAAAATAAACGGCGGGCGGCGGAGGAAGAGGTTAAAAAGCGTGTACTGGCAGGTCGGCAATTTATAATGGAGTTCAAATTGCCGCTCGGGGTCGAGTTGCCTGTGAGGGCATACCAGTATCAGACAGCAATGAAGCCGAGCCTCCTGCGTGAATATGATGAGACAGTAAAAATATGGGCAGCCAGCCTTGAGGAGGGAAGTGTGGTTGCGCCAACCATGGGGGAGGCGGATTGGCCTGAAGGGGAGAAGATAATCACGACAGTCAAAAAGATATTGGATTTTAAAGCCTTATGGGATTCAGAAGCATTGAATGAGTATGTGGTCAATTTAGGAGATAAACGCGAGCGTAAGAAGCACGTGGCGGGCCTGGAAGGACGGGCTTACCAATTATTGGGTTTCTATCAAAGCCTTGATGGAGCCAGGGGGTTGACCAATGAACAAATGGTCTCCAGGTATGCGGCCGCACGCGGGTGGTTTGAGCGCTCGGAGAAGGTTCTGAAGGATGCTGAACCGGAACTTGCCACGGTGGCCGGGTTTTCGAGGCAGTTTACGGATGTCATTCTGCAATTCCCAGTGGATCCCCGTGGAGCACTTCCGAAAATCGAAATCCAACCTGGTCAGGCCCCAGGTGTGAAAGTGGATCTTACCCAATGGCATGAGTATGAAGGTGTGCTCGACCGGATCGAAGGAAAGATCAATCGTCTTAAAGGAGAAGCGCAGGCACTCCTGAATAAAGTGAAGGACCAGATCGATCGGATAACCGCGCACCTCGAGGAGTATAAAAAAGAAGTTGAGAATCAGATGGATCTGCATGCGAAAAAGAACACTCAAATCAAAGGCAAATCTGCCAGTGAAATCTCACGCCTCGAAAAGATCATAAAGATTTCCCGTTGGATAATCCTGTTTTTACCCTGGGTGGCGGGATTGACAGGCTTGATCATTTCTGGATTGAAATCTGGCCATTCGGGTCTGGCGGCCTTTGGGCTGATGAGCCTGGCGTCATCATTGGGATTCCTGTATGTAAGACTTCCGGGTACGCATGGAAAACCTACCTGGTGGGATGCGAGCCCGATCGTGGCTGGGATTCTCGGTTTGGTGCTGGTGGATAAAATAATTGGAGCCTTGGTGGCGGTTCCTGGATTCATCGGTTTATGGCTGGCCGGGTCTCGATGGGGTAGAATCAGGCGTCCCAATCTGATCGCGGTAATCGCTGTGACCTTGATGGCAGCAATTCCTGCAATTTATATTCAAATCTATACCTACATGAACTTCATCATGCCTGGTTCAAAACCTGTTTTTCTTCTTCCAGAAATACTGGGCGGATTCTTCGCCGGTATGATTGTTGGGGGAGTTTACCGTAACCGAAAACCAAAATTGGATTCTGCCAATGATCGTCTGAAAGCAAGTCTGTCGAAGGAGTTTACGGACCATCAGAGGAAAATAGCCGAGATCGACTCAAGACGGCTGGACTCGCTGAATCAATTTAAGACTTCCACCGATAATGATTTCGGTACCATGGTTGCGAAACTTGAGGAAGCGGAACTGCAGGCCTCCACATTATCCCTTCGATTCCTGCGCGCGAAGACCCCCCAGGAGTTGGCGAAAACTGATGAGCTGCGAGCTTACGCCAATGAACTCAACTCCAGTCGCAGCCAGTACATACAAGTGGAGGCAGTCCCTATCCGACAGTCAGAGCAAGTCCGGGGGAGGGTAAAGCGGTGAAAACCCGTTCCACTACAGCCCCCCCATCGCAACAGGCGAGGACGAGTTCTGTGGACCCAGCGCGTACGTCGCCTCTTGCCTTTCTTATTACATTGGGTCTTATCATGGCAATTACTGAGGCAGTTCTTTTTATGTTTTTTCATAAACCTGTTGTCGGTCCGGCAGATCCTGCCCCTACGATCCAGGTACCCACAAACACAGAGGCTGTTCCAACTCCAATTATCCTTCCAACAACAACTCCTTCAGCGACGTCCAGTAATTGTATTCTGTGGTCATCGCTGACACGCAATGATGTAGGCAATACTGTGTGCGTTTTTGGCCGTATTGTCGATATTTATAATGCAGGCGAATATAAACAGATCATCCGCTTCAGCAGGGAAGCCGGGACGTTTTTGATCTGGGATCGCGAAAGCTACGTTAATCTATCGGTTTGGCAATGCATCAAGGCTACAGGGATTGTCCATCAAGATGCCAGCGAGTTGTTTATGTATGTCAGTGAAACGGAATTCGAACAATATTCGGATTGCCCATAGCAATTTACGCAACCACGTTTTTCCATTGCCGGAATTTAATGGAAGAGTTTGCAGATAATTGTGAGAGAACGTATAACGATCATGGTAGTAATGGTCGCCAGGTTGAAATTATTCAAGAGAATGGATAACATATATGTCCGTAAAGATAGGTGAAACGCTAAACGGCCGCTATAAAGTGGAAGCACTTTTGGGGGAGGGCGGGATGGGGGCAGTCTATCGCGCCTATGACAGACTACGCAATGAAACCTGTGCATTAAAGGAATTCCGGCTTGGGAATCTACCTTCCGGAGAGAAAACCCGTCTCCACGAAGCTCCGGATGGAACGCGTCTGCGAGAGAAGGACCGGCCGGTTTTTTCCCGCGAAAAAGCGGAAGAGCAATTCCTGCAGGAAGCACAACTCCTTTCCAGGCTTGACCATCCAAACCTGCCTAAAGTAACAGATTATTTCACGGCCGGGGATAATACGTACCTGGTCATGTTCCTGGTGGAGGGCCAGGACCTGGCAGAGTTGATGGAAAAAAGAGGTGGAGCGCCTTTCCCCGAAGCACAGGTGACGGTGTGGATGAAGCAAGTGACGGAAGCGGTGGCATATTGCCATTCCAAGGGGGTGGTCCATCGGGACATTAAACCCGCGAACGTGATCCAGGACAAGAAGGGGAAAGTGTATCTGGTCGATTTCGGGATTGCCTCACTCAATGAAGCCTCTGGAAATTTGCCCGGAACAAGCGCTGGCTATAGTCCTCCCGAACAATACCGGCAGGGAAAGGTGGATTTTCGGAGCGACATCTATTCTTTGGGGGCAACACTGTATGCCCTCCTGACCGCAAAAGAACCGATAAAAGCCACAAATCGGATGGATGGGGAGCAGATGCCGGGTCCGCGGCAGATCAACAACTTGATTTCAGCCAGGATGGATGAAGTCATTCAACGCGCCATGTCCATTAAAATCAGCGACCGTTTTCAGAGTGTGGGTGAAATGAGACGGGCACTTGGATGGTTGCCGGCGGTCTGGAAGAAAACCCTGGGTATTGGCGGGGCAATCCTTGCAGCTTCTATCATCCTGGGAGTGGTTTGGGCGAACCTGCCCCCAGTATTGAAACCTACACCTACACCGGTTCCCACCGATCCTCCTGCCATCACCGCAAGGGTTACCTCGCTCCCCACGGATACTCCCTCCCCGACGATCACTGCGACGCCGACGATTACCCCCACTTTCACTGCTACGATCCCGTCTCCCACACCCACTCTAGGTGCGTTCGTGATCCGGCCAAAAGATGGGATGAAGATGGTGCGCGTGCCTGCAGGAGAATTCTTGATGGGGACCAATGAGAATTTCCCGAGCGCCCAACCACAACATAAAGTCGTGATGAGTGAATACTGGATCGATGAGACCGATGTTACCAATGCCATGTTCAAGATGTTCATAGGTGAAACGGGTTGGCGAACTGAGGCTGAGAAAAAGACTTTTGGGGAGATTTACCGGCAGGATAAAAAATTGATAACCATAAACAATACAACCTGGCTGCATCCGCGCGGCCCGGGAACCGATTTCGGCGGCCCGGATCATCCGGTGGTGCAGGTTAGCTGGAATGATGCCCATGAATATTGCCTGTGGACGGAGAGAGATTGGAAAGATATGCAAGTGAACCTTCCAACCGAGGCGCAGTGGGAGAAAGCGGCCCGCGGTACGGATGCGCGTGAATATCCCTGGGTTGGTGAAAGCTTTGGCCCGGGCAAGCTAAATTATGGGGATGATAACCTGTATAACTGGATCGTTGCCTGGAACAGGGCCGGGAATAAAGATACGCCCCCCTGGGGAGGCGGAGGAAATGATGGTTACTTGTTCACCTCACCGGCTGGGCATTATCCAAAGGGGGCCAGCCCATACGGTGCCCTGGATATGGTAGGCAATGTCATGCAGTGGGTGTCTGATTTTTATAAAGATGGCTTCCAGGGCCAGAAAGGGGTGAAAGACCCGGAGGGGCCGGTAGGTGGTGGAGTACTGCATGTTGTGAAGGGGAGCTTTTGGAAAGATACGGAACGAAACAGCTTTACTTTTATTCGGAATGGCAGACCTGCCAATTACACCACCGATTTCATCGGTTTCCGGTGTGCTGCATCACAAGTAGGACCCTGATCATTTTGGAGCGCTGCGAGGAAGTTTTATAAGCCTGGACAAACACGACTTAAGGCGGAATCTTCGCCGCTGAATACGAGTAAGCAGCAGGTTTTCGTCAAAGCTCTTGTTTGCCTTGAACCCGGAGGTGCAGGATGTTTAATCTATTAGCGCGGAAAAGCTTGAACCTGGTCATGATGGTCTCCTTGTTGGTCGGGAGCACCGGCGGCCATCAAAAACCATCGGCAATTGGTGCGGCCTCTCCCCGTTCAACTGCTCCAGTAACCCTGCAGAATGACTTCGGAACCCAGTTTACCTACGATCCCGACGGCAACCTCCTGACGCGTACCGATGCAAATGGAGCGACTACCCGTTATGAATACGATGCCGATAACCGGTTGGTTGCCATTCGTTACCCGGATAAGACATCGGTCACATATTCTTATGATTCTCTCGGTCAACGCACGAAAATGGTTGATTCGATCGGAACGACCTCCTACGAATATGATATCCATGGGCTGTTGCTTAAGATCATTGATCCGAATAAGAACATCCTGCAATACGCATATGACCCGCGCGGCCTGGTTTCACAACTGATCTATCCGGATGGCAGTCTTGTGAACTACACTTGGGACGTGAACAGGCAACTCTCTTCAGTTCAAGATGTTACCGGTGTTACCAGATATAAATACGATCTTGGAGGAAAGTTGACTGATCGGATCCTTCCCAATGGTGTGACCACCCATTACGAGTACGATTATGCCAACCGCCTGACAGATTTTCAACATTCCGATCCCGGCGGCGCTTTGCTGCAGGGATATAAATATCAGTTGGATGCATTGGGTAACCGTACGCAGATGATGCAGATTGGAACAAATGGCAACTTGGTCACCCGCTATACGTATGACAATCTCAAACGGCTGGTGGGAGTAACCACTCCGGATGGAGAAATACTTTCTTACAAGTACAATGCGATCGGCGGCCTCGCGTCAATGACTTCCTCCAAAATTGGGGCAACTCGGTTTAACTATAATGAATTGGGACAGTTGGCCGAGTTGAAAGGCCCACTCAAGCAGATCAAATTTAATTATGATATCAATGGAAACCTTCAAAATAGGATTGACTTGCTCTCAAAAGAAACAACCAACTATAAATGGGATTTTGAGAACCGCCTGATCAGTCTTAATGATGGTGTCACAAGTATCAATTATGGCTATAACGGTGACGGAAGTTTGTATTCCAAGAGTAGCAGCGGCTTAACTTCCTTCTTCCTGTCTGATCCATTATCATCCCCAGGTTCGGTTCTTGCTGTGTACGATAAAACCGGGAAGATCAATTCCACCTATGTCTATGGGAACACATTAATAGATGGACGTAATGTGAATAGCCCGGATCGGTTTTTTATTGAAGATGGCGTTGGCTCGTTTGGTAAGGCGGTGGATTCAAGAGGTTTGATAATCGATGCTCAGAACTATTCAGCCTTTTCAGACAGGTTGTCAGTCGCGGCCAAAGATCTCGAGGACGAGGCGCTTGAGGAAGCGATTACAGCGGTTTACAGGGCTTCCAACGAGGCTGTACGGGAAGTCACCACTCAAGCTATTCCTTTTGCTGGATATCTTACACCTGCCTTGCAGATCTGGGATTTGTTTACATATACCCGGGCGATTTGGTACTCGAACCATGCAACCGGGAACCTTCCCAGGTGGCTCACCGGACCCGAGGGACCTGAAGCATTCAGATTTTCGCCAATGACAAGCCACCTGGTATTTGCATGGGACCTATTAAAGGGAACTGAAAATTTACCTTTCCGAATTACTACAATTCCGATTAATGATTTTTATAATGATGGAATGCGCAGGTTACATACAAGCGGTTATCAAACGATCGAAGAGACATACTCCAGCACCCTGGGCGGATCGCCATATATGCGTCGATTTGGTTATGATCCTTCTACAGATTCTTTTACTAAAACCATCCACACCATGACTTTTACGACGGAAACAACAGGATACAATCAATCCGGCTGGACATACCAGATTCCCCAAGACACTTATGTCATTCCACAGAATAGGATAAACGGAGAGAAGTCAAGTCAAACCCCCTTGATGATTGAGAACTTAACGTTGCCGGTGGAAAATAACTCGGTCCGGCCAGACACCAAGCGGATGCCGTTTTTCTTCCCCCCCGATTGGCCCAATGGTGGCGGCGCGGCCGTCGGTGGCGTTCTACTCGACAAGGCCGCCCAGGTGCTGGTCAATCTGAATGACATCACTGGCGCAAGCTTCGATCCAAAGACCGGCCAGGTAACCTTGATCGGCCGGCAGGATGCCAGCCTCAACCTCCCGCCCATGAACATGGACGACCTGGTGGTGGCCATCCGGTCTGTCTATGCTGGCGTTGATCCAGGCGTCACGATGATCCCCATTGATCCGACCATGAAGAATATCAAACAACGCGTGCAATATTTTGGCCCGACCCGGAACACGCATTTTGGGAAGGTCATGTTCGAGGCTGACTACTACCTGAAGAGCCTGGCAGCGGGAGAAGACCCAAAAGGCCAGCCAGTGAAACCGAATGTGCCCGGATTCAAGTCGGAAATAGACTTGATGCGTGAATTGAAGGTCAACGAGGTTCCCTGGCACCGCAACTGGTTTGTGCCGGGCGAAATCGAGTTGACGAAAAGTGCCGACGGACATTCGATCACCTTCGATAAAGCCTCCATCAAGCTTGAAAGCCGCTTTATCAAATTCCTGCCGGATGGATCGATCCAGGATGTGCCCGGCAGCAGCCCGGTGACGGATGCATTCACCAGTCTTATCACCCAGAACTATGATGAGATCGCCAAGGGGAAAAAGGAAATGCAGGAACTGGTGCAATTGGCCAAGATTACCGCTTTTGTCCGCTGGCTGCATGACAACAACATTCCGGTCGATCTTTCCTGGGTGAATAATTACCAGGTCAAGGAAGTGGAGACCCCTGAGCAGGTGGATGGAATTAACAATGGTGTCTATATGGGGGGTGTGGAAATTTCGACCGCAAACACCTATGTTCCTGACGCTTCAGGTGCAGCCGATATACTGGCGAAACAAGCAACTGTATCCCGACCGGCGGATCTACCAGTCAAGTGGGATTTTCAGGAAGACGGGCAGACCTATACTGCCGTGGCCTTCAATGTCGCTCCGGCCCGGGTGATCGGCGGTTACAGCGCCAATGCGACCGATATATCATTACCCCTTACAGCTGGGCAGACAGCCAGTTTCACCCGCCAGTATAACTCTCTCGACCTGGGCAGCGGTCCATTGGGAAGCGGGTGGTCGCAGGTCATTCCGTCGTTGACCATTCAGACCGTCCCCGTCCCAGACTCTCCAGATTTGATTTACACCCAGGCGGTATTGCAGCGGGGGACAGATCGGGCAATCTTCACAAAAGGCGCCAACGGGCTTTTCCATCCAAATGACAATCGAAGTCCGTATAAAGAATTCGGCTTGACCGGCAGTGATCCTTTCACTCCAACCGGTTTGCCGGATGGATTCAGTCTTCAATCGACCCGGGCGGGTCAGCCAATCGACTTCCAGAACAAACAGGGAAAATCCCTGGCAATCAGCGGCTTCACTCTGCTCAGCAAGGATGGCTCCGCGCTGGCGTTTGACCCAGGCGGGCGGATCATCGCCCAACGCGACATTGCCGGCAAGGTGCTGGCCTACCAATATGACGCCAACCGGTTGACTGCCATCACCGGCGCGGACGGACACGGACTGCAGTTCGCTTACGATTCCAGTGGACTATTAACAGACTTGAATGCTTCGGACGGACAGGCCATGTATTACACGTATGATGCCTCCCGGGATTTGACCGCGGTCACGGATGAGACCGGAAAGCAGGTGGCAGGATATGCTTACGATACGAATGGGCGCCTGAGCCGGGTTTCTGATGCCTACGGGCAAACCATGCAGATTACTTATGATGGGTTGGGCCGGGTCCTCTCCGTTCAATCCCCGTCAGGTACTTCCAGCATCAAGTTTGACGATGCCGCAAACACAATGACCTACACTGACTCCGTCGGAGCTGCTGTCACGCGTCAGTACGATGACCAGAAGCGGTTGATATCAGAGACAGACCCATCAGGAAAGACGGTTCATTACAAATATGATCAGAATGATCACCTGGCTGCCTATGCAGATCGCAGCGGAAACACTACCACATATCAATATGATGAAAACGGGTTTCTAACCTCGCTCACCTCACCGCTCGGGGAACAAACCCGCCTTTGGGGGCACAATGAAATGGGTTTGCCTCGAGCCAGTATTGACCCATCCGGCGGGATCACCTTATACCAGTATGACGGGCAGGGCCGTGTGACCGCTATCCAGGACGGCATCCGGTTCAAAAACATATCCGCAGATGGGACTATGCATTATTCGGAGATCGATCCTCAATCCATCACATATTCATATAATACAGCCGGAAACCTGGCATCTGTTCGGGATGCCGCCGGTTCTGTCACGAACTACGCTTATGACGATCTGGGCAACCTGACCAATGTGCAATTGCCGGGCGGCGGGGAAGTCCGGCAGACCTTTGATGACCGCTCACGCCTCACCAGCATTGCCGATGCGACCGGATACCAGGTTGATTTTGGATATGACCAGCACGGACAACTCATTACCATCAGCACGCCGGCCGGCCAGACGCAGTACCAGTACACCAATGGCCTGGTCACAGCTGTTACCGACCCGCTGAACCATACCACGCAATATGGTTATGACGCAGCTGGCCGCCTGGCCAATGTGACCGAACCCGGCGGAGGCGTAACCAGCTACGCGTATGACGCCGCCGGAAATCTTGTCGGGATCACGGATGCGCTGGGAAGCCAAATCCAATTTCAATATGATGCCAATGGCCGGGTTGTGGGGGGTTCCGGCGCGGGGGGTTCCGGCGCGCCGGCCAATGAATTTGGAGTTTCCGAATCGCCCAATGAACAGGGAGATGGGGATTCCGGGGCAACACCCACTCCGGCTGCCATCAGGACATCCACCTCCAATTCCAATCCCTGGATATGGTTGGGGGCAGTGGGAGTGGTCCTTCTTGTCGCGATCGTAATCGTATGGGTTCTCCTGCAAACCAAAAGGAAACGCAGTCGGGCTGCCTCAAATCAGGACTGGATGTCAGCGGATGACGACAATCCATTCAAGATTTAAATAACGAAATTGAGTCATGGTTGGCGGAGTATGTAATCGGCTTGCCTGCCAGTCGTTCTCCCCTGCGGCTCGATATCTACGCGTTGGATGGAGTTGAACCTTTTCCTACACCCACCTCCACCTCTGCCGCGGCAGTCTTCGCCCTTTCCATGTCAATCGCCCGGCCAGGCTGAGACGCAGGGAGCGAAAAGCAACCACTTCATTTGTCAGGATTGTGAGTGGATATAGAAGCGCCAGCCCAGGGGGGAAACGCAGCGCAAGATAGGGGATCAGCCACACAAGTAGTGAAAGAGCGATGCAGGTGAGAAGCTCGACCAGCCGGGCTCCTGGAGCGTGTCCTGAGACCAGCAGCGCCAGGATGATCAACGGCTCCAGGAACATGACTGCCAGCCAGGTGAATACGAAAAGATAAGCCAGCAGGCGAAAGCCAAAAGCGGCAAAAAAGTTCTTGGTAAACCCATCAAACGCTTCGTTCCATTCGTGGTACATGCGGCAGGCGATCAGGTCAGTCGCGTTCATCACGCGCCAGCGCAGGCCGGCAGCTTTGATGCCTTTAGCCAGCGCCAGGTCATCCACGATGGAAGAACCTGCCCTTGCATGTCCGCCGATTGCCTGGTAGGCTTCCCGGCGAAAGACCATCATCTGCCCGACTGCGGTGGAAAGAAAAGGAAGTTGCAGCCGGTAAGCCAGCCAGAGCGGATTGAAACAAATAACTGCCCAGGAAAAAAAGGGGACCAGCAGTCGTTCCGTCCAGGTGCGCAGCTCCTGGCGTGGAAAACCTGTCAGCAGATCGGCCTGCTCACCGAGCGTGGCGCTTACGATGGCACGCAGGGCTTGGGGCTGATGCCGGGTATCCGCATCGGTAAAGAACAACAGATCGCCCCGGGCTGCACGGGCAAGTTGCATGCAGGCCCAGTTTTTTCCCAACATGTCCGCCGGTGGTGGGCTGCCCGCCAGGACCTTCAGCCTGGGCTGGCTTCCGGCCATCTGTTCCAGCAGCCCGCGTGTGCCATCGCTGGAGTTGTCATCCAGCGCAAGCACTTCAAAATCAGGGTAATCCTGTGCCAGCAGGGATCGGATGCAGTTGGCAATATTCTTTTCCTCGTTGCGGGCCGGCACGAGGATGGAGACCATCGGGGTTTCAAGCGGCGGAGCATGCCGCCTGGCGCGCTGCAGGATGAGAATGTTGCTCAATAACACCGCCAGGATGACAATTTGAAAGATGATCAGGTGGATGACCAGGTCATGCGTAAAGTAATCAACCATGGCGGCTCAATCCTTGGAGCGGAAAAAACGCTGGGTGAGCCAGGGGCGCAGGCGCGGTCTCTGGGCCAGGTCAGCCCGGTGTGTCCATGCCAGGATGAGGATTTCCCCCGCCCACACCATTAAGAGCAGCGAACCCGGCATCCAGAGCAGAATCGCCACCAGGGTTATGCTCATTCCCAGCATCACTGCCCAGCCGGAAGTGGTGAACAAGGCGATCCCGATCAACACCCCCCCAACTGCCGCCAGGGAAGCCTTCCAGAGCGTCAGGCCGATCCACACGCCCAGCGCAGTTGCCAGGGCCTTGCCGCCACGGAATCCCAGGAATGGGCTGAAGGCGTGCCCAAGAATGGGGGCGACGGCAATCAGCGCCATGGGCAGGCCGCGCATGCCCAGGTTGAAATAAGCCAGGCCGACCGGGGCGGCTGCCTTGGTGACATCCAACAACAATGCGAGCAGACCAACCAC
Organism: uncultured Chloroflexia bacterium; assembly: GCA_963801385.1. GTDB lineage: Bacteria > Chloroflexota > Anaerolineae > Anaerolineales > Villigracilaceae > UBA877. Next base: position 581,698 of record CAWDEV010000003.1, read on the forward strand.
GCGCCCGCCTGATTTGAAAACATTGGCTGCACCGGGATTACCATCCCCCACATGGCGCACGTCCATACCCAGGAAGAGACGGCCCAGCCAGACCGAGAAGGGCAGGGAGCCGCAGAGAAAGGCGATCAGGACGAGCATAAACCAAGTCATGGGATCATTCCGTGCATTATTCGAGGCATCAAGGAAATTGGAACGACTAAAGTCGTTACTACGAACATTCGGCGGAGGTCCTTTATGCTTTAGAGCTGAGGAACTGCTGGATGGACATGGCACCCAGCCGTCCCTGCGCAGCGGCTTCCACGATGGACATCCCGTTCATGCGGAATTCCTCGCAAAAGAAAACCCCGGGATGCTTGCCTACCCGGCCGGTTTGCCTGTCCCAGGCCTGCCTCCAATCCGGGCCAAGCCAGGCGGAATAGGTCTCAGGGTCATCATCGAGGCCAAGATCAGTAAGATACACCGCGGAATAATTTTCCAGGATATTGCCCAGGTCCAGTTCCTGGATGGAGCTCAAGCCTCCACGAAAAGAGATCCCGCTGGACATCACTCCCTGCAGGTCGTTTGCAACGGCAGCTTTGCGCGCAGGGTTGGAATTGGCTTGCCTCCACAAGGCGCCGCCCGGCTTGTTTTGCTGATCGGTCATCAATACCGATAATCCGCGCTTCGCCAGCAGGCTGGCAGCCGCCATCCCGCCCAGCCCGGCCCCGACCACGATCGCGTCATAGCGTTCCTTTAATAAAGCATCCGGCAAAATCTTCATTAATCCTTTCCTCGCTCCATACAAATCTCAGCATGCAATCTTTCGAGCGCCTATTATATTATGATAACCAGGAAATTCGAATTATTTACTCTGCCTGTCCTGGGGTTTTTACAGGGCGCTCCTGGCAGGGTGACCGCGGCGGTGAGTGAGATGGGGCCCCATCCATTGGATACTCTCCATATTCGCCTGTACCCAAATGTTTTAAGAGACTGTGCTAGAATCCAGCCATGGATCTTCAACCCCGCGTTGTCTTCATGGGATCGCCGGACTTCGCCGTCCCGGCGCTGAAAGCTCTGGCGCAGCATTACCCGGTGGTCGGCGTGGTGACCCAGCCCGACCGCCCGGCGGGACGCGGCCGGACGCTCAAGCCGCCGGCAGTAAAGGAAGCGGCACTCCTTCTCGGCCTGCCCATCATCCAGCCTGAAAAGCTGCGCCAGCCCGAGGCCATGCAGCAACTGCGCGATTGGGCTCCCGACCTGATCGTGGTGGCAGCGTTTGGACAGATCCTGCGCCTCGAGCTGCTCGACCTGCCAAAATTTGGCTGCATCAACATCCATGGTTCGCTGCTGCCGCGCTGGCGCGGGGCGGCGCCCATCCAGGCGGCCATCCTGGCCGGGGATGTCGAGACCGGTGTGACCATCATGAAAATGGATCCCGGGGTGGATACCGGCCCATTTCTCAGCCGCCGCTACATCCCGATTTCGCCTGATGACACCGCCGGGACACTCTTCGAAAAACTTGCCCCGCTGGGTGCAGAACTGCTGCTCGAGACTTTGCCGCGTTATCTTTCCGGAGAGCTCCAGCCGCAGCCCCAACCGGCTGAAGGCGTCACCTACGCTCCCATGCTCAAGAAGGAAGACGGTTTGCTTGATTTCAGCCAGCCCGCCATTGCCCTGGAGCGGCGGGTAAGGGCTTTTACTCCATGGCCTGGAACCTGGTTCGAGTGGAAAGGTGCGCCGCTGAAGGTATTGCGCGCCCGTGTGGGCGCACAGAAAAGCCCGGGCGCGGGTTCCAGGTTTATAGTCGACGGATACCCCGCCATTGGCACGGGCGAGGGGCTGCTTATCCTGGAAGAAATCCAACCGGCGGGGAAAAAGCCTATGTCAGGAAAGGCATATCTGGCCGGGACAAGAGAATGGGATTATCACGAATAATGATGAATAATCCGAAAGGCACGATTAAGACCGGGGAAAGAGGATCACGAATAGAGACGAATAATTCGAATGGCACGAATAAACCAAGAAAGTTGGTCGGTCCGGAAGTGCTGTACCCTGAGCTTTCATACCGTATTATGGAATCCGTTTTCGAAGTGCATAACCAATTGGGGCCCGGTTTCAGTGAGGAAATTTACCAAAATGCATTATTCACTGAATTGGAAATTCGAGAAATTCCATTCGAAACCCAGAAAAATGTGATTGTCTCATATAGAGGAAAGCCGATGGGGACATATCGACTGGATTTGGTTGTTGATAGTAAAATCATCATCGAATTAAAAGCGGTTGCAAGCCTGAATGATCTATTCAAACAACAATTAACATCCTATCTCAAAGCAACTGGTCTCCGGCTCGGGATATTGATCAACTTTTGGATTCGGCGCGTCGAATACGTCAGGGTCGCCAATTAAGTCTTTTATTCGTTTTATTCGTCCTATTCGTGAGTCCACTGAAAAAACGATTGGACGAAAAAGGTAAGAGTTTAATATAATAGAGACATCCTTCCTGCGGAAAAAGTGAAGCATGTTCAAAGCGAATAAACGTCATCTACAACCCTTGCTGATCAGCAATGTGAGCGATCTTCCCGAGAAACACCAGCAACGTCTGGATCGATCCTGGGCAGGCGTATTCTATCGAGAGACCTTCTGTCGTTTGAAAGAAGAAGCTTTTGCAGTTTTATATGATGATCAACCCTCCCGGCCAAACATACCGGTGAATGTATTGGTGGGCCTGGAAACGCTCAAGGCTGGATTTGGCTGGAGTGACGAAGAATTGTACGATCATTCTGTTTTTGATATGCAAGTACGCTATGCCTTGGGCTACCGAGATTTGAAAGAAGGCGAATTTGATATACGCACGCTGTACAATTTTCGACAGCGTTTGAGCCGGTACAATCAAGCCCAAGGGGTCAATCTCCTGGTAAAGGCATTTGAAGAGATCACAGATCAGCAGATTAGCGACTTGAAAATTCAGACGCACATTCAACGAATGGATAGCACGCAAATTGCCAGTAACATCATGGATATGAGTCGCTTGCAGTTGTTGGTAGAAGCCATTCAGCGTCTTTACCGCATTTTATCCGAAGCTGATCGACAAAGCTACAAAGAGATGTTTGCACCCTACTTGAAAGTCAGTTCTGGGCAGTATACGTATAGCATCAAAGGGAAAGAAGAAACCCATCGGAACATTCAGCAGGTAGGCGAGAGCATGTATCGGGTCCGGAGTGAGTTGAAAGAGCGTTACGGGTCAGAACCCGTCTTTCAAGTTTTCGAGCGCTTTTTCAGTGATAATTTTCACCTGGAAGGCCAACAGGTGCGGGCCAAGAAAAACGAAGAGATCAGTGCCGAGTGTTTGCAGTCCTGCGATGACCTGGAAGCTACCTTTCGGCGCAAGCAGGAGCAGGAGTACAAAGGCTACGTGGCCAACCTGGCTGAGACCTGCGAACCAAGCAATCCTTGCCAGCTGATCACCAAGGTTCAGGTGGCACCCAATCATGTGGAGGATTCTGATCTGATGATTACCGCTGTACCGGATTTGAAGCAGCGCACGGACCTGGAAACCCTGCATACGGATGGCGCGTACAGCAGTCCGGAAGCCGATCCGGTCTTACAGAAAAACCATGTGGAATTAGTCCCAACCGCCATCAAAGGCCGTCACCCAGATCAAGGTAAATTCGGTTTGGCAGCCTATACCTTCCAGGTTGATGAACAAGGAGTGCCCCTCCAGATGACTTGTCCACAGGAACAGGTTGCTCGCATTCACTGGGGGAACAAGAAAGGCGCTCTGGTCGCTGATTTTGAACCGCTTCATTGCGAAACCTGTCCTTTTCATAAAAGTGGTCAATGCCGCGCCAAGCCAGGCAAACGCGACAAACACTATCACCTGGACTTCAACCTGCACGAGGTTCAAGTAGCCAGACGCCGCCAAGCAAAAGATCAGCAAAAGCACAGCGGAAAAAACTTGCGGGCTGCGGTGGAAGCCACCTTGCGCACGATCAAGCATCCGTTCCCGGCAGGTAAATTGCCGGTCCGCGGCTTGTTCCGGGTCACCAGTTTGATCGTCGGATCGGCTTTGATGAGCAATGTGCGCAGTATCTTGCGTTATGAAAAAGCCAAATTCAAGAAGGATCAGTTGCAAATCGCTCCTAAAGAGCCTGAAATAGGCTCCTCGGAACAACCTTTAGTCTCTTTTTTGCGTTTGTGTTGGCTTCGCATGGAAGTCTTCATCCGGCTTTTTGAGAAACCATTGTCATGCTTCACTTGTTAAAGTTCTGTTTTTTCAGTGGACTCATTCGTCTTATTCGTGATAAGGATTTCTTTCATGCCAAAATATGTTGCCGCCATAGACCAGGGCACCACCAGCACCCGCTGCATCCTGTTTGACCATGCGGGCAATATCGTCGCCGCAGACCAGAAGGAACACGAGCAGATCTACCCGAAGCCGGGCTGGGTGGAGCACGACGCCCTGGAGATCTGGGAACGCACCCAGCGCGTGATGCGCGGCGCGCTGGATAAATCCGGCGCGCAGGTGAGCGATATCGCCGCCATCGGGATCACCAACCAGCGCGAGACCACCCTGGTCTGGGAGCGCGAGACCGGGCGTCCGGTCTGCAATGCCATCGTCTGGCAGGATACGCGCACGGACCTCATCTGCAATGAATTGGCCAGGGATGGCGGGCAGAACCGCTTCCAGGCCAGGACCGGGCTGCCGCTGGCAACCTATTTCTCCGGGCCGAAGATCAAATGGATCCTGGATAACTTGCCCGGAACACGCCAGCGCGCTGAAAAAGGCGAATTGCTGTTCGGCAACATGGATACCTGGGTGCTCTGGAATATGACCGGCGCACACGTCACCGATGTGACCAATGCCTCCCGCACCCTGCTCATGGATCTGAAAACGTTGGATTGGGATGACGAGATTCTGCGCATACTGGATATACCGCGCGGAATGCTGCCAGAAATCCGCTCGTCGTCGGAGGTTTACGGCAACGCCAGGGGCGGGCTGGGCGGCGTCCCGCTGGCGGGTGACCTCGGGGATCAGCAGGCCGCCCTGTTCGGCCAGACCTGCTTCAGCCCCGGTGAAGCCAAGAATACCTATGGCACGGGCTGTTTCATGCTGATGAACACCGGCGAATCCCCCGTCCTTTCCAGGAACGGTTTGTTGACCACGCTTGGCTACAAGCTTGGGGATAAACCCGCCATTTACGCCCTGGAGGGTTCGATTGCCATTGCCGGCGCGCTGGTCCAGTGGCTGCGCGACAATCTGGGCCTGATCGAAAAATCCGCTGACGTGGAACGACTGGCCGGGTCGGTGGAGGATAACGGCGGCATCTATTTTGTCCCGGCCTTCTCCGGGCTGTTCGCACCCTATTGGCGTTCCGAGGCGCGCGGCGCGATCGTCGGCATGACCCGCTTCGTCAACCGCGGACACATTGCCCGGGCCGTGCTGGAGGCGACCGCCTTCCAGACGCGCGAAGTGCTGGATGCCATGGAGAAAGATTCCGGCGTCAAGCTGACCGCGCTGAAAGTGGATGGAGGCATGGTCTATAATGAGTTGCTGATGCAGTTCCAGGCTGATATTCTTGACGTGCCTGTCATCCGTCCAAAGGTGGCCGAAACAACCGCCCTGGGCGCAGCCTACGCCGCCGGGCTGGCGGTGGGTTTCTGGAAGGATCATGACGAACTGCGTGCAAATTGGGGCAGGGACAGGGAGTGGAAACCGTCCATGCCTGCGCAAAGGCGTGATGTACTGTATGCCGGCTGGAAGAAGGCCGTGACACGCACATTCGATTGGATGGAATAAAATCTCCTGGAGAACCATGAACAGACAAGATACCCTGGCTTCCATAAATTCCCACACCCCAACCGTATTGATCGTTGGCGGAGGGATCAATGGCGTCGGAACTTTCCGCGACCTGACCCTGCAGGGCGTGGATACCCTGCTGATCGACCGGGCGGATTTCTGCTCCGGCGCCTCAGCCGCCTCCTCGCGCATGGCGCATGGCGGCATCCGTTACCTGGAAAACGGTGAATTCCGCCTGGTGCGCGAGGCGGTGCAGGAGCGCAACCGCATGATCCAGAATGCGCCCAGCCTGGTCAAGCCGCTGCCCACCACCATCCCCATCTTTAAAACCTTCTCCGGCCTGTTCAACGCCCCACTGAAATTCCTGGGCTGGCTGGAGAAGCCCTCCGAACGCGGCGGGCTGGTCATCAAAATCGGGCTCATCTTTTATGATGCTTTTACCGGCAAAACGCGCGCCGTGCCGCGCCATGTCTTTGACAATCATTCCACTTCGCTCAAGAAATACCCGCGCATCAACCCGGCGGTACGCTACACTGCCACCTATTACGACGGGATCATCCTCTCGCCTGAGCGCCTGACCCTTGAACTCCTGCTGGATGCGGAAAAAGGAGCCAGCCATGCCCGCTCGCTCAACTATGTGACCCTGACCGGTGTGAAGGATGGCGCGGCCGAATTGCGCGATGAGCTGACCGGCGCAACCTTCGCAGTCCAGCCGCAGTTGATCATCAACGCTGCCGGCCCCTGGATCGATGGAGCCAACCGGAGCATGGGCCTGCAGACGCATTATGTCGGCCTGACCAAAGGCTCGCACCTGGTGCTCGACAACCCTGAGCTGCGCCAGGCGATTGGCGATCACGAATTTTTCTTCGAGAACAAGGATGGGCGCATCGTGCTCATCTTCCCACTCTTTGACAAGGTGATGATCGGCACATCCGACATCCCCATTGAGGACCCTGATTCCTTGCGCTGCACCGAGGAGGAAGTGGATTACTTCATCGAAATGGTCGGACGAGTCTTCCCGGATATCAAGGTCAGCCGTGAGCAGATCGTCTTCCGCTTTTCGGGTGCCCGCCCGCTGGCCTATACCCAGGCCAAGCTCGCCGGGCAGATCACGCGTGACCACCACATCCAGGAAGACAAGCTGGGCGGGATCCTCGTTTATTCGCTGGTCGGTGGAAAATGGACCAGTTTCCGGGCTTTCTCCGAGCAAGTGACCGACCGCGCCCTGACCTTCCTTGGCTTGTCGCGCAAAGCTGACACCCGGTCGCTGCCCATTGGCGCTGGAAAAGAAGCGCTGGCGTTGAAAACCGACCCGCACTACACGCCCTCCGGGATCGCCAGCATGGCCGAACGCGAGAAGATCATCCATCTCGACGACCTGGTTCTGCGCCGCACCCTGCTGGGTTACCTGGGCCAGTTGACCCGGCCGCTGCTGGAGCAACTGGCAAATGCCCTGGGCGAATCGCTCGGCTGGACGGAGTCACAGGAACAGGCTGAGGTGGAGCGCACCGTTGCAATCCTGGCCGACCGGCACGGGGTCAGATTGTGAAGCGGGTTGCATAGAGAAAGTCTGGCATGATCAAGAAATCCCCTTTGTTTTTTTTCAAAGTCATCCTGGCGCTGACCCTGGCACTTACCGTCGCGAGTATGTTCCAGGTAGTGGGAGTGGCACGCTCCCATAATATCAATATCCTTCATTCGGTCTGGATTCTCCTGCTCTCGGCAATGGGAGCGCTGGTCATCCTGGCAGGAATCCTTTTACTCCTGCTTTTTACCGGTGGGAAGAACCGCCTGCTGGAGACGGCGGATGCATTTTCACGAAGCCCTGGCGGAAGGAAGACCATCGCCATCTTCAGCTTGATCATATTATTACCGGTCTATGCCTTTCTTACCCTTCATCCTTATTTGGGGCGCTACTATGCCGCCGGAACCTGGACCCACTTAGCCCTGTTCTGGTGGTTGTCATTGGGCTCAATGCTTTGCTTGAAAACCATAAAAAAGGATTCTTCCTGGTTTACCGCCCTGTGGCTTGCAGCGCTTATTCAGGCGGTGTGTTATGTAACGGTAAGGCAGTTCCTGAAAGTCACCAATTATCCCTTTGCGTTGACCTGGTCTGAAGCCAGCCGGTTTTACGGAGCGTCACTGCTTTTTTCAAAACAAATCTACGGCGCAAAAATTCCCCTTGGGGGTCATGCATGCCACCTGGCACTTCCTGATATCCATTCCTTTCCTGTTTGGAAATTTACCCATCTGGCTGCACCGCTTGTGGTGGGCGTCCCTTCAGCTGGTACTGGGGATGGCGATCAGCTGGACCCTGGCCCGCCGTCTGATCCGGGGAAATCTTTCAAGAACTTTGATGGTTGCCGGCTGGGTGTTCATTTTCTTATTGCCGGTTCCACTGCTGGTGCACCTGCAATTATGTACCTTGCTGACCATCTGGGGTGTCAAGCCGCAGAAACCCTGGAGAACAAGCATCATTGTTATACTGGCTTCCATATGGGCCGGCATGAGCCGGATCAACTGGTTCCCGGTACCTGGAATAATGGCAGCATTTATATACCTGCTTGAGGTTCCTTATAAGGAGTACCGGAATGCTATTGACTATCTCAGGAAGCCAGTCCTGTGGATCCTGGGAGGCACGTTGACCGCCCTTGCCAGCAATGTGGTTTACATGCAACTGTCAGGCAATGGGACGGGTGTGAATTTTTCATCCAGCCTGACTTCCGACCTGCTCTGGTATCGTCTCTTTCCCAACGCCACTTACACGGATGGAATTTTGCTGGACTTATTGCTGCTTGCCGGCCCCGTGATTGCAGCGGTCATTCTGGGCATCCGACAGGGGAGGAATGCTTTGCATCCACTGCGCCTGGCTGGAATTGTTGCGGCATTATCTGTTTTCCTGGCCGGCGGCCTGGTGGTAAGCGCCAAAATTGGGGGCGGCTCCGATCTACATAATCTTGATGCTTTTCTGATCCTCCTGATCCTTGCCGGAGGCTACTTTTTCTTTGGAAGGGCTGCCCCGGAGCAGGTTGAAAGAAAACCCGTCGATTTACGCAACCCCGTTCTCCTCTCGTTATTATTGATCACTCCCATCTGGATGATCATTCGGGCGAATGCCAATCTCTTTGTTTGGGATAAAGTCCAGACCAATGAAAAACTTGGCTTGATCCGCCAGAATGTCGAAGATATTTCCAGGCAAGGCGGACAGGTTTTGTTTATCTCGCAACGCCAATTGTTGACATTAAAGATGGTGGATGTTCCGCTTGTGCCGGAGTATGAGCAGGATAACCTGATGGAAATGGTCATGTCTCATAACCGGCCCTATTTGGATAAATTCCAGGAAGATTTGCGGACGCAACGGTTTGCCGCCATCGTGTTGGAGACCCAGAATATCCATTTTTATGGAAGGACACGGGCCTTTGGAGAGGAAAATGATCTCTGGGTCCAGGAAGTTTCCATGCCCCTGCTTTGTTATTACAGGCCTCAACCTGAATTTGACGGCCTTGTGACAGTTGTGTATATCCCGCGCAGCCAGCCCTGTAAATAATCCGGACCCTGCCTGACATGGTGCGGGAACCTTCTTTCCGTAGCATGCCATCCTTAAAGTCGCGCTGATGCCGGCTAAATGAGCCGGGATTAACCGCGAAGCAACAAAGCCCGCGAAGGTTACTGGTATATATCTTCGCGCTATTCCAAGCTTTGCGGTTAAGAATTTCCAAAGCCGGATATAAAAATACTCTGCGGCTGCCATCACCAGGGGATGAATCATCCGGCACTAATGGTAAAATAGCCTCCCATGATTGACCAATCCATTTATCGTATCACTTTTCTACGGCATGGGGAATCGGTCGGAAACGCCGAAGACCGCTTCCAGGGACATGCCGATTTCCCGCTGACCCCAAAGGGTCGCGCCCAGGCCCAGGCATTGGCGGAACGCTGGCAGGGGGAAGGCTTGACCTTCGACCGCTGCATCGCCAGCCCGCTGCTGCGCGCCTGCCAGACGGCGGAAATCATCAGCAAGCTGCTTGGCGTCCCGCTGGAACTGGACCCGGATTGGATGGAAATCAACAATGGGCTCCTGGCCGGCCTGACGCCTGAAGAGGCCGCGCAGGTGACACCCCGGCCGGATTTCATCACGCCCTACACGCGTTACGGGAAGACCGGGGAAAGCCGCTGGGAAGTATACCTGCGGGCTGGCCGGGCCATCCAACATGTCCTTGACCGCCCGCCGGGCCATTACCTGGTGGCTGCGCATGGCGGGATCCTGAACATGGCAATGTACGCCATTCTGGGTATCACGGTACAGGCCAATTCCAGCGGGCCGCGCTTCATGTTTCACAATACCACCTTCGCGACGTTTACGTATGAGCCGGAACGCCACGGCTGGCGCATGTTGAATTTTGATGACCGCCGCCACTGGAAGGAAGACTAAGGTGGAAAAATTGAACGTTCTGGTATTCGGCGCGGGCGCCATCGGCACCTACATCGGCGGCTCGCTGGTGCTGGCCGGGCACAAGGTGGTATTCCTGGAGCGGCCCGGAGCGGCGCAGGAACTGCGGACAGGCGGACTCAGGCTCGAATTAAAGAACGCCAAAGATTCACCTTTCAGCATTTCCCCTTCGACGTTTAGCGTTGCTGAATCTCTTCCTGAAGCTTTCCGCCAGGACCCCTTCGATATCGCCATCTTTGCCCTGAAATCCTTTGATACCGCCTCCGCACTTGAAGGAATGAAACCGTTCGCCGGACAGATGCCGCCCATCCTGTGCCTCTCCAACGGCGTGGATAATGAACCGTCCCTGGCGGCTGTTCTTGGAACTGAGAAGGTCATTGCCGGGACGGTGACATCCTCCGTGGCCCGCCGTGCAGTGGGAGACATTGTCCTCGAAAGACTGCGCGGCGTTGGCGTGGCAGATGGGCATCCGCTCTCGTTATGCCTGTGGGAAGCACTGAATGGCGCCTCCTTGCATGCGCGTATCTACCCGCGCCCCACTGATATGAAATGGTCGAAAATGCTTACCAACCTGATGGTCAACAGCAGCGTTGCCATCCTGGATATGCCGCCGCAGGCGGTGCTGGCTCATCCCGGGTTGTTCCGGCTCGAGATTGCCACTCTGCGCGAAGCCCTGGCAGTGATGAAAGCTCAGGGCATCCGTGTGGTGGATCTGCCTGGAACCCCCGTACGCCTGCTGGCCCTGGCTGCATATTTGCCCGCATTCATCTCCCGCCCGCTGCTGTCAAGGGCGGTGGGAGGCGGGCGGGGCAGGAAGATGCCGTCCTTCCATATCGATTTGCATACCGGCCGCGGTAAATCCGAGGTGGAGTGGCTCAATGGCGCGGTCGTGCGTTATGGGCAAAAGTCGGGCGTGCCGACTCCAGTCAACAAACAGTTGGCCGCGATATTATCCTCCTTGACGAGCGGCGAAATTCCGCTTGCCATGTTCAGCGGCCAGCCCGAGAAATTATTGGATAGGGTAAGGGAAAACTCATGAATGACAAGATCCTTTCCGTTGTCCCGAGCGAGAGCGTGGAAGTCCACCTCCCGGATGGCAGCGTGCTCTCCGGGCCGCGTGGAATGAGCGCCGGCGAGTTTCTGGGGAAAAACTACCCGGCGGATGCCGCGCCGCTGGTGGCAGCCATTGTCAATGGCGACCTGCGCGAGCTGACCTACTCCATCCAGATGGAAGCCCGGCTTGCCCCTGTAACGATGGCGGACGAGGATGGGGCGCTTATCTATCGGCGTTCTTTGACCTTCCTGTTAAGTGCCGCTTTCGCCAATCTTTTTCCTGCAAATTCCATGACGATTGACCACTCGGTCTCTTCGGGAGGATATTTTTGCCAGGTGACCGACCGGCATCCACTCAGCAACGCCGAACTGGACTCGCTCGCAGCCTTCATGCGCGCCTGGGTTAAAAAGGATGAGCCCTTCCGCCGCCAGGAAATATCCCTGGCGGAAGCTACTGCCTACTTTGTCAGCAAGGGATATAAAGACAAGGTCCAGTTGTTGTCCTACCGAAAAAAAGGCTATGTTACGCTTTATCAACTGGACGATTATCGCGACTATCACCAGGGATACATGCTCCCCTCCACCGGCTACCTGAAATGGTTTGACCTTGTCTCCGCCGGAGATGGTTTCATCCTGCACTACCCCCTGCGCCGCTCGCCCACCAGCATCCTGCCCTTGCCTGAATACCCCAAACTGCTGGCCGCTTTCCGCCAGTATGGTCAATGGTTGGCGCGCCTGGGCATCGGTTCGGTCGGGGCCTTGAATGATGCCATCCAGGGTGGGCGCAGCCTTGAGGTCATCCTGGTTTCGGAAGCCTTGCACGAGCAGAATATCGCCGAGATTGCCCGCCAGATCACCGGACGCGGCAAACAGGCACGCGTGGTACTGATTGCCGGGCCGTCCTCTTCCGGGAAAACCACCTTCTCCCGGCGGTTGGCCATCCAATTGCTTGCACTGGGTCTTTCCCCATTTGCCCTGGAGTTGGATAATTTCTTTTTGGACCGCGATAAAACCCCGCTTGGCGAGGACGGACAGCTCAACTTCGAAGCCCTGGAAGCCCTTGACCTTGACTTGCTCGGAAAGGACCTGTCTTGCTTGATTGCCGGTGAAGCTGTCCAACTACCCAGATATAATTTTAAAGCCGGGGTACGCGAGGCGGGCGAGACGATCCAACTGGGACCGGAGCATATCATCATTTTGGAAGGCATTCATGGCCTGGATCCTCGCCTCGTGCCCGCCCCGGTGGCAGAACGCGCTTACCGCATCTATGTCTCCGCCCTGACGCAACTCAACCTCGACCGGCATAACCGCGTTTCCACCACCGACACCCGCCTGATCCGGCGTATCGTGCGGGATACGCGCGAGCGCGGCTACACGGCTGTGCAGACCATCGGCCGCTGGGGATCCGTGACCGCTGGCGAGAAAAAATACATCTTCCCCTACCAGGAAAATGCGGATGCAATGTTTAACTCCGCGCTGGTATACGAGCTTTCCACCCTCAAACCGCTGGTCGAACCCATCCTGCGCCAGGTACCGCATGGAACGCCGGAATACATCGAAGCCAAACGCCTGCTGGCTTTCCTGGAATGGTTCCTTCCATTGGAACTGGACTTGATCCCCGATAATTCCATTTTGCGCGAGTTTGTCGGTGGATCCATACTAAAGGATTTCACCATCTGGAAAGCTTGAGCAATGAACTTTTTCGAGATATTCCTGATCGCCATCAGCATGTCCATGGATGCCTTCGCCGTATGTCTCGGCGCAGGTACGCAGCAGCGCGCCCCCGGTCCGCGTCCGGTCTTCCGGCTGGCATTCCATTTTGGATTTTTCCAGTTTCTGATGCCTGTCATCGGCTGGTTCGCCGGGACAACCATTGTGCGTTATATCTCCGCCTATGATCACTGGGTGGCCTTCGGCCTGCTGGCATTTGTTGGCATACGCATGATCCGCTCTGGTTTTGATGATTGCCAGCGAACAACCAAGGAATGACCCCTCACGCGGCTGGACACTTATCCTGCTGGCCTTTGCCACCAGCATCGACGCCCTGGCAGTTGGCTTCAGCCTGGGGCTCGTCGGAGTGACCATCTGGTATCCGGCTGTCGTCATTGGCGTGGTGACCGGGCTGATTTCCTGGCTGGGGATCTTCCTGGGAAACCGCCTGGGGCAGAAGTTTGGGAAGCGCATGGAAATAATCGGGGGGATTGTTTTGATCGTGATCGGCGTCAGGATCTTGCTGACCCACCTGCTGGCATAACCCGCCGGGCATAAAAACGAGAAGATGGGTAACAGAGGCTCTTTTTAGTGCGTCCATTTTGGAAGGTGGGCTGCCTGTATATAGATAATATACAGGCAGCCCACCAAAGTGCCAGGGATTGGACGTCCAAAGGCACACCAAAGGCATACCAGCACACCAAAGGCAAATGCCCGCGAGACGATCAAGAACCAAGAATCAATTTGTACTATTTGTGAAAAGAATTCATGCGTACAATTGGCGGCGGATCTGCCCGACCTGGGTACGCAGCCGGTCATCCCGCTCCAACAAGTCTGCCACCTTTTCGCAGGCATACATGACCGTGGTATGATCGCGGCCGCCCAGGGCTTGCCCGATTTGTGGCAGGGAAACATTCGTCTCACGCATCAGGTACATGGCGATCTGGCGCGGCAGGGCCACATCGTGGCTGCGGTCAGGGGATATCAAGCGTTCCACGGACAGGTTGAAGGTCTTGGCAACCATATCCACCACGGCTCCAGGTTTCACATCCCCGCGCTGGGGCAGCAGGTCTGCCAGGGCCACCTCTGCCAGTTGCGGGGTCATGGCCATGCCGCTCAATTCGGCGAAGGCCACGATGCGGTTCAATGCCCCTTCCAACTCGCGGATGTTGGACTGTACGCGGCGGGCGATCAATTCCATGATCTCGGCGGGCACCGTCCGGCCTAGGCGTTCGGCCTTGGAACCCAGGATCGCCAGGCGCGTTTCCAGGTCTGGCAACTGGATGTCAGCCGTAAGGCCCCATTCAAAGCGCGAGCGCAGGCGCTCTTCCAGCGTTACCAGGCTCTTGGGTGGCCGGTCTGATGTAACAATGATCTGCTTGTTCTGCCCATGCAGGGTATTGAAGGTGTGGAAGAATTCCTCCTGCGTGGATTCCTTACCGGCAATGAATTGGATATCGTCCACCAACAGCACGTCCGCCGATCGATATTTTTCCCTGAATGCCTGGGTGGTATGCGACCGGATGGCGGCGATCATGTCATTGGTAAATTCTTCGGAAGAAACATAGAGCACATTCTGCCCGTGCTCCTGGCAGTAGTTGCCGATGGCGTGCAATAAATGGGTCTTGCCCAGCCCAACGCCGCCATACAGGAATAGCGGATTGTAAGCTGTCGCCGGGTTTTCAGCCACCGCCTGCGAGGCGGCATGGGCCAGCCGGTTGTTCGGGCCAACGACAAAATTATCGAAGGTGTAGCGGGGATTTAGCGAAGCGCTCTTTGACCGGGGCGCCGGAATCTCATCGTTTGCTGCACTGGCCTCTGCCGGTGAAGTGGTGCTTTGGTCTGGAACATCCACGCTGCTCTCATGGGAATGCACAACAAAAGCCACCTCCACGGAGCGGTTCATGATGCCCATCAGGAGACGTTTCACGGTGCTGGACAGGCGGCTCTCCAGCCAGTCACGCGCATAGGCATTCCCTACCTTGACGGTAAAAAGCCCGTCCACGTAAGAAGCGATCCGGGTATCACGAACCCAGGTGTCAAAGGATGCTTTTGGCATCTCCATTTGGAGCTGCCCCAATGCTGACTGCCAGGCCTGCACGGCGTCCATCTTTGATTCCTCCAAATAAATAATTTCGGCGTCAAAGTACAGGGACAGGAGCCCACTGCCTGCGCAGTGGGAAGCCCTTCCTTCTGAAAAAATCAATATTCTAACGGTCTTACTTGATGGGGAGGATAGTGTCCACTATCCATTCACGTGGCAGCATTTTAGCAGAAAAAGCCAAATTGTTCTATACGTGCAACCTACGCAACCTTAAAAACATCCAAAACTTTAAGACAGGTTAAATCTTAAAAAACCTTGTAAAACATCTTCCCATAAAACCAACCCCGCTTCCCGTTCATCCCCCCACTGCCCCGGGTTGTTTGCGCTGACCCGCCACATCTTGGGGTGAGTCGTTCTCACTTCCATGGATACTGAAAAGCCCGCGAGGGAACCCTGCCTGACTCTTTTGGGATGAAACCCGGGCATGCATAACGTGAAACGCAAAAAAATGGGCTTCGCAGGCTCAAGGGCTGTCGTTCAGGATGCTTCCTGGGTTGGACTGCGCGGCACCCAGGCTAGTATGGTTGTCCCCTCTCCTGGAGCAGTAATAATATCCAGATCTCCACCCACATTGGACACGCGCGTCTGCATATTTGCCAGGCCATGACCAACTGTCTTGTTTGCCTTGTCCAAATCGAAACCATCCCCATCGTCCCGGATCTCGAGCAGGGCCCGGTCGGATGTGCTCCACAGGTCAATCGTGACCCTGGCAGCATTGGCATGTTTGGCAATATTCGCCAGGGCTTCCTGGCAGATGTGAAACAATGCCATCGCATTCACTGGCAGCAAGTCAGAAAGAGGTTCTTTTGGTCCCGCCAGGCTGACCTCCAGTTTTGTGTTTTGGCGGAACTCCGAAACCAGCCTCCCGAGGCCCTCAATCAAGGTTTCTCCATGCAGCTGGCGCGGCCGCAAATCCAAAATATAGTTGCGGATGTCACGGATGGTACGGTTCAGGTCTTCCATGGCTTTCTGCAGGCGAATGTCGGCAGACTTGGGGTCCTCGCGCAACACCGCACGCGTGTTCTCGAGTGTCAATCCCACGCCATAAATGGATTGGATGATGCCGTCATGCAAATCCATGCCGATCCGTTCACGCTCATCCAAAATGGTTGCCCGGCGGACGTTGGAGTGCAGGCGGGCGTTTTCAATGGCTGTCCCGGCTATGGAAGCAACCGAGGTCAGTACTTCAAGTTCGTTATTGGATAATGCCTTCCTCCTGCGGGTGGCAATGGTCAGCACACCAACGAGGTCGCCGTGTGCCGTCAAGGAAATGCAGACGATCTGTTTGAACCCGGCCTTGACCACTGCCTGGCGGGTGACACGTTCGTCATTATCGAGGGCATTGCTGATGACCGGCTTTCTGGTTTCCGCAGCCTGGCCGACCATTCCCTCGCCTATTTTGTAACGGTTGCGGGTCCAGAAGGCTTCGGCCGCTTCCCCGCGATGCAGCATCAGGCGCAGGGTCTCCCCGTCTTCTTCGCGCAGGAAAATTTCCCCGGCCTCCACCTTGAAATGCGCCATCAGCAGAGCCAGGGTCTTGTTCATGATTTCGTCGAGTTCGAGCGAAGACGCCAGGGCACTGCCAATCTGATTTAGCAGGGTCAGCTCCTGGTTGCTGTGAATGAGTGCCTGGTCACGCTCGTGCAGCTCTTCGTAGAGCCGGGCATTGGCGATTGCAACCCCGGCATAAGCTGCCAGCATTTCGATGATCGTTTCGTCATCAGGGGTGAACTCGGGAGCGTCGATTTTATCAGCCAGGTAGATCTGGCCGAGCTGCCGGCTTCCCTGACGGATGGGCACACCCAACAACGAATGCATCTCGGGGTGGCCGGTGGGAAAGCCCGCCGATCGGGGGTCATGGGCGATCTCCGGGATGCGGATGTTGCCGGTATTGCCGCGCATCAATGCCCCGATCAGCCCAAAGCCGCGCGGTGGGTGCGGGATGCGTTTGATCTCCTCGGCGCGCATGCCGGTGGTGATAAACTGTTTGAGATTTCCATCATCATCCAGCACACCCAGCGCCCCGTACTTTGCCCTGGCCTGTTCGCGAGCCAGTGAGACAATCCGCTCCAATAACGATTCAAGCGAGACGTCTTTGACCAGTTCCAGACTCGCCCGGTGCAATGCAATTAATCTCTCTTGAAGTTCTTCACGCGTCAGGAGCATTTGAGACACCTCGACAATCTAGACAATTTTACTCCAGATGTTGGGATTATAACAAGTTTGCGCCGGATCTGAAGGAATGCTTTAGTATCCTGGCTTTCTTCCAGGACAGTCTGGACGGGAACTGGTCGAGTGGCTGGTAACCATCCGGCTGACGACGATCCGACTACCCCAGTCTGATAGCTTTTGCCAGCATCCTACGATAAAATTGCAATTGGCGTGTCTCCTCCCGGGAAACGCCCATTTGAACATCAGACTATCAGACGATCAGACTATCAGACCTTATGACTACTTCCCGCATTCCTGGATTTTATAACCTGCCCCTGGAGCAGCGACTGGACAAACTGGCCGAAGCTGCCGGGCTATCACGCACGGACCTCCTTGGGTTGAGCACTTCCGGTGGATTGACAGACCAGCAGGCCGACCACATGGTGGAAAACGTGGTCGGAACCCTCGGCCTGCCCCTGGGCATCGGCCTGAACTTCGTCGTCAACGGGCGTGAGGTGCTCGTGCCGATGGTGATCGAAGAACCTTCTGTGGTGGCGGGCGCCTCGTTCATGGCCAGGCTGGCGCGCAGCGCAGGTGGTTTCTACGCCAGTGTGTCTGCCCCGGAGATGATCGGGCAGATGCAGGTTCTGGACGTCAGGGACTTGATGACCGCCAGCATGCAGCTGCATGAACACAAAGAGGAACTATTAGCCGAAGCCGATGCGGTTGACCCGCTGTTGAAGAAACTCGGCGGCGGGGCGCGTGACCTGGAAGTGCGCATCATCGAGGATTCTCCCATCGGGGCATTCCTGGTTGTCCATCTTATCTACGATGTGCGCGATGCCATGGG
Source organism: uncultured Chloroflexia bacterium (assembly GCA_963801385.1). Lineage (GTDB taxonomy): Bacteria > Chloroflexota > Anaerolineae > Anaerolineales > Villigracilaceae > UBA877. Next base: position 599,791 of record CAWDEV010000003.1, read on the forward strand.
TGCCAATGCGGTCAATACTGCCTGTGAAAAGCTGGCCCCGCGCATCGAAGCGATCACCGGCGGCCGTGTGCACTTAAAGATCCTCTCCAACCTGGCGGACCGGCGGCTGGCAAAGGCCAGTTGCAAAATTCTGTTACAGGATCTTGCATTCACGTCAGGCGGGGATGAACCCCCGGGCGGGGATAAACCCCGCCCCTACAGTGGTGGGGATGAACATCGCGCGTACAGCGGGGAGGAGGTACGGGATGGGATCATCGCAGCCTGGGCATTCGCTGCCGCAGATCCTTACCGGGCGGCCACCCACAATAAGGGCATCATGAACGGCGTGGATGCGGTTGTGATCGCCACCGGCAATGACTGGCGCGCCATCGAGGCCGGGGCGCATGCCTGGGCCGCCCGGGACGGGCGTTACACCAGCCTCAGCACCTGGGGCAGGGATGCGGACGGGAATCTCACCGGAGAGCTGGAAATGCCGATGGCGGTTGGAATTATTGGTGGAGCCACCCGCGTGCATCCCACGGCCAAAGCTGCGCTGAAACTGATGGGAATCCAGGCTGCCTCCGAGCTGGCCGGGATCATCGTTTCGGTCGGCCTGGCCCAAAACCTGGCGGCCCTGCGCGCCCTGGCCACCGAAGGCATCCAGCGCGGGCATATGTCCCTGCACGCCCGCCAGGTGGCCATTGCTGCCGGAGCGACGGGAGAGCAGGTTGAGCAGGTCGCGGCGCAGATGGTGGCTGAAAAAACGGTTAGAATTGATAGAGCGGAAGAAATATTGAGAGAGATGAAAGCAAAATGAGCGGGAAGCGCCCTCTAACCTCCGAAGAGATATCCGCCATTGTGGATGGATTCGATCCCATTGACCTGGACAAGATGGAACGACTTGCAAAGTTGTCTCCTGGGGAGCGAATGCTTGCTTGTTTACAAAAAGCCGAGATCCTTCGCTCCGACCTTAGCAACAAACTAATGAAAGATTTTCCCGAACTCACTTTGTCCGAGATAAACATGAAGGTGCTGAGGTCCTTTACTCCTGTAAGGATTGGAAAGGATTACTCTGAGCCACCATACTATGGGAGCCTGTGCTAACTAAATGACACATTTCTGCCCAAGACTTCCGAAGTCTCTGAGACTTCCGAAGTCTGAGAACTGTTATGAAATGCGCTGCTCTCCTTTTTCTTATCATCTCATTATCGGCTTGTGGCCTGGCACAACGTACGCCTGCTGTCACGCCAATAGCCACTTTCACTCCTTTGCCAGGTCCTTGTGCGACTCCCTCGCCGGATGAATTGAAGGATTTCATCAACAATTCCATCACGATCGAAGACAGCGGAAAGACATTTGTCACGCATGTCACCTCACGCTTCTGGATCTACCTCGACGACAGCCTCTATCCGCTGCGGGACTTGGAAAACGCGCTCCCGTCCGGATTGCTCGGTTACGTATCCAATGGCTCGATCCGCGGGCCGCAATGCTACCCGGTCATGTTCGAAGCGGTAAAAGAAGGCAAAGGACTTTTAAAGATTAAGGATTTTCAGCTATCGATTATCATTGACAATGCTTTGCCAGCCTCTGCTCTGCCTCTGCATTAAGAAAAGGTAAATTTATGACACTCACTCAAGCTTCTCCCACATTGCTTAAACCCTCCCGCCCGGTTGGCATCATCGGGTACGGCGCCTACGTGCCGCGTTATCGCCTGCCTGCCAGGGAAGTGGCCCGCATCTGGACCGGCGGCAAGGCCTCCGGCCTGCCGATCATTGAGAAAGCCGTCCCCGGGCTGGACGAAGATGTGGTCAGCATGTCGCTCGAAGCCGTACGCAATGCCCTCTTGCGCGCCGACATTGATCCGCATGAGATCCGCGCGGTCTGGATCGGCTCTGAATCGCACCCGTACGCCGTCAAGCCCACCTCGACGATCGTTGCCGAAGCCATCGGGGCTGCCCCGCACGTTCAGGCCGCCGACATGGAGTTCGCCTGCAAAGCCGGCACCGAGGCGATGGTGATGGCCATGGGGCTGGTTGGTTCGGGGATGGCGCGCTATGCCATTGCCGCCGGTTTGGACACCGCCCAGGGCAAGCCCGGGGATGCGCTGGAGTATACCGCTGCAGCCGGCGGAGCGGCCTTTGTCATCGGCCCGGCTGAGGAGAGCCTGGCGGTCCTGAATTCCTCGTATTCATACGTTACGGATACGCCTGATTTCTGGCGGCGCGAATACCAGAAATACCCGGAACATGGGCAGCGTTTCACCGGCGAACCGGCTTACTTCAAGCACATCCACGCGGCCGGGAAAGCCATGCTCGAAGCCAGCGGAACGACCGCCAGGGATTACCAGTGGGCTGTCTTCCACCAGCCCAATGCCAAGTTTCCGCAGCGGGCGGCCGCCTTGCTTGGGTTTACCCCCGAGCAGATCGCGCCCGGGCTGCTTTCACCGGTCATCGGCAACACCTACGCCGGGGCTGCCATCATCGGCCTGACTGCCATCCTGGACGTGGCCAGGCCCGGTGACCGCATCCTGATGGTCTCGTTCGGCTCCGGAGCCGGGTCGGACGCATTTGATATCACCGTAACGGACAAGCTGCTCGAGCGGCGTGACAAGGCCGCCTCCACGCAGGATTACATCGCCCGCCGCACCGAGATCGACTATGCCACCTATGCCCGCCTGCGCGGGAAGATTGCGATGAAGTGATCAGGGACTAGGCAACAAGGTAATCAGGAGTTAAATCTGTATCTTCTCTCTCTTTTACCTGATCACCTTATTACCTGATCACCTGGTTACCTTTCCTGGAGCTCTTATGACGGACGTCATTATTGCTGGAATCGGCCAAATTCCCGTCGGCGAACACTGGGAGGCTTCCCTGCGCTCGCTGGCGGTCAAAGTCATGCGTTCTGCCATCCAGGATGCCGGTGGCCTGCGCCCCCAGGCCCTCTACGTTGGCAACATGCTGGCTGCCAACCTGTCCCACCAGGCCCATCTTGGCACCTTGCTGGCGGATTTTGGCGGGCTGCGCTTCGATGATAAAGAGCACCGGGCCGGGATCGAGGCCGAAACCGTCGAGGCAGGCGGCGCCTCCGGTGGCGCGGCTCTGCGCCAGGCTTACCTGGCCATCCTGAGCGGCTACGTGGACGTGGCGTTGGTGGTCGGCGTGGAAAAGTTCACCGACATGGTTGGCCCCGACGTGGAGGCAGCCGTTGCCACTGTGCAGGATGCTGATTATGAAGCCATCCAGGGACTGACGCCAACCGCCCAGGCAGCCCTGCTGGCACGCCGCTACATGCACGAGTTCCGTGCGCCGGTGGATGCATTGGCAGGCTTCCCGCTGACCGCCCATGCCAACGCGGCCGGGAACAAAAATGCCATGTACCGTAAGGCGATCGCCCTCGATGCCTACCAGAAAGCAGAACCTGTCAGCGACCCGCTCAATATGTTCGACGTGGCGCCCAACGCGGATGGCGCGGCCGCGCTGCTCCTGGCCCGCCGTGAATTGCTGCCGCAGGGTTTCTCCCATCCGCTGGTGCGGATCGCCGCCTCGGCCAGCGCCTCGGATACCCTGGGGCTGCACGACCGCCCGAACCCGCTCTGGTTCACGGCTGCGCAGGTCTCGGTGGAACGGGTGCTCGCGAAGGCCGGGGTGGCATGCGAGCAGGTGGACTTGTTCGAATACCATGACGCCTTTTCGATTTATGCGGCCCTTTGCCTGGAAGCTGCCGGGTTTGCCCCGGCCGGGCAGGGCTGGAAACTTGCCGCAAATGGATCGATCGCCCTGACCGGCCAGATCCCATGTGCCACGCTGGGCGGTTCCAAGGCGCGCGGCAACCCGGGTGGGGCCACCGGCGTGTACCAGGCCGTCGAAGCCGTCATGCAGCTGCGCGGCCAGGCCGGCCCGAACCAGATTCCGGATGCCAGGCTGGCCCTGATTCAATGCCTGTCGGGTCCCGCCTCCCTGGCGGTGACCCATATACTGGAAAGAACAGATGGTTAGTTCGGGACATGTGCGTTTGCCCTGATCCCTGATTACCTTATTACCTGGTTGCCTGATCCCTTCTTCACTGTTTTCTGGAGGTTCCCATGGAAATTCCACGCCACTGGCGGCTGAAACAACAGCGTTATGGATTGGTCGGAAAAGTCTGCACACATTGCGATGCCAGGATCTTCCCGCCGCGCGAGGTCTGTCCGAAGTGCGGAAGCGAGGTAAAAACAGATTTTACCTTCAGCGGTAAAGGGGAAGTGTTTTCCTACACCACCATTTACGAAGCCCCCGCTGGTTTCGATGATGCCGCCCCGTACACCATCGCGCTGGTCAAACTGGTCGAGGGCCCGCTGGTGACCGCCCAATTGACCGACCTGGGCAGCCAGCCGCTGGAGATCGGCATGCCGGTCGAGATGGTCACGCGCCGCCTGCGCCAGGATGGGGATGAGCGCGGCATGTTGATCTATGGGTATAAATTCCGGCCGGAAATTCGTTAGTCGTTTTATCGCGTCAAGGAAGCGGATTCTATCCGGGAAATCCTTCTGGACTTGGAGCCAAAGCGGACCAGCACCAGGCGCGGCAGAGCACCCGGGAATATCCGTAAAAGTTTGTTAGAATATGGGTGTTTGGTCCACCTGCCGTCAGCGCTGGCAGATTGATAATGAAATAACCATCGTTCAAAAGGAGAGACATGGATAACCGACCATTGCATACCATCACGGCGAAGATCATTGCCTCCGGCCTGATCATCCTGTTGGTCCTCGTGACTCTGCCGGTAATGCCGGCCAGGGCAGCTGCCGCCACAGTCACCACGCAGGATGTCACAGGCCTTAAGCGCACGGGTGTCATTTTCAACGCCATTGTCAATGCAAATGGGGATGACACCACGGTGACATTCGAATACGGCCTGGACACTTCGTATGGATCAACCATCACGGCTTCACCGAGCTCGGTCACGGGCACTGCCGACACGAATGTGAGTAGTGCCCAGATCCCGGGTCTCTTGACCCCAAACACGGCCTATCACTACCGGGCCGTTGGGGTGAATGCCGCTGGAACAACTTTTGGCGGGGATATAACCTTCACGACCAAGCCCGCCGGGAGCATGACCTATTATGTAAATAACACGATCGCCTGCGATAACGCTGCCGGCACCGACCCTGCCCATCCATTCTGCACCATCAGCAAGGGAGCGACCGTGGCCGATGCTGGGGACATTGTGCGCGTCCTGGCCGGCAGTTACGCCGAAACCGTGAAACCCAGTAACAACGGTGGCGCAGGGATGCCGATTATCTTCTCGGCTGACCCGGGCGTAACTGTGACCGGACGGCCGGACTCCCCCGCGAACGCAACCAGCGGTGGTGCCTTCCGATTTTTTAACAAGGGTTACATTAATATTATCGGTTTTACCGTTCTTGGAACTGTGGATTACGGCATCATCGTCACCTCTTCACACGACATCGCGATCTCCTACAACCATGTGGGCTACTCCGGTACCGCAATCTCAGGGGGTCTGCGCTCGGGTATCTACCTCACCTCTACGACGAATTCCTCCATTGTTGGTAACATCACGGACCACAACACCTTTGATGGCATCCGGCTCAACAATGGCTCCAACAACAACTGGATCGAGCAAAATACCTCCTTCGGGAATGCCACCCAGATTGCGAGTGACGCCGCCGGCATCGGCCTGTTCCAGAACAGCAACAACAACACCATTATTCGCAATATCATCTTTTCCAATGAAGACTCGGGATTGAATATCTACGGTGGTTCAAATCACAACAACGTTATCAACAACCTCGCCTACGGCAATGGTGATCATGGCATTGACAACAATGGCGCCCCATTCAATACGTTCATCGGCAACACGATACAGGGCAACGTGACGGTTGGGATCAATTTTGAAAAAGATGTTCCTGGGAATGGCTCGGGCGGAGCGATTGTCATGAACAATATCTTTGTTGACAATGGCTTTCGGCGCCTGGTCGGAGGCGGAACATTTTTCACGAGCAATGCGGGCAGTATTCGTGTTGACGATGCATCCATTCCCGGAACGACCCTGGATTACGACCTGATCTATAGCAGCCCGGCTTTCACGGACGTCCAAATAACCTGGGGGACCTTTATCTACTTTTCACTGTCCGCCTTCCAGGCGGCAGTGCCTGGTCAGGAGGCGAACGGGCTGCAGGCTGATCCACTCCTGCTTGTGCCTGCCCCGATTGCAGAACATCCCTCGCAAGCCCCCTTCAACGTTGCCATTAATGTAGGCAATTATCGCCTGAGAGCCGGGTCACCGGCGATCGACAGCGCCAATTCGAATGCGCCGAACGAGCAGGCGGTTGACCTTGCCGGCAACAATCGGGTGGATATCCCGTCAGTGCCAAACACGGGTGCCGGCACGCGTAAATATGATGACCGCGGCGCCTATGAATACCAGATCCAGGCCGTTTTTGAGACTTTCCTGCCGCTGGTATTCCGCTAAAGAGTTCTGGCGGGCATCGGTTCATTTTTGACCGGTCATTAAGTGTTTCACTTACTGGATTGATAAAGCGCCTTCCACGGGAAGGCGCTTTTTTTAATAGGTCCGTCTCGTTACAGGGTCTTGTGTCTTTCAGCGATCGCATCCGCCAGGACATCCAGTGCCTGGAAATCTGCCTGCTTGGGCAGACCCTTGCACAATACCGGGGGCAGGGTTTCGGCCTTAAGGCCGGAAAGCATCCCGGTCAGGGTTTCGACCGTCCGTCCTCCCCAGCCATACGAGCCGATGACCGATAGATATTTCAGGCGCGGCTTGAGCATGTTGACGAGGTATGCGGTTCCCACCACGCCCGGGTGCGGGCCTCCCAGCATGGTGGGCGTGCCGACCACCAGGGTTGGGGCATCCACCAGCGCCTCGGCAATGCGCCCGATATCCGCGCTGATCAGGTCGAAGGGTTCAACCGCCACGCCGCGCTCGGCCAGTCTTTCGGAGAAATAAGCCGCCATCTTGAGCGTGCTGCCATGCATCGAGATGAACGGCAGGATCACCACGTTGCGCAGCGGACCGCTCATCCATTGACGGTAAGCGTTGAGGATGAAGGCCGGGCGGTCGTAGACGGGGCCATGGCTGGGGGCGATGAAATCAAGCTCCAGGCTCTCCAGTTTCTCCAGGTTCTTCTGGGCCATGCTGCGCAGGGGCATCATGATCTGGGCGTAGTAGCGTTTGGCCGCTCCGTGGACCCGTCCCTCGTCCGCCGAAGCGAACAGGTCGGAGGTTGCCAGGTGCGAGCCGAAGAAGTCCGTGGTGAAAAGCAGCCTGTCTTCCATCAGGTAGGCGGCCAGCGTATCCGGCCAATGGACCCAGGGAATGGGTATGAACTGCAGGGTCCTGTCGCCCAGGGAGAGCGTCTCCCCGTCCTGCACGGCGTGGATGCGTTCGGCCGGGATGGACAGGTGCGTGGACAGGTTATCCCTGCCCTTGGGGCTGGCGAAGAGCTGCGCCTGCGGGTACTTCTCCAGCACGGCCGGCAGGCCGCCGGAGTGGTCCTGCTCGGCGTGCAGGGAAATGATGATATCGATTTTCTCCACACCCTCCAGGCGGGTCATGAGAACGTCCACCAGGTTCGGCTCCACAGTATCCACCAGGACGGTCTTTTGGCTGCCGCGGATCAGGTAGGAGTTGTAACTTGTGCGGTCGGGGAGCGGGATGAGGGCATCGAACAGGCCGCGTTCCCAGTCAACTGCACCCACCCAGTCCACGTTGGGGGTGATGGGTCTCGCTTTCATGCTGTTCCTCCTCGGGAAGTGATGACCTACCGGGCGATTATAGCATGCCCGCGCCACCGGCCGCCCTGGAGTGACCCTCGGAGAGCATCCGCCAGGCCCCCCAGGCAACCATCCCTGCAAAAAGAAATGACATTTGGCATTAAACTTAAGACAATTGGTATATATACTTTGAATTTTTCCCAGTCCATACTATAATAAAGGTGGGTAGGTTTATCGTTGGCGAAGCTTGCGTAAACCTTGTTTGCCCACCAAGGCGGTATTTTTCGAAGAGTCATCAAGGTTTTTGACAAGTTGTTGCCTGCCTGTTTTGGTATGCCGTTGTGCGTCCCCAGCCCAGGGAGGGTTGGCGGAAATAGTCCGGGAAGGAGGCAAGAACATCTAAGAAAATCCAAAAAAAGTTGCGACAGTCCATTGGGTCAGACCCCTAACCAACTATAGACGAAACTCTAATATTCTTTGGATCTGAATGGAGGAACCACCTATGAGCAAGCACATAACCAGGCGGGCACTGACAGTGCTCGTTACACTCGTTTACCTGTTTTCGCTGTTTTCTTCTGCGGCCCTGGCAGCGCCTTCGGCTGCCCCGGTTGCGGATGTCACATTCACCATCCTGCATACCAACGACTTTCATGGCCAGTTGGAACCTTCCAATGCAAATGCAACTAAAGCCAGCAATCCGGGCATCGCCCGCCTGGCCAATGTGGTCAACACGGTTCGCGCTGCCAAGGGAGTTGACAACGTCTTGCTGGTGGATGCCGGCGATGAAATGCAGGGCAGCCTGCTCTCGAACCTGGGGGATGGCACCGCCACGGGGAAAGGCCTGCCGACCATCGCCGCCTTCAGCGCGCTGAATTACGACGCAGCCACCTTTGGCAACCACGAATTCGACTGGGGACAGGATAACCTGACTGCCCGCACGACCCAGGCTACCTACCCCTTCTTAACCGCCAACATCGTCCTGAAGGATACCGCGGATTGCGCCACATCCGGCTGGACTAAACCGGATTTTGCGGATGCCCCGTACCAGATTTTGACAGTTGGTGCCCCGAATTCGGTTAAGGTGGCCGTCATCGGCGTTACTACAACCGAGACCCCCACCATCACCGTTTCGACCGCTACAGCCGGCCTGTGCTTCAAAGATCCGGCCGACTCGATCCTTCACTATTACGATGCAATGAAAGCCGATGGCGCCGACGTGATCGTCGTCCTCAGCCACCTTGGTTTTAATGATGGCGGCTATGGCTATGGCATCCCGGTGTATGGCGACCAGACCCTGGCCACCAAGCTGAACACCGCCGGCAAGCCCGTCGACCTGATCATCGGTGGTCACAGCCATACCAATATGCTGCCTCCCGCCAAAGTGGTGGGCACGACGACCATCACCCAGGCTTATTACAACGGCCGCAATATTGGCGAGGCGGATATCACAGTCTCCACCACTGGGGCAGTAACGGTGAATTGGCAGACAATCGCCTGGAAAATTCCGACCGCTCCTGCAACCACCCCGTTTGGCTGGAAGTTGTATACCAGCGCCACCACCTTTACCGATTTTCTTGACGATACCAAGGATGCGGCGATGGACACGCTGGTCACCTCCTACGCGACCGATCCTGACTACCTGGCCATCGTCAACCAGCCCGTCGGCTACTCGGCAGTTGACCTGCCCCGCCTCGACGGCGGTAACAGTGACAACATGATGGGCACCTTCATTGACGATGCCATCTATAACTATCTGAACACCGACGCTGAAACGGCCAATGACGTTGATATCTTCTTCAACAATGCTGGCGGTATCCGCGCGGATTGGTGCTACGTCGCTGGGTCATGGTCGAACACGGGTTGTACCACGGGCGTTCATGATCCCGGGTTGCTCACCTACGGCAACATGTTCACCGTCCTACCGTTCGGCAACGCCACCGTCGTCGGCACGCTGACCGGTGCCCAGATACTCGAAGTGGTCAATTATGGCCCCAATGTGGCTGGCGTCATCCAACCCGCCGGCTTGAAGTATTCCTACTTCAAATACAAAGATACCAAACCCGGCCCGCAGCCTTATGCCTGGGGCGCTTACGATGTTTGTGTCGTGAGCAAGGTATCCCACACCTGTGAACCACTGGACTTGAAAAAGACCTACAAAGTGGGCACCAATGAGTTCCTGGCCCCGGCCGGAGGCGATGGCTACGCCGGCTTCAAGTACATGAAAGATATCACCTATTGGGGTGACATGCTCAACGCTGTCAATGCCTACGTCGCAGCCACTTATGGCACAACCGCAACCGCCTATAAAGGTCCGAATGGTGATGGAACCCTCGACGGACGCATCGGGTTGAATGGCGACGGCGACACCACCTATGATGTCGGCGAAATTGTCCCGTTGACCATCCTGCATCATAATGACTCGCATGGCAACCTGGCCAAGGGTACGTTTGTAGGCTATACCCAGCTCGCCACGTTGATCAAGCAGGAACGCTTGCATAACCCCAGCCGCACCCTGCTGCTCAATGCTGGTGACAGCATCCAGGGCGATGCGATGAGTTATTATTTCAAAGATGCTGGCGGCGGTTTTGCCTCGGATGGTACCGCCCTGGCGCCCTCCCTGCAGATCAACCCCTTCATCGCCGTAATGAACAGCATGAACTACACCGCCATGACCCTGGGCAATCACGAATTTAACTTCGGCCCCAAGGTCTTCGGGGATGTCTTCTCGCTGGCCAATTTCCCCCTCCTGGGCGCCAACCTGGCGGATAGCGGTGCGTACGGCATCCTCAAGATGGGCACCAGGACCAGTGAGCCGGTTGTTGTCAAAGACAGCCTCTCCCTCACCCTGTCAACCGGTACTGCTGTGCCTCTCAAAGTGGCCATTTTGGGCCTCACCAACCATCGCGTGCCCAATTACGAGCTGCCCAGCAACATTCCCGGCCTGATCTTCTCCGATCCGCTCGCCAAGGCCGCCGAACTGGTTCCCGGGTTGCAGGCTGCCAATGATGTGGTGCTTGCAATGACCCACATTGGCTTCACGGAAGACCCGAAAAGTGTTGAGGTTGATAAGAACGTCGATACCAACCTGGCAGCTACGGTAAACGGCATCGACGCCATCATCGGCTCCCACAGCCACACCAACCCGGCGACCGGCTTCGGCAACTACAAGTATCTGCCGACCATCGTCGCCAGCCCGGATGGCACAGCCGACCTCATCACCCAGGCCTACCGCTACAACAATACCCTCGGTGAGGTGGTGATCGGTCTGCGCTCCAATGGCAGCGGCTATGATGTCGTCAGCCGCACCGGGCGCTACATCTCCGTCACGATGGACGTGGTTGAAGATCCTGCCATCAAGGCCATCGTTGATCCTTATGCAGCCGTCCTGGCCTCCTACAACAACACGGTCATTGGCCAGACCACGGCTCCCATTGACACCCTGCAAGCCTTCACACAGGAGACCAATGGCGCCAACCTGCAGGCCGATGCCGCCATGTACGAGTTGGGCACCCACGGCATCACACCGGACTTCCACCTCTCTGGAGCGATGACCAACAAGAAAATTGCTGACACCGCCACCCCGGAGCTGCCGTACACCCTGAAGATCTCCGATATGTTCGCCGCCATGCCCTATGAGAACTCCCTGGTGGTGATCAACATGAACGGCCCGCAGATCAAGGCTGTGCTGGAGCGCGGTTACCGCAACTACTATTACTACAAGTATGTTGCGGGTTATGGTGGCTACTCCTACTACACCACCTGCATGCTCGACACCAACTCCGGGAACAAGATCACCTACTACGATAGGTATCCAGCCCTGCCGGACGGCCATAATGTTCTATCGCTGACCATTGGCGGGGTTCCCGTGAACTTTGGCGACGCCACCAAGACCTACAAGGTCTCCACGGTCAACTACCTGGCCGCTGGTTCCTGCAATATGAACGATGCCGGCGTCACTCTCTGGCCGCTCAACCAGATTGCGAACGATACGCAGTACTATGTGCGCGATGCGGTGATCGATTATGTCACCCACCTGGGCACCGTCTCGCCCGCCATTGAAGGCCGCTTGAGCTTCCTTACCGATGACCTGTTGAAACATATTTTCTTCCCGATACTATTTCGGTAACAGTCACCGGTAATAACGAATGCCGGGGCAGGCCTGCTGTCTGCCCCGGCATTCATCAAATCTCAGAATCCTTTTTCTCCCAACCATTGACAAATTAGAAATAATGTTCTAATATTGAGACAGGCACGGGAAGGCTTATGGTCTTCCCGTGTTTCTATCAGTCATTCAATCTGCCCATGCCATCTTTCCTCCTGCCCTATGATCACTTGCTCCTCTCTGATATCTGCTCTCCACTCCTCTCCCCATATTCGTTCCGCGGAAAATTCAATTTAAGTGACTTTTATTCCCTCGCCACCCCGGCCCCCTTGCTCATGATTAGTCCTGTTTCCTCCCCTGAATTGTTCCTCCCTTTTTTCCTGCTCGCCTGCTCCCCACCCCCTACTCATAATAACCTTGAAAGACCATCGAAAGTTCCGATATAATGTACGCCTCTTCCATTCCTGATCAAATCACGTGCGCGGAGGCACTACCATCTACGCCTTATTCCCCAAGGTAATTCGAAAAACCCTGTATGTGACACTGCTTGCTTCCCTGCTTGCAGGCATGCTCCTCTCCACTTCTGGGGCGGGCAGCGCGCATCCCATTCACCGCGCTTCGGCCGATCCGCAGGCGCAAACCCTGCCGGCAAACGCCCTCCGGGATTTTGGAGTAGTCTCCAGTGCAGATGGCTGGGTCCTGGCGGGCAGCCGGCTTTACTGGACAGCCGCCAACGCGGCCGGCTGGAGCGACATCACCCCTGCCCTTCCTTCCACCGCTACGATTTACTCGGTCAGCTTTCTGGATGCCCGGACGGGTTGGCTCCTTTGGAGCGATCACGGCGCGGACGGCAGCCTTGTGCTCCAGGTGCAGCGCACTTCCGACCAGGGCCTGAATTGGAAGAATGCGCTTGTCCACGCGCTGGCGCCGGACGATCCTGGCGCAGATGTGGAAAATGCCAGCATGGACTGGTCGGATGCAAATACCGGCCGGGTATCTGTGAAGCAGAAGACCGGCTCGAATTTCAGTACCGGGACATTATTCCTGACGGAGAATGGCGGCCGGACATGGCAGCGCCAGGCACTGCCGGTCGGAGAGCCGGTCGTATTTGTGAACAGCCAGGTTGGCTGGACGGCGGGCGGCCCCGCCGGGGATCAATTATTTAAAACACAGGATGGCGGAAATACATGGCAGGCAAAGTCTCTACCGGGCAGTCCTGCCGGCAGTCAAAGCTATTCCCTTTACCCTCCAGTTTTTGACTCCCCGGAACAGGGCCTGCTTGCAGGAATAACACGCGCCGACGACAATTTCCGGCTCGAATTCCTTTCGACCGGGGATGGGGGGAAAAGTTGGCAGCCGCTCTCCAGTCTTGCGCTTGGATCCCGGGCCGGCTGGCTGCCGCTCAGCCTCCTGGATGCACGCAATGCGGTGGTTGCGCTTCCCGACAGCGACAGGATCATCCACTTGGTCGATGGCGAAATGGAGACAGTCAGGAATCAAGATGGGATGTCGGCCGCCATCGTTGATCTGAAGATGCTCACCCCCGATTTCGGTTGGGCCAGATGGAACAGCGCCAGTTGCACGCCCCAGCCTGCCGCGCATGCCGCCGCCAATATCTCCTGCGCCTCGACCACCAGGTTGATTGAAACCCGCGACGGCGGGATCACCTGGACGGTGCTTGAACTCCCTGGAAATGGCTCAGGTGCAATTACGCGTCAATACCCGGCCGCCTCCACCAGCCTGTCCCAGGTGCAGGGAGCTGGCGGGGAGAAGACCTTACTGTCCCTGGGTCAGGGGTTCGATATTTGTACCATCCCGACCAAATCCCAGCTTCAAGCCTGGTGGAACTACAGCCCGTACAGGAGCGTGAATTTGTATATTGGCGGTGTGGCCCGCGCCTGCCCCAACCCCACTTTGACCGCGGCCTATGTCAGCGAGATGCGCGCCCAGGGCTGGACCTTTATCCCGACCTGGGTGGGCCCGCAGGCTCCCTGCACCCCCTATAATAAACGTTTCAGCTACAACAATTCTTACCTGGAAGGCCGGGATGAGGCCTCCTTTGCCATGAATCGACTGCTGGAGCTTGGCCTGACGTACGACGATAAGAGCGGTTCGGTCGTGTATTATGATATGGAAGCCTATGGCACCGATTCGGCCTGCCGGGAGGCAGCCAAGGCTTTTATGGATGGCTGGGTCTCCCGCTTGCATGAACTCGGTAACCTGGCGGGGGTATATGGGTCCACCTTGTGCAACACCGGCTTGAGTGATTACCTGACCATTGCCAATGTCCCGGATGCCATCTGGCCGGCCCGCTGGTACCTTCCCTCTCCGGATGGGACCTATGATCCTGACGCAAGTGTTTGGGATATCGGGACCTGTATCCCCTCCACCGCCTGGAACAACCACCAGCGCATTCGCCAGTACGCGGGCGACCATCCTGAAACCTGGGGGGGCGTTACCCTGTTGAGTATCGATAGTGATGTCCTGGATGGGGTGGTGGCCGTCCCCTATCTGGGCGACCCCTCCGCCATTTTCACCGCTGAACAGTTGATCAGCCCGGCCCAGACGGTCAGCTTTACCATTGCCAACACTGCCTTTATGTCAGGTTGTAACTGGGATTATGGCGATGGTCAGACCGGCACATCCTGCGCCTACATCCATACCCATACCTATGCCAACTATGGGACATATGTGGTCAGGCTGACAGTAAGCAGTCCTTGGGGTATTGAAAATCCGACCGGCACCGTTCCCATAACCGTCAGGCCCAACACCACCACGGTCATCACCAGCGATTCGCCGGATCCATCCCTGCTGGGTCAGGCGGTAAACATTAATTACAGCGTCACAGTGGTTGCTCCGGGAAGCGGAACACCCACTGGCAATGTAACCGTCTCGGATGGCACGCAGAGCTGCAGTGCCAGTGCTGCCGCGGGAATGTGTTCCATTACCTTCACATCTCTTGGCGTAAAAACACTGACTGCCGCGTATGCGGGTGACGGCATTTTCAACCCCAGTACGTCCGCTCCCGAGAGCCATGCCGTCCGCGGCGCCTCAACCACCTCCATCACCTCCGATTTGCCCGATCCATCCCTGGTTGGTCAACCGGTCAGCATCAAATACAGTGTTGCGGCAGTTCCTCCTGCGAGTGGATCGCCCACTGGCAGGGTGACGGTTTCGGATGGCAAACAAAGCTGTTATGCCAGCATTGGAGCGGGTAGTTGTTCAATCACTTTTACCACTGCCGGCGTGAAAGCCCTCACCGCCACCTATGCGGGCAATGATGATTTTATGGGCAGCAGTTCCTCTTCACAGACGCCTCATATGGTCAATCCAGCCAATACCACCACGACCATCACATCTGATCTGCCCGATCCTTCCGCGCTGGGTCATGCGGTTGAGATCCATTACAGTGTTGCCGCGGCCGCTCCGGGAAGTGGAACGCCCACTGGCAATGTGACTGTCTCGGATGGTGCGCAGAGCTGTACCGGCAGCGTCGCCGCGGGAAAGTGTTCCATCGCCTTTTCTTCCCTCGGCGTAAAAACACTGTCTGCAACCTACGCCGGCGATGGCAATTTCATCACCAGCACATCTGCAGAAGTGAGCCACACCGTCCGTAGAGCCACAACCACCGCCATTAGCAATGTGCCCGCCCTGGCCATGGACACTTTGAGGGGCCAGCCTTATCCGGTTACCTTCAACGTCACGTCTGCATCCGGCAGTACGCCCACCGGATACGTCACCGTCAGCGATGGAACTGACACCTGTACTGCCACAGTCGTTTCCGGGACGTGCAGCCTGGTCTCCACCACGGCGGGAGCCAAGAGCCTGACTGCCACGTATGCTGGCGATGAAGACCACGTCGGAAGTACATCCAGCGCAGTTTTACATAATGTCTATAGCCGGTACTACTTGCTGTTGGTGATGAGGAATGTCATCGCGCCCACCCCCACGGCAACCTGGACTCCCACACCGACCGCCACCGATACTCCCACCGCCACGCCAACTGATACACCCTCACCGACCGCCACGCATACGCCAACTGAAACCAATTCACCCACCCCGACCGAGACCGCCACGCCCACCGAAACGCCCACCCCGACCGTGACCGCTACGTCCACCGATACGCCCACCCCGACCGTGACCGGTGCTCCCACCGATACACCGACCGAAACGCCCACGGGTACGCCGATCGATACGGCAACCATGACACCCACACCGACCGCAACGGATACTGCCACCATGACAGCCACCAGTACACCCACCAGTACACCCACCAGTACACCCACCATTACACCCACTCCCACCGTTACCATGTACAGGCTGATGCTCCCCCTGGTTTTTCAGGAGGAAAGAGAATACGCGCCGGCCCCTGGCCTGGCAGGGACCTCCACGGATATCCCGATGATGGAAAAAGGAAACCAGCCATCCCTGTTCGAGCAGTTATTGCGCTACTTTCAAACACACCCTCTCTTCACAAGGTGAATCCGCCATCTTTATCGAGACCGTTGTTTCCCCGCCGTGCTTGAAGCCGCCCTTCAGGCAGGCATGAAAAAACCACACGCCCGGGGAAGCAGGTTATCTTCCCCGGCAGCCTATCCAGTGTATCCTGGCGGGTTGGGGCTGTCTTGCCCGCCCATCGCAGGCTTGCCTTATGGAAAAATGCGTTTGAAAGATACTCCAATATGGGAATATAATGCCTTGAACGATCTCTTTTACCACACCCCGTTCCCTGGAAACCATATTTGAAAAAGAGGTATAGACATGAACATAAAATTCAGTACGCACTTTCGCAAGTTCCTTTACGGGCTGATGATAGCCGGATTGGCTCTCTCCACGCTTGGAGCAAGCCTCCCATCTGCCGTACGCCCGGCTTCACCCGCGGGCGCAGTGAAGGCAGCCCCGTCAGCGTCGGGTGCTTGCCTGACGCAGGTAGTCACCATCACCCTGGCCTCGGAGCAGGTCAGCTTTTGCTCTCCCACCAGCCTGCCGGTCAGCGTTGTCGAGGATGGCAGCCCGGATGCCTTTGTGGGTTATGCCGGGCTTGCTCAACGGGATGGCTTCGGCAGTGTAAATATCAAAGCCACCGTCGGCGGAAAAACGCCGGGTGTTGGCAGGCCCGTCTACACTCCGGGCGGCGTGGTCGCCTACCGCCAAACTGTCCGGGATATGGAGACAGCCAGGGACGGCCGCGTGGTCTCCAGCGGTCCCACCGGGCTTTTCTGGGATGAAACCGTGCCGGGCATGCAGGTGGATCTCACTCTGCCCACTTCTGCAGGCGATCTTAAGGTACGTTCGATCGAGTGGTACGTGGAGCATAACCACCGGCTGTGGAGTTTCATTATGACCTGGGACACCGGATTGCCAACCGCAAGCGATTGGGAGGCAGCCTCCCGGAATATTTCGGTCCAAAAAACGGTCGGCGAAAACCTGGCTGACACGGCCATCGATCTTTCCGCGATCCCAGAATCCCCGGCTGGGGGTGAAATTTTGGGTAATGGTGCTCCTGTCACTGTAAGCGCACCTTCCTGGTGGGATGGCACCTGCGATACGAATAATTACTATCCCGCGACTGGCGTACATGCCATCAAGCTTTACAAGTGGCTTGGTGTTACCGCCTGCGGCCCTGTCCCCACGACTGATTACCTCGTCCACTTTTACGCGGGTGCAGTCGGGCAGTATGAATTCCAAAGTGTTGAACTGGTCATGCGTTTCCTTTACCTGGAGTGGAATATAGCGCCGTGGGCAGGGGTTGCCAACACGATCAAGAATTCCCTGCCGGCATCGATGGTTTTTTATGCAAATGATGGCTCGCATAAATTGGTCACGGGCGATATCCTGACTGAAGACGCCTCCGCCCAAAATCCTACCGGGCATTCCATGGTGGTAATCGGCGTTACCCTGGATGCCAATCGGAACGGGACCGTCCAATTTATGGAACAGAATGCATCCACCGCGGGTCAGCGGACCCTGAATGTCGTCAACGGCGTGGTTCAACCGGATGCATTTGTGTGGGGCCAGACCATCCAGGGTTGGCTGCACTATAAAAGCAACCAGGATGATGGTGATTTTGATCCGACCTTTACACCTGGTACAGGACCAAATGGCCGGGTGAATGCCATTGCCTTGAAGGCAAATGGCAGGATTCAAATTGCCGGGAATTTCACCAGCTACGATGGCACATCCATCAACCGGGTTGCCAGGCTGAACACCGATGGGACCCTGGATACAAGTTTCAACGCCGTGGGCGTAGGCATGACAGGTGGTACCCCTCATATAAATTCCCTCGTTGTCTATCCCGCCGACGCGGTTTACGCGGGGGAGGCGATGATCGGTGGTCATTTCGATACCTATAATGGGATAACGCACAGATACATAGCCAGGCTGAAGAGTGATGGCTCGTTGGATTCCACTTTTAAGGAAGAGGCGGTGGTCGATAACGATGTTTATTCCATCGCCATCCAGCCAGACGGCAAGATCCTGGCGGGCGGAACCGGCACCCTGCGCCGGATGACTGCCACCGGGAACGCGGATTCCGGATTCTTTGGAACCATGGATGGCAATGTATTCGACATCCTGCTCCAGGCGGATGGAAAAATCATCATTGGCGGTGATTTCTCCAAAGTGGATGGCGTCGCGCGCGCCGGCATCGCCCGTCTGAACGGTGATGGCACGCTGGATACCGGCTTCGATCCCGGGACCGGGACGGGGGTGGATGCAGTCAATTCGATTTCCCTGGACCCCGAGGGGAAGATCCTCATCGGTGGTGACTTCACCACCTTCAACGGCACTTCCCGCAACCGGGTTGCCCGGCTGAACAGCAATGGCTCGCTCGATCTCACCTTCAACCCTGGCACCGGCGTCTCCAAGACCTTCGATTATGTAAATACCATCTTCGCTCAATCGGACGGCCGGATATTGATGGGCGGCTCTTTCACCCTGTACAACGGCGCAACGGTTGGCAATATTGTGCGCCTGAATTACGACGGCTCGCTGGATACGACCTTCTATCCAAACATTGATGGGGTTGTGCATGCGCTTTTGGAACAACCCGATGGCAAAATAATCATCAGCGGCAGTTTTACCAACCGGATTGCACGCCTGCTGAACACCATTAAATCCTGCTATTCCCTGACCACCGCGGTGAGCCCGGCTGCCGGAGGCAGCATCACTGTCAACACTGCTCCGAATTGTCTTGGCAACAGGTACCTGGCTGGCACGCAGGTGCAGGTCACGGTTGTCCTCAACCCGAATTACCAGCTGGTCAACTGGAGCGGCGATGCCTCGGGCTCTGCCAATCCGCTTATCCTGACCATGGATTCGAATAAATCGGTCACAGCCAACCTGATGACGCCGCCGGCCGCTTTTACCAAAGTGGCACCGGCAAATACCGCCACCGGCCAGCCCGCCAGCCTGACTTTGCTGTGGGGGACCAGCACCGGCGCCTCCAGCTATGAATACTGCCTGGACCTGACCAATAACAATACCTGCGATTCCGGTACCTGGGTTACCACCGGCACGGGCACCAGTGCTGCCTTGAGCAGCCTGCTGCCATCCGTCAGCTACTACTGGCAGGTGCGCGCCAGGAACGTGGCTGGGACCACTGAAGCCGGGCCCTGGTGGTCATTCAGCCGCAACGGGATTCCGGCCTCCCCGCTAACCGTCTCTCCGAATGGGCTGATCTCCGATCACCAGCCGGCCTACGTGTGGAACGCATCCAACGGGGCCAGCTCCTACCGCCTGCAGGTTGTCAATTTGAACGATCTTTTGACGTACCTGGTTGACACTGACGTCGACAGTTCTGCGTGCCTCGCCGGGGTCTGTACCTATCGCCCTGCGGTGGAGCTGCCTGCGGGAGATTACGAATTTCGTGTTTCTGCAACCGCAGCCGGCACCAGTGAAAGCAGCGCCTGGAGGACCTTTACCGTGGGGTTGGCGGTGTATTTACCGCTGATCATCAGATAATGCGTCTCACCCTTGCGAAGGTCAGACAGTATCCTGACGAGCATTCGGAAGACCTTCGCAAGGGATGTTTTTTGGGGATCCGAAGTCAGAGACTTCGGAGTCCATACTCCGGCGCCAAAGGACCATCCCGCTGTTCCCCTTCGGGGAAGCCGAAGTCAGAGACTTCGGAGTCCGTTGCACCGTTGCCAAAGCACCATCCCGCTGTTCCCGTACGGCGGGATGGTTTTTTAACCACCCAGCCGGATGTTCATGGTTGGGAAAGGACTGCCTGGGGGCGTGGAGCCAGGTACCGGTCAACCGGGCAATGCAAATGGGGGCCTGAGGTTAACCCCAGCCAGGTGAGCGCCAGATTTGCCCAGCACCAGGATCGAGACAGAGCCGGGCGCCAGGCTGAATCTCTGGAAATTATCCAGGGGCAGGCCAAGGAAATGCGCCAGCACCAGCTTGATCGGGTCGGAGTGGAAGACCACCGCCAGCACGTCCTTCTGTTTGTGCGCGCGGCGGATGGCCTCGATTTCCCCGACCAGGCGCTCCTGGAGCTGGATGAATGATTCCCCGCCCGGAAAGACGAATGTCGAGGGGCGTTCCTGCTCATGCTTCCACTGAGGCGATTTGCGCAGATCCCTGACGAGCAGCCCCTGCCATTCGCCCACATCCGTGTCCAACAGGTTTGGACGCGGCTGGATGGGGAGACCAAGCGCCTGGGCCAGCGGTCCGGCAGTCTCAACGGCGCGCTCCAGCGGGCTGGAATAGATGGCGCGGATCGGCAAAGCCTTCAACGCATCGGCAAGCGCGGCAGCCTGTTCCCGGCCGCGTTCGTTGAGGTGAATCCCCGGCAAGCGGCCGGGCAGACGGTCTTGTTTTACGAATGGGTTTTCGCCGTGGCGGATGAGGAGGAGGGTGGGCATGTTTATTTTTTTTCAACACGAAGTATTCATGAACGGAGTTCACCCCGAAGGATGAAATTTATGACGCCGGAGTCCAACGTCTCCAGACGTTGGCCGAAGTCGGAGACTTCGGACTCCGGATTCACAAAGGGGTTATTTGATGTGCCGTTTCATCTCGTCGATCTGTTCCTGGGTCAGATCGGGGATCTCTTCGAGGCGGGTGATGCCGAGGGCTTTACGCTGGGCTTCACGCCAGCGCTGCAGGCGGTCGGCCACTTCGACTTCATAGCCCACGCTGGAGGGCTTGTAGAAGTAGGTGCCCAACAGCTCTTTGGGGAGATACTGCTGGGCGAAAAAGTGCTCTTCGTACATGTGCGGGTAGACATAGCCCTGTCCATGCCCGAGCGCAGCGGCGTCCCGGCTGGCATCCTGCAGGTGGGTGGGTACACTGCCGACACCCTCCTGTTCGATGCGCTCAAAGGCCTTGAAGTATGAAGTGGCGGTATTGGATTTGGGCGCAGTGGCCAGGTAGAGCGTGGCCTCCACGATGGGATAGACGCCCTCCGGCAGGCCGATAAAGTTGAAGGCTTGAAGCGGCTGAAGCCGTTACTACAATACCCATCGGGTCGGCCAGGCCGATATCCTCGCCGGCCAGGATGATCAGGCGGCGCAGGATGAAGCGCGGGTCCTCCCCGGCATAGAGCATCTTCGCCAGCCAGTACAGGGCCGCGTCCGGGTCGGAGCCGCGCACCGACTTGATGAAGGCGCTGATCGTGTCGTAGTGGGCGTCGCCATCCTTGTCGTAGAGCACGGCGCGGCGCTGGATGGATTCCTGGGCGACCTCCAGGCTGACGTGGATCACGCCATCCGCATCCGCGGGCGTGGATTCCACGGCCAGCTCGAGGGCGTTCAAGGCATTGCGGGCGTCGCCGTTGGAGACGTCGATCAAGTGGGCACGCGCCTCCGGGTCCAGGAGGACCTGGCGCAGGCCGTAGCCGCGTTCCTTGTCCGCCAGGGCCAAGTCCAGGATCCGGCCGGTCTGCTCCCCGGTCAACGGCAGGAGCTGGAAGACACGGCTGCGCGAGACCAGCGCGCCGATGACTTCGAAATAGGGGTTCTCGGTGGTGGCGCCGATCAGCACGAAGGTGCCGTTCTCGACATGCGGCAGGAGGGCATCCTGCTGGGCCTTGTTCCAGCGGTGGACTTCATCCACGAAGAGGATGGTCTTCTTCTGGTACATCCGGCGGCGCTCCAGGGCGGCATCAATGACATCCCGGAGCTCGCTCTTGCCGGCCAGGACGGCCGAGAGGGTCTCGAAATGGGACTTGGTCTGGTTGGCGATGACCTGGGCCAGGGTGGTCTTGCCGGTGCCGGGCGGGCCCCACAGGATGATGGATGAGAACAGCCGGTCAGCCTGGATGGCGCGGCGCAGGAGCTTGCCGGGCCCGACGATCTGTTCCTGGCCGACAAATTCGTCCAGGGTGCGCGGGCGCATGCGGGCGGCGAGGGGGGCTTCGGCGTTCAGGCGTTCCTGCATGGCGTGGTCAAAGAGGTCGGGCATGGGGTGATTTGTACCAGATGGGAGGGGAAAAAGATTAACCACAACGGACACAAAGGGACGAAGGAAGAGGGGACGGGGGGAAGGGGAGAGGGGAGAGGGGAGATGGGGAGACGGGGAGAGGGGGAGAATTTGAGATTGGAAAGATATAAACACAAAGGCCACGAAGGGAAACTGTAGGGGCGGGGCTTGCCTGCGCCAGTGCCGCACCGTTCGTGCCGCGAACACCGGCGGCACGCCGGTGCGAGACGGCAGGCACAGGTGTCCCTGCCTGTTTTGGGTCGGCGGATACACCCTGCGGGTGCGAGACACCCTGCGGGTGCGAGACACCCCGGGTGCAATATTCGTTCCGCGGAACGACGGAGGAACGACTACCCCACACCCATGTCTGGGGGCAAGGCCGCCTAGCCTTCCTTCGCTGCGCTCAGGAACGCTGCGCGATCTCCCATTTGAAAGACACGCCCAAAGAGCGGGGGCAAGCGAACGGGGACAAGCGAACGGGGACAGGCGGGAGTAGAGACATTCCCTGAAAAAAATGAATAAGGGGAGGGGATTTGTTATTTGATTTAAAAAATGGAACAATCCCGGGAAAAGGGTTGGGAGGAGAGAGCAGAATCGGGGCGTTTTCATGCAGTTTTTACTCATTTTTGTGGATTTGGAGTGGTAAATTGACCTTTTTTTGGAGTGAGGTCCTGGAAGAAAAATCAAAAGGATTTATTCCTCAAAAACAAATAACGGGGAAAGAAGGAATGGAGAGAAGTACGAGGAGAAATCGCAGGACGGTAGAGGACATGGGCAGACTGCCTGAATAAAAAGAAGCACGGAAAGAGAATAAGCCTTCCCGTGCCTGGTTCTATTTTAGAACATTTGTTCAATTATGTCAAGGGGGCAGACCTGCGGGTGCGATATTCGTTCCGCGAAAAAAAACGAATGAGGAACGATGATTTTTGATTGCGGATTTTTGATTGATGATTGGAGATTGAGAATTTGGGATGGGGAATTGATTATTTGAATTAAAAAAAGGAACAAACCCAGGGAGGGAGAAGGAATACAAAATATCTGAGTAGTATGAAGAGCCAGAAGGTATGCTTAATAATGAAGGATCTCTCGATGTTACCAGGTGGGTGATTGGGTAAGGTGACATTTTGTGGACCAAGGGCGTGGAAGGAATTGATTTGGATTTATTCCTCGAAAACAAATGAGGAGAGGGGAGACGCGGAGACACGGGGACACGGTGAGGCGGAGGACGCGGGGACACGGAGGGACGCGGGGACACTGGAACACGTGACCCGGGAACACATGACACGGCGGGGGCAGGAGGCTGCGGCGGAGGCATACAACAAACATAAAACATTTGTTCTGGTTTGTCAAGGGGGCGGCGGGCGGAAGACCGAGTTCCCGGCTGCCCTGGCTGGCAGCCTGGAAGAACCCGGAGATCGATGAGGTCTCACGGTGCGGCGGCAGGTCTCTTGCGGCGGAGTGAAGGAGTGACTCAGCTGCGGCTACAGCACAAGTGCAGGCGGGATGGGAAAGCCGTACGGGGCGAAGGCAGACGAGCTTGAAGGCTTTATGGGATAAGCCGCAAGGGTGCGCAAAATGTCTGTGCACCCAAATAAAATTCATGTTTTTTCTATTATCCTATGAAAGGAGACAGAATTATATATCCACAAATAAATCAAAAAAGGAGGCCAGCCATGAACAATCAGTCTGCGATCCCCACCCAGCAGAAACCTGCTTACTCTATCTCTCTCCATAAGGGAGTTGAACAATTCCTAAGAAAACTTCCTGCCGATGAGAGGGCTAGAAGTTTCAAGGAAATAGAATTACTTGAAGCACTAGGTCCAAAGCTGGATGAGCCCCATGTCGGATCCCTCGGCAAAGGGTTGTGGGAATTAAAATTCCGTTTCAACAAGAAGTGGTTCAGATATATCTTCGTCCACGAGAAGTATGGCCACTACAACATCGTCCACGGGTTTGTAAAGAAAACAAATCAGACCCCAGAGAATGAAAAAGAAATTGCTCGAAAGCGTATCCACGAACTAGCTGTGAAGGCATCATTGAAATCATCCTTGATGCCGTTACCGAATTAGTTTCTAACTGCAAGCTTGTTCCGCGAGGCGGTTTTGGATGTACAATAAGGTATCGCCTATTTGGGGTCCCCGTGTTTCAGCGTTGGGTGTACGGGGGTTTCCTGCAAGCTTGATTTACCAGGTTGAGGAAGGATAATGACTGAAGCTGATACCTGCCGGGCGTATATCGTTCCCAAGCTGCATGCTGCCGGATGGGAAGACGATTCCATCGTGGAACAGCTGGTGCTCACACCTGGACGGATCGTGCCGGTGGGGGATCAGCATACGCGCAAGGCCGGCCTGCGCCCGGACTACGTGCTGTTTATCCGCAGAAATATCCCCATCGCAGTGGTGGAAGCCAAGGCGGAATACAAACATCCTGCCGAAGGATTGCAGCAGGCCATCCGATATGCAGAGATGATGGATCTGAAGTTTGCCTATTCCTGCAACGGCAAAGGCATCGTTGAACACGATTTCATCACCGGGCAGGAACGCGACATCCAGCAGTTCCCTGCCCCGGATGAACTCTGGGAGCGCTGGCGCGGCGTCTTGAGACTGGAAGAGAAAAAAGATGCCGAGGATGCATTGACAGCTTACTTCGAGCAGGCTGGCGGGAAAACGCCGCGCTATTACCAGCAGGCTGCCATCAATGCAACCGTGAATGCAGTGCTGGCGGGACAGAAGCGCATTTTGATCAACCTGGCGACCGGCACGGGCAAGACCTTCGTGGCTTTCCAAATTGCCTGGCGGCTGTGGAAAGCCGGGCGCAGGAAACGCATCCTGTATCTGTCCGACCGGAACTTCCTGATCGACCAGGCCAAGACTCTGCACCTTCGCTCCCTTCGGGCAGGCCATGCACAAGATCCGGGGAAAAGCGGTCAAGAGCCGCGAAGTCTATTTTGCCCTGTATCAGGCCCTGGCCAACCCCACGGGCGGACCCAATTTATACGAGAGTTATCCCAGGGATTTCTTCGACCTGATCATCGTGGACGAGTGCCATCGCGGCGCGGCCAACGAAGAGGGCAACTGGCGCAAGATCCTGGAATACTTTGATTCGGCGACCCAGATCGGCATGACCGCCACACCGCGCCGGACGGACAACGTCGACACCTACGAGTATTTCGGCGACCCCGTTTATACCTACAGCCTGAAGCAGGGCATCGACGACGGTTTCCTGGCCCCTTACCGCGTGTATCGCGTCATCCCGGATGTGGATGCCAGCGGCTTGCAGATCGACCCGGGCGTGCTGGACCGCTTTGGACGGGAAATCCCGCCTGACCTGTACGGCACAAAGGATTTCGAGCGCGTCATTTCCCTGCTGGCGCGCACGCAGACGGTTGCCAGGCACCTGACCGATTTTCTCAAGCGCACCAACCGCATGGACAAGACCATCGTCTTCTGCGTGGACCAGGAACACGCCCTGGACATGCGCAATGAGCTTGGCACGCTGCAATGCCGACCTGATGAAACAGCATTCCAACTACATCGCCCGGGTGGTATCGGATGAAAAAAAGGTCGGACGCGGCCACCTGGATGACTTCCAGGACCCCGAGAAGGACGTGCCGGTCATCCTGACCACCTCGCAGATGCTGACCACCGGCGTGGATGCGCCCACCTGCCGCAACATCGTGCTGTTCAAGCCGATCAACTCGATGGTGGATTTCAAGCAGATCATCGGGCGCGGCACGCGCGTCTCGGAGGAGCACGGCAAGTTCTGGTTCACCATCATCGACTACGTCGGCGCAACCCAGTTGTTCTACGACCCGGCGTTCGACGGCGAACCCGTGCGGGTGACGAAGAGCGAGATTGATCAGCAGGGCAATGAGACCGCGGTGCAGGACAGCGAAGAAGGTACACTGCCGCCGGAGGAACCTCACCCCGGCCCTCTCCCCAGGGAGAGGGGGAAAGAGTGCGGATTGGCGAACTGCCGCGCAAATATTACGTGGATAACGTGGAAGTGTATATCGCCGGGGAGCAGGCCTTCGAGCTTGACCCGGAGGGCAACATTCTGCGCACGATGGAGTTCACCGATTATGTGACGGATAATGTGCGCCGCTTGAACCTAACCGCCGAGCACCTGCGCCAGGCCTGGCCGCTGACCGAGCAGCGGCGTGAGATCGTGGAGCAGTTGCACCGGCGCGGCATCGACCCGGAGCACCTGGCAAAGGTGACCCATCACGAAGATGCGGATGCGCTGGACCTGCTCCTGCACGTGGCCTATAACGCCCCGCTGGTTTCGCGGCGGGAACGGCTGGAGAAACTGCAGCAGAAGAAAGCCAACTTCCTGAACACCTTCACCCCGGCGGCCCGGCAGATTTTGGATGCCCTGCTGGACAAATATGCCGATTATGGCATCAGCCAGTTTGATAATCTGCCGGATCTATTACATGTACAACCGTTTGCCGACTACGGTGCGCCGACCGAGATTTATGCCCTGTTTGGCGGGGCAGCAAAACTGGGACAGGCGGTGGATGAGCTGCAACAGAGGGTTGTATGAGGAATGACATTTCCTCACCCACCCGGCCTCCCTCTCCTGACAAAGGACGTCAGGAGAGGGAGGGGCAGGGGTGGGTGAGGCAGAGATCAACTATGTCCCGACCCTTGCGTGGTAAAACCTCCACCCAAACCGTTTTGAAGGCGCGCCGGTTGCGACGCCCTTTGACTGCCAGCGAGCAGGTTCTGTGGGAGGCGCTGCGGGACAGCCGGCTGCAACGGGATCAAGTTCAGAAGGCAGCATCCTTTTGGGCCGTACGTACTGGATTTCTTTTGTGTGAAGGCACAACTGGCGGTGGAACTGGATGGTGGTGGGCATGAGCAGGCGGAACAGAAGGAATATGACCGGGAACGGACGGCATATCTGGAAGGTCAGGGCTTACGCGTGATGAGGTTTAGGAACGAAGAGGTTACCAATAATTTGGAGCATGTTGTAAGTGAAATTCTGGAAGCTGCCTCACCTCCCCCGGCCTCCCTCTCCTGACAAAGTACGTCAGGAGAGGGAGGGGGTACCGAAGGCGGGGGAAGGGTGAGGAGAGTTATAGTTTATGCAGGCGGTTGATGAGTTGCAGAAGTCATTGTATGAATAATCCTTTTTATAGAACCACTTATTGAACCCTAACCTTAGCCAGGATGATTACTTATGCCTAATCCATTTGCACAGAAATTACCATTCGATCTAAACATGCTACCTAGCCGCAAAAAGATTATCAACGCAATTGCTGAATTGATACAACAAAATCAAGGTGTGTTGATTATTAGCGAACCGAGAATGGCAAGCTCTTCTTTGATTGCTTATCTTTCTTCACCAGATAATAGAAATTCCTTATTTGGTTCTTCAAGAAGGAAATTACTTTTTAGTTTGGTAAACTGTCAAATGCTTCCCAAGCCATTTAGCGAGTCTATGTTTTGGAATTTAGCTTTTCAATCGTTTAGTGAGTCTAATGCGATTGAAGTGGGAGACCCAATACTTCCTTTGTTGGAAACCAACTATATGACGAGTAACGATTATTTTGCGACAAGAAATATCCTCGAAAAAATAACAAGTATGGGATATCATCCTGTTTTTGTGCTTAAAGAAATAGATTCACTATCTACTGACCTTGAAAATACGAGCGGTTTTTTTAGCATATTGCGGGTGTTTGTTCAAGAGTTTGGAATATCGTTTATTCTTTTGAGTTACCGCTCTCATTATGCAGAATATAAAATAGGACCTTTCGCAAATGTACTATTTTCTTTTAGCGTGAGTTCGCTATCCAACCGCGACGTCGCTATCATGCTCAATCAAGAAAATGTGCCGTTTTCAAATTCCGATAGATTATTTATTAGTTCTGTGGCTGGTGGACACCCTTATCTGTTAAGAGTTGTATCGGCTGCTATGTGGGATGAACTTAGAAGAAACACGGACAAAAAGTCGCGTTACCTGAACGCAGGCAAGATTGTTTATGAGGAGACCCAATCTCATTTTACAGAAATATGGAATATTTGGGAGCTAGAGAAGAGAAAAGCTGTGTCGGCTATTGCACTGATACAAACCCCGTATGTTCTAAAGAATCATACGTTCTCAACTTCAAGTTTTGTAAAAGAATTAACTAAATTTACACCAGAATTGCGGGAGTTGAAAACCTTTGGTTACATTGAAGAGGATATGAATATCCCAGGTGGGTATAAATTGACTGAAGGCGCAATGATATGGTGGTTAGCTGATGAGCTGCTTCGGACAATCAGAGATACGCAATCTTTCCGAGAATGGATACTAGATAAAGAATTAGTTGGCGGGTTGATGAAGAAAAGCGAAATAGACCAATTGCATAAAATGGCCAAGGCGGTTGGCGGTTTAATCAGTGAAGGAGCCATAAGCTTGATAAAGGCGTACGCCGAAAATTCTATCAAATGAAGGAACCTCATGCCCCCCACCTCCTCCCGTGCCCAACTCTCCTCCGTCATCAAATCCGCCGCGTGACATCATGCGCAAGGACGCCGGGCTGAACGGCGACCTGGACCGCCTGCCGCAGCTCTCGTGGATGCTGTTCCTGAAATGCTACGACGACCTGGAATGCCGCCGCGAGGAGGATGCCATCGTGTCGCACAAAGCCCTACAAGCCGGTCATCCCGGCTCCCTACCGCTGGCGGGACTGGGCCTCCGATCCCGATAAGGGCGCCACCGGCGAGGACCTGGTCAAGTTCATCAATAACGACCTGCTGCCGGCCCTGCGCAACCTCTCCGGGTCGGACGAGCGGCTGAAGATCGCCGAGCTGTTCAAGGAGACCTACAACCGCATGTTGAGCGGCTACCTGTTCCGGGATGTGCTCAACCTGGTGGACGGGATCCACTTCCAGTCGAAGGACGAGATCTTCACGCTCTCGCACCTGTACGAATCGATGCTCAAGGAGATGCGCGACGCGGCCGGGGACAGCGGGCGAGTTCTATACGCCCCGGCCGGTGATCAAGCTGATCGTGGACCGGGTCAAGCCAAAGCTGGGCGAACGGATCCTGGACCCGGCCTGCGGGACGGGCGGGTTCCTGGTCGAAACCTACGAGGTGCTGAAGCCGCAGACGCACACGGCTGAGGATGAGGTGGCGCTGCAAACCCGCAGCTTATTCGGAATTGAGAAGAAGCCGCTGCCGTTCCTGCTGGGGACGATGAACCTGCTGCTGCACGGGATCGAGGTGCCCAACATCCGGCGGGACAACGCCCTGCGCAACCCGCTGAACGAGATCGGCGAGAAGGACCGCTACGAGGTGATCGTCACCAACCCGCCCTTCGGGGGCGAGGAGGAGGCCGGGATCCAGTTGAACTTCCCGGAGGCGACGCGCGCCAGCGAGACGGCGCTGCTGTTCCTGCAGTTCCTGATGCGCTCGCTCAAGCCGGGCGGGCGCTGCGGGATGGTGGTGCCGAACGGGACGCTCTTCGGCGATGGGGTCTCGGCGCGCATCAAGGAGAACGCTGCTGCGCAATTTCAACCTGCACACCATCGTGCGCCTGCCGAATGGGGTCTTTGCGCCGTATACCAGCATCCCGACCAACCTGCTGTTCTTCGACCGCAGCGGGTGCCCCAACGCGATATCTGGTTTTACGAACACATCCTGCCGGAGGGCGTCAAGAACTACACCAAGACGCGCCCGATGACCTTCGAGGAATTTGCGCCGCTGATCGCATGGTGGGATGACCGGCGAAGAGAACGAACACGCCTGGAAGGTAAACGTCGGCGACATTTTGAAGTACGACGAGCAGGGAAACCTGCTCTCAGCGTCAACCTGGATGTCAAGAACCCCAGCCGCGCAGCTGACCTGGAGCACCTGCCGCCCGCCGAACTGGCGGAGAGCATCGCGGCGAAGGAGCGTCAGATTGCGGGGCTGATGGACGAGATCAAGCAATTGCTGGAGAAGGGATAATAATGGCAAACGGCTGGCCACTGACCTCTCTAGGCGAAGTCCTTACCGAGCGAAGAGAAATCCCGTCTCCCGATAGTATTGAGAATGGTGATATAAGCATTGTTAGCAAGATTGGCTTTAACCGAGGGGAAATTGAACTTCGCAATGAAACCAAAACAAAAACCGGCATGATCCTTATTCGTCCGGGTGACTTGGTAATTTCAGGGATTAATGCAGTCAAAGGAGCAATTGCGATTTATAACCCGGCGGCATTAAAGCCAATTGCCGCGACAATCCATTACGGCGCATATATCCCAAATAAAGACCGGTTAGACATCAAGTTCTTGTGGTGGTTCCTACGAAGTGCTGTTTTTCGTGAGATTGTCCAGAAATATATTCCCGGTGGTATCAAAACAGAACTAAAGGCGAAGAGATTTCTTTCTGTGCCAATCCCCCTGCCGCCGCTGACGGAGCAACGCCGCATCGTGGAGCGCATCGAGGCGCTGGCGGGGCGGGTCGACGAAGCCCAGTCCCTACGCAGGTAGGCGGCGAAGGAAGCGGATGTGCTTGTTCATCGTGCTACATCGCAAGCTCTTGATGAGCAAAACTGGAGTTTTCAAAGGCTTGAAACTGTTCTGTCGGAAACGCCTCGGAATGGACTTGGACCACAAACAGAAACAGCAAATGACGGTATGAAAATGCTACGGATTAATGCTGTTTCAAGTTCGCCAACTCGATATGTTGATTTGACTGCACATAAATTTGTTGATGTTGATGAAAAAGTTGCCGAACCTTTTTTATTAAACACGACGATGTCTTTATTGTTAGATACAACGGGGACATTAACCGTGTTGCTAAAGCCGCGATTTACAAAGCAACTGATGACAGTAGAATAATTTATCCTGACAAATTGATGAGGTTACGTCCATATCCCAATTTGATGTCACCTGATTTCTTGGTTTATGCCTTAAGTTCACGTAAAGTTCGTACACAAATTGAAGAGATAGGCAAGACCACAGCGGGACAAATTGGTGTTAGTGGTGGGAATGCCAAAGCATTTTTAGTTCCCGTTCCCCCGTTGGAGGAACAGCGGCGGCTGGTGGTGTACCTGGATGGGCTGCAGGCGCAGGTGGCAAAGGTGCGCGGTCTGCAAGAGGAGAGCGCGAGGGAGTTGGAGGCGATGATGCCGAGTATTCTGGATAAGGCGTTTAAGGGAGAGTTGTGAGGAGAAACCTTGTCCGAAATTAAATTCGAGATCGTCAAAAAGATAGGCGTGCTTTCCAAGTCCGCTTCGTGGTGAGCGGCCTCTTGCGGGGACCTGCGGCAGGCGCGCCGCAAAGTTCGTCCTGACCAAGAGCGTCACACGGCAAAGGGGCGCCGTCTGCAGGAGGCGAGGGCGAGGGAGCTGGAGGCGAGGATGCCGGGCATTGTGGATATAATATTGAAGGGAGAGTCGTGATTATGGATACGCCTGAATCGTTCAACGAAATCACAAATAGAAGCATGCGGGAAGGAATGACCGATTACCCGGGTTTCGAGAATTGGTATAACAAGATGAGTTCCACGTGTCCGTGACCTCTTTCATGCGGTGATGGAGGCGGATGTCACCCCGGAACTCATCCTGGCAGCCCGGGAAGTGCCGGAAGAGGAGCGGCAGGGTTTTGCCTTTGTGGGGGCCATCGCCGGCGGCAATCCCGATCCGGTTGTCAGGTTGGATTTAACCAATGTGGTATTGTGGGAGATTTCGTTGGAAGTGGAAGAACAATAGGGATCCTGGAGGTAGAGCTATAAAGACCCTAAGAGATTGTTTAATAAGTCGAAATTCACCACAGATGAACGCAGATAAAAGGGATTTAAGAACTAATTTTGTGAGTTTTATCCAGGAATCAATGTTCATCCGCGTTTATCTGTGGTTAAAAAATAGTTTTCAAACAGCCTCTTAGGGTCTATGATGTACCTGGATGGGCTGTCCCTACGGGAACCTTCGGCAGGGGCAAGTGACGAAGGTGCGCGGGCTGC
>CAWDEV010000004.1:0-204077 GCA_963801385.1 uncultured Chloroflexia bacterium
TTCGCCAGGGTGATCTCGAAGAACTGGTAGATCGATTTCCCCGCCGAGCTGATCTTCAGCAGGAGCACCCCGTTTTGCGGGCCGATCCCGGTTTCCGGCAGCTCGCCGAACGGGGAGGCGCCCAGGTCAATGCGTCCCTGTGCATCCGTAAAGTACACTGCGTCAGGTTCTTTAAGAAAGAGTTTGGCATAGATACTCGGATAGGCACGCGGCCGGTAGACCTCCACCCTGGCACCCTGCAGGGGCAGCCCAGCCGGCATCGTCCCCGTAGGGGAGACTTCCGAGTTCTTGGAGAACTCGGAAGTCTGCGGCAGAGGAAGAGGCTGCCCGAGAATTTCAAGGATATTCTCCCCGGGCACATCCCGCATATATTCCCCGATGTTACACGGGGAGTTGTAGTTTCCGCATATCGGGCGCCTGCCGGCAATGCGGTTCCAGGCGAAGGCGGAATAGGCCTCGTAAACCCTGCCGCCATTCATGACATCGTCCGGATAGCGGCTGTAGTAAAGGTGATCATCAAAACCGATCAGCGGCATGTCCGGGCTGCCCATGACCAGGTTTCCCAGTCCATCCTGCAGGCGCACCAATCCCAGGTTGACCAGGCTGCCGGATGCATGCGGGCGCGGGGTGGTGCCCTCAGCGCCGCGCGTGCAGCCCGAAAAGGTGTTCCCGGATTTCGTCTGGCAAATCACCAGCTCGCCCCCGATCGCCAGGGTGGCGGGGACGGAGAAATTACTGTCGGCATCGATATCCCGGTCCAGTGCCAGCGTCGCAGCCGTGCTGGTGACACCAGTCGATAAATAGGCGGCATCCACATATTCGTTCAAGCCATACAAGTCGATCAGGTACCTGGCATGGCTTAACTCGTGCATCAGCGAGTATTCCACATTTTGGGAATCCGGATTATCGATGTAGTAATTGAACGCTCCGCACACATGCCCGCTGGAGATGCCGACCTCTTCCGACGGGAAGCCCCATTCCAGGTCGATGGTTTTATCGTCAGGCGCCGGGAAGTTCGTGGCACAGGCTGGCAGCATGCCGTCCGGGACCAGCGTGACCTTGTCCAGGCGGACGCGGTCGAGGATCCCCTGGGGCGTCAGCGGGGGGTGCACGGCGCCTGCTAACATTTGATTCCAGACGCGCAGCTGCCTTTGCGCCCAATCCTCCCAGGAGACACTTCCCAGCCCCAGGTCGAACTGGTGCTGGTTGAAATAGTTCCACACGCTCTGTTCCACCCAAAAACCGACCGCCAGGGCGTTGGTGCGGTCTTCGATGGAATTGTTTTGCTCCGAGACCTCGGGGATGAGATTCAGCGGGTCGAGCGTGAGACGGACGGTATGCACACCCGTCTGCCAGGTCCAACCCTGGCTCAAGGTGATCCCCTCACCCGGCAACAAGGCGGGATGGGTGGCGTTCTTGACCAGTATATCGTCCAGGTACCAGCGGTAGGCAAATGCAGCGCTGGCCTGCAGCCCGCGGTTGGCAACATGGGCTTCAAATGTGACCGCATCCCCCGCCTTTGGTTCGGATTTTGCGGCATCATAGTCATACCTGGGCAGCCGGGCAATGTAGGCCAGGTCAAGGTCCGGCAGGGATGGGATGGATCGTCCTGTCCGTTTGCCCGGGGGCGAGGCAACCACGCTGACCGGCGTCAGCAGGCTCCAGACCAGCAGGCACAACAGGATTCGCTTTGAGCGCATGCGGGTACCCTCCAGACGATGGACGATGGACCATTGACCATCGTCCAAATCAGTATATATTAAATCCCCTCTCAATACAACAAGTCCCTCGACCCGCATGTCATTGCGAGTAAATCCACAGCGCGCGGCGCCTTTCATTCCCTGATGACATCCAACGCAAGATCGCCCGACGGTAAACGGTCAGGCTCAACAACGAAGCCCCGTTCAGAGCTTGTGAAAAAATCATTGTAAACCTTAAAAAAAGCCGGTAAGATGGGAGCAACCGGAGACAATGTATGCAAAAGAAACTCATCGATATACCTGAAGAGAAACAACTTCGAAAAGGCGAAAAAGGGACAGGGCGACCCAGAATTCAAAGAGCCAATCGCCAACAAATAGAAATGCGGGTGGCAGCATTGGATAGCTTGGTGCCAGGAGATCATAAGGTAAGGATTGTGTGGGAAACTGCACAAGAATATGATCTCAGCAAGCTTTATGGGTATATCGATGCGATAGAAGGGGAGGCAGGACGGCCAGCAATTGATCCGTTGATATTAGTGGCGTTGTGGTTGTATGCCACCACAGAAGGGGTAGGCAGCGCCCGGGAATTGGCCAGGTTATGCGAGGAACATATTGCTTATCAATGGATATTGGGAGGAGTATCTGTCAACTATCACACATTGGCAGATTTCAGGGTAAATTATGAAAGTGAATTGGATGAGATACTCACAGAAAGCGTTGCTGCTCTGATGAGTGAAGGGATAGTGAGCTTGGATCGTACGGCACAAGATGGCATACGTGTACGGGCCAGTGCAGGAAGCAAGAGTTTTCGACGGCAGGCGAAATTGGAGACCTTTGTGATTGAAGCGGAAAAGGAAGTAAAGGCGCTTAAAGAAGTGGGGAACAAGGATGGCGAAGGAATGGGCCAACGCCGGCTTTCAGCCCAAAAACGTGCGAGCGAAGAACGGTTGGTACGTGTAAAGAAGGCCTTGGATGAGGTAAAGAAAATCAAAGCAGCCAAAGCACGCAGCCATAGAAACAGAGCCAAACAGAAAGAACCACGTAGTTCAACAACCGACCCGGAAGCAAGAATTATGAAAATGGCTGATGGGGGATTTAGAGCAGCCTATAATGGTCAAATATCAGTGGATGTAGAAAGTGGGATCGTCGTTGGAGTTGATGTTGTGAATCAAGTAGACCAGGGGCAAATGATGCCCATGTTAGACCAGATTGATCAGCGTTATCAGCGCACCCCCAAAGAGCATTTAGTCGATGGTGGTTTTGTGACCAATTCTGATTTGGAAGAAGCTTTCAAACGAAATGTTCAGGTATATGCACCTTTACTCGAAGAAGATCCTGAAAAAAACAGTCCCTATCGACCCTATAAACATGAAACACCTATGATCCAAGCTTGGCGGGGACGGATGAATTCTTTGAGAGGAAAAGAGATTTACAAGGAGAGAGCTTCAAGTATCGAGTTAGTAAATGCGCTCGCAAGAAATCGGGGATTACAGAAGTTCAATGTGCGGGGAAAACAAAAAGCGAAAAGTGCGTTGCTCTGGTTTGTATTGGTACATAATTTGTGGGTTCTGTATCGTCTGCGAAGTGTGACAGTCGAAGGATGTAAGTAAGAACGACCAGTAGCAAACCAGATATTCCTGGTTCGCATTGAAAAGCCCCGCAATTATTCCGTGTTTTGTATCCTTTTTCTACTAGTAAGCAATATATTCACAAGCTCTGAACGGGGCTCTCCAGCCCGCTTTAGAGCTTGTGAAGTTATTGATAAAGAGCCAAAATCCATTTCAAAACACGGCATAAATACGGGAGCTTTCAGAGCGAACCAGAGTTATCTGGTTTGCTATTGGAAGCTCTTACATACTACGTTCGGCTGTCATATTTCGCAAACGGAACAGTACCCACAGATTATGTACCAGTACATACCACAGCAATACACTTTTCGCTTTCTGTTTTCCCCTTACATTAAACTTAAGTAATCCCCGATTTCTTAGGAGCGCATTTACCAACTCGATACTTGAAGCCCTCTCTTTGTATATTTCTTTACCTCTCAAAGAATTCATCCGTTCCCGCAAGTCTTGGATAATAGGTGTCCCGTGTTTAAAGGGTTGATAGAGATTAATTGTTTCAGGATCTGCTTTTGGTAAAGGTGCATAAACTTGAGTATTCCGTTTGAAAGCTTCTTCCACATCTGAATTGGTTACAAAACCACCGTCGACTAAATGTTCTTTAGGAATACGCTGATAACGTTGATCGATCTGATCCAACATGGGTATCATTTGCCCACGGTCTCCTTGATTTCACAACATCTACTCCTACAATGATCCCACTTCCCACATCTACTGAAATTTGACCGTTATACGCTGCCCTGAATCCCCCATCTGGCATGATCATTATTCTTGCTTCCGGGTCTGTTGTTGAACTACGCGGTTCTCTTTGTTTTGCTCTGCTTCTATGGCTGCGTGCTTTGGCTGCTTTGATTTTCTTTACCTCTTCCAAGGCATTCTTTACACGTTCCATCCGTTGTTCGCTCGCACGTTTTTGGGCTGAAACCCGGCGTTGGTCCAATCCTTCGCCATCCCTGTGCCCCATTTCCTTGAGCAGCTTTACTTCTTTCTCCGCTTCAACTAAAAAGGTTTCCAATTTCGCCTGCCGTCGAAAACTCTTGCTTCCTGCACTGGCCCGCACACGGATACCATCTTGCGCTGTTCGATCCAAGCTGACTATCCCTGCACTCATCAGAGCAGCAACGTTCTCTGTGAGTATCTCATCCATTTCGCTTTCATAATTTACCCTGAAATCTGCCAATGTATGATAGTTGACACTTACTCCTCCCAATATCCATTGATAAGCAATGTGTTCCTCGCATAATCTTGCCAATTCCCGGGCGCTGCCTACCCCTTCTGTGGTCGCATACAACCACAACGCAACTAATATCAACGGGTCGATTGCTGGCCGTCCTGCCTCCCCTTCTACCGCATCGATATACCCATAAAGTCTGCTGAGATCATATTCTTGAGCCATTTCCCATACGATCCGCACCTTATGATCTCCTGGCACCAAGCTATCCAACGCTGCCACCCGCATTTCTATTTGTTGACGATTGGCTCTTTGAATTCTGGGTCGCCCTTTCCCTCTTTCGACTTCTTCGCTGTTGTTTCTCTTCAGGTATATCGATGAGCTTATCCTGCATATGTGTTCTCCGGTTGCTCCCATCTTACCGGCTTTTTTTAAGGTCGACAATGATTTTTTCACAAGCTCTTCAGCGGGCTTCGTATCTGAGACTGACCGTTTACGGTCAGCTTTGTCGGGAAAAAAGTTCATAATTAATCAAACATTAAGACATATATGATAATATACATCCAGATTGGTTGGGCCAATCAGACGAAAAAGAATCTGTTCAGCAAAAGGAGATACCCCATGAAAAGAAACCTCGTATTCCGCTTGTTTGCAGTACTGGCCTTCCTGGCCAGCAGCAGCCTGGCACTGCCATACGCCGCATCCGCCGCACCCGCCGCTTCCGCGCAGACCTATACCGTCCTGGTCGGCGCGGAGAACGTTTCGCGGGGCATTGACCTGATGGCATTTTTCCCCCAAACGCTGCGCATCCATGTGGGTGATAGCGTGCTCTGGAAACAAAACACCCACGAAATCCACACTGTCACTTTCCTGGCCGGCGCCCCTCTACCCGCCCTTATCATCCCTGTAACAGATCCCAACCTGCCAGGACCGTTGATGCTCAACCCGCAGGCTGCTTTCCCGGCTGCTCCGGCAGACGGCCTGTATGACGGCTCCAGCTATGCCAACTCCGGTGTCATGTCCACCGACCCGGGCCAGCCGACGCAGTTCAGCCTGACCTTTACCCAGGCCGGCACCTACTCGTACCTCTGCCTCGTCCATGGTGAGATGATGTCGGGTACCATCGTGGTTGTGGATCCTTCTGTGAAAATTCCCTCCCCCCTGTCAGTTTCGAGGGCAGCAAAATTGGCGCTGAGACTAAAGCTGGCGCGCGGCAATGTCCTGTTCGGGCAGGCCATGTCCAAGGTGCCAAAGCCGGTGCACAACGAGGATGGCACCACCACCTACACCGTCCTGATCGGCTGGTCCAAGGGCCAGTATGACCTGATGAAATTCATCCCGGACAAGCTGGTCGTCAAACCGGGCGACACGGTGGTCTTCAAGCTCAGCCCGACGAACGATGCCCCGCACACGGTCACCTTCCTCAACGGAGGCGCGGATATCAGCTTTGTCCTGCCCGAGCCGAACCCCGCCGGCCCGCCCACCCTGTTGATCAACCCCGAGGTGCTGGCACCAATCCAGCCAGGCCTGCCTTTGACCCGCGACGGGATCTTCAGCTCCGGTCTACTGAATCCGCTTGGCCCTGGCCCCTACAGCTACACCCTGAAGATCGGTGACATCAGTGGAAAGATTTTCTACGAGTGCCTGCTGCACGATACGAGCGGAATGGACGGCTTCCTGAAGGTGGTTCCGAAGTAGGAAGCGCATTCCCCCCAAAAAACAAAATGAATTTATTAGAGACGCCCCAGCCCGGGCGTCTCTTGTCTTTAAGCTGACCGAGAACGGACAGGCGCATAAACCGGCCCGATGAATCGGGCTCCCCCGTTCTTGATTATATGGTTTGCGGGGTGCAGGTGGGCTGTAACAGAGTCGGTTTATGATTATTAATACCG
This sequence comes from uncultured Chloroflexia bacterium, assembly GCA_963801385.1. GTDB lineage: Bacteria > Chloroflexota > Anaerolineae > Anaerolineales > Villigracilaceae > UBA877. The sequence continues at coordinate 6,386 of CAWDEV010000004.1, forward strand.
TAACCCTTCTCCGAATATATCGAAGACAGCTGCTTCGCCATGCACGCCCGACGATAAATCGTCGGTCTAATTAACAAAGCCCCGTGAAGAGCTTGTGAATATATTGCTTACTAGTAGAAAAAGGATACAAAACACGGAATAATTGCGGGGCTTTTCAATGCGAACCAGGAATATCTGGTTTGCTACTGGTCGTTCTTACTTACATCCTTCGACTGTCACACTTCGCAGACGATACAGAACCCACAAATTATGTACCAATACAAACCAGAGCAACGCACTTTTCGCTTTTTGTTTTCCCCGCACATTGAACTTCTGTAATCCCCGATTTCTTGCGAGCGCATTTACTAACTCGATACTTGAAGCTCTCTCCTTGTAAATCTCTTTTCCTCTCAAAGAATTCATCCGTCCCCGCCAAGCTTGGATCATAGGTGTTTCATGTTTATAGGGTCGATAGGGACTGTTTTTTTCAGGATCTTCTTCGAGTAAAGGTGCATATACCTGAACATTTCGTTTGAAAGCTTCTTCCAAATCAGAATTGGTCACAAAACCACCATCGACTAAATGCTCTTTGGGGGTGCGCTGATAACGCTGATCAATCTGGTCTAACATGGGCATCATTTGCCCCTGGTCTACTTGATTCACAACATCAACTCCAACGACGATCCCACTTTCTACATCCACTGATATTTGACCATTATAGGCTGCTCTAAATCCCCCATCAGCCATTTTCATAATTCTTGCTTCCGGGTCGGTTGTTGAACTACGTGGTTCTTTCTGTTTGGCTCTGTTTCTATGGCTGCGTGCTTTGGCTGCTTTGATTTTCTTTACCTCATCCAAGGCCTTCTTTACACGTACCAACCGTTCTTCGCTCGCACGTTTTTGGGCTGAAAGCCGGCGTTGGCCCATTCCTTCGCCATCCTTGTTCCCCACTTCTTTAAGCGCCTTTACTTCCTTTTCCGCTTCAATCACAAAGGTCTCCAATTTCGCCTGCCGTCGAAAACTCTTGCTTCCTGCACTGGCCCGTACACGTATGCCATCTTGTGCCGTACGATCCAAGCTCACTATCCCTTCACTCATCAGAGCAGCAACGCTTTCTGTGAGTATCTCATCCAATTCACTTTCATAATTTACCCTGAAATCTGCCAATGTGTGATAGTTGACAGATACTCCTCCCAATATCCATTGATAAGCAATATGTTCCTCGCATAACCTGGCCAATTCCCGGGCGCTGCCTACCCCTTCTGTGGTGGCATACAACCACAACGCCACTAATATCAACGGATCAATTGCTGGCCGTCCTGCCTCCCCTTCTATCGCATCGATATACCCATAAAGCTTGCTGAGATCATATTCTTGTGCAGTTTCCCACACAATCCTTACCTTATGATCTCCTGGCACCAAGCTATCCAATGCTGCCACCCGCATTTCTATTTGTTGGCGATTGGCTCTTTGAATTCTGGGTCGCCCTGTCCCTTTTTCGCCTTTTCGAAGTTGTTTCTCTTCAGGTATATCGATGAGTTTCTTTTGCATACATTGTCTCCGGTTGCTCCCATCTTACCGGCTTTTTTTAAGGTTTACAATGATTTTTTCACAAGCTCTGAACGGGGCTCAGCCAACCCGCTTTGGCGGGCTTCGTTGTAGAGCCTGACCGTTTACGGTCAGCGGATGGAATTATCTGCATTACCCCGTACGCAGGGCTTTACCCGCCGGACTGGAAGCAAGCGTTACATGGGAAAACAAATGGGTGATTACTTTCCCCTGTTTTGTTATACAATATTAATGGCGACCGTGCCATGGCTGAAATCCGCCGAGGGACTGATTTGCAAAAATCACAAGAATGGGAGAGGTGACTGGTATGAAACCTGCGCATGCATTCACCCGGCTGTTCAAGGTGTTCCGTTTCGTGGTCGTTCTGCTCATGCTCTTCAGCCAACCCGGCCGGGCGGTGGGTCATGCCTCCGCCCTGGCCATGCTTTGTTATGTGGATGCCGGCGCCACGGGCATGCAGGATGGCACTTCCTGGGAAAATGCCTTTACCGATCTTCAGTCAGCCCTGGGTGGATCGGCATGCAGCCAGGTCTGGGTGGTAGCCGGACTCTACAGGCCGGGTACGGCAGCCGACCGCACCGCCACCTTCCAACTCAAGGACGGCGTGAGCCTTTACGGTGGATTTGCCGGAACAGAGACAGCCCGCGACCAGCGCGACCCCTCCGCCAATCCCACCATCTTGAGCGGAGACTTGAAGGGGGACGATGTGGGCTTCGTCAACAACGCTGAAAATGTCTATCATGTGGTCACCGGCGCAACCGGCGCGAGCCTGGATGGTTTCACCATCACGGCAGGCAATGCCAATGGCGAAGCTTTTTATATTTATGGCGGCGGGGTTTACAATGACGCCAGCAGCCCGGCATTGACCGATGTCATCATCCGCGGCAACCACGCCAAGGTTTGCGGCGGCGGGATGTCGAACCTTTCCAACAGCAATCCAATCCTGACGGGCGTCACCTTCAGCGGGAACGCTGCCGCCCTCGATATTTTCAATGGTTTTGGCGGCGGGATGTACAACGAAGACAGCAGCCCGGTGTTGGTGAAAGTCAGCTTCACCGGCAACTCGACCAAGGGCTCCAACGGAAGGGGCGGCGGGATGTACAACTTCGCCGGCAGCCCAACCCTGATGGACGTCACCTTCACCGGAAACACTTCGGACAATGATGGCGGCGGGTTGTATACGCTGGAAAGCGATATGGTCTTGGAGAATGTCACTTTCAACGCCAACCTGGCCTCCAAATCCGGCGGCGGGATGTACGTCGGCTCCGGCAGCCCAGGGTTGACGAACGTCACCTTCAGCAGCAACTCGGCGGATACTTACGGCGGAGGGCTGCGGAGCAAATCCAGCAGTCCGCGGTTGACGAACGTCACTTTCAGCGGCAATACCGCCGGACGCTGGGGCGGCGCGATCTATAACGACGCCAGCCGCGCGCTGATCCGCGACACCATTTTTTGGGGTAACTCGGCGGTCGAGGGCGGGGCCCAGATTGCCGTCGGCGGCACGGGGGGCGGCTTGCTCACACCCACTCTGAATGACACTGTCATCCAGGGCGGGTGTCCCGCAGGAGGCACGTGCTCAAACATCATCACCGCTAATCCGCGCCTGGGCACGCTCGGGAACTACGGTGGTTATACCTGGACCATGCCTCTCCTGCCAGGCTCATCCGCGCTCGATGCAGGCAACGATGCCACCTGTGCCGCCACCGACCAACGCGGCGTGGCACGTCCGCAAGGTGCGCATTGTGATATTGGCGCGTTTGAATATAAACTCGTTGATTGGATGATGTACCTGCCGTTGGTGATTCGATAGTCATCCAGCCCAGGGTATGCCGGAGGGATGAGCAGGGTGGTGGCAAAGTCCTTCGGTAAAGATCCTTAACCGCGAAGTCTGGAAGAACGCGAAGAAGTTTCAACCGCATCGGTCACCAGGCCGGGGGCGTAGAAATTATCTTCCGATCAAAGCCACCAGGAGGATCACCAGCGCCAGCCCCCAGCGATAATACACAAAAACCTTCATGTTGTTGGTTTGAAGATATTCCAATAAGAAGCGGATACATAAGAAGCCGCTCAGGGCAGCCATGACGAAGCCGATCGGGAATACGATCATGTCGGTGCGCGCCAGCGCGCCGGTGTGCATCCCTGAGAAAATGACCCAGGCGCTTTTTACCCCGGCAGCCAGAATGATGGGGGCTGAGAGCAGGAAAGAGAACCTGGCCGCATCCTCGCGCTCCAGTCCCAGCGCCAGACCGGTGGTAATGGTGGATCCCGAGCGGGATACGCCCGGGAAGACCGCCAGCGCCTGGGACAGGCCGATCAGCAGCGTATCCTTTAGAGACAGGTCTTCCATATACTTCGTCTGCCGGCCAAGCCGGTCTGCCAGCAGCAGCAGCACCCCAAAACCGGCAATAATGCCCGCCATGACGATCATCGCAGTGGAAGAGATGGGCACGCCAGGCCGGTGAAAGAGCGCGTCAATCCTGCTTTCCAACAGCACCCCCACCAGCCCTCCCGGGAGCGTCCCAACCAGCACCAGGATGGCCAGCCTGCGGTCCGGATCCGTGCCGATGCGGCGCTCAGCGATGATCTTCAACAAGGCCCGGATCAGGCGCAGCCAGTCTTTGGCGAAGTAGGCCAGCAGGGCGACCAGGGTTCCCAGGTGCAGGGCCACATCGAAGGTCAGGCTGGTGATGGCCGGATCGGTCCAGCCAAACAGGTAGGGGATGAAGATGAGGTGAGCTGAACTGGAGATGGGAATAAACTCCGTCGCTCCCTGGACGAGCCCCAAAATGATCGACTCGATAATGATTCCCAAAAAGATACTCCTTTATCCTTTAATCCCTGTATTTCTCTTCTTCCCCTTTTGTCTTGTCATCTGCTTGAAACCAATTTACAGGCCCACCCAGGATAAGCAGAATAAAGGCGACCACAATTAGCGAAATGGCAATGGCGGACAGGTGAGGGACATAATCTTCGATCGGATTTTCGAAGAAACGCAGTGAATAGAAAGCAACGCCAATCGCAGCAATAATCACCGGTGTCCAGAAGGAGTCATATTTCGAAAGAATGCGCTTTATTATTTTCTTCATTTTCTAACCTCAGAAAGTCATTCGGGAAATGCACTTCCCGGCCTGCGTCCCAAGCCAATCCGGGGAGGCCTGTCCATTTATACGCCGCAGTCCCCAAAAAAACAAGGGGGGTTTACTCATTTCATCCTTGCGAAGGTTATGACTGGGCCCGGCATTACTTTGCATCCAGGAAGCATGACTTCATCCGAAAAATGCCGGAAATGGAACCTTCGCAAGGGTAGTAAATTACCCTCCCCCGCTCTTCCTTCTTCTCCTTGCAACCCAGTTCCAGATAAAAGGCATGGATGCCAGGGCAAGGCAGACACTGACGATCCACTTCCAATCCAGGGAGCTGATCCGCCGGGCAAATGGCACATCGATCTTGATATTGGCCGTATAGGTTTCCACTTCGCGCCAGTAATCCTGGCCTTCGAATTTCACCAGGCGCGAGATGACCAGCAGCAGTTTCTGCGTCCCGCTTTCCCGGGCCGTGACCGACCAGGACCAGCGGGTGGTCTCGGAGGCGCTGATCAACTGCACTTCGTCCTGGATGGGCTGGATGGTGAAGGCTTCGGCCAGCGGCGAAATCAGCACCGCCTTCATCTGCGGGGTGATCTCGACCGTGGCGGTCTGCACGCTGCCGGGTTCCGTCACCTGCGTCCCCAATTCATCGGCCGGTACGGCTGGGTTCAGCAGCAGCTCAATCATGGCCGTTTCGTCCAGGTTCATGCTTTCCGGCTTGTTGTAGGCGATGCTGCCGGTCATCTGCCGGCGCAGGGCCGCGTCGACCTGGTTGAGCTGGGTGCGGAGGTCCACGGTGGGGAGCGGTTGGGGTTCGCTGGTGGGCGGCGGGTTGGCTGCGCTGGTCGGAGCACTCACGGGGGCGGATGTGGCCGGGGCCGCGGTCGCTGGGGCACCCGCATAGGGAGTCTCCGGAGCATTCGCCATGGCGCCGCAGGCCGCCAGTAACAGCACTGCCAGGGCGCAGGCCAGCCAAACCAATCTACTTCTTGAGGAATTTCGGGTCATATGCGTATTATCGCACAAATTATGGCTCTTGGTTAGCCTTGACTCCCCGCCGTGTAATGAATTATTCGTGCCATTCGCCGCATTCGTGAGTCCACTGAAAAAACGATTGGACGAAAAAGGTAAGAGTTTAATATAATAGAGACATCCTTCCTGCGGAAAAAGTGAAGCATGTTCAAAGCGAATAAACGTCATCTACAACCCTTGCTGATCAGCAATGTGAGCGATCTTCCCGAGAAACACCAGCAACGTCTGGATCGATCCTGGGCAGGCGTATTCTATCGAGAGACCTTCTGTCGTTTGAAAGAAGAAGCTTTTGCAGTTTTATATGATGATCAACCCTCCCGGCCAAACATACCGGTGAATGTATTGGTGGGCCTGGAAACGCTCAAGGCTGGATTTGGCTGGAGTGACGAAGAATTGTACGATCATTCTGTTTTTGATATGCAAGTACGCTATGCCTTGGGCTACCGAGATTTGAAAGAAGGCGAATTTGATATACGCACGCTGTACAATTTTCGACAGCGTTTGAGCCGGTACAATCAAGCCCAAGGGGTCAATCTCCTGGTAAAGGCATTTGAAGAGATCACAGATCAGCAGATTAGCGACTTGAAAATTCAGACGCACATTCAACGAATGGATAGCACGCAAATTGCCAGTAACATCATGGATATGAGTCGCTTGCAGTTGTTGGTAGAAGCCATTCAGCGTCTTTACCGCATTTTATCCGAAGCTGATCGACAAAGCTACAAAGAGATGTTTGCACCCTACTTGAAAGTCAGTTCTGGGCAGTATACGTATAGCATCAAAGGGAAAGAAGAAACCCATCGGAACATTCAGCAGGTAGGCGAGAGCATGTATCGGGTCCGGAGTGAGTTGAAAGAGTGTTACGGGTCAGAACCCGTCTTTCAAGTTTTCGAGCGCTTTTTCAGTGATAATTTTCACCTGGAAGGCCAACAGGTGCGGGCCAAGAAAAACGAAGAGATCAGTGCCGAGTGTTTGCAGTCCTGCGATGACCTGGAAGCTACCTTTCGGCGCAAGCAGGAGCAGGAGTACAAAGGCTACGTGGCCAACCTGGCTGAGACCTGCGAACCAAGCAATCCTTGCCAGCTGATCACCAAGGTTCAGGTGGCACCCAATCATGTGGAGGATTCTGATCTGATGATTACTCGCTGTACCGGATTTGAAGCAGCGCACGGACCTGGAAACCCTGCATACGGACGGCGCGTACAGCAGTCCGGAAGCCGATCCGGTCTTACAGAAAAACCATGTGGAATTAGTCCCAACCGCCATCAAAGGCCGTCACCCAGATCAAGGTAAATTCGGTTTGGCAGCCTATACCTTCCAGGTTGATGAACAAGGAGTGCCCATCCAGATGACTTGTCCACAGGAACAGGTTGCTCGCATTCACTGGGGAAACAAGAAAGGCGCCCTGGTTGCTGATTTTGAACCGCTTCATTGCGAAACCTGTCCTTTTCATAAAAGTGGTCAATGCCGCGTCAAGCCAGGCAAACGCGACAAACACTATCACCTGGATTTCAACCTGCATGAGGTTCAAGTAGCCAGGCGCCGCCGGGCAAAAGATCAGCAAAAACACAGCGGCAAAAACTTGCGGGCTGCGGTGGAAGCCACCATGCGCACAGATCAAGCATTCGTTCCCGGCAGGTAAATTGCCGGTCCGCGGCTTGTTCCGGGTCACCAGTTTGATCGTCGGATCGGCTTTGATGAGCAATGTGCGCAGTATCTTGCGTTATGAAAAAGCCAAATTCAAGAAGGATCAGTTGCAAATCGCTCCTAAAGAGCCTGAAATAGGCTCCTCGGAACAACCTTTAGTCTCTTTTTTGCGTTTGTGTTGGCTTCGCACGGAAGTCTTTATGCGGCTTTTTGAGAGGCCATTGTCGTGCTTCACTTGTTAAAGTGCTGTTTTTTCAGTGGACTCATTCGTCCTATTCGTGATAAAAGATTTCCCCCAACTCCATACGCACATTGACTTGCTTTGTTGTACAATTCCAGCTTCAGAGAGGAGTATGGCCCATGAAAAAGACCATCCTTTTCGTACTGGCGCTTGGGCTGCTGTCCGCCTGTGCGCCATCGCCGGAGATCATCGGGACCGCGATCGCCGAGACACAGGCGGCTGCGGCTACCGGCTTTCCTGTTTCGCCGCCCACCCCGGTATCGCTCAAGGATCTGGACCTTTCCCAAACCATATTCCTTCCCATTGGCCCGCCGGCCGGTTTTGCGCCAGCGCAGACCAGGTCAGATGGACCCGGGGATGCGGATCTGTCCGGGTTTGAAACCAGCCCGATCAACCAGTCCCGCCAAGATTTAACCCAACCGGGCGGCAAAGATGGCCGCATATCCATTTACCTGTTTGAAACTTCAGAACAGGCTGCCATGGCATATGAATATCTCCATTCCGGGCTGGCAAATGCCGGGCAGCCCCTGGATGAGCGCCATGGCCCGGGAGCAAAATCGTTTGGATACGCCCAATCCGTGACCTCCACACCCGGGTCGAAGCTGGTATTTGTCCGCTGCCATGCACTGGTGGTGGCTCAATCTGCTGCAGAGACGGCATATGAGGTCTTAATTGACTATGCCTTCGGGTTGGATGAGCGCTTATCCGATTTTATCTGCCAGTAGCGGCAATTCGTGAATTGCCGCATCTCCTACCACCCGTGAATTCCGAAGACGTAGAGACTTCCGAAGTCCCGGCTGCCGCAGCCTTTGCCACTGACTTCGGAAATCTGCTTTTTTACTGGATTGCCCTGACCGGCCGGCCCTCGATATAGCCGCGGTAGCCCTGGGGCTCGAGCTGGAAGCGCGGCCCATCTTCATCCGCCCACCGGAAGCCGTAGATCTCGGGGTTGTAGTCCTTCAACGTCTCCCACAGGCTGCTGATGGCCTGTTCAAAATTGGCGTCGTCATACGGCTGTCCCTGGAAGATCACCATCTTGCACGGCGGCAGCTCGATCAGCTCAAGTCCCTCCGGGACGGGACCGGCATAATCCAGGGGCATTTCCACCCCCTGGGCGTAGGTGGAGGTGCCGGGTTTGCGCAGGTTTTCCGGCAGCCACATCCCGATCGGCTCATACAGGGCCTGCTTGATCCCGCACAGCACATCCCACACCTCGCAGCCCACCTCTCCGCAGTAGGCATAATAATCGGCGGCTTTTATACCGCGTTTGAGGATCAGTTTCCGCGCCGGGCGGTCCACGACCTGGACGAAAATGGTACTGCTCTTCTGGTTCTCGGACATTTGGTCTCCTTTTTGCATGGTGGGGCGGGATAGTTCTCGCCCATTCTGGGTTTCACGGACGGTTGGGGGAAGGAAATAACGGATTGGGCGCCGGGTGCGGGCAAAGTGCTTCGGCGTGACCCCGAACTGCTTCGAGAAGGCACGCGTGAAGCCCTCGTGCGAGTCGAAGACGAAATCGAAGGCCACGTCCACCACGCGGATATCCTCGTCCCGCAGCCGGACGGCTGCCCGCGAGAGCCGCACCAGGCGGATGTACTCGAAGGGGCTCTTCCCGGTCAGCGTCTTGAAGATCCTGGCGGCGTGCCATGGCGAATATCCCGCCGCCTGGGCCAGCATGTGGAGTGTGATTGGCTGCTGGAGATGCGCCTCGATGAACGACTGCATCCGCTGAACGGCATTAACATTATCCCGGTTGTCCATGTGCTCACCTTGTGCAGGAAAGGATATCACCCGTTCCCTTAAAGAGCTTGACCTGGCTTGCGATGCTGGGCATGGCCGCGTAGGTCACGTATCCTACGTGACCGCCTCGGCCGCTGACTCGTCACGTTGGAAACGTGACCTACAATCTGCTATGCTCGGCATGCAGGGGATTATATTGCAATCTCCAGGTTGTGATCTATTTCTCGAGGGTGATCTCCGCGTCGATGTATTCTTCGCCCAGCGCATGCGCCACCGATATGCGGTGGTGCCCATCCCGCACAAAGTAGGTCTCACCCACCTGGATCAGCTCGACCGGCGGGAGCACCACTCCCTGCAGCTTTGCCTGGGCCACGCTTAACCAGCGGGCGAGATTTTTCTCCGAACGCGGGTTGAATTCCTGGTCGAAATCCTGGCAGCGGCCTTCGCTGCCGCGGATCTGGCTGATCCTGACCGGGCGGGTGCCGGCATACGAGCGCTGTCCTTCCAGGCGGCCATGCACTGCAGCCAGGTCCAGCAGCTGGGATGAACGGCCTGTCAGGCGGCCGAACAGGCTGTCCAGGCGCCCGTGCCGCCTGATCGCATGATAGCGGTCGACCAGCTTTTCCACCTGTTGGATGCGCGCCCGGTTGGGGTCCATCCAGTTGCCGTAAGCGTATCCACTCACAAAGTCCATGCCTGCGTTCCTCCGTTCATTTCTTGTTTCTGACATCATCATAGCAGGCGGAAGTTTCGCAAGCGTTGGCGGAGGCGTTTCGAAAAACGTTTCGGAAGAAGGAATTTTGAAATCAGATATAATGTTTCATGGAGCAGGCATGCCTCGATTAACCGTGCGCTTATTGGGAAATCCCCAGGTCGAGATCAACGGCCGCCAGCTGGAAACTGACCGGCACAAGGTGGTGGCCCTGCTGGCTTATCTCTGCCTGGAAAAGCCGCCAGCCAGCCGCGCCTCCCTGGCAGCTTTTTTCTGGCCGGAGGCCGAAGCCTCGAAAGGCTATGCCTACCTGCGGCGGACGCTGTGGGAGCTGAACCAGCTGCTCGGAAAGGGCGGATTGGAGGCCGGGCGGGAGAAGGTGGGCCTGGGGCACGCCCTGGAGCTGTGGATTGACGTGAATGAATTTGAATCCCGGGCCGTCACCCCAACCACTGCAGAGCGGGACCCCGGGCGGATCACTGCCCTGGCGGAAGCCGCCTCCCTTTACCGGGGAGATTTCATGGCGGGTTTCAGCCTGCGTGACAGCCCCGATTTTGATGAATGGCAGCTGGTTCGTGCGGAAAATCTGCGCCAGCGCCTGGGCAGGGTGCTGGAAGAACTGGCCGCCGCCTGCGCCAGCCAGGGCGAGACAGAAACCGCCATCGCCCATGCCCGCCGCCGCCTGGGACTGGATAATCTAAATGAAGAAGCCCACCGGCAGCTGATGCGGCTGTATGCCCAGGCGGGGCAAAAGAGCGCCGCCTTGCGTCAGTATGAGGCCTGCCAGCACCTGCTGGAAGAAGCTCTCCACATCCCACCTGAACCGGCGACTACCGGACTGGCTGAACAAATCCGCCAGGGCTTGGTCAAGCCTGCCGCATCCGCCCGGCTTGAAACCCTGCAAAAAAGCCCGGCTGCCCAATCAATCGCCTCGGCGCAGGCCTCCCCGTTCATCGGGCGCCAGGCCGAACTGAATGAGATCGCCGCTCTGCTCGCCGATCCGCAGTGCCGGCTGCTCACCCTGGTGGGACAGGGGGGGATTGGCAAGACGCGCCTTGCTCTTCAAGCCGCCAGCCTCCTGGATTCCGGCGATCCGCTGTTTCCCAACGGTGTGATCTTCGTTCCCCTGGCTGCGCTGGACCGCGCCGACCAGCTGGCGGGCCGCATCGCCAGCGAGCTGGGAGTGGCACCCACCCCGCAGGGACACGCGCAGGAGACCGATTTCGACCGGCTGCTGGATTTTCTGCGCGGCAAGCGTATGCTGCTGGTATTGGATAACCTGGAACAGCTGGTGGAAGGCACGGGGCTTTTTTCCGAGCTTCTGACGGCCGCCCCGGGGATCAAAATCCTGGCAACCTCCCGCATACGCCTCAATCTCCCGGAAGAGCGGGCCATGCAGGTCAAAGGGATGGCTTTTCCCGGGCAGGATACCCCTGGGAAACTGGAAGAATTCAGCTCGCTGCAGCTTTTCATCCAGAATGCCCGCAAGGGAAATGTGGAGATGCGTTTCACGGAAACCGACCTGTTGGCGGTCAGTGATATTTGCCGCATGGTCGAGGGGATGCCGCTGGGGATCGAGCTGGCAGCTGCATGGGTGCGCACGCTGTCCTGCCAGGAAATCGCCCGGGAGATGCAGGCCAGCCTGGACTTCTTAACCACTTCACAACGAGGCGTGGCGGAACGACACCGCAGCCTGCGGGCGGTTTTTGAGCAGTCCTGGCGCCTGCTCAGTGAAGTGGAACGGGCGGTTTTTCGAAAATTGGCAGTCTTTCGGGCTGGTTTCCGCCGGGAAGCCGCGGCACAGGTGGCTGGCGCCTCGCTGCAGCAGCTTTCCGGGCTGATTGACGCCTCGCTTGTCCACCGCCAGCCAGATGGACGCTACAATATCCATGAAACCCTGCGCCAGTATGCCGCAGGGAAGCTGGAGGAAGTCCCCCAGGAAAAAGGACAGGTTCTGGAAGGCTACAGCGAGTATTACCTGGGCTACCTGGCTGAAATGGACCCGCTGCTGAAAGACGGCGGGCAGGTGCAGGCGCTTGATCTGCTGGACGCTGAAATGGAGAACCTGCAGTCGGCCTGGAATTGGGCGCTGGCAAATGGGCGCATGGATCTGCTCCACATTGCCATACGAACCTTCGTCCTGTTTTTCAATATGCGCAGCCGGTTCGAGGAAACCAGGGAGATGATTGCCTTTGCCGCCCGGCAGCTGCGCTCTCTCCACGCCGCAAATCCGTCCGATGCCAAAACGACCGCCATGCTGGCGATGATCCTGGCTTCACAGGCCGGGCTGGAAGCCAGCCTGTGGGTGAGCTCTGATTTGTCCCGGCAGGACACCTTGAGAGTGTCCCAGACCCTGCCCGGGAGCCCTGAGCGGGCCTTTGCCTTGCTGCTCATCGATTTCGGTCTGCCGGCCCTTCGCGAGGCAGAGGCGGAAAACATCTACCGGGAATGCCTGCAGGAATTCCGGGCTTCCGGAGATGAACATGCGGCTGCGCTGGCTGATTTTATTTGGAACTACTCGTCCATCCGGGGTATCGATGCTGAACGCGGACCAAAGATGCAAGCCACCCTGCGCCAGTTTGAAGAGCTGCATGACCTGTGGGGCTTATCCTTATGTTATACCGGCCTGGGGGATTGGGCCTCGTGGGGCGGGCGTTACCTGGAGGCGCGCCAGTACTACGAAAATGCGCTGGACCTTTTCCAACAGCTGGGAGACGCCTGGCGCCAGGTAAGCACCCGTTATGCCTTGGGCATCATGGCCATGAATCTGGGAGATTACACCCAGGCATTGGGGTACTTGCAGGATAACCTGGTGTTTTTGAATAACATGGGGCGCCGCCATCACATAGCCTCGCATTATGCCTCGATCGGCTACATCAAATTGCTGCAGGGAGAGGTTGACCTCGCCAGGGAGTATGACCTGCGCAGCTTGAAGCTGTTTCGCGCAGTAAAGGATCCCAGCGGAGCCGGAATGGCATTGGCAGATCTGGGCGACGTAGCCCGCGCCAGTAATGAGCCTGACCTTGCACGCCAATATTACTTGCAGGGCCTGGAAGAAATTCAACGCTCCACGAACTGGTATCCTGACCGGGAATGGCCGCGCTCGGTCTGCCTGAAAAAGCTGGGTAAATTGGAATTGCAGGAAGGCAAACTGGAAGAAGCGGGTGGCAGGATCAGGGAAGCGCTGGAAATTGCGCTAAAGATATCCAATATTCCCGAAGAATTGGACTGCCTGGACGGTGTGGCGCTCCTGATGGTCAAAACCGGCCGACCGGCGGCTGCATTGGAGATCCTGGCGGCGGTGCTGGAGCACCCCGCCTGCCGCAAGGCGTTCAAAGATGAAGCGCTGGAGATCATGGAAAAAATCAGCCTGCCTCCAGAACAGGTGGAAGCCGCAAAACTTGCCGGCAAAGAAAAAGGGATTGACAGGCTGGCTGAGGGGTATCTTAATCAGCTGTAGGTCATGTATTTTACGTGACCGCTGCAGCAGCAGCTGCAAACTCGTCACGTTGGAAACGTGACCTACTTGACCAACCAGTTGTAGCTGCAAACTCGTCACGTTGGAAACGTGACCTACTTGACCAATCAGTTGTAGGTCACGTATTTTACGTGACCGCTGCAGCCGTTAACTCGTCACGTTGGAAACGTGACCTACTTGACCAACCAGTTGTAGGTCACGTATTTTACGTGACCTCTGCGTTCACTCCCCCCACAGGGAATTTGCAGGCTCATTCCAGACCAATGCTTCAGGGTATAAGCCCCTTTTCTCCCATTCACGGAAACTGCTGTGTGGCCAATCGCCCGGATCCGAAACCAGGCCGTGCTTGACGGGGTTGGCATGAATGTAATACAGGTGGTTTTCCAGATCGCGCTCATCTCGGATGATATGATCCCAAAAACGCTTTTGCCAGAATTTTAGTGGATCTGTACTACCTGCCGATTCTTTGTATGCCTTGGTGAAATTGATCTTAAGCGAGTGCATAACCTGGCTGAAGTTGCTTGTTCCCGTTGGCTGGATGAGAATGTGGAAATGATCAGGCAGGAAGACGTAACCGAGCATGATAAAAGGATGGAGCTCCTTGACCTTCCTGAGGGTAGAACGCAGCATTCCGATAAGGAGCGGGTCGAGGAAAACCGGTCTTCGATCCTGGACAACCTGTGTGATAAACACTGCCGCGCCGGGAATGTAGTATCGATGAAAATTCATGCCTTATTATAGCCTCGTAGGTCACGTATTTTACGTGACTGCCGCAGCTGCAGACTCGTCACCTTGGAAACGTGACCTACAAATATGCCCGCTTCGTAGGTCACGTATTTTACGTGACCGCTGCAGCTGCTGACTCGTTACGTTGGAAGCGTGACCTATAAATATGCTTCGTAGGTCACGTATTTTACGTGGTCGCTGCAACTGCTCACTCGTCACGTTGGAAACGTGACCTACAACTGGCAGGCCAGGGAAGAACCCGGAGGCCCATCTTCAGCCCGGCAGACCCTGGAAGAACTGCTTCATCTTCCGGGCATAGTCCTGAAAAGCCTTTCGCCCCAGGGGGGTGAGCCGCAGCGTGGTGTTGGGGCGACGACCCCTGAAGCTTTTTTCAACTTCGAGATAACCGCCTTCTTCCAGTTTGCTCATGTGGGTGGAAAGATTGCCCCAGGTCAGGCCGGTCTGGTTCATCAGGAAGGTGAAATCGGCGCTTTCAACCACGTAGAGCAGGGCCATCACGGCCAGCCGGGCGGGTTCGTGCACCAGCCGGTCCAGGTCGGCTAATTCGGAGAGGTCGGAACTGCCGGCGCTTCCCGAACTGGTCCCGGGAATGCTCTTGCCGCCGTGCCCATTCCGGGTACTTTCCCCGGTGGCGGGGATGCCGCCTTGAGCTGGGTTTTTGGATGGGTTCTTATCCATTGGGCGTCCCCTCCCGCCGCAGGGGATAGGTCTTCAGGAAGCGCACGAAGAGCACCAGGCCCGGAATGATGATCAACACGCCGATCAGCACCGGCCAGGCCGGCTCGTTGAGCCAGATCATCAGGAAGACCGCCAGTGCCATCAGGATGGCGATGGCATAGCCGCGCGGGAAATCCGAGAAATACGCAATGACGATCATGCTGGTCCCAAGCATCAGGGATCCGATCGCAGCCACCAGCGGCAGGGAGCCGCCGTGTTCATTCAGAAAGTTGTTCCACTTTGTGCCCGTCTGCGGATTTAACCAGCCCAAAGTGGTCAGGCCGACCAACCCGACCTGGAACAGGACGAACACGCCCAGGAGGATGGCCAGGGTTCTCGCCTTCCGCTTGCGCACTGCCCCAAAGCGCACCTGTCCCATGCGCGGCAGGGTGATGTACTTCTTGCCGGCCCGGAAGAGGCCGTAAGCCAGGCCGAACGCCAGCACCATGAGGATGACATTCATTGGGCTGTATCCGCCGGCGGGGCGGTAGATGAAAAAAGCCATGCACACGACGATCAGGCCCATGTACATGTCCCACAGGCCGTCCTGATAGGTGGAACGGAAAGCTTTGCGCTCGATTTCCTTGAGATTGAGTCCGGTTGACATGAAAGTTCCTTTCTCTAGAAAAGTACTTTGTATTGAAAAGATATTTGTATTATATACAAAAAATGGATTTTGTCAATATGTCAGTGCAGATTCACCCAAGGTGTGAGTTGGCCCCGGTTTATATTTGACAATTTAGATATTATAAGGTATATTATATCCACCGTTAAAAAAGGAGTCGAGAATGCTAACGTATTACTTTTTGGAAGTAATCTTAAATGATCGTCTCCATGAGCAACACAAAGAATTAATGACAAGAGCGGCCCTGCGTGAGGCGTTCGGTGAAAAGGGAAACCGGTTCCCGCTATTCCCAAAATTACAATGCCGGCTGAGCGGTTTTCTGGCCGGAGTCTGGTCCTGGGATTTCTTATTGATCCAGCCCATCGAGCTGCCGTTTAACATAAATCCATGCATGGGATGACCTGATTTCCTGATAATCATGGGGAGGGGCCAGAGATGGCAGACTTTGCAGACCTCCGGGTTCTCCCAGAACTCGGAGGTCGTGATTCCGCCAGCGCCTTTACTCCAGCGCCAGTTGAAGCGCATCTTCCAGCGACATGTCATGCCCCTGCTGTAAGGCTTCTTCGAAGGCGGTTTTATCCAGCCCAGCGCTGCACGCCGCCAGGTCGCGCTCGACTTCGGCCTGCTCGGAGGTGGGGAGATTAACCCCGATCTTTGTTTGGACGCCGTCCACCCAGGCGTACAACCTGGCAGAAAGTTCAGGCTGATGGGAGAGAAGACAATAATGGGCCAGTCTTTCCAGGGTAAAAGCCAGTCCAGCCAGGTTCTCATCCTTCCGGAATTCCAGGCAGGTCTCTTTCAGGATCTGGAAGCCTTCAGCGAGATTCCCTTCCAAAAGGGCCACCTGCCCGAGACGGGCGCGCCCATACAGGTAGCCCATGCGGTTCCCCAGCTCCGATGCCAGGGCCAGCCATTCCTGCAGGTGGGCACGTGCCTGGGCATACTTGCCCTCCATGAGCGCCTGGCGGCTCCGGGCCACCAGCACGAACTCCATCCCCTGCTTGTAATTCATCCGGCGGATCAATGCGAGGGCTTCTTCCAGCAGGGGCCGGGCAGCCTGAACCTCTCCATTTGCCAGCAGCGTGTCCCCGTAGATGGCCAGCGTGAATGCCAATGAACGCCAGTCCCCCGCCTGGCGGTACAGCCTGACAGCTTCCTGGCGGTATTGCCTGGCAAGCTCCGGGTCACGCTGATCCCAGGCGAGTGCGCTAAGCGCCCTGGCCTGTCTCAAAGAGTCTCCCATTGAACGCGCCAGGGCAAGCGCCTGCAAGTTATACTCCACTTTCCCTTCCATCCCTTCCCGCAGCTGGACAATGCCCGCAATGGTCATCAGGTTTTCGAATTCGCCTTCCCGGTCATTGCACGAGCGAAACAGGGCCAGGCTTTCGTCGGCTGCCGAGCGGGATGCGTCGAATTGCTCGAGAGACCACAGCACGTTGGCTTGTGCCAGCAGGGCTTTTGCGCGTGCCAGTGGAAATTGGTGCGATTCCGGCCTGCCGGTCAATTCAGCAGACCAGTGCAGCACTTCCTGCAGATCCAGCTCCCCGTACAGCCGTCCGACGATGAATAACCCGGCTTCAATATCCGTCCTGGCCGCCCACCAAAGGGCGGAACGCAGGTTGCCCAGCTCGTCTTTGAGGCGGGAGATCCAGGTCAGTTGGTCGGGTCCGTACAAGGCCGGCTCGGCCAGCTCGGAAAACTTGAGGAAGTACTGCAAATGCTGCCCGCGGGTGATCTCCACCTCGCCGGATTCCATTTTTTCAGCCGAGAACTCACAGATCATGTCATGCAGATGGTAGCGCCGCTCATTGCCGGGAGCCTGGTTGGCGCTGACCAGGCTTTTTTCTGCCAGCCGCGCCATGAGACTGGCCACCTGGGCTGCTTCAATGCCATTGCTGCTGCAAACCTCTTCAGCGGCCTCCAGAGTCCACCCGCCCGCAAAGACCGACAGGCGCCGCAGTACGGTCAGTTCCGCCTCATCGAGCAGCTGCCAGCTCCATTCGATCGAGCCGCGGATGGTCTGCTGCTGCGGCAGGGCGGTGCGGCTGCCGTTCGTGAGCAGGTTGAAGCTCTCATCCAATTTCGCGGCGATTTGTTCGATCGAAAAAATGTTGACGCGCGCCGCGGCAAGTTCGATCGCCAGGGGGATGCCGTCCAGCCGCCGGCAAATCTGCAGCACGAATGGGATGTTCTCCAGTGTCAAATTAAAATCGGATTGTACCAGTCGGGCGCGTTCTTCAAATAACTGGATTGCTTCGAACTGCCGGTAGCCCTCCAGCGTCTCCTGTTCAAGCGGGATCTGCAGGCTGGGGACGCGATAGACCGCCTCTCCCATCAGCTTGAGCGCTTCCCGGCTGGTGGCCAGGATTTTCAAGTCGGGGCAGGCTTTCAGGAGCATCTCCGCCAGCTGTGCGCACGCCTGCAAAAGGTGCTCGCAATTATCCAGGATGACCAGGATTTTTCGAGGCCGCAGGAAGGCAACCAGCAGGTCCTGGTAGGAGATCCTGGACTTGGTGGTGATATCAAATACCGTCGCCAGCATTTGCGGGACCAGTTCCGGGTTGGTTTGGGAGGCCAGTTCAACCATCCACACCCCGTCGGGAAATTGTTCCAATACCTGCTCAGCGATCCTGCCGGCCAGGCGTGTTTTTCCGACCCCGCCGGGACCGGTCAATGTCACCATGCGTTGCTGTTCAACCAGCTGCCTGACCTCGTCGGTTTCCCTGGCCCGTCCGATGAATTTGGTCAGGTAGGCAGGCAGATTGGAGGCTGCGCTTGCAAGTGCTGGCACCTGGGGTTGATCCGGGTAAACGGCGAGTCCGCGGGCATAGTCGATCCAGCGCTCAAGCTCTGCGGCGGGAATGCCAACCTGTTCGAGCAGAATGTGCGCCAGCTCCCGGGAGGGTTTGAGCGTTCCCGCTTCGATCCGCCGCAGCGTGATTTCAGCACAGCCAGCCCGGCCAGCCAGGGCCTGGCGGGTAAGGTCCAGCCGGCGGCGTTCCTTCCGCAGCCAGGTTCCAAAGGGCATTTCTTCGTCAGTCATGGCGGCTCATTTGTATCAGAAATGGTATCACTTTTCGCATTATGCCATACCTCGGGCACAATTATGATTGCATTATACAAACATTCGGCGTAACGCCAAAGGAGTAAGAATGAACACACGTACATTTTCAAAGTTAAATCTGGTCACCGTGGCAGCGATCCTGCTTTTGGCTGCTGCACAGCTGGTCCCGGTCATGGCGGAAAACATCGGTGTAACCGGCTTCCGGACGCCGCTCATGTCGAACATCGTCCCACCGATTTCCGTAACTGGCTTCAGGACGCCGCTATTGTCGGATATTCCGCTCTCCATCGCAGTGACTGGCTTCCGGACGCCGCTCATGTCGGACGTGCTGCCTTCCATCGCAGTCTATGGTTTCCGGACACCGCTCATGTCGGACGTGCTGCCTTCCATCTCGGTGGCTGGCTTCCGGACGCCCCTGATGTCGGATGTGCCGCCTTCCATCGCAGTCTATGGCTTCCGCACTCCGCCCATGTCGGACATTCCGCACCCGCTTTCCGGCTCCCGGTAATGTGAATGATCATCGGGAGTCCAGCCAAATTTCTGGGAAGGCCTGGCAGCCGCCAGGCCTCCTGCAGACAATCCCGCTCCACGTCGGGACCAGTCTGGCAGACCTCCGAGTTCTCCCCTGGACTGCCACCCCGCATAGGGCGCGGGGCAGGTGGCAGGCAAGACTTGGGAAATCTTGGCTACCGCAGCCTCTGCCTCTGCCGCAGACCTCCGAGTTTTTAGAAAACTCGGAGGTCCCGGCTGCTGCAGCCTCTGCCGCAGACTTCCGAAGTCTCCCCTGGCTTGCCAGCCAGGGCAGGCAAGACTTCGGAAGTCCCGGCTGCTGCAGTCTCTGCCGTAGGCCTCCGAGTTCTCCCCTGGACTGCCACCCCGCATAGGGCGCAGGGCAGGTGGCAGGCAAGACTTGGGAAGTCTTACCTCTAACCATCGCCTTTCTCCCACCAATCCAGCCCCACCTGGTGCTCGGCGGGCCGAAAGCCGACTGACTCGTAGATCCCGGCGGCAAAATAATGCTCATCCGCCACCATGACCAGGGTTTCCACCCCCATCTTCTCAAAGGCATGCAGGCTGGCCTGGTGGACCAGCGTGCCGCAGATGCCGCGCCGGCGGTAGTCGGGGTGGGTGCCCACACTCTGGAAGCGTCCGACTGCCCCGTCCGCAAAGACCCCCAGGTCCGCCACCAGACGCTGCTCCAGGAAGGCGCCGAACCATTCCCCCAGCCCGGCCCGGCTCATCCGGCGGTAACGATTCATTTGATCGCGTTTGAAAACCTGGTAGCCCTCCAGGCTGTGCCCGGCCTCGCGGCAGGCCACCTGGTTCTGTTCAGCTTGCTGCCACTCCCAGTCTTCCGTCAGCGGGCGGATGACGACCTGCGGGTTGAATTTGGGCGGAGGGCTGACCTGCCGGGCGGTCAGGACCACGGACTGGCTCAGGTTAAAGCCGGCCTCCAGGAAAGGCTGCACCACGCCCGTCTCGCCATGGATGGTATCCCAGCCAAAGGCAAAATGCCTCACCTCGGGCGGCGTGCCGACTTCGCGAGCGAAGAGGGCTTTCCAGGCATCCAGGTCGCCCTGGCCCGGTGGGGCGGGGAACAGGATGAAATTGCCCCAGTAGAAGGTGGGGTTGGAAGGGGTGCGGATGACCAGGTATGTGCCGCGGTCGAGGATCTGCCCGTCAAAGCGGGGGAAGATGAGGTCGGTGCGATAGCCGAGGGAGTGGATTTGCATGGGTCACCTTTCTTTAGGGGCTTCCGAAGTATTGCCTGGACTGCCAGGGCCAGCCTCTGCCTCTGCCGCAGACTTCCGAAGTCTCCAAGACTTCGGAAGTCTCGGCTGCGGCAGACCTCCAAGTTCTTGGAGAACTCGGAGGTCTTGGCTGCCGCGGCCTCTGCGACAGACTTCCGAGGTCCTGGGCGGCAGCCTCTACATCGTTATGTCAGCTACAAGTGCCGCCGCGGCACTATTATTGCCGACATAGACTTTATAGACAGGGTCGAGGGACCAGGCTTTCTTTTGCAGATCATAAAACTTCAAATCTTCCAGCGCAACATCCAGGTCGACGGTCCGGCTTTCAGCGGGTGCGAGTTCGACCCGCTTGAAGGCGCGCAGCATTTTTACCGGCCGGTGGTCGTGCGCCCCAGCGGAGCCCACATACACCTGCAGGACCTCCGCCCCGCGGCGAGCGCCGGTGTTCTTAATGGATGCGGTGAGGCGGATGCCGCCTTGCGCATTCTTCAGGGCTTGAACCGCGCCGATTTCAAAACTGGTGTAACTGAGACCGAAACCAAAGGGATAGGCGGGCTGAATGCCGTCCTTATCGAAGAGATAATAGCCGTTGTAATAGCCATACTCAATCTCATACGGCTTCTGCCCGATCTCCAGGAAGGGAGGATAATCGCTTTCCTGCTTCGCGATGCTGACGGGCAGCTTGCCGCTGAAATTCTGCTCCCCGCACAGCAGGGAGGCCAGGGCGTTCCCAAAAGCGATCCCACCGTAATAGCCCATGATGATGGCATCCGTATACGGTTCCAGATCTTCCGTCAGGATCACGCTGCCGGTGTAGAGCACGGCGATCACTTTCCTGCCAGCGGCTTTCAAGGCCTTCAGCAGTTCGAGGTGGGAAGGGTTCAGGCGCAGGGAATCACGATCACCACCACCAGCGTATTTTGGTTTGCGGGTCAGCTTCTCCCCAACATTGATCAGGAACTCGCCCTCATCCTTTGAATCACAACCGATGCAGGCGATGACGGCCTCCGCCCGGGCGGCCGCGGCCAGCGCTTTTTGAGGATCCAGCCCATTGTAGAGGCGGGCATTGGGGAACCTTTTCCTTAACCCAGCAAAGGGGGTCACGCCCCCTTTGGTCGAGACATAGTTGCTGCCCTTATCGCCCAGATTGACGGTATCCGCATAAGGTCCCACCACGGCGATATTGGCTGTCGCTGGCAGCGGGAGAAGAGAACTTTCGTTCTTGAGCAGCACCATGCCCTTGACGGCGGCCTCCCCGGCAAGCTCAAGGTGTTCTTTGCACCTCATTATTTTTTTGGATTGGGGCTGGATATGCGGCGCCAGGCGGATCAAGACACCCAGGATGTTCCCGACCGACCGGTCAACATCGTCCAGCGAACATTGGCCATGTTCCATACACTTCTTGATGCGCCGGTGGTTGTAAAATCGGGGAGTTGGCATTTCAACATCCAGACCGGCTTTTAATGCGCCGGCCGTAGAGTGCAGCCCCCACATGAAATCCGACATCGTAAAGCCATCAAAGCCCCATTCTTCCCTGAGAATATCAGTCAGGAGAGGCTTGTTTTCACAACAATAGACGCCATTTACTTTATTATAGGCGCCCATGATGGAGAGCGCACCGGCATCGACGCATTTTTTGAAATGGTGCAGGTAAATCTCCCGGAGGGTGCGCCCATCGCAGTTGGAACTTTCCAGGAACCTCAGGTTTTCGATGCTGTTCAGCGCCAGGTGCTTTGGGCAGGCGATCAGGCCCTGGGCCTGGACGGACTTTACCAGCGTGGAGCCCATCTGTCCCAGCAAAAAGGGGTCCTCCGAATGGGAATCCTGGCTGCGCCCGCCCCTGGGATTACGGATGAGATTGATGCAGATCCCTGCGAAAAAATTGGCCCCGGCTGCGACTGCCTCCCGGGCCATGGCGGTGCCGATCCTGTATTCCAATCCGGTATCGAAGCTGGCTCCACGCATGACCGGCGAGGGGAAACAGGTCCCGCGCCCGGTGACAACGCCTTTTGGGCCATCCGAAAAGGAATAACGGGGAATGCCAAGCCTGCGGCACCCGCCGCCCTGAAAAGGCAGGTACAGGATCGAGCCGCGGAATACTGCGCCATAGAGGATGCGCGCGAAAAAACTGGCGGCACTGCCGTGCAGAAGATTCGTTTTTTCCCGCAGGGTCATTTCATTACAGAGCTCTGCAACCAATCGGGTTAGATTTTCTTTGGATGGGTCTTTTTGATAACCGGCAACGGCTTGTTGATAATTCATGCTGGCTTCCTGGCGGAGGGGATGTGGATGGTCAATTTTAGCTTATTCTTTTTGTAAGCGGAGGTCGAAGTCTGGAGACAGTCCGAAGTCTGGAGACTTCGGAGTCCGGAGCTGAGTCCGAAGTCTGGAGACTTCGGAGTCCGGAGCCGAGGCCGAAGTCTGGAGACTTCGGAGTCCGGGGCTGAGGCCCGGGGTCTTAGGGGGAATTGTTTCGCGGAACAATTGAGGAACAATTAAAGGTACGGGTGGCATTGTAAAAGGCGCACTTCGCAGGCCCTGCAAGCCGGGGGCGGCTAATCCAATTCCGGAGGGATATCAGCAAGCTCTTCCAAGGCTTTTTCAACGGAGGTCTGGTTATTGTAGAGCACCCTTTGCACCAGGTAGAGGCCTTTCATGGTGTCGAAAGACTGGCTGATCCCACGCAGGGTGGTCTGGCATTGTTCCAACGTGGGATGTTCGTTGGCATTGAATACCCTGAGGTTGGTATCGACCAGGCTACGTAATACGTCGATTTCATCCAGGAATTCGCCCTTGATATCGGTGCTGAGGCGGGCGAGAACTTCGGCTTTGATGGCATAGAAGCCATGCTTGAGGGCATTTTGATTGCCAATGGGAGCACCGGCCTTGCGTTTGGAGGAGGGGGAGGGAATTGAGGTAGACATGGGAGTCCTTTCGATTAAGGTTTTTTTACCGCGAAGCTCGCGAAGAACGCGAAGAAGAGAGGAAGGAGGAAGAAGTTATTGGGTAAACGGTAATCGGTATTGGGTAATCGGTATTCGGTATGAGGGGGGAGGCAGAGGGGGTTAGGGGAAATAACGACGATTGTCACGGTCTCCGAAAAAATGATCATAATCTTCGTCTCCGAAGCGGTGATCCATGTCGAGGAGGGGGTCACGGGCAGGGATGATGATGGTTGGGAAGGAAAGGTGCCATTCGAGCTGGTCAAGCTTGGCGACGAGGGAATCAGCGAGGATGAAGTCGTCGTGAATGAGTTCGCCATCGGGACCGCGGGTGCCATCGGGGACACCCCAGCGAAGGGTCTTGCCGGGGCCGGGGAGGATCTCACAGATGCAATGGGTGTACTGGAGGCGGACCTCATCGGTATGACAATGGTCACGGAAACGGCCGGTCTCGATAATGGAGAGGAAGCGCCAGCCGATCTCAGATTTTTCCTGCTGGGTGAACTTGACCGGGATGAGGCGGGAGGGGAAGGCACGATCGAGCAGGGCCCAGAGGCCTTCGCCAACGCCGGTGGCATCGATGACGATGTGCTGGGGATGCCAGGTCTCGGCGAGGCTTTTAATTTTGCCATAGACACTGAGGTGGTTTTCGCCGACCCAACTGTGGCGGGCAAGGACATGGTAGGTGGGATGATGGAGGGTTTCGAGGGTGGAAAGGTCGATCTCGACGATGGTGAGGGCGGTGGAATCACGGCCGGGATTATTGAGCCCGGGCGACGCATGCGTCGCCCCAACAAGCGTCGCCCCAACGTGCGTCGCCCCAACGGCGGATTCGTCCATGCCGGCGACATCGATTAGGAAGGACGATGGACCATGGACGATGGACGATGACCCCACCCCCATGTCTGGGGGCAAGACCCCCGGCCCCTCTCCCGATGGAAGACCACATCGGGAGAGGGGGAAGATGACCTCACCCCCATGTCTGGGGGCAAGACCCCCGGCCCCTCTCCTGATGGAAGTGCGCCATCAGGAGAGGGGGGCAAGATGGAGGGCGAAATGATGAGGGAAAGGCGGGCGGGGGTGAACATGCCGGACTGGGCGTCGAGGGTTTCACAGAAGTATTGGGAGCGGACGCGGGGGTGGTCCCGGCCGTGTTCGGCGATGGCACGGTCGACATGCACGCCGTAGGCAGGGACGAGACGGCGGACATCGTCGGCGGTGTAGCAGAAGAGGCGCTGGATGCCATCCCTTTCCTGGGCCTGCAAGGCGATACGACGCTCACGTTCGAGCAGGGTATTGGAGGTCCAGGGGATGCCCCAGAAGAGGCGGGTGGCATTGGTGCTGGCAGTCATGGGGTCGAAGTCTTTGTCAAACTTGGCGATGGAGATTTCCTGGGCTTCGTCAACGGAGAGGAGCAGGTCGGCGGTGGCGCCAACGACCTTGGCACGCGCTTCACCGGAGAAGAACTGCAGGCGAGCCTGGTTGAACTGGTAGACGTAGCCGCTGGCAGCT
Organism: uncultured Chloroflexia bacterium; assembly: GCA_963801385.1. Taxonomy (GTDB): domain Bacteria; phylum Chloroflexota; class Anaerolineae; order Anaerolineales; family Villigracilaceae; genus UBA877. The sequence continues at coordinate 31,228 of CAWDEV010000004.1, forward strand.
TTCCAAAGACCGCGCGAGCCGAGACAGGCATCGAGGGAATGGCGGACGCGCTCCATGTTTATGAGGGTCTGGGGTTTGAAGGTGGGGGAAACGGAGACGATGCGCCCGCCCATACGCGAGTAACGAAAGAGGAGCCAGGCGAAAATGTGCGACTGGAGCTCGTTCTTGCCGGACTGGCGGGGGAGGATGATGACGAAGGTGAGGCCGCGGTGGTTGAGGACGGAATCCCTGACGGCCTTTGCGATCTGGACCTGGTAGGGACGCAGGAGGATCTTGCAGGCCCGGGCCCAGGCGACGGGGCCGCGGCGGATGGTTTTTCGAATGGTTTGGGAGAGAGAGGACATTTTTGATTTTAGATTGGTTGTTTGGGAGTAGGTAGTCGGTAGTCGGTATTCGGTATTCGGTAGTCGGTAATCGGTATTCGTTACTTCGGTCAAAGGTCGGTGGAAAATGGACATTCGCACGGGAAGGCTGCTCTTAAAGCACAACGGGAAGGTGTGGGAGCCTTCCCGTGCTCGACTACAAACATAGAACACTTTTTCTAATTTGTCAAGGGTTGGAAGGTAAAAAGATTTAACACAACCCCGCGGAAAACACGCGGGGCAGGCGGAGCACGGAGGTAAAAAAATTTAACACGAAGGAACACGAAGGATCTCAAAGGAGCACCAGGGAAAGATTTTTTCTTTGTGTTACTTTGTGATCCATCGTGACCCTCGTGTTGAGAAGCTTTGATTTCCTTCAGCAAACCCGCCAGGGCGGCGATTAGGTTCAGGATTCTTTCAGTCTAAAGGGTCTGGGAAACATATTTCTCATCATGCAGACCTTTGCCATGCCGCCATTGGATGCAAAGCTCACCCAGAGTCTCGGCAAATGCATAGTAATCGGCCTGGCCGCGCAGCGTGCGCACGTGCCGGACGTACGGACAAAGCCGCTGCCAGACCTTGGCCACCGGCGCGCTGATCCAATCCAGGGCATCGCCTTCTATTTTCCAATAGTGCCCGGAAATAAAGCCAATGTAATCAATGCAATTTAATGCCAATTTGACGTTTTTTTGGCCCTCGGGCAGCTCCTCGCTGGTCCCATTTTCACCCTCCATAATTCTGGTATTCGTACGTGCGTACCAGGCGGCAAGATCTTCATCATCCTTTTTAACCTGGATGTTATCCAGGATCCAGCGGCGGGCGGCCTCCTGCGCGGGCGAGGTAAACTTTTCATTAATTTCCCTGTACATATCGTAGGACAATTTGCTCTTTTCGCGATGCTTGGCATTTTCCCTGCCAATATATTCAGCCAGGGCAAAGGTGAGGCCGCCCACCACCAGGGCCAGGGAGACCAGGCTGGTGAACCCTCCAAACAGCGTCCAGTCCACCGGGTTGGAGACCTTGCGGAAGAAGAACACGAACCACGCCGGCACCAGGAAGTAGATCAGGGCGGCGATGGCGATGGACCCGGGAATGATAAGCAGTAAATTCCGGTAGAGGTGCGGATTTTGATCCTGCGCTGGTTTAGCCTTCATGGGTAACCTCCTGCGTTTGCCTGGAAATGGATCATCATTCCGGGAAACCAACACCCGCCTCCACCCCCCACTCCTGCAACTTGTCCCGCGCCCAATCCCTAGTATGGCGATTCGATCGCCACGTAGATTGCCAGGGCTTGTTGCATCAGCGCAATGCCCTTTTCCTTCTCCCCGGACTGGTAGAGCGCGTTCCCCAGGTTGCCGAGGCCGTTCCCTTCGCCGCGCCGGTCGCCGATTTCACGCGCAATTTCCAGGTGCTTTCTCGTAGAACTCGATCGCCTTGCGGGTCTCGCCCAGGGCGGCGTAGGCAGTCCCCAGGTTGCCGAGGGCGCTGCCCTTCGCCGCGCCGGTCGCCGATTTCACGCGCAATGATCACAGGCGTTTCTCGTAGAACTCGATCGCCTTGCGGGTCTCGCCCAGAGAGTAGTAGGCATTCCCCAGGTTGCCGAGGGCGTGCACCTTCGCCGCGCCGGTCGCCGATTTCACGCTCAATCACCAAGGCTTTTTCGTAGAACTCGATCGCCTTGCGGGTCTCGCCCAGGGCGGCGTAGGCCAGTCCCCAGGTTGCCGAGGGCGTTCCCTTCGCCACGCCGGTCGCCGATCTCGCGGTCAATCACCAGGTGCTTTCTCGTAGAACTCGATCGCCTTGCGGGTCTCGCCCAGGTCGGCGTAGGCCAGTCCCCAGGTTGCCGAGGGCGTGCCCTTCGCCACGCCGGTCGCCGATTTCACGCGCAATTTCCAGCGCTTTCTCGTAGAACTCGATCGCCTTGCGGGTCTCGCCCAGGGCGGCGTAGGCCAGTCCCCAGGTTGCCGAGAGCCTGCCCTTCGCCACGCCGGTCGCCGATTTCACGCGTCAATTATCCAGTGCGTTTCTCGTAGAACTCGATCGCCTTGCGGGTCTCGCCCAGGGCGGCGTAGGCCAGCCCCAGGTTGCCGAGATGAACGCCTTCACTTGCCCTGTCTTCCAGCTGCCGGGCGGCCGCCAGGCCGGTTTCCAGCCAGGCAATCCTTTCCCTGGGCGCTCAGGCGCAGGTCCAGCACGTAAACACCTGCATTCGGATATTCGTTTGCCAACTGCCGGGTCGTTTCCCGCTGCCCAGCTCTGCCCGGCCTGGATATGCTCCAGCTTCCCGGTCGTATAAGGCCAGCCCGGCCAGGATGGCTGCGCCGCCTTGCTTGTACAGAGCATTTGCCTGGGAAAGGACCTGCAGATAATGCCCGGCGTGCCTGCGGCTGGCGGTTTCCTTCTCCGTTTCGTTCCACTGCGCCCGCGCAAAGGCGCCCACCAGGTCATGCAGGGCATACCGGTCCGAATCCCGCTCGTATGCGAGCAGGCTGGCACCCAGGAGCTGCCCCAGGAGCCTGTCGGTTTCGTTTTCAGCGCTCTCCCAGACCGCTCCGGCTGCCTCTCGATCGAAAGAGGCCGGAAATATTCCCAGCAGGCGGAAGGCCAGTTTACATCCGTCGTCCAGCAATCCGTAGCTCAACTGCAGCGAGGCTTCCAGCGGTTCGAGCAGCCTGAGCGCATCCTGGAGTTTCCCGACCAGGTCCGCCGGGGTCCAGTCCGGGCGCGTGTTGAGCATCCCGGCCGCCAGGCGCAGCGCCAGCGGCAGGTAACCGCACTGCCTGGCAATGCTGTCCGCCTCTTCGGCCTTCACCCCTTTGGCGATCTTGCGGATCAGTCCGCGTGCGTCCCTGGGAGCCAGGGTATCCAGGTCCTGCGCCGCCAGTCCGGGCAGGTTGAAATGCTGGCGCGAAGTGACCAGAGTCAGGCAGCCGGAGGGCGGCAGCAGCGGCAGCACCTGCTCCGGCCCGCGGGCGTTGTCAAAGAACAGCAGGACCTTCTTTCCCTCCAGGACAGGAACAGTACAGACCGCTCAGGGCGTCTTCGTCCTGCGGCAGCCTGGCTTCCGGCTCGAAACTGAGCAGCACATGCCGCATGGCCTCGGAGGGAGACATGGGCTGCAAGACTTCCGAAGTCTCCGAGACTTCGGAAGTCTGGGAGCGTCGCCGGTTGGTACGCCCCGCGCAGGTCCAGGAAGATCTGCCCATCGGGAAACTGGTGTTTTAGCTGGTGGGCAATGACCAGGCCCAGGGCGGTCTTGCCGATCCCGCCCATGCCCTGCAAGCCGGAGATGGTGACGCCTTTGCGAAGATCGCGGGTGATGGCGTCGATTTCCTTTTCGCGCCCGGTGAAGTCGGCATCGGAGGCCGGAGCTGGTGGGGGATGGCAGAAAGGGTGGGAGTGGTGGGGGATTCGATGAACTGTTTTTCGATATATGTACCAGTCTGGATGGGCCTGGCATTTTCCCCCGTGGTGACTTGCGGTGAATCCCCGGTCACATTTAGTTCGGTCTTCCCTGCCGGTTGGTCTTTCTTGCGAACTGTCAGTATCCCAATAACCAGGCTTGCCAGGGAGGTCAGGGCGGCTATCACCCCCAAGATTTCCGTTCCCAATCCCGTTGGTTTATCGGCTGTGATTTTGTCCAGGAAATAAATGCCTGTGGCAGCCAGTAGAGCCAGGCCCAGGATGATCAAGACGATGGATACAATTATCCTTTGAGTTCTCTTCATCTTTTTTCCACTCCTCTATCACCGATCGTCAATCGTCCCAACCCAAAATTCTGACCGTGCTCTCAGCCGTGATATGCCTATTATCGCACTTTTTTTGCCTCCTGTGTTCCGCTTTCGCAGGTGCCCGCCGCCGCAGACTTCCGAAGTTTCCCCTGGACTGCCACCCCGCATCGTGCGTGGGGCAGGTGGCAGGCAAGACTTCGGAGGTCCCGGCTGCTTCAGCCTCAGCCTCTGCCGCAGACCTCCGAGTTTTCCAAAAACTCGGAGGTCTCGGCGGCGCAACCTCTGCCGCAGACTTCGGAAGTCTCCCCCGGACTGCCGCCCCGCGTAGAGCGCAGGGCAAGGGGGCAGGCAAGAACCCGGAAATCTCGGCTGCTTCTGCTTCTGCCGCAGACTTCCGAAGTCTCCAAGACTTCGGAAGTCTCGGCTGCCACGGCCTCTGCCGCAGACCTGCGAGTTCTCCCCTGAACTGCCGCCCCGCATAGAGCGCGGGGCAGGTGGCAGGCGAGAACCCGGAGGTCCTGCGCCCCCTGCCAAGAACCGTCCACCCCGTCTGCGCGGGGCGAACGGCGAATGGGACCACGAATTCACGAATGGAGGTCGCTCATGCGTGCGCGGGCATCCACAGGGACACTTATATTTTGGTGATTCCCGGGACCCAGCCCATGCTGCGGGGCCGGTGGGACCGGCAGGGGGGGCGGTGGCGGCATACCAGCGAGCAGCCGGCTTGGATTTGAAGTACAATTATCTGCCGGAATATAAGCTGATCGTTTGGTTGGATTTATGCAAGGAGGATAGGAAATGCCAGAAATCCGCTGCAAAAAATGCGGAACCATTACCCGACCAAAGGACTTATATTGCCGGAGGTGCGGTTCTTTCCTGGCTTCACCAATTGCCGCGGGAGAAGATATCCAGGATTTAAGACCTGAACAAGACCTGCAGGGGCCGGATGGAAGGAATGGCAGACCACCTCAGGAATCACCAAGATCCAGGCGTATTGCCAGCTTGATGACGGCGACAGGTATCCTATTTCTTACCCTTGCCCTGGGGGTAATAATTTTTATTTTCATGGTGAACAGGTCAGGCAGGCTGCCTTCAACTGCCGCGGGCCTGTCCAGCACACCTACTTTCTCCCCGACGCATCCCTCTTATTTCACCCGCACCCCCTATAATACGCCGGTTGGATACCCGACTGCTGATCTCGGGCCGCCGACAGGAAAGTTACGGCAATTTAATAAGTTTTCTCCTGGATGTGCAAGCGAGTTGAAGGTTTGTAATCGAATGATGGAGCAGGATGCCGTGGTCATCCTCTCCAATAAGGATACCAACGCAATCGCAGCAGGTGTTTATGTTCGAGCAGGCGATTGTTTTGACTATCGCGAGGTTCCCTCGGGGAATCTCTACACCTTTGTTACCATAGGCCAGGATTGGGATAATTTTACAGGCCGGTTTACGCGGAATGCTTACTACTATCGCTTTGAGGTTCCCACCATATTTGCCTGCGGTAAATCAAAAACCCAAAGTGTCGGTATTGTTCAAGAGATAACCTTAAACGCTCCAAACGGATCGGAGACAGACATACTAAGCGTAGAGCCAGACAGCTTTCCGGGCATTGCTCCGTGATCGCGCCTGGAGGCAGAGCCGGTTGGTCCAGATTTCCCGGGTTGGCTGTCACGGCCTGCCGGCCTGAGCTCCGAGAGCCATGCAACTGACCTAAATTATCGGGGGCTAAGACAGGCGTTCAGGGCGATTCAGTTCTCCCCGCCGTTCATGTTCTTGAACACACCCTTGTCTGTTCCCACATAGATGGTGGTTGGAATTACCGGGTCAATCGTCAAGCAATAAACCGAATAGAAAAGTTCGATAGTGATGTTGCGCCAGTTCTCCCCGCTGTCCGTGCTTTTGAATATGCCGCCGTTGGTCCCGGCATACAGGCTGGTTGGCGCGGCCGGGTCGATCACAAGTGCGTCGACATACATATGGGTCAGGCCGGCGTTGACCGCGCGCCAGCTCTTCCCTCCGTCCGTGCTTTTGAACATGCCGCCGCCATTCGTACCAGCATAGAGGTTGGTTGGCGTGGCCGGGTCGATCGCCAGGACACTGACATTCACTTGGGTCAGGCCGGTGCTGACCGCCTCCCAGCTCTTCCCGCCGTCCATGGATTTAAACACCCCGGCTCCTGTTCCCAAATAGAGGCTGGCAGGGTTGGACGGATCAAATACCAGGGATCTGACACCTGCATTATTCAGGCCTGCGTCGGCTTCGTTCCAATCCCAGCCGCCATTTGTACTTTTCATAAGGCCGGCCCCCGCATAGATGGTAGTTGGCGCTGCCGGATCAATCGCCAAAATGTGAACAGTCATATTGGTTTGAAAAAACCACTTTTCGCTTTTGAGTTGGCTCCAGGTTTCACCACCGTCACTGCTTCTGAATATGCCGCCGCGTGTCCCCGCATAGAGGGTGGTTGGCGTGGCCGGGTTGATCACCACGGCAGTGATATCCAGGTTGGTCATGCCAGCGGAGATCAAGCTCCAGTTCTCACCGCCATCCGTGGATTTATACACCCCGTCGAATGATCCCACGTAGAGGGTGGATGGCGTCACCGGATCGATCGCCAGTACGCTTATGTGCTTACCCTGAGGCCCGATATTCGTCCACGCAGAGGCGGGGGTCTTCGTTTTATTTGGCGGAGGAACCGACCCGCCATTAAAAAGAGATGTGCGTGCCAGGTAAGCCGCGAATAACAGGGATCCAATTCCAACCGTCAAAATCAGCCCGCTGATTGTGATCCGCCGGGGTGTTTTCTTTGTCCTTGTTTTGGGGTTTATTCTTTTGCCAGTCACCGGGCAAAACAGGCTGTCTGCAGGATGATCCTGTCCGCAATGAGGGCATATCATGGCTTGCCTCCTGGCTTTAGAAGAACGGTGAGGAAAAGGTGCTTTTGGCTGGGTTTAATGCCAAAATCAGTATAACATTTTCCTGGAAAGGATGCCATACTTCATATCAGTCGCTGAAATGCGCCTGGTCCTGGGGCAAATATCCCTTTTATCTGCGTTTATCTGCGGTTGTGGCTTGCTCCCGCGGTTGCTTTTCAACGCGACCTGCAAGCAGGAACGGTGATCCGCGCCGGCAAGCCATCCACGAGTGTGGACCACGAATACGCGAATGCAGAGACCCTAAAGGTTTCCCTGGCGGGCCGGGAACAGGATTGGGTCGGGAACTACGCCATGCCTGCCGGAACCTGGATCCCAACGAAAACCTTTAGGGTCTGCCTCGATCCTGCAAGCGATCTGTTCCCATTCTCAAGCCTTTATCCCCCACTCCTGCAACTTATCCCGCGCCCAATCCCTGGATGGCGATTCGATCGCCGCGAATATTGCCAGGGCTTGTTGCATCAGTGCAATGCCCTTTTCCCTCTCCCCGGACTGGTAGAGCGCGGAGCAGGTGGCAGGCAAGACTTCGGATGTCCCGGCTGCTTCAGCCACTGCCACAGACCTCCGAGTTTTTGGATAACTCGGAGGTCCCGGCTGCTGCAGCCTCTGCCGCAGACTTCCGAAGTCTCTAAGACTTCGGAAGTCTCCCCTACGGGGACGATGCCGGCTGCCGCGGCTACTGCCGCAGGCCTCCGAGTTCTGCCCCGGACTGCCACCCCGCATAGAGCGCGGGGCAGGTGGCAGGCAAGAACCCGGAGGGCTTGCATGTGGACCGCGGCTGCACGCATGGAAACTTGATATGCGTTCATTTGTTGAAAATTCGTGGACGGTGTTCTTGTCCCAATATATGAACCCTTGGCCAGGATGGATGATTGATCCGTCCAAAAATACCCTCCTTTATTTACTATTTGGGTATATAATATACAAATTAACCAATTTGGGAGAATAAAAAATGACAAAAAGATTACTACTTGTTTTCATCACAGCCTCACTATTGGCAGCATGCTCGGCTTCCCCTCAATTAAATACATCCAAACCCAATCCTCAAGGAAATTCAAATCAACCTGCCGCGCCTGCAGATACACAGCCGGCCCCTTCCAACCAACCTAATCCTCAAGAAACGCCAAATCAACCTGCCGCGGCTGCGGATACGCAACCCGCCCCTTCCTTATCACCCGATGAGGTATACCAGGCTGTAAAAGCAGCCTGGGACAAACTGGCGACAGCAGGTCCACGGCACGTCTCTCAAACCACATCCGAAGGTGGTGTGGTTGGCATGACCACCGAAGCAGATGTGGTACCGCCTGGTTTTCATCAAGTGGTGAGCGTTAATGGAACTGTAATGGCTGAACAATATATCGTCGACGGAATAATCTATGGTAAAGATCAAGGCGGCTGGACTCAAACTGCAGGTGGAAGCGGAGCCTTAAGCATGATTGGTAATTTTTCGCAGAGTTTTTCGAAAGACCTCATTTACTCTGACGGAGTGGTTAATGGGATTGAGGTCATTAATGGCAGCCCGGCAATTGTTTACAGCTACAGCACTACGTTACAGAGTGTGAATGCATCTGCAAAATACAAGTTATGGGTGGACCAGGCCTCAGGTTTGCCTGTAAAATCTGAAAATATCACTCCGGATGGAACTACCATTGATATGACGATTACATATGACCCCGGTATCACAATATCGCTTCCGGATGAGGCCAAAAACGCGCCACCAGCACAATAAAAGATCACTGCTGAGAGTGCAATATTTTCCCCTGGAAAACAGGGGGACGGGCTGCTCGAGTATTCAGGATCGGCTGTGCCGGTGGCATTGACCGCCGGCCCGCCACCCTTACGTGATCTTTTTGCCCTTAACCAGTTCGATCCCCATGACCAATATCCAAACAAATAAAGCCAATATGACGATATAAGGCAAAAGAACAATCGTCAAGTTTTTCCCCAGGAGAGGAAAATTGCCGATCACGCCTTTGCCAAATAAAATATCCTGAAAGAAATCCCATATCGTCCAGAGTGAACCTGCCAGGCCGGCGGGGATGAATATGATCCCTGTAACGATCTTCACCAACCTCCAATTGAAGAGCCACCCGATGCTGAACAGGGATACGGCCGCGCCGATTAATGCATATATATGTTTGGACGCCTCCAGTCTCAGGGAGCTGATGGTCATAAATATCCCAAGCGCCAGACCGAGAAGGCTGAGGATGATGCGAATAATGTTTTTCTTTTTAGTCAACTGGATCTCCTGTGGTCAGTTTATTTGATCTACCGGGAAGCTTTTCCATTGTACAGCATTTTTATGGATCCATTTAAGAAAATCTCTCATCGGAGATGGCTATTTCAAGCCCAACTTCCCGTTTTTTCTTTGTTCTCCTTCGTGAGCCTTTGTGCCCTTTGTGGTTAAAGTTTTTTTCACTTCAGCAAACTCGCCAGGGCGGCGATGGTGACAATCAGGGAGATGATCGACAGCGCGCCGCCGCCGATCGAGAGCGACATCAGCAGTTTGACCTGGCTGATGATGTCGCGGATTTCCTTGAGATCTGACTTCGGTGTTCCTGCGCCAGGCTTCGAGGGCGGCCACTTTTTCTTTGAGGACGATGATGTCGTCACAGGGGGGGTGAGATGAGGTGGGCATAAAGATTCTCCACTAAGAACACGAAAGACACGAGGGGGAAAATGGACGATGGACGATGGAGGAACGTGTTCCGGTGTCAAGTGTTCCAGTGTCAAGTGGGGATCAGGCGGTGGTCGATGGTCCATGGTCCGATATTAAAAACACAACGGGAAGGGGTGGGAGCCTTCCCGTGCTCGACTACAAACATAGAACACTATTTTCTAATTTGTCAAGGGCTGGGCACGGCAGACTTCCGAGTTCTCCCAGAACTCGGAAGTCTTTTCTTGCAGAAACCCTTCACAAAACCTTCATCCTTTCCCAATGGTTTTCCAACGGGTTCTGAACGGGTTCTGAACAACCCTCCTGTACGATGTGGGCAGATTGGCAGCCAATACCATCTTATCCGTTTAGAAAAAAGGAGTATTTCGAATGAAAAAAATAATGATCCTGGTTGCAGTTTTGGCGGTGGTGTTCTCCACGCTCGGCGTGGTGGGACTGGCCTATGCCAAAACCGCGGCCTCCTCAACTGCGGCCGCAGCGACCCCCGCACACGGCACGCAGGATACCCCGCCCGCTGACCACCCTGAGATGGTCTTGCGCGGTTACATGGATGCCGAACAGGCCAAAGTGCTGGGCATGACCACGGCAGAGTACCAGGCACAGGAAGATGCCGGCAAGAGCTGGCTGGAGATCGCCACGGCCCGGGGCAGGACCGAAGCCGAGGCGCAGACATTGCTGGAAACGGCGTATGCCAACGCGATCGCCCAGGCGCTGGCAGATGGCAAGCTCACCCAGGCGCAGGCGGAGGCGCTCAAGGCACTCCCGGCGAGCGACACGGAAATGGGCGGGCGCGGCCCGGGCGGCAGGCACGGCGACCCGGATGGTAATTTCGTCGTCCACACCTATTTGGAAGAAGCCTTTGCCAAGGCGATCGGCATGAGCATTACCGATTTCGATGCCCAGGAAGCGGCGGGCAAGAGCTGGCTGGAGATCGCCACGGCCCAGGGCAAGACTGAAACCGAAGCGCAGACATTGCTGGAGAGTGCTTACGGCCAATCCATTGACCAGGCGCTGGCGGATGGCATGATCACCCAGGCGCAGGCGGACGTGCTCAAGACAGCTGCGGCTCCCACCCTGGCCAATGTCGGCGTACCCGGCCATGGGCAGCCCGGCGGACCGGGCGGACCGGGTGCACCAGGTGGCCGCGGCCCTGGCGGGCCAGGCGATCACGGTGAAGGCACTGCCCCGGCGTGCACCCAGGCCGCACCCACGACGACTTCATAGGAGCGCAGATATGAAATAGATCCCCTGCTGCGCGGCGGAGCAGGGGAACATGCCAGACCTCCGGGTTGTTATAGAGAACCCGGAGGTCTCTATGTTTTCTCCAATCCCTTGACCTTGTATTTCATATTACCTATACTGTAAAGAGATGCATTTTGAGCGTGGGGTGCTCCGCCGCACACACTCAAAATGCGAACCCTCGCCACCATTTTCGGAGAGAACCTTAAGGATTTGTGCAACGGTTTCAAGGCAATGGGAAAAAACGAGAAGAGTAATTCCAACGTCGAAGCTGGAAAAGAAAACGAGGATACCATGAGTCTAACGCAGGAGGATATTCTCAGCAGCGGGTATAAGCTTCAAGCCGCGCCGGTGGATGCATGGCGAAGTTTTGACGAAGAAAATCCAATTCCGGGTTACTTTCAATTTGATTGGCTCAGCAGCCGGCATCCTGATCTTTATCACAAATTTGCCCTGTCAACGGTCGGCTTGATGGAAAAGCTGCATACCCTGATCGACCTGACCGGCTGTGAGGTGCTTGATATTGGAGCCGGCACGGGGCGATCAGCCGAAGGGGCGGCCAAAAAGGCAAAAAGGGTATTTGCAGTGGATCTCTATGAATCGGTGGTCCATTTCGGCAAGCGCCGGCTGCAACAGGCCAGGATCACCAATGTCCAATATATCCTCGGAGACAGGGAGCATTTACCACTGCCGGCCAATTGTGTTGAGGTTGTCCTTAATGCCTGGGCCGAGTTGAATCCGCACGAAGCCTGGCGGGTGTTAAAACCTGGCGGAACCCTGATCCAACTGGGTGCCGTCGCCAATGCGCTCTGCGGGGAACTCACCTCCACACTCGCCCCCGATTACCCGTGGCTGCCCAAGGAGTGCGCCCCGCAGGAGGAATTTGAACCGGGTTGCCCGGACAGCCATGCCAGCGCGGATCATTCCATCTGGGACGGTATCCCTGTTACGGGACCCATCGCCATCCATCATTTTACTTACGTGGCGGACTACCGGGATTACGCCGAGCTTGCCCGCATGACTGGACGCCTGTATGGAGCGAAAGCAAACCACTACTTTATGTCGCGAAAACAATCCACCTTTGCATGGCGATTACAGATCATTATCGGGCAGATCAGCAAATAATCGTTGGAAGACGGAGCAATCCTCCCCAGCGTATTTCCCGCGGTCCCCATTCCCGCGCGTTGCGCCCATTCCCGGGTAGAATTGGGTGGAACTCTTGCAATGTTCGGGCCTTCCCAGCCTGTCATTGCCAAAGAACAGGTGCTCATAACCGGAAAAGGATTTCAGCTCATGACGAACCGCTTTAACGCATTGGAACCCGAATCGATCCCCGACAATGTTTTCAAACTGATTGCCAGGGATTGGATGCTGATCACGGCAGGAACTTTGACGCACTACAACACGATGACCGCCAACTGGGGCGGCCTGGGGTACCTGTGGAATCGGCAGGTGTGTTTTTGTTTCATCCGGCCGCAGCGCTATACGTACCTGTACATGGAAGAAGCACCGGTCTTCTCGCTGTCTTTCTTCACCGAGCATTACCGCCCGGCGCTGGATGTCTGCGGCTCGCGCTCGGGACGCGAGATCGACAAGGCGGCCGCCACTGGATTGACGCCGGTCGAGATAACGCCGGGCGTCACCAGTTTTGCGGAGGCGCGCCTGGTGCTGGAATGCAAAAAGGTTTACACCCAGGATATCGATCCAGCGGGCTTTGTCGACCCGGGCATTGCCAGGATTTACCCGGCGCATGACTATCACCGCATGTACATTGGGGAGATCCTGAACGGCTGGGCAGGGCGCGACTCGTAAGCAGACTGTCATGCGAACAACCTGACATTTGCCAGGGGGATCTTGTCGTACAATTAAGCCGGGGGGCTCAAATCCAACCGGCGGGATGCCGGACCTCCAACTGGCGGACCTGGTACACAGGCAGCCGGCCACGCCAGGTGTTGATTTATTCAAGGTAGAAAGGAAAAAATGTTGAAGAATACTTTAATGGTAATTTTGGCAATTGGCGTTCTCATGTCTGGCTGCGCCGCCCAACCGGCTGCCAGCACGCCGGCAGCAAGTGCAGGGGACCAGACCCCGGGGGGTGAAATGGCAACCATGACCGCCGCTCCTGCAAAAAGCGTGCAGGACGCACCCACCGCAACCTTGACACCCAGCGCAACGCCTGTGGTTGAAACCGCGACCCCGGTGAGGACACTTGCCACCGGCAGGGTGCCTTCCTGCGCATTAACCCCCATCAGCGTGCCCACGATGGCCCCCAACCCGGGCTACACCGAGCTGGACGAGAGCACCGGCTTGCACGTGACCGGAGGCGCCGTCAAGGTCGACCTGGCAACTTACCGGCTCCAGGTGACCGGCCTGGTCGAAGCCCCACTCAGCCTCAGCCTGGATGACCTGCGCTGCCTGCCCAAGGTCACCGCCAAACCGGCCCTCATTTGCCAGGGTTACTTTGTGGATATAACCACCTGGTCAGGTGTGCCGATCAATTCCATTCTGCAGCTGGCGGGCGCCAGCAGCGGGGCCAGAAGGATCGTCCTGGTCTCGGCAGATGGGTATGAAACCCTGGTGAATATCGAGACCGCCAAAAACCCGGAGAATTTCCTGGCGTATGAATGGGAAGGGCAGCCTCTGCCCATCCTGCACGGCTTTCCGCTGCGGGCAGTGTTCCCCACCCTGGATGGAAATAAATGGGCGAAGTGGCTGGTGGAGATCCGGGTGGAATAAACTGCACCATGGAACAACTGCCGTGCTATACTTTCCGGGAGAGGTGAAGAGATGGAACGAGCGGAGTGGTTGAAACGGATGCGGAACAGGGCGGAGGCATTGTATGACCGCTTTTCGCCCAGGTATTGGGTGACCTGGGGGCTGGGCGAAAATGAGACGCACCGGGCGTATATGCAGAAATTCCTGGAGCGGGTCAAGCCGGGCGGTCCAATCCTCTCAGCGGCCTGCGGGGCGGGGCGCTATGACGGCATGCTGCTGGAGGCGGGGCACCGCGTGACCGGCATTGACCAGTCCGCGCGGATGCTGAAGCTGGCGCAGGAGCACTTCCCGCAGGTGGAATATCAAAAGATGGCGCTGCAAGAGATGCATTTCCGGGAGGCGTTTGACGGCTTGATCTGCATGGACGCCATGGAGCATATCTGCCCGGAGGATTATCCCGTGATCCTGCGGCTCTTCCAGGAAGCTCTGAAGCCGGGCGGGATGCTGTACTTTACGGCCGACCGGCAGGAGGATCCCGATTTCGACCTGGAGATGTACTACCAGCAGGCCAAAGCAGCCGGACTTCCGGTCGTCTTTGGGGAAGTGGCGGCCGATGCAGCCTTTGAGCAGGCGATGCAGGATGTGGATGCCAGCGATGAGTTGACGGACCGGGCGGTGTACCATTATTACCCGCCGCTCAGCCAGGTGCGCGCCTGGATCGACCAGGCCGGCCTGCAGGTGGAAGAGGACGCGGCGGGCAGCGGGTTCCATCATTTCCTGGCCAGGAAGAGGTAGGAAGATGGGATCATTCCACGAAGCCATGAATGAATATCGAAAGCAGCTGGAGAAGGGGACCATCCAACAGGCATATAAAGGCTTGATGGAATACATCATGGCCTTGAGGACGTATCTTCAAGACAAATACCCTGGTTATTTCGTATCCGGCAGTATTTATTACGGGTACATGGATATGACCTATTTTTCCTTCTTCCCGGAAAGCTTAAAACAGCGAAAATTGAAAATTGCGATCGTTTTTCTGCACGAAGCCTTCCGGTTTGAAGTCTGGCTGGCAGGCTACAATAAACAGGTCCAATCCAAATACTGGAAATTGATCAAGGAAAGCGCCTGGGAGAAATACCGGCTTGTACCAACCACGCAGGGTGCTGATTCCATCCTCGAGCACACCCTGGTGGAAAACCCGGATTTCGGCGACCTGGAGACTTTGACCAGACAGATCGAGGCGGCGACCCTGGAATTTACCAGGGAGGTTGAGAGCTTCCTGGCCGCGCACGAAAGCTGACCCGTAAGTTGTGCTCCCTGGAGACCAAAAGAGGCTGTTTAATAAGTGAAAATTCACCACGGATGAACGCAGATAAACAGGATTTCAGCCGATAAAGAGCTTATCAATCCCAATGTCTTCCAGGAAGCTGTGTCCATCTGCGTTTATCTGCGGTAAAAAAAGTTTTACACAGTCTCTCAGGGTCTGGATGACAGGAAGAAGATGAACACAAAGTTGACCGCTGTGTACATCCTGGACCAGGTTTTGAGTATCCTCGGCGCGGGTGTGGCGCTGTTCTGGCCGGCCGGAAGGCTGGACTGGTGGCCGGCCTGGGCGGTACTGGGCGTGTGGCTGGCGACCTTTGCGGCCATGGATGTCCTGCTGCTGCGTTTCAATCCCGGCCTGATGGCTGAGCGCCTGTCCCCGCCCAAGGGGGCCAGGAGTTGGGACCGGGCCATCCTGAGCATCCTGCGCCTGACGGAACTGGCGCGCTATATCCTGGCCGGGCTGGACCTGCGCTATGGCTGGACGGGCGGCTTTCCTGTTTCTGCGCAAATGGCCGGATTGGCGGCGTGCCTCCTGGGCCAGGCGCTATTCGTGTGGGCCATGCTCTCCAACGCCTTCTTCTCCCAGATCTTCCGCATCCAGCCCGAGCGCGGCCACGCGGTGGCAACTGCCGGCCCATACCGGCTTGTGCGCCACCCGGGTTATGCCGGCGTGATCCTGTTTGAGCTGGGCGCGGCCACCCTGCTGGCCAGCTGGTGGGCGCTGCTCGCCAGCGGAATCTGCACGCTCCTGCTCATCCTGCGCACGGCGCTCGAAGACCGCACCCTGCAGAGCGAACTGAGCGGCTATGTGGACTATGCGCGCCGTGTGCGTTACCGGTTGCTGCCGGGCATCTGGTAGAAGCAACCGGCACTGAAGTGCCCGGAATGAGAAAAATTCAGCAGCCTTTGTCAGGGAAAGAGCATCCAGGAAGAAGGAACGTGCCATGGAAATAAGCATCCGCAAGGCAGCCAGCCAGGACTATTATGGGTTTTGTGAACTGGTCGATACCATTGACGCATTGCACCGTGAGCACCTCCCGGACATGTTCCAGAAACCCGGCGGCCCGGCCCGGGAAAAAGAATATTACCTGGATTTGATCGCGGATGAGAATGTCGGTCTATTCCTGGCTGAAGCCGGGGGAAAACTTGCCGGATATGGCCATATCCTTGTCAAAGAAGCGCCTGCCATCCCAATCTTTGTGCCCCGGCGTTATGCAGTGATCGATGCCATCGTTGTGGATCCGCAGTACCGTAATCACGGTGCAGGGGCGCTGCTCATGAAGGAAATGCATGCCTGGGCCATTGCGAAGGGAGCAACGTCCATCGAATTGAATGTCTATGAATTTAACCAGGCCGCGATCCGGTTTTACCAGAACCTTGGTTTTCAAACGTTCAGCCGGAAAATGCGCAAGAAATTGTGATGCAAATGTTAACTGACGAGACATCCATCCAGTTCCCGCTGCCCTTTGCCTCCGATGCGCAGCTGGGCGCCATCGCTGACCAGTATGGGACACCCCTGTACGTTCATGACGAGGCCTCTTACCGGCGTTATGCCAGGGAAGCCCTGGCAGCGCCGAACGCTTTTGGATTGTTCGTGCGCTACGCCATGAAGGCCAACCCGCACCGGGCGGTCCTGCGCATCTTTGACGGCCTGGGCCTGGGCATCGATGCCTCTTCCTATTACGAGGTCCGGCGGGCGCTGAGGGCCGGGATCGCCCCGGGCAAGATCCTGCTCAGCAGCCAGGAATTGCAGACCCCCGCCCGTCTCAAGGAGCTGGTGGAGCTCGGCGTGGAGGTCAACTGCAGCTCGCTGGCCCAACTGCAGCTCTTCGCCGGGCTGTTTGCCGGGCGCACCTGCCCGCTGACCGTGCGCATCAACCCGGGCCTCGGCTCGGGTCACAACCGGCGCACCAACACCGCCGGGATGGCGGCTTCCTTCGGCATCTGGCGGGATTATGTCCAGGAGGCGCGTGAGATCGCCGCCCAACATGCGTTAAAGATCACGCGCCTGCATTCGCATGTGGGCTCGGGCAGCGACTGGCATGTCTGGCAAAAGGCCGCCAGCCTGACCCTGCAAGTGGCGCGCCAACTGCCGGACGTGGAGACCGTCAACCTGGGCGGCGGGTACCGGATTGACCGCATGCGGCCGGAGAATTCGATCGATTTCCAGGCGGCTTTTGGCCCGGTCAAGGCGGCTTTTGAGCAGTTTGCACACGAAACCGGGCGCAAGCTGCGGATGGAGATCGAGCCCGGCACGTTCCTGGCTGCCAATGCCGGCCTGCTGCTGGCGTGCGTCGTGGATATCGTCGATACCGGCGCGCAGGGATACCGCTTCCTGAAACTGGATGCCTCGATGACCGAGCTGCTGCGCCCGATGATCTATGGCGACCGGCACCCGATCCGCCTGTTGGGCAAGGCGGGCGAGGCGGACACTCGGTATGTAGTGGTCGGGACGTGTTGCGAGAGCGGCGACCTGTTCACCCCCCGGCAGGGGAACGCGGAGGAGATCGACACGGTCCTTTTGCAGGAGGCGAAGAGGGGGGATCTCGTGGCGGTGCTGGGCGCCGGGGCCTACGGGCTGGCGATGAGCGCGCGCAACTACAACTCGCGCCCCGCCTGCGCCGAGGTGATGATCCGCCCCAATGGCTCGCACCAGCTCATTACACGGCGCGAAGAGCCGGAAGAAGTCTGGGAGCGGGAAGTGGGGTGAGCGCTATTCACAGCCTCAGCCGCAGACCTCCGAGGTTTTGCCTGCCCTGGCAGTCCAGGGGAAACCTCGGAGGTCTTGCCGCAGCCGCAGACTTCCGAAGTCTTGAAGACTTCGGAAGTCCCGGCTGCCGCGGCCTCTGCTGCAGACTTCCGGATCCCCTAATAACACCCTGAACGAAGCCTCGAAAGGTACTTGAAATCGGAGCGGGATTAATGCTACACTGCCTGTATAGTCAATCTGATGTCCGGGCTGCCAGCCGGCCCAATAGTCTGGCAGCCCGGAATGGAGCATGTCCAAGACAGCCAGGGTGGGATTAATGTTACGGCAAATGACATGGCGGATTTTTCCCAGCAGGATTCACGTATGGAGGAGCTATGTCAACCAGAAAATGGATCAACCTTCTCATTTCCGTGGTCACCGGCCTCAGCCTGCTTTCACCGGCTGGGATAAGAACCGGGGCAGCCGCCAATGTCCAGGACGGACGCCGGGTATCCGGGCTGAGCTTGTTGGCGGCTGCCGCACCGTATCTCAGCCACGAGCTGGTCATCTCTGAGCTCGACAACGTAAAATACGCCCCCGATATCGCTTTTAACTCGAAGCACAACGAGTACCTGGTGGTGTGGGAGAATAACTGGGGTGCGCACCATGACATCTATGCCCAGCGGGTTTCCGCTTCCGGTCAACTGCTGAGCTGGTTTGCGGTATCTGCCAACCCCCCTGGTCCCAGCCAGCAGGAGCCCTCGGTGGCCTATGACCCCAGCCGTGACCGCTACCTGGTCACCTGGCTCCTTGATGCATATGGGACTGGAGGAGACTGGGATGTTTATGGCCGTTTCATCCCCTGGAACGGCCCGAATGAAAGCCTGGGTGACTTCGTCATCTGCAACTGGACCAGCAACCAGGCGCACCCCGAGCTGGCTTACGGTGTCTCGCAGGATGAGTTCCTGGTGGTCTGGATGAACGCTGTCACCCCCTCCTACATCAGCGGGAGGCGGGTTTTTGCAGATGGCAGCGGTTTCCCAACCAACAATGGCGTCACCCTATCCAGCGGCCCAGAGAACCGCGATTTTCCTACTGTAACCTACAACCTGGCGCGCAACGAGTACCTGGTCACCTGGATGGTCGATAAGAGCGAGACCGGCCTGGATATTTATGGAGAGCGTTTGCGGGGCGACGGCCTGCCCCTGACGGGCGGCAACCCCAGCGTCACGGGCGAATTCCCCATTGCCGGCTGGCCAGCCGATGAGGCATATCCTTCCGTCGCAGCCTGCGACAAGGCCGACCAGTACCTGGTGGCCTGGCAATCCGACCAGGATACGGACGGCACGGATTACGCCATCTACGCCCGTTACCTGAATGGGGACGCGCTTCCGGGAGGCGTCTATCTGGTGGATGACACCACCTCCCCCGAGGTGAATCCCGATGTGAGCTGCAACCAGCCCGGCCGGCAGTATCTGATTGCCTGGCAGACCCGCTATGTGAACCTGCATTACGGCGTTTGGGCGCGGCTGGCATATCCCAACGAGAGTATGGACCCCGCGTTTGGATTGGTGCAGTCCGGGGCCTCCACTGATCGCGAATATCCGTCGGTTGCCGGGGGTCACGCCAATTACCTGGTGGCCTGGGAGCATGGGCGGGAGGGCACAGGTTACAAGGATATCCACGGACGCCTGGTCGCACCCTACGGGCTGTTCCTGCCGTTGGTGATCCGCTGACGGGAACAGGGATCTGCGCTGGAGCTGCACACACAATTGGATGGGTCAAGCGGCTGGCCGGGGAATCATCCATAAATGATTGACTTTGCCTTTCCATTCGTGCTATTATGAATATGGTTCTCTCAAACGTATTGGGAGACCAGGGTAAGAAAAAGAGAATTGGGAGACTGATAAGAAGGAGAATGCCATGAAAACCACAATCAACCCAAGCAAGAGAAAACTCAACTGGTTTCTTTCATTCACCATTTTGCTCGCCCTATTGCTTGGCCTGGCAGCGCCTTCCGGCCCGGCACAGGCTGCCGGTCCACAAGCGGGCAAGCCGGAAAGCTACGATGTGCTCACCTATTGGGTCGGTAACGTGACGACCAGGGAGGACCGCACGGCGATTGCGCAAACGGGGGCCGATATCATCGAAATCGGCGCTGATTATGTGATCGTCAATGCCACTGTGAAAGAAGAGAAGCAGATAGCCAGGCTTGGATATCCCATCCTGCAGATCACGCGGGCCCAGGATTTCCCGCCAGCCGATGCCGCCTACCATAATTACGCTGAGATGTACGCTGAGATCCAGCAGGTGGCTGCTGCTCACGCTGATATCGTCAGTTATTTCAGCATCGGCAAGTCGTACGAGGGGCGCGAGCTCTGGACCGCCAAGATCAGCGACAACGCAGCAACCGACGAAGATGAGCCCGAGGTCCTGTTCATTGGCCAGCACCATGCCCGTGAACATATCTCCCTCGAGATGACGCTCTACATCCTGCACATGCTGGCGGATAATTATGGCACGGATCAGCAGATCACAGACCTTGTTAATTCACGCGAGGTTTACATCGTCTTCAGCCTCAACCCGGATGGCAGCGAATACGATATAGCCACAGGTGCATATCGCTCCTGGCGCAAGAATCGCCAGCCCAATTCGGGGTCCTCCTATATCGGCACGGATCTCAACCGCAACTACGGGTATAAATGGGGCTGCTGCGGAGGATCGAGCGGCTCTCCTTACAGCGAAACCTACCGGGGTGCGGCGGCTTTTTCGGCGCCCGAGACAGCCAGGATGCGCGATTTCATTGCCAGCCGTGTGGTGGGCGGCAAGCAGCAGATCAAAACCTCGATCACATTTCACTCGTATGCGCGCCTGGTCCTCTGGCCGTATGGGTATACTTATACGGACGTGCCCGGCGACATGACCCAGGACGACCACGACGTCTTCGCGGCGATGGGACAGACCATGGCGTCAACGAATGGCTATACACCCCAACAAGCCAGTGATCTCTATATCACCGACGGCACCATCGATGACTGGGCCTACGCCACATACAAGATCTTCATGTTTACCTTCGAAATGGGAAGCACCACGTTTTATCCGGCTGGTTCTCAAATTCCCGCGCTGACGAGCGTCAATGATGCCGCCGTGCGCTACCTGCTCCAGCAATCCGATTGCCCCTACCGGACAATTGGCAAAGAGGCAGCCTATTGCAGCACAACGCCTCCGGCTGCCCCAACAAACCTGGCATCTGCAGCGGCCTCGAGCAGCCAGATCAACCTGACCTGGACCGACAGTGACAACACTGAGACGGGCTTTAAAATCGAGCGTTGCACCGGCGCGGGCTGCAGTGACTTTGCGCAGATTGCCACGGTCGGTACAAATGTATCCAGTTATGCAAATACCGGATTGGCAGCCTCCACCAGCTACAGTTATCGCGTGCGCGCCTATAACGCAATCGGTGATTCGGATTATTCCAATACAACCAGCGCGGCTACACCCGCAATCCCCATTCCGATCCCGCCTTCCAACCTGACCGCAACCGCCATTTCCGCCAGCCAGATCAACCTGACCTGGACTGACAGCGATATCGAAACCGGCTTCAAGATCGAGCGTTGCACCGGCGCAGGCTGCAGCAACTTTGCGCAGATCGCCACAGTCGCCGCAAACGTCACCAGCTATTCGAACACCGGGCTGACCGCCTCCACCAGTTACAGCTATCGCGTGCGCGCCTCCAGCACGGGCAGCGATTCGGATTATTCCAACACCGCCAGCGCGGTCACACCGAACATCCCCATTCCGATCCCGCCTTCCAACCTGACCGCAACCGCCATTTCCGCCAGCCAGATCAACCTGACCTGGGCTGACAGCGATATCGAAACCGGCTTCAAGATCGAGCGCTGTACCGGTGCGGGCTGCAGCAACTTTGCGCAAATCGCCACAGTCGGCGCGAACGTCACCAGCTATTCGAACACCGGGCTGGCAGCCTCCACCAGCTACAGCTACCGCGTGCGCGCCTCCAGCACGGGCGGCGATTCGGATTATTCCAACACCGCCAGCGCGGTAACCCAGGCGGCTCCGACAGTGCCCGCCGCGCCCACCAACCTGGTCGCCACGGCGGTCTCCAGGAGCCAGATCAATCTCACCTGGACGGACAATTCCAGCAACGAAACCGGCTTTCGCATCACACGCTGTAGAGGCACAACCTGTACCAACTTCACTTTGATCGCCACGGTTGGTGCAAGCGTAAGCAGCTATGCAAACACGGGCCTCATCGCCAATACCGCCTATCGCTACCGCATTTATGCCTACAACACCAGCGGCAATTCAGCTTACTCGAATATCGCCAGGGCAACGACTTTGAAGCGCTGATCCGGGATGCGTTCTTCGCAGCCCAGGCTGAGAAACTCCCGTTCGTCAGAAATTGGGAGGTTCTCAAGGCCGGCTTGAATTATCCCGATATCCCCAGCGCAGAAGGGTATATGCCCAATTTAGTGGAAGCCTGGAATCGCTTGACCGCATTTGGCAGTTTACTGGCTTCCAACGAGACCATTAATTGACTGTTAACTCTGCAGACCTCCGAGTTCTTGGAAACCTCGGAGGTCTTGCCTCAGCCTCAGCCGCAGACTCCCGAAGTCTTGAAGACTTCGGAAGTCTCAGAGAAGAGATCTTTCCGTTCGGGGATTGACAGCCGTGCTATACTTAAAAAACCTTTTCATTTGATCGCAACAGGCAAATGCCCAGGGAGAGTGCAGGATGAATGGCAAACTCAATTGGCGAAGAGGCTGGTGGGGGGGCCTGGCGGTTACCGGGCTGGTTACGCTGATCTTGATTCTGGCGCCAGTGCCATCGGGGCAGGCTGCAGCGACCCGCCTCGCCTTCGGCGCTTTCGAGCCTGGTCCCGCCCCCGGGTTCCTGACCTACCTGCCGCTGGTATCCAACCAGGTGGCAGAACCGGCACCTTTGCTGCTGGCCTCGGACCAGCCGCATCCGAACAGCCTGGCGGTGGATTCGCAAAATGTATATTGGACCAATTGCGGCACGGACGTGAGCGCCCCCACGGATGGCGCCGTCATGGTTTATTCCAGGAGCCAGGGCGTTTACCATCCGCTGGTTACCGGCCTGCCCTGTCCTGCATTTCTGCAAGCCGACAGCGACTCCCTGTTCTGGGTGGAAGGACCCGTGACGCAAGGCCCGGGTGTATTCACCATTTTCCGGCTGTCAAAAAGAGGCGGTCAGCCGTTGGAATTGGTGTCCTATACCGCCCCTTTCGGGAACCTGGCGCTGGATGACGCATACGTGTACTGGGAAGAAAACGGCTGGGTGATGCGCCTGCCCAAGACCGGCGGCACTCCCGAGCCCGCCCCTGTTCGCTCCATGGTGTTTGACGGACCGGACGCCTACTGGTCGAATGCGCAGGGGGAACTGGTCCGCTCCGCCAAGGACGGCAGTTCCCAGGTGACGCTGGTGACGCGTGCCGACCTGGATGCCTTGGCCGGGCGCCAGCCTTCCAATGTTTACATCCTGCAGATCTTCCCCAATCTCCCCGATCTGTACTTTACCGTCTTTGTGGATAATTACCCCGGCTGGATCAGCTGTACGGACCAGAACACGGAATTGATGCGCATGCCCAAGAGCGGCGGTAAATTTGAATACCTGTTCTCGGCACCCCGCCGGATGTCGGCGCACGTGATCGAACCGTTCGCTTACTTCTCAGCGGATTGCATCCACCCGCCGCTGCAGGTCAACCTTGAAAGCCTGGCGGTTGAGCCCTCGGATGCCTGGTCGGAGCTCCCGGTAGCCATGGCGGCTGATCCGGCATCCGTCTACTGGGTGGATTACACAAATGGCTGGATAAAAAGGATGGACAGGTAGTTTGCTGCATGATCATCATTATCAACGGTTCCCTGGGTGTCGGGAAATCCAGCGTGGCGGATGAGCTGCACTGGAAGTTCGACAGGTCGATCCACCTGGATGGCGACTGCATCGGCGACGTGCATCCTTTTGAGATCTACGACGATGCGCGCATCGACCACCTGTACCGCACGCTGGAACTGCTGGTCGGCTTTCACCAGAAGAACGGCTATGCCAACTTTGTGATCAATTATGTCTTCGAGAGCCCGGATTCGCTCCAGGATTTGCTTGCGCTTCTGCGTCCGCTGGATTCGTCCATCCACACCTACTGGTTGACCTGTGACGGGCAGGAACAGGCCAGGCGCATCCGCCTCAGACGGCGTAATGAACTGGACTGGGAATTGAACCGCTTTGTCGAGCTCCAGCAGATCCAAAGAAAGGCTGCGCAGCACGGCTTTATCGGGATCGAAGTGGATACCACCGATCTGACTGTGAACGAAGTGGCCGATAGGATTTGGAAGGATTTAGAACCTATCCGAAAATTATAGAAGAACCGCTTTTTGAGTGTGTGCGGCGAAGCCGCACACACTCAAAAAGCTAACCTCTCCCCAATTTTCGGATAGACATTTATTCAGTTGATGGGTTGAATTTGGCTGGAGATGGTGCGATAATGGGGGGAAGCCGGCAGCATTCCTCAGCCGGAGTGCGGGATGCCGGCATACCGGGATGGCACAAAGTCGCAGTGAATAGTGTCTGACCAGACAGAGAGTATTCGTTTATGCCTCGATCTACCCTGGAAGGAGGCCTCTATGGGTCAATATAAAATAATTCTCATCTCGGTGGGTGTTTTCCTGCTTTCCTGGTTCATAATGAGCTTCTTTGTTTCCAAGTCGCGCATGTGGGAGGACCCGATCGCAGAGGAATTCGAGGGGAAAGTCGGGTCCAGGTTCACCCGTAACATCTTCCTGGCTGTCCTCTTCGGCAGCGCGGCTTATTATGGCTTTCGGGTGCAGCTTTGGCCGCCTGCCTGGATCAAGGTCTGGTATTTGTTTGTTTTTTGGCTGGTTTTAAGCGGCCTGATTCTCGCAAAAGCAGTAGCTGCATCCAGCGGATTAGCCTCCATCTGGTCTACCGTGACCCGCGGGATTAACTCGGTCCGGGATGTCCTGGGTCACCGGGGTGTTGGGAGTTATTATTCATATGAAACCAGCGTGTGGTCAGGCCGCAGGTCAGCCATGGTCCATCTTCCATTTTTATTGTTCCTGCTCTCCCTGGCTGCCTTTTATGCAAACGAGAGATTTGCCTGGAGGCAGTTGGATTTGGCCTGGCCGGACCAGGCGCGCTGGTCTTTGTTGGTTCTATTGGCGGCGACGCCTGTGCTTGGAATAATCCATTTTCTTTACAGGAAAATCAGGGAAAGGTTCTAGCCTCTCGCGGTACCACCCGGCAGCGGAGTCATGATCTTGCGAGGAGATAAAAAATGACGAAGTTCCTTATTGAACATTACGGCATCGCATTGTGTATCATGCCTTTATCATTCTTCCTGCTGGTGGCCAGCCTGGCTGCCAGCCATGCAAGTATTGGCGATCACAGGAAAAAGGGGACTACGTCGCTGACCAGTTACCTGATCTGGTTGCTTTCCGCTGGCCTGCTGCTGGCAGATGTTTACTATACGGTAAAAACCATAGTGACCGACATTCATATCACCGATCATGTCACCCTGGCAGAATATGCATTTGTAAATATCACAATCGGTCTATTCATTCTCTTCTTATGGATTGTCAAGCTTCTGACAGCCGTTTCCAGGAGAGATTACTTTAATACCATGTACGATCAGCTGGGCCGGCCCAGGCGTTAAGGATGTGAATACGACTGTCCATGCGTTTTCTTTGCCTGGAAAGAGCTGATGACTGAAGTTCCGGAAACCCCTCCCCGGCGCAAGACCATCCCGGAAAAATCGATCAAAAAAGAGCTCCTTGTCCTGGGCATGCTCCTGGTGGCCATCGCCGCCGTATTTGCGCTGATCTACTGGCAGGGCCTGGTCCCGGATCTGCTGCTGCCCGGCACGCCCACGCCGGCAATCACGAGCGCGGCAGAAACCAGCCTGCCCGCAACGACGCCGGCAGGATTTACCGCGCTGGTGGAGACGTTGACAGCTGCCCCCCTGGCGGAAACGATGACGGCCGCCGCGCCGCAGGAAACACCGTTGGCAGAAGCGCTCCTGAATGAAACGCCGGTGGATGGAACATCAGTCGACGAAACGCCAGGCGTTACGGAAACTCCCGCCCTGCCAATGACTCCTATGCCCAGCCAGACGCCGGCTTATGGTTCCTGCCAGTACACGCTCAAAGAAGGGCCGGCTGATTTTCTCTATGCGATCTATTGGAGCTGGCATATCAATAAAAACATCCGGGATGTGCAAGACTTTTATTTAAAAATCTACTGCGCCGCGCTGCTGACGAATTTGAAGTGCGATTACCATCCTGGCGACCCGGATACCCTCCTCCCGGGCTGGACCCTGGTCCTGCCGGGTGTTAACGCGAATATCTGTTCCCTGCATGGGGGCATACCGGTCCCTTGAAAATGATCCTTATTTATGATATTATAGATAAATAATATCCCGATATTCATCCTGTGCAGCCAGGAAATTCCTGTCATGAAGATACCCCAGTCCGTGCGCGAGCTGATCGAAGCGGGTGCCCCGGCGCACCTGGTCACCCTCAATCCTGACGGAAGTCCCCAGGTGACCCTGGTTTGGATCGGGATCGACGGAGACGATATTGTCGCTGCCCACCTGCCTGAAAACCGCAAGGTCAGGAACATCCGGCGCGATGGACGCGTGGCCATCTCCCTGCAGGCTAATACGAAAAGCATCTTGCGTTTCACTGAATACGCCGTCATCTATGGCGAAGCTCGCATCGAAGAGGGGGGTGCAGCCGAGTTGCTGCAGAAACTGGCTTACGTCTACATCGGTCCCGGGGTGAAATTCCCGCCCATGGACAATCCCCCGGCGGGGTACATCACCCGCATTCATGTGAACCGCATCGATGGCGTCGGCCCATGGACCGGCCGCCCGGTTTGACTTTGCCCTGAAATGGCATGATGTGACTGACATGCGTCAATCACTACTATTAATTTCAGTTTCGACTGTCCTTGCGGCGTGTGGTCCGACGCTCAACCACCCTGGGATCCCTACGGCCACGTCTGTTCCCACTCCGACGCAGTTTGTATGCCAGGTGTCCCAAACTCAGACAACCAATACAGGGATGCCCGAAATCCAGGGAACCATGAAATCGGCGGGTGAGCTGTGGGCTTTGCTGTTCTTCGACAAAGCACAATCCGGGAAGGAAGAGAAAATTGTCTGGAGGATCACCGGCACCGGCAAGCAGTTCGATGCCCAGGCTCAACATGCAGATGGGACGATCATCCGTCCGGTCTGGGTCGAATATCATGGGGGTTCCAGCTGGGAACGCCCGGGTGAGGAATGGGGGAGCGCCTTTAACTTTCCCAAACCAGGCTGTTGGACCCTCACCATCGCGCGCGGCGCCACCACCGGCGAAATCCGGCTGGAAGTGCTGGCTCCATGACATCAGCTTTTCAAAGAAAAGGAGCGCAGTAGAAAAAAACAAAACGCGGCAAGTTCCTTTCAGGCCTGCTCGAATGCCTGGAAGCAGCCATGGGTTCTTAGTCTTTACTTCGGTTTTTTCTTTCTCCCTGCGATTAATTACCGCGCTGCCGTCCTTTCTCATCCTGATTGCGATTTGGTACCTGGCTTTAAGGACCAAATGGACGGCGTTCACGTAGGCACACGTATCCTGAACGTTCCAGGAGCATGAAATGAAAAAAAGCCGTGTCCTTTTCCTGTGTACCGGCAACTCGGCCCGCAGCCAGATGGCTGAGGCGCTGGTGAATTCCCGCCTGGGTGAGCAGTGGGAGGCTTACTCGGCTGGTTCACGTCCGGCAGGATTCGTGCACCCGAAAGCCCTGCAGGCCCTGGCAGAGATCGGCATTCAACACAACGGCAGGTCGAAGTCCATGGATGAATTCCGCGGCCAGCCCTTTGACCTGGTGGTGACCGTGTGTGATGACTCTGCAGAAGAGTGCCCGGTCTGGCTGCCTGTCCCGCGGCCAGGGGAAGCGGGAGGGAAAGGGGAACAAGTCCATCTGGGCTTCCCCGATCCGGCTGCGGCCAGAGGAAGCGAAGAAGAAATCATGCATGCCTTCCGGTCAGTGCGGGATGACATGGCCGCGAAAATACTCAAATTGCTCCAGGATTGGCCGAACCGAATGTCCTGGTAACATGAGACCTCCGACGATCAGATCGCGGCGCTCCTGCAAACCATCGGCAGCCTGGTCGCAGCCCCTGGTAGGTTTCGCGCAGGACGTCGCGTAACCCATACAACACCAGGGGCGAGGTGTACGCACCGCCGGGGGGCTTATTGTATTTTCGCCTCAATGTACATATTATGATTCTATCCATCCCAATCATGCAAAAGGAGGTAACCGCCATGAGAACCAGGAACATCCTCGCGCTCCTGCTCGGTCTCGGACTTCTGCTGGCGACCTTTGTGCACGGGGCCGCACAGAGTCGGTCGGCGGAGGCCGATCCGCAATCCCCGCCGCGTGCCGCCCCACCGGCCATGGTCATCACCTACCAGGGCCGCCTGACCGACAAGAACGGCGCGCCGGTTGACCAGCCGGTGAACGTCGTTTTCAGGTTGTACGAAAGCTCGGACATCCTGAAATGGACAAGCGCCACGCGCAGCATCACGCCCGTCAACGGCCTGTTCACCGTTACCCTGGGCGAGGCCCCTGACCCGCCCATGATTTCCAACTCCTTAAAATCGATCGGTGTGACAGTGGGCAGTGACCCGGAGATGACCCCGCGCCAGCCCTTCAACTCGCTGGTCGGATTTAGTGAGGGAAACATCGGGGTACTTGGCAGCAGCACCAACGGGATCGGTGTGGAGGCCTTCAGCGAGATGAATACCGCTCTCGCCGCTTATACCAAATCCAGCAACAATCCTGCCGTTTCGGCCCAAAATGCGAATGGCGGCCCGGCCATTACCATCCGTGGGGGGGTCGAGGTGCCCTATGCGGGGGTGGATACGACCTCGCCCGTGTTCATGCACAGGGTGGACACCTCCGCCAGCGGCAATCTCTGCCCCGGCTCGAACTATGCCACGGTGATCGGCAACCCGATGACCAATGACCGGCCAGATGCCATCCTGATCGTGACGCCGAACTACCGCTCTTCCGATGGAAGCCTTTCCAACAGTAACGGGCCGGCCAGGGATATCCCGGTTGTCTTCTATTCGGTGGGTGGACGCTGCGGCGCGGCCAACGACAATAAATGGGTCATCTACAACTTGAATTCGACCCCCATGGTGAACGACACCTATTACAACGTGATGGTGATCTGGAAATGAAACGCCCAACCGACAGCCTCAGCCTGGCCTTTGTCTGCGCCGCGGCCCTGCTCTTCATCTGGTCGTGGATGCCTTCCATCCCCGCGGCAAAAGCTGCCCCGGACCTTCGCCCGCTCCTGGGCAGCAGCGCAAATTATGCCCTGGATTGGAGCGCCTTCGGGAATGTCAGCGGCGGCGAATCTGCCTCGGCAAACTACCATTTGAGCGGCACCATTGGCCAGATGGCGGCGGGCAGTGACAGCGCCAGCACCCATTATGCTGAATGCAGCGGCTTCCAGTGCGTGTTCAACGCCCTGCATACCTGGCTGCCGCTGCTCTTTCGCTGACCTTCCTGCCCTGCCGCGGCTGGACCATGGACGACCGACCATCGACGATGGTCCATTATCTGATTCCACACCCGCGACCCTTGCGGCTGCCCTACCCCCATCCTGGGTGCTTCCCTGTCCTCCCCAATTGGAAAGGCACAGATGGATAGGGAAAATCTATGCTTTCCGGAAGATGATTTTCCGTTGTCCATCGTCCATGGACCATCGTCCTCTCTCATGACATCCCGCCCCACAGCGGGTGACATTCCACACTAATGGGGGAATTTGGAACGGATATAATATATTCGCCATGACGAATATATCTTCCATCGATCAAATCACAGCCCTGCTGCAGATCATCGGCCAGCCCTCGCGCCTGCAGATCCTGCTGGCCATCGGGCAGGGCGAAGCCTGCGTCTGCCACCTGGAGGCCATGCTCGGCCTGCGCCAGGCGCACCTTTCGCAGCACCTGATGGCGCTGCGTGAAGCCGGGCTGGTCACGGACCGGCGCGAAAGCCGGTTCATCTTCTACCGCCTGGCTGATGCGCGCCTGCTGGATGTGCTGCAGCAGGTTGCCGAGATCCAGAATGTGGCCTTGCCGGAAATCTCCCCGTCCCCGGCATGCGACTGCCCGAACTGTAGAGGCGAGAACTGTAGGGGCGAGACATGTCTCGCCCCTACAGAGACATGTCTCGCCCCTACAGAGACATGTCTCGCCCCGACCGCCACCACGGAGTCGGCATGAGCCTGGCCGATAAAGTACTATGGCGGGATGAGGATGACGACCGGTCGATCGCCAGGGATGAATACTGGGTGGAGGTCGATGAACAGGGCCGGCTGGTCCTGCCGCCGGAAGTAAGGGAGCGCTATGGGATTCGAGGCGGCGCGAAATTGCTTATGAAGGAGACCGCGAAATCCCTGCACCTGGGCCGCCCGATCACGCAGCTGGCCAGGGTGTACGTGGAGCCGACCAGCCGCTGCAACCTGACCTGCCGGACGTGCATACGCAACGCCTGGGACGAGCCGCAGGCGGATATGTCCCCGGAAACCTGGCAGCGGGTACTGGAGAGCCTGGAAAAGCTGCCCTCCCGCCCGGCGGTGTTCTTTGGCGGTTTTGGCGAGCCGTTGGCCCATCCGCAGATCCTAAGCATGCTGGAGCAGGTCAAGCCGCTGGCAAGCACAGTGGAACTGATCACCAACGGGATGCTGCTTACAGAACAGGTTGCCCACCGGCTGATCGAGCTGGACCCGGAAGTGGTCTGGATCTCGGTGGACGGCGCCACCCCGGAGCACTTTGAGGATGTCCGCCTGGGTGCGGCCCTGCCCCAGGTTCTGGAAAACATCAAGCGTTTTGCGTTCATGCGCAATGAGACCAATCCGAAGCCGGAGATCGGCATTTCCTTTGTGGCCATGCGCAAGAATATCGAGGATCTGCCGAAGTTGATCCGCAAGAGCAGCCAGCTGGGTGCTTCGCGGTACATGGTGACGAACGTGTTCCCCTACACGGAAGAGATGTGCAGGGAAATGCTGTATATCCGCAGCGTGGACGGCGTCGATTCCACCCCCTCCCCCTGGGTACCGCGCATTGACCTGCCGCGCATGGATCTGAACCCGGAGAGCCAGGAGGCCATCCTTCAATCCATCCGCTACCGCAACAATGTCAGCCTCAACGGCGTCACGCTGGGGCAGGACCGGGGGCACTGCCCGTTTATCGAACGCGGCTCCCTGGCCATCCGCTGGGACGGCGCGGTCAGCTCCTGCCTGCCCCTGATGCACGGGTACACCACCTACCTGAACGGCCAGAAGCGGTCGGTCCGCACCTATATCCTCGGCAGCCTGGTGGAACAGGACCTGCTTTCGATTTGGGAACTGCCGGAGTACGTGGCTTTCCGCAAGCGGGTGCAGGCCTTCGATTTTTCCCCCTGCACCTGGTGCGGCGGGTGCAGCTGGTCGGAGGCCAATGAGGAAGACTGCTTCGCCAACCCCTTCCCGACCTGCGGCGGCTGCCTGTGGGCGCAGGGCGTGATCCAGTGCCCGTAAAATTATAAGAGGTAATGGATGACAGAATATCTTGAAACTACGGTAGACAAGTTCACCTTCAAGGTGGCCACGGATCGTTCGTATTCTTCCGAAGGGGTCTGGGTGAAGGAGGAGAACGGGCGCCTCCGCATCGGGCTGTCCGACTTCGTCCAGCAGCACAGCGGGGATGTGGCCTTTGCGGAGGTCAAGCCGGCCGGCACCGTCCTGGCAGCCGGGGATGAAGTGGCGAACATTGAGACAATCAAGGTGAATGTCGCCTACACCGCGCCCGTGAACGGGACGATCGTGGAAGTCAACCCGGCGATGAGCGACGCTCCCGAAGCCATCAACCAGGACCCCTACGGAGCCGGGTGGCTGGCTGTGTTGGAGATTTCTGATTGGGAGACGGAGCGCGCCAAATTGCTCGACCCGCAGGCCTACTTCGAGATCATGCAGCGCCAGGCGGAAGCAGAAACCAGGAAACCATGATGGAAAAGAACCGGAAAGTGCTGATTGTGCCCTGCAGCGGGATCGGCAAGTCGTACGGGACGGTCAGCCGGGAGGCGGCCTACGAGGTCACCGATGACCTGCGCCCGGCGCAGACCCAACTGGTGCCGCTGGCCCTGTTGGTGCTGGGAGACGAGGCCTCCCGGGCGGCGGTGGCGGAATGCCCGGCGATCAGCATTGACGGCTGCAAACTGGCTTGCGCCGCCAAGATGGTCCAGCAGAGCGGCGGCACGCTGGCGCAGGAAATTGCGGTCCTGGATGTGTATCGTAGTCACAAAGATCTCAAGCCCCAGGGTATTGCTGAACTGAACGAAGGTGGCCTGAAGCTGGCGCACGTTCTGGCGGAGGAAGTCAGCGCCCTGGTGGATGGGATCCTGACCCGGGAAAAGGGAGGCGAAGATGCCTGACCTGCCGAAGAAGAAAGTGGGGATCGTCTCCTGCTCGGGCGAGGAGCTGGCCGAAGGGACGGTGACCCGCCTGGCGGCGCTGAAGGTGCTGGAACAACTGCGCCCGTTGGACACTGTCACCATCTGCCTGCCGCTGTTCCTGGCAGGCGGGGAAGGCGACCGCGCCTTTGCGAAGTTCTACCCGACCATCGCCATCGACGGCTGCGACAAGCGCTGCGCGGCACGCGGCACGGAGATGTACTCCGGGAAGCCGGCCGCCAGCATCGTGGTCACGGACCTGGTCGCAGAACGCGGCCTGGACAAACCGGAGGGCAGGCGCCGCTTGAACGAGGCGGGGAAGCAGGCGGTGGAGGCGGCTGCCGGGGAAGCGGCGGAACTGGTGGATGAGCTGTTGAAAAAGCACTGGAACCGCACGACCGGGGCGGTGGAAGAAGCATTATTGCCAGAAATACAGGAACCCGTCCAGGCGGCATGTTCCTGTGGGTCCGGAATACCGGTGCAGGATATCGTGGTACACGGGCAGGCGGTGACGCTGGTCGCCCTGCCGCTGATCTTTACGCAGCTCCAGGAGGCCGGGAAGCAGCCTTCAGAGGCAACTGGCACGGAATTGTTGGATACCATCAAAATCTACAACCCCATCCCTGCGGATGAGGAGCAGCAGTACCGTGCGGCGCTATTACAGGAATACACCGCCTTCTGTCGTAAAGGAGCAGCCGGATGAGCAAATCGCTCCATCTCCGTGTCACCATGTCTCCGCTTCTTCTCCGTGTCCCAGGAGCCGCCGGATGAGCCAGACCGCCACGTATAACACCACGGTCACCTGGAAAGGGGAACACTGGGGGCGCATCCAGATGGGCAACGGGCCGGAAATGGATTTCTCCGCGCCCCCGGATGCGCAGGGTCATGCCGGCGTGCTCACACCGGAAGATGCCTTTGTAGCGTCGGCCAACACCTGCATCATGATGATGTTCATCTGGGCGGCGGAACGCTACAAGCTGAAGCTGCTTTCCTACGACTGCCGGGCCGAGGGCACCAAGCTGATCGAGCTGGACCGCACCGAGATCTTTACGCACCTGCGTTTCTGGCCGGTCATCCGTGTCTCAGCCGGCGAGGAAGACCCGGAGGTGGTACGCGGGCGGATCGAGCGCGCGCTCAAATCGGCGCAAAAGTACAGCCTGGTGGCCAACTCGGTAAAGTCCGAGATCGTGATCGAGCCAAAGATCGAGGTGGTGGCATGAAGCCAGTCCTGCCTGCCTGCGCCAGTTCCGCACCGTTCGTGCCGCGAACACCGGCGACACGCCGGTGCGAGACGGCAGGTACAGGTGCACCAGTGCTCCTGGCACAGGTGGACGAGCGGAAATGTCCTGCCCTGGAGACCTGCCCGGCGATTCCGGCCTGCCCGGAGGGCGCCATCCGGCATGTTGCAGATAAAAACGCCAAACTCGGAGGGCGGATCGTATTTGAACTGGCGATATGTACCGGCTGCGGCGATTGTGTGACTGCCTGCTGTGGGAATGCGATCACGCTGGCCGAAGATTATTCCAACTGTCGAAGAAAAACCAAAAGAAGAAGGAGAATTGAATATGCTCACAATCAAAGTACTTGGACCTGGATGCGCGAACTGCGTGAACCTGGCATCCATCGCCCAGCGGGCGGTCGCTAACCTGGCAATCGAGGCCAAGGTCGAGAAAGTGACCGACTACGCCGAGTTCGTAAAATACAGGCTGATGGCGACACCTGGCCTGGTGATCAATGAGAAATTGGTCTCCGCCGGGCGCATCCCGAGCGAGGCCGAGATCACCACTTTCCTGACCAACGCGCTGATGGAAGAATAGAGATTTCGCCTGCTTCAGACTTCCGAAGTCTCGGAGACTTCGGAAGTCTGCGGGATGATAAGGAGAAACCATGACAACCCAAACCGCACCCAAAAAACTGTCCTTCCTCGACCGCTTCCTGACCCTGTGGATCTTCCTGGCGATGGCGGCCGGTGTCTTCCTTGGCTACTTCTTCTCGTACCAGGTCGCCAGGTTCAACGTGATCTTCTCGGTGGGCACCACCAATGTGCTCATCGCGGTCGGTTTGATCCTGATGATGTACCCACCGCTGGCGAAGGTGCGCTATGATGAGCTCGGCGACGTGTTCAAGAACTGGAAGGTGCTGGGTCTTTCCCTGCTGCAGAACTGGGTCATCGGGCCGATCCTGATGTTCGCCCTGGCGATCATTTTCTTGCGCGGCTACCCGGAGTACATGACCGGATTGATCATGATCGGGCTGGCGCGCTGTATCGCCATGGTCATCGTCTGGAACGAGCTGGCGAAGGGCGACACGGAATATGCCGCCGGCCTGGTGGCCTTCAATAGTATCTTCCAAGTTTTGTTCTACAGCGTGTATGCTTATGTCTTCATCACCGTCCTGCCGACCTGGTTCGGCCAGGCAGGGGCAGCCGTGCATGTGACGATCGGCGAGATCGCCAAAAGCGTTTTCATCTACCTTGGTATCCCCTTCCTGGCAGGATTCTTCACCAGGTTGATCCTGGTGAAACTGAAAGGCAAGGAGTGGTACCACAACAAGTTCATCCCGAAGATCAGTCCGATCACCCTGGGGGCGCTGCTCTTCACGATTGTGGTCATGTTCTCGCTCAAGGGCGAGTACATCATCAAGCTGCCGCTGGATGTGGTCCGGATTGCTATTCCTCTTCTGATCTATTTTGTGGTTATGTTCCTGGTCAGCTTCTTTATGGGCAAGGCGGCCGGTGCAGATTACAAAAAGACGGCTACGCTGGCATTTACGGCTGCCAGCAACAACTTTGAACTGGCGATTGCGGTGGCCATTGCGGTGTTTGGGATCTCCTCCGGGCAGGCCTTCGCGGCGGTGATTGGCCCGCTGGTGGAAGTGCCGGTGATGATCGGGCTGGTGAACGTGGCGTTCTGGTTGAAGAAGAAGTTGTTCGTAAAAGAAACCGCATGATAAGCGTGCCTCCTGCCCCTTGTGCAGGAGGCACATTTCATTTGGTCATTATTTATCGAGAGAATTGCGATTATGACAGATTACATTGAATATCACCGACATCTGGGGGAGCGGCTGGTAAAACTAGGGCAGGAGATTTCCGGGCCGATGAGCGGATTTGCCCGCCTGCACAAAAAAGCCGTAGAAAATGGTGCTCTCAGCGGTAAAGTAAAGGAGATGATGGCACTGGCGATCAGTATCGTTGTCGGCTGTGAGGGCTGCATTGCCTACCATGTTCACGACGCCATCGCGGCTGGAGCCACACGCCAGGAGCTGATGGAAACCATCGGGGTCGGCCTGTTTATGGGTGGCGGCCCGGGATCCATCTATGCCGCGCATGCCCTGGATGCTATCGAGCAGTTCCTGCCTTCCTGATCGACCGACAAGGGCAATCTGGCTGAATGAACGACAGAGTAGGAATAGATCAAGGCAAGGCAATATGATCAAGATCAAGATTTTGTGCAACAAATCCCCTATGCGCTATTCGGTCAGAAGGGCCGTTGAAGCGGCTTATCGAATTTTGCTTGAAGAATATCCTGATTTGGAGATATCTATCACCGAGATCAGCGATTTTGATGAGATCATGAAATATACGCAAGTCTTGATCGCGCCCGGATTGGTGATCAACGAAAAGCTGGTGTATGACTTGTGGATACCAAAAAAGGATCAAGTAGTAGGCTGGTTAAGAGAAGCCATTCAGGAACAGGCCAACACAATTGATATCACCGGTTCTGGATAAATACGAATTTTAAGGAAGAAAGCATTATGAACCCAAATCCGGTAGTGAAGCTGGCGGGTGCCATTCAAAACAAGCAACCCGGCGTCCTGGCCACGGTAATCGAGGTAACGGGGGCTTCACCAGTTAAGGTCGGCGCCCAGATCGTCCTCCTGGCAGAAGGTGAAACAGCAGGAAATGTGGGGGGCGGCAACCTGGAGACAGCCGTCCTGGCCGATGCACGCCAGGCTATGCTGGATAATAAATCTCTTTTGAAGCACTATGGGTTGACAGGAAACAGGCCGCGATGCGGTGGGAATGCTGTGCGGCGGGGAGGTGCACATTTTCATCCAGCCCTTTCTGCCCCCACCACAGCTGATCATCGTCGGCGGGGGACACATCGGGCGGCCCCTCAAGGTTAT
The DNA here is from genome assembly GCA_963801385.1 of uncultured Chloroflexia bacterium. Lineage (GTDB taxonomy): Bacteria > Chloroflexota > Anaerolineae > Anaerolineales > Villigracilaceae > UBA877. The sequence goes on from CAWDEV010000004.1 coordinate 67,560, forward strand.
GGGAGAAACGGCAGGATTTGAGGTGCTTGTTGTGGATGTGGTCCCGGGCCGCGCGGACATCCCGGAACTTGAGGCGGCAGCATGCGGGCGCGATTCTTATGTGGTGCTGATCACGACCGACCATGTCTCGGATGAAGCCGCGCTGCGGATCGCCCTGGACTCGCCGGCACGCTACATCGGGATGATTGGCAGCCGCGCCAAATGCGGCGTTATCCTGAACCATCTGAAGGCTGACGGCATTTCGGATGAGGCACTCCAGCGCGTCTATGCCCCCATCGGCCTCGACCTGGGCAGGACCAAGCCCGGAGGAGATCGCAGTGGCGATCCTGGCCGAAGTGATCGCCGTGCGGAGGGGGCCGATATTGCCAAGCGGCCGGTCAGTGATGATCGTTTATTTCTGTTGTGATATCCGTCCTTGACGGTAGTTGCACTTTGGAATATAATTCAACGTATGTTGAACTATTTACCTAAACTTGCATCGCCTCCCATCGACCTGGACCAAATGGCAAAGTGGCTGAAAGTACTGGCAGAGCCCAACCGATTGCTCATCTTCCACCTAATGATGGAAGGCGTGCAGTGCAACTGTGAGCTGGGAAGCGGCCTGGATATGGCTCCGAACCTGATCTCCCACCACCTGCGGGTGCTGCGTGAGGCGGGCCTGGTCGATGTCGAACGGGACGCGCAGGATGCCCGCTGGATGTACTATTCGATCAACCGCCAGGCGTTGGAGAAACTCAACCAGGCCTGGGGTACCTTTTTTGACCCAGAACGGATCAAACCGCGCCGCCTGACCTGCGGTCCGCAGGGTGAGTTTATTCGACTGGATCTTGTGAATGAAGGTTAGTTTTTTTACCTAATTACTTCAACGGACACTGAATTATCGAGATACATCCCGTATCCCTCTCGGATTTGATCCAAATGTAAGAATGCAACCTTGTTGAACTTCGTTCAGAGAAAGGAGCATAAAATACCATGGAGACACAATCGCAATACCTTAATAAGCAGTTGATTACGGCCAATACGCCGTAAAAGTCTGCCAACCTCGGTGTGAAATATTCAAGGACTATACAAAAGATGACAAACTCCTATACACCGTTTACTTCGCTAAATGAAATAGATCAAAAGGTGCGCGAAGTAATTGTGAAAATCCTGGATTCCCATGATGTTATTTGTCAAATAGTTGTATCGCTACGCCAACCAATCAGCGACCTATCAGTGCCTAGCGTTGCCGGGAATGCAGGCCAGCTATTGGACTATGAGTGGGTACTGGTACTAACCAGGGACAATCTAGTATTATTTGATTCCACCGACACCCATAACCACCCAATGGTTTGGAAAGCCCCCATCGAAAACATCCAATCGATCGTGTGGGTAAAAATATTAATGCAATCCTGGGTGGAATGGTCATGGCTAAACGGGATTAAAATTTGAACATACCCGCATCAATTTCCATACCAATGATGAAAAGCCCATTAAAGAAATACTTGGATATTTTCACGAAGCAGATATTTCTGATTTTGGAGACTCTCACCAATGGTTGTTTGAGCAGAGACAGATAATCGATGCCTTACCCGTTAAGTTTTTCGATCAACTCTCTTTCGTTCTATCTCCGCATGAAAAGATCCTGGCAATGGTGAATTATCCTTTTCAACCTGCGGCCTGGAAATCCTGGCATGGACTGTTTCGGAAAAAAGAGAGAAATGCAACACCGTCTATGGCGTTAATCCTAACTGAGCGCCAGGGCATAATGATTTACGAAAATGCCGATGAAAGAGGGCCCGGTTTCGGAACATTCATCCAAACGGTAAAACGCAAGAATATTATCAAATTCATGGTTGATAATACTACCGATGGATCTAGCCTTGTATTGGTGGCAGGTAATAAAAATGCAGAGGAAAAGATAATTATCCCTGCACCTGAAGAACACTTCGAAGAAATGATTGAGAAATTCCGTGTGTAATTTCCTGCCGATCGCCATATTTCGCAGCTTAGCGGGTAGACCATCGTTTCAGAAGTGAAAGAAAGCTATATTTCTAACAAAATACTTTAGTATGGAGACTAAACCTATATGACTCAACCTATTCCCATCAATGATCTATTCCAACCGAGGACCAAAGCGGCGGACGTGGAAATCTTTGATCCGCCGATGTGTTGCCCGACCGGTATGTGTGGGCTGACCATCGACCAGGCTTTGCTCGATCTGAACGAATTGGTGATGACTCTCGAGTCCGAAGACATCACCGTGGCGCGCTACCAGATGTCCAGCCACCCGAACGCCTTTCTCAGCAACGCCGAAGTGATGAAACTCGTGCGCGAGCAGCAAATGGCTGCCCTGCCAATCACGGTGGTGCAGGGCAAGGTGATCAAGTCGAAAGCTTATCCTTCCCTGGAGGAAGTGAAAACCCATCTCAACGGAGCCTCATCATGACCCAATATATTTTCTTTTCTGGTAAGGGTGGCGTGGGCAAGACCAGCATGGCCTGCACCCATGCCGTGCGCTATGCTGACGAAGGAAGAACGCACCCTGATCGTCACCACCGACCCGGCCTCCAATCTCTCCGACACTTTTGAACAGGCGATCGGTCACCAGATCACCCCAATAGCGGTGTTCCCAACCTGTGGGCAATGGAGATCGATCCGGACAAAGCCACGCAGGAATACATTGATCATGCCATGGCGCCGATTCGGGCGGCTTTTCCTCCCAGATCGTGCAGGTGATGGAAGAGCAGATGAGCGGCCCCTGCACGGCGGAAGTGGCGGCCTTTGACCGCTTCACCGATTTCCTGGAAGCGCCATCCGACCAGGCGATGGCTTTTGATGTGGTGATCTTTGACACCGCCCCCACTGGGCATACCATCCGCCTGCTGGAGCTGCCCGCCGAGTGGAGCCAATCCATCAATGCGGCCAGCGCGGGAAACGGACAAACCTGCCTGGGCCCAGCGGCGGCCATCCAGGATGCCAAGAACAAGTACGAGCGTGCCCTGGCAGCGATGCGCGAGAGCGAACAAACGAGCTTTGTGTTCGTGCTGCACCCTGAAGCCATTTCTATCAAAGAAACCCGCCGTGCCATCGCCGAACTGAGCAAGCTGGGCATCCGGAATTACCGCCTGATCATCAACGGCATCATTTCGCCGGAAGGGGCTCAGAACGCCTTGTTCGCGGCCCGCGCTGAAATGCAGTCAAATTACCTGGCGCAAATCGAAGCGGAACTGCCTTACGCGAAACAGCGCATGTTTCTGCTGGCCGGCGAGATCAAAGGTGTGCAAAGACTGCGCCAGGTTGGAAGGATTTTCTTTGATGGCACCGCGGTAAAAACGTTCGAAGCCGAGCGAGTCCAACCTCAGGACTGACAACTCTTGCGACCCCCCTGGAAGATGTGCGGGTACGCTTGCAACCGAACGGCCATAGCCGGACGGTGTTCTTCGCCGGTAAGGGCGGGGTGGGCAAGACCGTGGCTTCCTGCATCACGGCCGTCTGGCTGGCCCGGCAGGGGCATAAAACCCTGCTGCTCACCACCGACCCGGCGGCGCACCTGGGGGACGTGCTGGACAGCCCGGTCGGAGACGAGATCGCGCCTGTCGAAGGACAAGAAAACCTGTGGGCGGTCAAGATCGATCCCAAGGCGGCTGCGGAGACTTATAAGAGGCGCATCCTGGAAGATGCCCGTCGAAGAGGACGCCCGGAGAAAGCCATCGAGGTGATGGAAGAAGAGCTCAACTCTCCCTGCACCGAAGAGATGGCCGCCTTTGACAAGTTTATTGAGTACGCTTCCCTGGATGAATGGCAGGCGGTGGTCTTCGATACCGCTCCCACCGGCCACACCCTGCGCCTGCTGGAACTGCCGGTGGACTGGAGCAAGCAGCTGGATGTGAAAATCTTTGCCTCGGTGGAATCATCTGCGGCGGATGACGTGGCCAAGCAGCGTTTCGGAAAAGTCATCGAGATGATGCGCGATCCGGAGCAAAGCACCTTTGCCTTCGTGATGTATCCCGAAGCAACACCCATCCTGGAAGCCTGGCGGGCCGCACGTGAGTTGGGCACGGTGGGCATTCATCCTGGGCTGGTGGTAGCCAATATGGTCATCCCGGCGGAGCAGGACAACACGGACTTCACCCACGCCCGGCGAACGATGCAGGAAAAGTACCTGGTTGAAATTACGGAGCGTTTCCAACTGCCGCTGGCTCAAATTCCGCTCCTGTCCCATGAAATCAAGGGGCTGGAGATGCTGGCCGAATTGGGTGAGCAGATATATGGGACCGAAAAGGTAACGGCATGACCGGCAAGCGCAAGATCCTGTTCTTGTGCACCGGCAACTCCTGTCGTTCGCAGATGGCGGAGGCCATTGTCAACGCGAAATTCGGAAAGAAATGGGAAGCATACAGCGCCGGGATAAAACCGGCTGGATATGTTCACCCCAAGGCCCAAACAGTCCTGGCAGAAATCGGGATCCAGCATGAAGGCCGCTCAAAGCTGGCGGAGGAATTCCGTGGGATAGACTTCAACCTGGTCATCACTGTCTGTGACGATGCAGCCGAGAATTGTCCCATCTGGCTCGGAAAAGGAAGAAAAGCACATCTGAGTTTCCCCGACCCCGCAAAGGTGAAGGGGAGCGACGAGGAAGTGATGGCTGTCTTCCGCACTGTGCGGGATGAGCTGGCCCGCCAGCTACCTGTTCTGCTGCGGCGGGAAGAAAGAAGAGGAAAGATATGATGAACGATAATATTAACGAACTGGAAATTGCACCTGCCAGTGTTGTGAAGCAGGCTGCGCATGATTTTGCAGCTGCCCTGGCCGAAATCACAACAGTTCAAGGACTACGAACAAGCCACGCTGCGCTTTCGGCAGGATGAAGCTGCCCAGAAGGATATGCAGGCTTATCGGGAAAAGCAGCAGGAACTGCGCCCGCTCATCCAAAGGAATGCTGTCACCCCGACGGCCCAGGCGGAGCTGGAGCATCTTCATGACGCCTGGCTGGCACACGAGACTGTGCTGGAATATCTTGAGGCCCAGACAGAACTGGTCGGCTACTGCCAGACGCTGGGCGACTTGTTGTCCGAGATGGTGGGCTTCGATTTTCCGGCCGCCTGTTCGTCGAGCTGTTGCAGCTGAGAGGATGATATGAGTAACCAACAATTTCTCCAACCACAAATGACCGAAGCCGCCATTCACTTCGGAAAGAACCTGGTCGCATCCGAGCCGTATGTACGTTACCAGCAAGCAGAGCAGGCATTAAAGGATGACGAGGCTGCGTTAGGCCTGTTGAACAACCTTTCCATGACACAAGAGCGGATTCGCAAGGCGCAATCGGGTGGTACCATCACACCGGAGGATCTCAAGGCATTGGGAGACCTGCAGACACAGGTGCAAGCTGATCCCATCATCATGGATTACACAACCAGGCAGCAGGAACTGAACGCCTATCTGCAGGAGATCAATATCGAGATCAGCCAGCTCCTGGGGATCAATTTTGCCTTGATCGCCCGCCGGTCGTCCTGCTGTTGAGGAGAAAGCCATGCCAGTGTACTGTTTTAAATGCAATGAATGCGGCGCTGTCTTTGATGTGAATGCGTCGTTCAAGGACAAGGATAATGGGCTTGAACCAGAATGCCCACAGTGCCACGGAAGAGAGGTCAGGCAGTTGATCACAGCCGGAATGTTTGTGCAAAGCAGCGAAGGGATTAATTTTTCAGGGCCGGCCTGTGATCCGGATCGCAATCCCGGATGCTGCGGATGAGCGAGCCGATCCTGGTGCAGATCATCGGCACACCGGTGGCCTGCAAGGACGGCCTGAAGGATACCTGGCGCGAAGTCGCAGGGTGGGCGAGTGGACAGTTACGTCAGCACTTTGGGGAGGGGGTGCAGGTGCAGTACTTCGACTTGATCGACCCGGCATGTCCGTTCATACCGTCCGGAATGCAACTGCCAGTGGTGATGGTCAATGAAGAAGTGCTTTCGAGCGGTGGTAAAATTTCTGTGCCCGTGATTCGAAGGAAAATTGTTACATTGCTTGAAAGAAAACCAGTTAAGGGACAAGCCTCCGACGATCAATAACAATTACTCCCGCCTTGACGAAAGTCGAGGAGCGAAGGGGATGACCAAATATGGATGAAAAGAAGATCAAACAGAGTGTGAAAGAACGTTATGCGGCAGTGGCAATCCAATCCACCAGTTGCTGCGGTCCGGGGTGCTGCTCCCCCGATGGTTCCGATGTAGATGCATTGGTCAATTATGAACTCATCGATGCGGACCTGCCGGTTGGAGCCAACCTGGGCCTGGGCTGTGGAATGCCGACACTATCAGTCGATATTCAGCCTGGAAATACGGTGCTGGACCTCGGGTCCGGTGCGGGCGTGGATGTTTTTCTGGCCGCAAAGGAAGTCGGGCCGGATGGACGGGTGATTGGCGTGGACATGACGCCGGAAATGATCGCCCGTGCCCGGGAAAACGCTCTTAAGGGTGAGTATCATAACGTCGAATTTCGCCTGGGCGAGATAGAGCAGCTCCCGGTGGAAAGCGATAGCGTGAATGTGGTTATTTCGAACTGTGTCATCAACCTGGTACCGGATAAACGGAAAGCATTTGCCGAGATTTACCGGGTGCTCAAAACGGGTGGCCGATTTTCCATCTCGGATATGGTGACCTATGGAGAAATACCGCAGACGGTTCGGGAAGATAGCGATCTTTGGTCGGGCTGCATTGGCGGGGCAATGGATCGCGAGGAGTACTTAAAGGTTATTAAGCAAGCGGGATTTTCTGGAATTGAAGTGAAGAAGACAGCTTTGTATGACTTATTCAAAGGGGAAAATTACGGGATCGCAAGCATCACGGTGGAAGCACAGAAGTGATGAATCTCCCAACAGCATGACTTGCAAGCTCCTGGCGACACCCGGATTGGTCATCAACGATAAGCTGGTTTATGACTTGTGGATACCCAAAAAGGAGCAAGTCGTCGGCTGGTTGAGGGAAGCCATCCAGGAACAGGCCAATACGCCGGATGCTATCAATCAGTGCCATGATTCCGGCAGACTTCGACCTGGTGATACCTAACCCATCCTTGCGAAGGTTGGGCCATACCAGGCGCTGGCTGGTGAAGGTGCCGGTCATGATCGGGCTGGTCAACGTGGCCTTCTGGCTGAGGAAGAGGCTGTTTGACCGGGAAAGGATTTAATCACGAATGTATCGAATAATACGAATGACACGAATAAACCATTAATAATTCGTGTCATTCGTGAGTCCACTGAAAAAACGATTGGACGAAAAAGGTAAGAGTTTAATATAATAGAGACATCCTTCCTGCGGAAAAAGTGAAGCATGTTCAAAGCGAATAAACGTCATCTACAACCCTTGCTGATCAGCAATGTGAGCGATCTTCCCGAGAAACACCAGCAACGTCTGGATCGATCCTGGGCAGGCGTATTCTATCGAGAGACCTTCTGTCGTTTGAAAGAAGAAGCTTTTGCAGTTTTATATGATGATCAACCCTCCCGGCCAAACATACCGGTGAATGTATTGGTGGGCCTGGAAACGCTCAAGGCTGGATTTGGCTGGAGTGACGAAGAATTGTACGATCATTCTGTTTTTGATATGCAAGTACGCTATGCCTTGGGCTACCGAGATTTGAAAGAAGGCGAATTTGATATACGCACGCTGTACAATTTTCGACAGCGTTTGAGCCGGTACAATCAAGCCCAAGGGGTCAATCTCCTGGTAAAGGCATTTGAAGAGATCACAGATCAGCAGATTAGCGACTTGAAAATTCAGACGCACATTCAACGAATGGATAGCACGCAAATAGCCAGTAACATCATGGATATGAGTCGCTTGCAGTTGTTGGTAGAAGCCATTCAGCGTCTTTACCGCATTTTATCCGAAGCTGATCGACAAAGCTACAAAGAGATGTTTGCACCCTACTTGAAAGTCAGTTCTGGGCAGTATACGTATAGCATCAAAGGGAAAGAAGAAACCCATCGGAACATTCAGCAGGTAGGCGAGAGCATGTATCGGGTCCGGAGTGAGTTGAAAGAGCGTTACGGGTCAGAACCCGTCTTTCAAGTTTTCGAGCGCTTTTTCAGTGATAATTTTCACCTGGAAGGCCAACAGGTGCGGGCCAAGAAAAACGAAGAGATCAGTGCCGAGTGTTTGCAGTCCTGCGATGACCTGGAAGCTACCTTTCGGCGCAAGCAGGAGCAGGAGTACAAAGGCTACGTGGCCAACCTGGCTGAGACCTGCGAACCAAGCAATCCTTGCCAGCTGATCACCAAGGTTCAGGTGGCACCCAATCATGTGGAGGATTCTGATCTGATGATTATCGCTGTACCGGATTTGAAGCAGCGCACGGACCTGGAAACCCTGCATACGGACGGCGCGTACAGCAGTCCGGAAGCCGATCCGGTCTTACAGAAAAACCATGTGGAATTAGTCCCAACCGCCATCAAAGGCCGTCACCCAGATCAAGGTAAATTCGGTTTGGCAGCCTATACCTTCCAGGTTGATGAACAAGGAGTGCCCATCCAGATGACTTGTCCACAGGAACAGGTTGCTCGCATTCACTGGGGAAACAAGAAAGGCGCCCTGGTTGCTGATTTTGAACCGCTTCATTGCGAAACCTGTCCTTTTCATAAAAGTGGTCAATGCCGCGTCAAGCCAGGCAAACGCGACAAACACTATCACCTGGATTTCAACCTGCACGAGGTTCAAGTAGCCAGGCGCCGCCGGGCAAAAGATCAGCAAAAACACAGCGGCAAAAACTTGCGGGCTGCGGTGGAAGCCACCATGCGCACAATCAAGCATTCGTTCCCGGCAGGTAAATTGCCGGTCCGCGGCTTGTTCCGGGTCACCAGTTTGATCGTCGGATCGGCTTTGATGAGCAATGTGCGCAGTATCTTGCGTTATGAAAAAGCCAAATTCAAGAAGGATCAGTTGCAAATCGCTCCTAAAGAGCCTGAAATAGGCTCCTCGGAACAACCTTTAGTCTCTTTTTTGCGTTTGTGTTGGCTTCGCACGGAAGTCTTTATGCGGCTTTTTGAGAGGCCATTGTCGTGCTTCACTTGTTAAAGTTCTGTTTTTTCAGTGAACTTCATTCGTCCAATTCGTGATGAATCCTCTGTAGCCTGGTGTCGAACCTTCGCAAGGGTTGGCTGCGCCCGGCCTCAGGATTCACGCCGTTCAGCGATCAGGGCCATCGCCATGCCCGCTGCCGCCTCGGCATATTGAAAACAACGCTCCAAGAGCCGGTTTTCCATGAAGGTGCGCTGGCCTGCCTCGCTGGCCAGGTCGCAGCCGGTTAACTGGCGGCAATTAACCGACCCGAACTGCGCTTCGAAAAGCTGGATCATTTTTTGGGCCAGGGCATAGCCGGGCTCGAGCAATTCGGTGGGTAAATCCCTGCCATAGACGAGATCGATGCCCATGATCGCCCCGCTGACGGCTCCGCACATGCCGCCTGTACGGGCGATGCCGCTGCAAAATCCAGTCGCAATGCGCGGGATCAGCTCCGACTGGATGCCCAGGCTTTCCGCCAGCGCCTGCAGCACGCTTTCCGCACAGAAAAAACCTGATCTGAATAACTCCAGGCTGCGCTGTGAGGCTTGTTCATTCATGTTCCAACCTCCTGGTTCGTGCTCGTTTCACTAAGGAAAGGGAAGGATCAGTTTGATCTTTAAGATACGTTTTGGTTATTGTTGAATTTTAATACGAAATGACCGGGGCGCGCTCGAATATTTCGTCGATCTTCTTCATTTGTTCATTGCTCAACAGGCCGAACTCCATTGCCTGGATGTTTTCCTTCACCTGCGCCAGGGTCTTGAAGCCGGGGATGGGAATAGTCCGCAGGCTGCGCGTCCAGATCCAGGCCAGGGCGATCTGTGCCTGTGTGCGTATTTCGCCGGCCTCAGCGAAGAACTTCCGGACCGCCTCGATGCGCTGGCGGCGCTGCGTTGCCCACTCAGAGCGTACGTCCCAGGTGCTGCGCCAATCGTCTTTTGGGAAGATGGTATCACTGTTGAACTTGCCTGTCATGTTCCCACTCCCAAGCGGAGAGCGGATGATGCTGGCCTGATCGTACTGATCGCAGACTGCCAGCAATTCGGGCATGTCGGTGCCCATGTTCATCCAATGCTGGATCGCAGTACAATGCTGCCCTTGCGCAAAAATGCGTGCCCCTTCCGGATTAATCGTACTCCAACCATACCAGCGTATCTTTCCTTCTTCCACCAGCGTTTCCAATTCATCGCGTACTTCGACAGACTTTTCTGCCGGGTAATCATCCTGATGGAATTGGTACAGGTCAATATAGTCAGTGTTCAAGCGGCGTAAGCTGCCTTCGCATTCCTGGCGGATGCGGCCGGCAACACCATGATCATTACGAGTGACGGTCCGGCTCTCTTTATCAATAACATAACCAAACTTGGTGGCCAGGATGACTTTATCGCGCCGGCCCGCCACTGCCTGCCCAAGGATTTCCTCGCTGTGCCCGCAGCCATAGTTGGCGGCGGTATCGAAGAAGTTAATGCCTTCATCCAGCGCATAGTGGATGGCACGCATGAAATCAGCATCGTCCACCCCCTCCCCAGCCAGCCGGTTCGCCGGCATAAGTCCATAATCCACCCATTGCCCAGCAACCCAATCCCATGGCGCTCACTTCAAGATCGCTGCGTCCCAAACGTCGTGTAAACACATTGCCTCCTGAAATTCATTATGAAATTCGAATAGGATAACTTTCAGTATCATGATCACCTGGAATAATTTGTGTCTTTATTATAGTGCTGCGAGATAACCAGCGTGCGCTCAAATGTCTCATCAATTTCTTGCAGTTTCAACCGCAGACCACGACCGACGACTGCACCCAGAACCATTCCCGCCATCAAGTGCATCACGAACGACCCGCCGTACCACTGCAGCGTCGCAGGCACTGTCATCTTCAACAGGATGGGGGTCAGCGCCAGCATCGGCTGGCTCAGGATCTCAACGTAAAGGAACCCCGACGAGGATGCTCTTTTTCAGAGTATGCACCCGCAGGGTTTTGATCCGCGCCACCGCCATCCCGTAGATCGCTCCGATCACCGGTCCAACAATGTAGTGGGTTGCAACACCCATGAGGATGGTACGTGTCGCCTCCACGCCATGCATCGAAAAGAAACGCGCTACGGTATTTCCAACGATTGAGAAGCAGGCCAGAGCAGGCGATCCAAGTGCAGATAATGCTCCCATGAGCACCAGATCCATGACCAGCGTGCCGGCCAGGCCTCCGAGCAATCCCCATCCCAGGCCTCTTGAAATACTGACGGGTGACTTATGATCAGCCGTCCGCGTAATCCTTTGAAGTGTCCTTTCCATTTCCATGCCTTCCTTCGTTTCAAATTTTCTGTTGGACAGAGGAAAAAGATACTCTACTAAGCTGATGCGGTTGCTGGTATCAGCGACGGTTTGGCCGCTTCTGCATGCACGGGTTGATCTGCCACCACGTCCGGCAGTTCATCTTCCACCTTGCGCAGGTGCGGAGACAAACAACTGATGGCGGTGATCAGGACAAGCAGCAAGCCCATGCTGACAAACAACAGGCCGATGCCGCGCCCCGTACCCGTGCCGAGGAGCTGCCCGATGCTCCCGGCCAGGGGGCCATTGACGGCCATCAGCGGCTCAAAGACACGGTCAGACAGCGGGCCGGCAAGCATATAGGTCAGCAGCGGGGTCGCCAGGGTGATCGCCCGCCGGATGGCGAATACCCTGCCCTGGACATCCGCGGCAACTTTCTTCTGCCAGATCACCTGGTTGGAACTGGAGATGATGGGCACGGTCAAGGTTGCCAGGAATCCGCTGATAACGATGAGACCCACGGAAGGTCGCAGCCCGATCAGCGCTGAAAATAATCCCAGCAGGGTCATGAAAATGATCACGGCCCTGAGGCGGCGTTTGGGTCCGCCCCAAAAACTCATCAGCAGCCCACCCGCCAGGAAGCCGCTGGCGCACAACGACATGGCCATGCCCAACTGGGTTGTATTGCCGAACGACAGGATGAGCGGTGTGAAGAGCACAACGGTCATCTCGGTCGTGAAGCTGGAGAGGGCAAACAACAGCATCAGGGCTGCCAGGCCGGGCCGCGCCATGATGTACTTCCAGCCGTAAGCCGTCTCCTGCAGCATCGAGCCGGAACCGGCCCGCCCCTCCGCGGTTGCCTGCGCCCGGGGGATGCGGACGAAGAACAGGATGGTGACGGCAACGAGGAAGGAGGTGAAATCGATCGAGATCACGCCTGCAAGGCCGATCTTTCCCATCAATCCGCCTGCCACTGCGGGGGCAATGAGAAATTGACCGATCTGCACGATCTCCATCATGCCGCTGGCGCGGCCGAGGTTCTTGCGGGGGATCATCTGGGTCATGGCCGCCTGCATGGAGGGCATGCGCAGGCTGCCAAAAGCCCCGCTGATGAACACAGCCAGGTAGATGTACCAGACCTGCAGCCCGCCCAGCAAATACACGATGGCGATCGACAGGGTGCTGAGGCCGGCCCCGAGGTCGCTGATGAGCATTGCCTTGCGGCGGTCCCAGCGGTCGATCAGGGTGCCTGCCAGCGGTCCCAGCAGAACGCCCGGCAGCACGAAGAACATCGAAATGAGCGCATACTGGGTGATTTCCCCGGTCTTTTGCAGGACCCAGACCCCCGACGCGAAACTGGTCAAGCCTGAGCCGATGAACGAAATGATCTGCCCAAACCACACCAGTGTGAAAGCGCGGGCGCCATCCAGGATGGGGCGCTTGTTCTTTGAAATCAAGCCTGACATTGTTTTTTCCATTTTGGTGTCTCCTTCAATCGATTGTGTTCTGTTTTACAAAGAAAAAGTGATAATTGCCATTCGGTTCTCTGATCTCAGCCTGGGAAGGGATGGTTTCCGATCCTTGCTCCGGTTCGAAAACCATCCCGGCTTGTGTTCGAATATTCTTACTTCTTCGACCCGCGAACCAATGTCATCAGACCCAGCGCCAGCAGCAGGATCGCAAAGACCGGCAGTTCAAAGGTCAGGTTCAGGATTGGGCGAGCCAGTTCCCATCCACCCAGCAGCAGGGCGATACTGCCGATGGTGATCGTAAAGGTGCTGGTGGGCTCCCCGGTCCAGTAGCGGGCCGCATTCAGGCCGATCAAGATCAGCCCGATGCCGATCGCGCCCATGCCCTTCGGCAGGGAGGGGAACATCGCTGTGAGGCCCCAGAAGATGAATAGAGTGCCCCAGGCGATCGCTTCGAGATTGAATGTTGACTTGCGTGTGTTTTCCATTTTATTTTCTCCTTATTTTTATGGTTTATTCCGGATCATTAATTCTGATTGTTCCGGTTTAAGTCAGGCTCGACTGCCAGCCCGGGCGGCGAAAGCGCAGGTCCTGGCCTCATGGGCTTTCCAGCCCGGCCACCAGGTCTTGTGCCAGCGGTGGAGCCGGGCGAATATCGACTGCGGTTGTTTGATCGCCATCTTGCGGATCGGGCAATCGGCGCAGCGGTGGACCTTCTCGATGATGAACGCACTCTTTGCAATGTTTCCGGGATTGGGATTGAACTTGATCGTGGTTTCCATTTTTATTCTCCTTATCGATATCTTCTTGGTTTCTTTTACCTGGCCTGACCCAGTGAAAGCAAGGCCAGGTTCAGCCCGTACAATTTGTTCAGGAGGCCCATCAGGGCAGCCTGGTCTCCGATACGCCCGAAAAGGATCATTTCTCCGTTGTCCAGCAGCTTCACCTCCAGTCCTTCCAACCAATCCGACCAGCTTTCATCCAGTTGACCTTTGACCCGGATCTCATAGAAACCTGCCTGAGCGCCGGTGGCCGGGATGGATTGATTTGCCTTGTTTTCATTTTTCTTGTTCATCAGGTTTCCTCGTGACCCTAATTTAACCCTTCTGGCAAGCTTTATCATCGTCTGAAGGTTGTAGATGGGGTTGTATTTATTGGGGAAATGCAAATGTGCGACGCACTTTACAAGTGCGTCGCACATTTTTAGTGGGTGGTAAAAACGAAGGGGCAAACCTGCTTAACCGAATATTTTCAGCTCTCTCCCGATCGCCACCGCCTGGGTCCGGCTTTCCACCCCCAGCTTGGCATAAATATTGCTGATGTGACGCTTCACGGTGGGCATGGAGATGAATAATTGCCCGGCGATATCCTGGTTGGAACGGCCGGCTTCGATCAGCTTCAGTACTTCCAGCTCACGCGCGGTCAGCGGCTGGCTCAAGAGCTGCATGGAAGGTGGTGTCATACTCGAGGCTTTACCAATCCTGGACAGAAGCTCGGACGCATAGCCGCTCCCGACCTGGCGTGACTGGGCATGGCAAAGCAATCTCGTCATCGCTTCGCCTTCGTCCAGGAAGGAGCGCACATACCCTTCCGGCTGGGCCAGGGCAAGGGCTCGTTCCAGGGCAGCCAGGGCTTGCCCGGTCTCTTTCCTTCCCTGAAAAGCCAGCGCCTGGAGGATCAGGGCTTCGATGGCCAATCCCACCTGCCCGATCGTCTCTGCCTGTTGAAGCAGCCGCTTGGACAGGAGGATGGCGGCCTCATGATCTTCCTGGGCCAGGAGCACTCGCAGCAGGAGCACATATTCACTCTCGCGTTGATAGGGGATTTCGTCTGTGATCTTCAGCCCCCTCTCTTTGAACACGTTGGGAAGGCCGCTCCAAATTTCCCTGGGCGAGCCAAATACGTGTCAGATCGGCCCTGACCTGGATGGGCCAGTGGGGAGCAAGGGTTTGCCCGTCCGTTAATCGCTCCGCTTCGCGCATGGCTTCCTGGGTCTTCTCCGGATCATTCCGGGCTTGCTCCAGGCGCGCCAGAATTGCATAGGCGTACGCTTGCTGGCCGATATCCCCCCAGATCCGGCTCAGCTCCATGCACTGGCGAATGGCTTGCTCCGCTTCGTCCAATTGGTTCCACTCGTAAGACAATCTTCCCAGGCTGGCAAAGATCCTTGCCGCCCATGGCGATCTTTGCCCATCCGGACGGACTGCCATTTGTAGAGTTTGGGTATAGGTGTCGGCCGCCCGGTGAAGCTGCCCTTGTTCCACCAAGATATCGGCAATACTTGAGTTGGCGATGATGACCATGTTATGGTTATCCGCCTGTCTGCCGATTTGAACGGCTTCCGTATAGGCATGGATGGCCTGCTCCAGATTTCCATTGATCCGGCTGGCATCCCCGAGCGTTGAAGTGGCCACGCTGCGTATACTTTGAGAGATGGAACTGCAGTCAGGCAGCAGCTCCAGCGCCTGCCTGGCATATTCAGCAGCCGCGAGCGTATCCCCGCGTAAGTTTGCACATTGGGCCCGGGCCGCGGCAATGGTCCCCCGCATCGTCCGGACCTCGTCCGTGGGTTCCAACGGCATGAGCAGTTTTTCGGGCACCTGCAGGGTTGGCTCGATGCGGTCCAGGTCCCCGGTCATGGCCAGCGCCCAGGCTTTTTGGATGGCCAACCAGGGACGGGTTTCCGATTGAAACTCGATGGAGTCGGTCCAATTGAGCAGGGCTGCCACCTCGCCGCTCATGAGTAGAAAGCAGCCATTTTGCTCGATGAGCTGTGCGGCCCGGTCCTGGTCGCCTGCCACAATGGCCTGCTGGATGAATTCGGCAATGAACCCATTTTGCTCATACCAGCGGGAGGCGCGGCGGTGTAATTCCGGGATCAAATGGGATGATCCCTGCGTCAGCCGCTTCCGCAGGACGTCGGCAAAAAGATGGTGGTAGCGGTACCACCTGTGTTCATCATCCAGGGCAATGATGAAGAGGTTCTTCCCGCTCAAGGTTTCCAGTATGCCCTCGCCGGGTTCCGAGTCCTCGAGGATGGCCTTGCACAAGGGCTCGGAAAGGCGATCCAGGATGGATGTCTGCAGAAGAAAGGTGCTTACATCCCCGGGCTGTGACTTGAGCACTTCCTCGACCAGGTAATCCATCACGTAATGGTGGCTTCCGGTGAAGGCCGAGACAAAGGCATCCACATCCCGGCTTTCTTTCATCGAGACGGCTGCCAACTGCAGACCGGCAATCCACCCCTCCGTGCGCCTTTCCAGCGCCGAGACCTGTTCCGGCGTCAACGCCAGGCCCATGGACTGATTCAGGAATTGGGTGCACTCGTCGATGGTGAAGCGCAGCTGCCCGGCCCGGATTTCGACCAGCTGATTGCGCACCCGCAAGCGTGCCAGGGGAAAGGGCAGATCGATGCGGGACAGGATGACGAGATGCAAATGCGGCGGTAAATGATCCAACAGGAACATCACGGCTTTGTGGATGGCAGGCAGCTCGATCAGGTGATAATCATCCAATACAAGCACGGATTCCTGTTTCAAGTCACTCAAACGATTGACCAGGAACGTCAGGACAACCTCAGCGTCGGGCAATTCGGGGGTTTGCAGGAGAGGCAGGGTATCAACCGACAACCCGGCCTGAATAAAATCGAGCGCCGCGCTAAGGTATTGCAGGAAACGAGCCAGATCGTTGTCTTCAACCGCCAGGGACAGCCAGCCGACCGGAAATGAGGAACCAGGCCCGGCGCGCCACTCCGACAGGAGCGTGGTTTTCCCCGATCCGGCTGGCGCAGATAGAATAGTGAGCGTTCCCTGCAGGCCGCTCTGCAATCTCTCCACCAGGCGCGGGCGAGCCACCAGCACCTGCCGGGCAGGAGGAATATAGAACTTGGTGGCCAACAATGAGCCTGGCATTGGAACCCTGATCCTTATTCGACCTCATAACCATGATAGCATAATCTGCCTTAAAATGCACCTGGGATTTTCAGAAAGAACCATCAACAGACCTCCGAGGTCTTCAAGACCTCGGAGGTCTTAGATGCTCTGCTGCGGGAACTCGCGGCCGGGTCTTGACGTCTTTAGGCGGGTTCTACCCGTCCCACACCGGAGGCTTGGTCTGCCGGCAGGGATATCCCAAGCATGGATCCTTCTTCCCCATCGTCAACAGGGAGGAAAATCCAAGAGGAATCTTTCATGCCAGAAGTACTAGCAAAATCGGAAACAGGAATCAAGTGGTGGCTGCGCTACGTCATCATACCGTTGATCGGCAGCGGCGGCCTGCTGGGCGTCTACATGACTGCCAGGCAGGTCGTCGCGCCCAGGCCGGCGGAAGCTGCGCCTGCTGTCACCGCCGGCCTGCCGGCCGCCACGGTTGAAGGGCTGCCATTGCCGACATTCACGCCCATGCCGGCCGAGGGCACGCCTGCTGTCACCGCCGGCCTGCCGGCTGCCACGGCTGAAAGGCTGCCTTCGCCGACCTTCACACCCATGCCCACCGCCTGGCCGCCCGGGGACCAGGTCTCATCCGACCCGCACTCCCGCTGCGATGTGGGCGCGGCCGGGCTGGCAGATCCCGGCCGGGAGCACGCCGTGGTCGTGCAATTCAAAATCTCCGGCAGGGGCGGCTATTGCACCTGGATCACGCCGCTGAACGGATTCAATGCGCAGGCGATGAAACAGGTCTCATTCTGGGTCAAGGGCAGGAAAGGCGGCGAGGAGTTCGCGGTGGGATTGCGCGACCGCGGCACGCCCGAGGCCTCTGCGCCGGGGATTTCCCGGACCGCCTCCGACCACTGGAGCCAGGTGATCATTCCGCTCAACCGGTTCGGCGGGCTGGACATGACCTCCCTGGAGGAGCTCAGCCTGACGATACAGGCGGGCAGCAGCGAGCTCTATGTGGACAGGATCGAGTTCCTGCCGTGAGCGGGATGGAAGAGGCAGGTATCGTCGGACTGAAGTCCTGCCTCACCTGCCCTGCACCGTACGCAGGACGGTGTGCCTGCCCGTCCTGCCTGCGTCAGCCTGCCGGCCACCGCAATTGAAAGACTGCCATCGCCGACCTTTACGCGCACGCCCAGCGCCTGGCAGCCCGGGGACCAGGTCTCATCCGACCCGCACTCCCGCTGGGATGTGGGTGCGGGAGTAAGAGGAGAAGAGAGCAGTGAACAGTGAACAGTATGCAGTGAGCAGGAAGCGGAATTGTTCCGCGAAACAATTGAGGAACAATTCCCTTTTTCCATGGTCGAAGCGGGAGGCAGGGCGCTCTGGAATATTCGTTCCGCGGAACGACGGAGGAACGACTACTCCTGGGCATGAGTGAGTTGTGGAATATTCTGTTGTCAAGGTGCGGTAGAAGGAAATGGCAGGAGGCGGGTAACTTTTTCAAAAAAAACCAACTGTACAACAAACATAAAACAAATGTTCTAATTTGTCAAGCAATTGGGGTCGTTTTTAGAAAATGGGGTTTTTATGAAAGCATTCAGGCCGGACCGTTTGAGGATTTATGGACATAAACGCCGGGGAACTCAAGTCTATGGAAGTCTGCTGAAGCCAACTCGGGAACAGCCCGGAGGGCTTCCACGTCCTGAGCAGGGGTTTCAATCCCGGTGGAACTCCGCGGTGAAAATCTACAGGGGGAATATCTGTGCAGATCGATAATATTATGATATAACAGGTATAAATTATCTTAATAATTACAGCAAGCAAACAAGTTGACAGTACGCACGTTCCTTCATCCTGAGAGGTGACGTATGAAAAAATTCTACCTGGCCAACTGGCCCGTCGCTGCCTTCGCGCTGGTGGTATTCCTGGGTGGATTCAATTCGATCGGCGTCCACTATACCAATCTCGAACTGCCTCCATATTGGGGCGCAACCCTGCGCCTCGTCCCCACCGCACTGATCATGTTCCTGCTGGTCGTGCTCTTGAAGCTGCCCATGCCGCGCGGCCGGCCGCTGCTGGGTGCGATCCTGTTCGGGATGCTCAATTATGGCGGCTTCTTCGCCTTTATCTATTTTGGGCTGGAAAAGGTCCAGCCCGGCATGTCCATGGTGCTGCTGGCGCTGGTCCCCCTTTTTACGCTGATTTTCAGCATTCTGCACCGCCTTGAAAGCTTTCGCATGCGCGCCCTCCTGGGTGCGCTGATCTCCGCGGCCGGTGTGGGGGTGGTCTTCCTGGGACAGATGCAGACCCGGGTCCCGTTGATCTATATGCTGGCAATCGTTCTGGGCGCGGTCTGCATGGCCGAGGGCGGGGTGGTCGCCAAGCTTTTTCCCAGGAGCCATCCCATCACCACCAACGCGATCGCCGCCACTGCCGGAGCCGTGGTCGTGTTCTCCTTGTCTGTCGTGGAGCATGAGCACCGGGTGCTGCCGCTGCAGGCGCAAACCTGGGCTGCCTTGACCTACCTCGTGTTCCTTGGCACCAGCGCCATCTTTCTCCTGTACCTGTACCTGCTGAAACGCTGGCCGGCCTCCCGGATTTCCTACCAGTTCGTCCTGTTTCCTTTCATCACCCTGTCCGCCTCGGCCTGGATCACGCACGAGTTATTAATCCGATCCTCTTGATCGGCGCAGTGGTGGTATTGACCGGCGTCCTGATCGGAGTAATTACCTTTGAAAGGCGTAGAGCGCTCGTACCGGTGCCCATTCCAGTCGAAGAACGATTCGACAAATAAGCGGCTGGATATTAAGGCCTGGTTTCTCACGGGTTAAGCGAGCTGGTTGGGGCAGGGGTTCCGCTTTCAAACATTCTGGACTCACCAGCCGCTGATGATTAAATGACAGGGACGGTCCATGGCTGCACCCGGGCCGCGGGCATAAGAACGGGGCATGTGGATGAATAAGGCCGCCCAGGCCAGTTGACGAAACGACGTACTCTGTGCTGAAAGCGTTTGCCTGACGGGTCGCCGCAGCCAGCGCGCTGACGGGTCGCCGCAGCCAGCGGGGGTTGCCATCCTGCAGCAGGCGGGATGCACGCATGGTTCCTGCCCGGGTTGTCGGTTACAATCATGGAGGGCGGCCGGTTATCCGGTCGAGGGAAATGCTCCCTGGCTGGAATTCAAATCAACAAGGAGAAAAACACCATGTTATGGATCACCCGTTCGCACGTGCACGTGGATCGCGTCGCCTGTCCCTGGCTGATCACCCGCTTTGTGGACAACGACGCCGAATTCCTGTTCGTCCCCAAGAGCCAGGATCGACCAGGTCGCCAAAGAGACCGGGGCCATCCCCTTCGACGCGCCCGGCGTGGAACTCGGCCACAAGGATGGGCGCTGCTCCTTCGAATCCATCATTTTAAAGTATGAGTTGACGGATCCCGGATTGCTGCGGCTGGCAAAAATAGTCCATTCTGCAGATGTTTCAGCGGATATCGACAAGGACCCCATCGCCCGCGGCCTGGAAGCCATCGCCAGCGGCTTCAGCCTGCGGTTCCCGGAGGATGAAGAAAACCTGGAGTACCAATTCGACGTCTACGATGCGCTGTATGCCTGGTGCCGGATGGACGTGGCAAAGAAGCAGGACTGATCCCTAGAGGGGCTGGTTTATTAGTGAAAATTCAACACGAATGAACGCGGATAAACAGGATTTCAGCGGATGAAAATGCCTGTACATCCTGCCGAGGCCTTTGTCGATGATTGACCCAACCCATTCCAATCGTGACATACGCCTGCTCTTTAGCACACGGATTGTGCGCCTGTTCTGCTACGGATTCCTGTCGGTGGTGCTGGCGCTCTACCTGGCCCAGGCCGGCCTCAGCGAAAAGCAGATCGGACTGCTCTTCACCCTGACCCTGGCGGGCGATGCCGGCATAACCCTCTGGCTGACCACCTCCGCCGACCGTTTTGGACGCCGGCGCACCCTGCTGGCCGGGGCGCTGCTGATGATCGGCGCGGGCCTGGCCTTCATCCTGACCCGCAACCCGCTGCTGTTGATGGCGGCTGCCATCATCGGTGTCATCAGCCCGAGCGGCAACGAGATTGGCCCATTCCTGTCTGTCGAGCAGGCCGGGCTGACCCAACTGCTCCCCGACCAGCGCCGCACCCAGGTTTTCGCCTGGTACAACCTGTCCGGCTCGTTCGCCACCGCTGCCGGCGCGCTGACCGGCGGCTGGCTTTCAGAGTTCCTGCAGCGCGGCGGGATGGCAGCTCTCAACTCGTACCGGGCCGTCCTGGTGGGGTATGCCATCGGCGGGATGCTGCTGGCAATCCTCTTCCTGTTTTTGACTGCCGCGATTGAGGTCCCGAAGGAAGCCCGGCAAACCGCGGCGAAAGCGGCACTGCTCGGCCTGCACACGCAATCCAGGAACGTGGTCCTGCGCCTGAGCGCTTTGTTCTCCTTGGACGCCTTCGCCGGAGGCCTGGTCGTCCAGAGCATGGTGGCGTACTGGTTCCATGTCAGATTTGGGGTCGAAGCGGGCGTCATCGGCAGCATCTTCTTCGGAGCCAACGTCCTGGCGGGGATCTCGGCGCTGCTGGCCGGGAGGCTGGCGAAAAAGATCGGGCTGATCAATACGATGGTTTTCACCCATATCCCATCCAATATCCTTCTCCTCCTGGTGCCGCTCATGCCCAGCCTGCCGCTGGCGATCGCCGTTCTGCTGGCGCGCTTCAGCATTTCCCAGATGGACGTTCCAACGCGCCAGTCGTATACCATGGCGGTGGTTGCCCCGGATGAGCGCTCGGCTGCATCGGGCGTGACCGCGATCGCCCGGTCGGTGGGCGCGGCCATTTCGCCCTCGCTGACGGGCGTCTTCCTTTCCATCCCGTCCCTGTTAAGCGCGCCCTTCTTCCTGGCCGGCGGGCTGAAGATCATCTATGACCTGCTGCTCTATCGCAGCTTCCGCCGTCTCAAGCCGCCGGAGGAGCAGATGAAGTAACCCTGCCTAAAACCGTTCCAGGCTTTAATCATATACTCATCCAAAACATATGATATTTTTACCTTCGGGTGGTATGCTTGCTCCCAATCAAGAAAGGAGCTCGTCATGTTGCTCATGTGGATTGTCCCCCTGGTGCTGATCATGCTTGTGGTGGCTGCGCTCTCTGCCAGCCAGTTGAGCCCGGCACTCAAACCCGCCACCATCCACACCTGTGCCTACTGCGGTCAGGAGCTGGAAGGCGGCTGGAAGAACTGCCCCCGGTGCGGGCAGAGGTTGTAAGCCCCCTGATGCGTGGCGGACAATTTTGCCTTTTGTTCCCACCCCTGGTAATGGGCGCATGGATGACCGGCAGCCTGCCAGTAAAGTATCCGCTGACCTTGCAGCGGTAAATGCGACCTTTTTTGAAATGGCCTGTGCCCTTGCGCGCATGGGCCATTTCATTTCTTAAGCGCTGGAACAAATCCGCTGTTCCTCCCGAATCGAAGGTATGTATGAACGTGGAAATTCTGCACATAGATGATTGTCCTTCATGGGGGGATGGATTAAAGAACATGCTGGAAGCGCTGCTGGATGAGAGCCTGCCCGTTGAAGTTGATCTTGTCCTCGTAAAGGACGACCAACAGGCCGAACGCCTGAAATTCCTGGGATCGCCCTCGTTCAGAATAGACGGGGAGGATTTGTGGCCGGAAGAGCGCGAAAATTATGCCTTGAGCTGCCGTATTTACTCCACCCCAAAAGGACTGGTGGGCGCACCCAGCGTCGATATGCTCCGTGAAAGGATCCAGGCCTACCTGGACGACGGCAGGTAAAAGCAGAAATGAATAATAAACCCGAAAATCCCGGCAGGGACGCTCAGCCGGAAATTTTGGGTTTCGTTGGCGCTCTCCATTCCGGTGATCCTGTTCAGCCCGCCCATCCAGGCCTGGTTTGGTTTTCGCATGCCGACGTTTCCCGGCAGCCAATGGATCGGCCCGGTTTTTGCCGTGATTGTCTTTTTATATGGCGGCGGCCCTTTATGGAAAAAAGGAAGGAATATGGGATCTAATCGATACTTGACCCGGCTCCAGGTTGTCCTGCTCGCCCTGCTGGTTATGACAGCAGCGTTATTACTGTCCGCGTGCACGGCTGGCTTAAAGGCCAAACCATCCGCTTTGGCCACTGCCTACCCGGTTGCAATTTCCCCGGCAGAGGCGTATGCGAAGTCTCAGCAGGGGACATTCTTCCTGGATGTGCGCACACAGCCTGAATGGGACCAGTTCCATATCAAGGGCAGCACGTTGATCCCGCTGGAGGAATTGCAGGCGCGCTTGAACGAGCTGCCGAAAGGCCAGGAGATCGTGGTGGTCTGCCTCACCGGGCAGCGCAGCCAGCGCGGGGCCGCCATTCTGCAGCAGGCCGGATTTCCGCAGGTCTCCTACGTGAGCGGAGGCTACCAGGCCTGGATGGCAGCCGGTTACCCCGTCGAGAGCAGAAAGCCGTAGGTGGTTTATCCCCCATGAACCCGGAGGTCCTGGTCCGGGGAACTCCTCATTCGTTTATTCGTGGTCTTATTCGTGGACGGTCTTCACTTGCCCCTGCGCGTTAAAGGCTTTTCTTTGGGAACCCGGGGGTCTTCGTCTGGATGGTTTTTCAGGATCGCGTCCACACGTTCCAGCAGGCTGTCAGGCGTGACCGGTTTCTTCAGGTGGGCCTGGACTCCCAGCCGCTCAATCTCCAGGGCGGTCTCGGGCGACCACTGGGCGGTGAATACCAGTACGGAGAGCTTGGGATACAGGCAGAGCACCGCCGGGAGCAGCGTCAGGCGGTTCTCGGGCGTGGTGATGTCCAAAATGATCAGGTGGTAAAGGCTGGTGCGTAAAAGTTCAAGCGCTTCGCAAGCCCTGCCAACCGTGGCGACCTGGTAACCGGCATGGGTGAGGACCAGCGCCAGCGAACGCCGCAGGTTTTTATCCTCATCAACGACCAGGACGGATCTGGGGGGCACGAAGGTTTGTTCGGGCATGGCGTCTCTGATCTCATTTTACAGAGGATTGGCCCTGGAAGTATTGGAAAACCTTTGAATTTATTGGCTGGATGCGCGCATAATAATAAAGAGACGCATTTTGAGTGTGTGCGGCTCCGCTGCACACACTCAAAATGCGGACTTCTCAACAATTTCCTTCAGGGTCTACTTATATGACCAGGCGATAGCCCACATCCCGGACGGTGATGAGCAGGCGTGGGTGGCGTGAATCCTCTTCGATGGCCTTGCGGATCTCATGAACCTGCCAGCGGACGATTTCCTTGGCTTCGATCCGGCTCAGACCCTGGTACCCCTGCGATTCGAGCACCAGGGTATCGAATGCCACCGCTTTGGGGGAATGCCGCACCAGGGTTGCCAGGTAGTCAAAAGTCGAGGGGGGCAGGCAGATATTGCGTTCATCCAATTGAACACGGCGGGTGTGCAGGTCGAGCACCAGCGGCCCACATTTCAAAAACCGCGCCGGATCCGCCGGGGACGAGTCCTGAGCCAGGCCATATACAGATGCCTGGCGGCCATCTCCGGAGTCCAGTTCGGCCAGTAATGCCTGGATCTGGGAGCTTATTTCGCGCCGGCGTTTGGGCAGTTTTTGTTCCTCCAGGATCTTGTTCACCCGGGCAAGGATGGCTTCCGGGTCGATCGGTTTCAGCAGGTAATCCCTGGCGCCCGCCCGCACCGCTTCAATGGCCGTATCAAGCGAGGCATGTGCAGTCAGCATCAATACCGGCATTTCCGGATACAGGCTGCGGATCTGGGACAGCAGGGCTATGCCGCTTTGATCGGGCAGCTTGATATCCAGGAAGACCAGGTCATAGGCACCCGCCTGCAGGAGCTGCATGGCCTCGCCGGCGCTGGCTGCCGTGGTGACCACATGCCCGGCGCGCTGCAGGATCAGCGCCAGGCTGCGGGATAGTTTGGGCTCATCGTCCACAACCAGGATCGTCTCATTCGTTGCCATGTTCATCCTCCTCTTCGCCTCCGGTCGATGCTTTCTTGAGAGGCAGTAAAATGGTAAATGACGCACCCTGGGGGTGCTGGTTCTCCACCTGGATCTGGCCGCCATGTCTTTGTAAAATTCCGTAGGTAATGGATAGTCCCAGGCCGAGGCCGCTTGCCTTGGTGGTCATGAACGGCTCGAAAAGATGCGGCATCATCTCCTGCGGAATACCCGGGCCGGTATCCCTGAAGATCACCGCCGCCCAGTCCCCGGATACCTCCATATCCACGGACAATGTCCCTCCGTGAGCCTGCATCGCTTCGATGGCATTCATGCTGATGTTGAGAAAAACCTCCATGATCTGGTCGCGTTCACAGTCAATATAACACCGCTGCAGGCCATTCAACGGACGCCATTGAACCCTGGCGTTGTTCAGGTGCGGGATCAGCAGGGAATGCGCTTCCTCGAGGATGTCCAGGATCTCGTGCGGTTCTTTCTGCGAGCTGGTTTTTGGCCGGTAAAGTTCCCGGAGCTGCCCGACCAGGTTGGTGATGCGCAGGGTTTCCGAGGCGGCCATTTCCAGCGGCTCCTGGATCGGGTTGTCCGCCGTGACATCCTGCTGGATCAGATACAGGCAGTTCTTGATGGTCTGCAAAGGGTTGTTGATCTCGTGCGTGATCGAACCGACCATGCGTCCGATGACGGCATGTTTTTCGGCCTGGATGAGCTGGTTTTCAAACTGTTTCCGATCGGTGATATCGCGGGCCGCGGCGAAGACGCCCAGCACTTTGCCGGCCTCATCGCGATAGACGGAGGCATTATATAGAACCGGGGTGATGCTCCCATCCTGGTTGCGGATTTCCAGGTTGTAATCGCGCACGCTCCCGGTCTCAAAGACCTGCTTGTAGCCGGCGCGTGCCTTGTCTGGATCGCTGAAATAACTGTGGAAATCCGTGCCGATCAACTCTGCGCGCGTATGGCCGGTCACTTTCTCGGTGGCCTGGTTCACGTCGCCGATCTTCCCTTCCGGGGTGATGGTGACCAGCGGGTCGAGGCTGGCTTCGATCAGGCTGCGGTTGTAGGCGTTCGCCAGCCGCAGTTCCTCCTCGGCCAGCTTGCGTGCGCTGATGTCCTGCTTGACGGCGATGAAATGGGTGACCTGGTTTTGCTCGTCGCGCACCGGGGTAATGACCTGTTCCTCGGTGTAGAGGCTGCCATCCTTCCTGCGGTTGACCATTTCGCTGTGCCAGACCTGCCCGCTGAGCAGGGTCTGCCACATCTGGTCATAGAAAGCCCGGTCGTGCCGGCCCGATTTGAGGAAACGCGGGTTCCGGCCGATGACCTCTTTGCTGTCATAGCCGGTTATTTGGGCAAAGGCGGGATTGCACCACAGGATTCCACCCTGGTTGTCGGTGATGAAGATGCCATTGGCGGCCGCCTCCATGGCGGAGGTTTGCAGGCGCAGCTGCACTTCAGCCTGCCTTCGTTCGGCCATTTCGAAGCGCAGCTCTGCATTGGTTTCGTCCAACTGCCGGGTGCGCTCCTGCACGCGCCGCTCCAGTTCGTCGCGCGCCTGGCTGATGACCTGCTCGGCCTCTTTCATCGGGGTCAGGTCCACCGTGGCAATCCCGATCCCGGTGACCTGCCCGCTGGCATCCCGCAGCGGCTCGATGAACAAGTCCAGGAAGAGACGCTTGCCGCCGCTGGTTATCCAAAGCTGCTCGCTGATGCTCTTTTCAGTGTCCAGTACCTGGCGTTTTATTGCCACCAAACGAGCGGCGTCTTCCGGGGAGAACAGGTCGACATCCGTCTTGCCAATAATGGCAGACGGCTCCATTGTGCGCTGGTTGTGCGCCCAAAGGAAGCGCAGGTCGCGATCCTGGATGGCTATGGAAACCGGGGCGTGCGTGAGCGCCAACCGGAAACGCTGGTCGCTCTCGCGCAGGGATTGTTCCATGCGCTTGCGCGCAGTGATATCCAGGAAGATCACGGCGAATTGGCCCGGCATGGACTGGTAGGCGGAGACTTCGTAATGTCTATGCAGGGCCGGCGAATAATTATCGAAGCTCAGCGGTTCGCCGGTCAGGGCTACTTTGCCATAGGCCTCCACCCATTTGGGCGAATCATCCGGCAGCACCTCGTTGTGGGTCCTGCCAACCACGTCTGCGCGTTGGAGGCCGGTCAACTTCTCGAAGGCCGGGTTGATGTCCAGGAAACGGAAATCGCAGGGCTTTCCGTGTTCGTCGCAAATGATCTCGTGCAGGGCAAAGCCTTCGACCATGCTGTTGAACAGGGTGCGATAGCGTTCCTCGCTCTGCCGCAGCGCGTCCTGCATGCGCACCTGCTCGGTAATATCGTAAGCCACCTCGCCCGCGCCCACCACGTTTCCCCGGGCATCCCGGATGGGGGTGTGCAGGACGTTGTAGGTGCGCTGGTATAACCCGGGGTCCCCGAACGCGAGGGTCTTGTTGGTGCTCTCCCCGGCCAATACCTGGCTCCATTCTGCCAGGATCGTTTTTTGCTGCTCCGGCAGGTGGGCGAACGTTTCGACCATGTTCGTTCCGATATGGATATCCTTGCCGCTGAGCCGCTTCAATTCCTCCCGGTAGGCCTGGTTGAAAAAGGTGTAGCAGAAATCTTTATTCACGGCGGCGATGATCACATTGGTTTCTTTTGTCACCGACTCCAGCAGCTCCAGCGCATCCTGCAAACGATGCTCTCTCTCCTGCAGCGCCTCTTCTGCCCGGATGCGCTGGGTAATGTCATGCCCGTACAGGTTGGTGTAGCCTTCCCCGGGAATGGGGCAGACATCAAACGAAAACACCTCTTTGCCAAAAAACAGTTCGAATGAGCTGTTTTTCTGTTGGGCTTCCCGGATGGCCGTTTTCCAGGATTCAGGCAAAGGCTGGCCGACCGCGGCGCGCGCCTCGTCCAGCAGCGCCTGGCTGGAATGGTTGGCGTAGAGCAAAACGCCCTCCTTGCTCACCCGTAGCACCGGGTTGGGGTTTTCGGAGGGGAATTTAGCCAGGCTCTCGGTTTGCGTATTCGCCTGCAGCCGTTTTAGCTCCTGCCGGGTCTGCCGCAATTCCAGCGTGCGCTGCTTTAATTCCTGTTTCAGGGCTTTTTCGCTCAGTTCGTTGCGGCGGTTTGCTTCCACCCTCCCCGTTTTGGCTGAAGCCGGTGCGTGACTCTTACTGCCCGCTGTCCGCGCCACCGCCCGGGAAGCTGGGGCGGGTTTCTTCTGGGCTACCTTCATCCTGGACCTCCGATTGCGCCTCTTTATTCGTTTGTAAGATTATCGTTTCGTTCCGGGTGGCTGTCAAGACGCTTTTCGGGGACTATTCCAAAATGACTCAACCATCTCCCAATTATTTCCAATCTTTTCCAATGCCAATGGGTTTGTTTTCTCTTAGAATTCTTGCAGGGAAATAATAATAATCCGGCCATGCTTGCCTCAATCAGGAAGGAAGAATTCCTCAGCATTTTTTTAAGAACCAGGTCAGTTGATTACCTATAATATCATCCCAGCCGTTTCATTTTCTTGAGGAGTATTGTAATGAAAAAGAAGTTAGTAGCTCTCCTGGTAATCATCGTCACATTGGCGTTTGCTTACGACGTCCTGTCGGTTCATTCCATACAAATTCCCATTACAGGTTCATCCTTCCTGCAGTTCGTATTCCCTTTACCGCTATTGGATATTATCGGTGTAACCGGATGTGATCCTGCTCAACCCGCAGGCGCCCGTACCGGCTGACCGGCTGCTGGTGCGAGGCAGGGACTACCAGGTTATCTGCCCATCCAGGCCCTCGCAGGCCGGCTGAAAAGTGTACCGTAATCTCATGCGCCAGCCACCTTCCAGGTGACTGGCACTTTGCCGGCCTGGTAAACCCTTGGTATTGGATGATGTATTATGATATAATAGATGAAATATATCTAATTATTTGGGCCAAGCAGCGGTAAGGAAGAGATATGTCCAGCGAAGCAAATGAAATGGTAATCTGGTACATGTTGCACGCGATCCAGAAGGGTTCGAGCGCAGAGGTCGAAAATTTCATAGCACCCAATTGGGTCAACCATGACCCTGCCCTGCCGCCCATGCGAGGCATCGTAGGCGCCCGGCAGTTGATCGGGCTGTGGAGCGGCCTGTCGGACCTGAAAGTGGAGGTCGAGGACAGTCTTTGCATGGGTGAGCGTGTCGCCATGCGCTTCCGGATCAGCGGTACGCACAGCGGCATGCTGATGGGCATTGCCCCGAGCGGGAACAAGGTCAGCATAAGCGCCACCGGCATTTTTCGCGTTGTGGATGGGAAGGTGACCGACAACTGGGTGAATTTCGATGCCCTGGGGCTGCTCCAGCAATTGGGCGCCCTCCCGCTGCCGGTCATATAGCTGGTTTAAAACACAAACCCTGAAGGTCTCCGGGACCTTCAGGGTTTGGATATTTATTAACAAAAAGGAGAAATTAAGATGAATAAGTTTGAAGTTTCCACGTTCATCAATCGTCCACCGCAGGAAGTTTTCGACTTTATAACCGACCCGGCCAACACACCCAAGTGGCAAAACGGGACCGAGTCAGGCAAATGGGTCTCGCAGGTTCCGGGCGGTGTGGGATCGATTTTCCACACAGTTGGCCGGGTGATGGGGCGCGAGATCGATATGGATATCGAGATCAGTCAGTGGAACCGGCCCAGCCTGTGGGGCCTGAGAGGAAAAAGCGGCCCGCTGACATTCGAAAACACGAACAGATTTGTACCAAAGGATGGCGGCACGCTATTGGTACAAAGTTTCGAGGGCGAGGTCGGGGGCTTCTTTAAGCTGGCTGAGGGCCTGGCCATCAAGCAGATGCAAAAGCAGGTCGAGACGGACGGCCAATCCTTAATGAAGCTGCTGGAAGCCATCTAGCAGGCGTCATGCCATCCTTCAGCTCCCTCCCCGCGGTGAGTGTGGCGGACTTCGACAAACTATTGGAGTAGCAAGGTCCGGGTTTGGATAGG
Organism: uncultured Chloroflexia bacterium; assembly: GCA_963801385.1. Lineage (GTDB taxonomy): Bacteria > Chloroflexota > Anaerolineae > Anaerolineales > Villigracilaceae > UBA877. Next base: position 97,166 of record CAWDEV010000004.1, read on the forward strand.
AGAAATCCCATGTCTGTTCTGGATAAAGCCCGCGAAACACAATTGCACAACATCCAATCGAAAACCGGCAAATCCCTTGACCAGATTCGGGCCTTGATCGGGCAGAGCGGCCTCTCCAGGCACGGCGAGATCCGCCAGATGCTGATCGACCAGCTTGGCCTGGGTTACGGCGATGCCAACGCCCTCGCTCATTATGCCCTCCAATCCGACGGCCAGAGCGCGGCGCAAGCCAAAGCCCTATCGACGGATGAAGTGGTTCAAGCCTTGTATGCCGGGCGTGAGCCCTCATTAAGGTTTATTCATGACAGACTGATGCTGGCAATACAGAATTTCGGCGCGTTCGAGGTCGTGCCCAAGAAGGGGTACGTGAGCCTGCGGCGGAAGAGACAGTTTGCGATGCTCGGGCCAGCAAGCAAGGGACGTGTGGAAGTGGGCTTGAACATGAAAGGGGTGCAGGCGACGGCGCGGCTGGTGAGTCAGCCTGCGGGCGGTATGTGCCAGTACAAAGTCCATCTTACAACAGTGGCCGAGGTCGACGATGAGTTGATCGGCTGGTTAAAACAGGCCTATGACAGTTCCGACTAGGAGAATATAAAATGAGATTCAAGGTTATGTTCACTATCGCGGGAATTTTTCTGGCCCTTGCAGGCATTGCTCTTACAATCTTTAGTTACTCGCGGCTTGCATCCAGCGCAAACGATGACTATGGGATCATCATGAGCTTTGTTGGTCCCTTTGGAATTTTCTTTCTGGGTTGGCTTGCCTCTGCGGTTCAGAAGGTAGAGGCCTCAGAAACGCGTGGTGATTTTTTATTGATTTACGGCACGTGTTTTTTTCTGTTTGGTGGAATTAGCATGTTTGCCGGGTTTGTCTCGTTTGGCACCTTGCTGCCTCCTAACCTTTTCATAGGGTTAGGTGCGGTCCTGCTCTTGTTCGGGTTGATCCTGATTGTCCTTTCAGAAAAGGTGAGAGCCAGAAGAGTCTGAAGATCCCCACCACCTTCAGAGACTGTTGAATAAGTCGAAATTCACCACAGATAAAAGGGATTTAAGAACCTTGTTTTGAATGTTTTATCCAGGTACCGATGTTCATCCGCGTTTATCTGTGGCTGAAAAATGGTTTTTAAACAATCTCTCAGGGCTTGATAACTCGAAGGAGCGTCATGAACAAGTCAAACCATCGTATCAAAGGACTCGGTGAAGTTTCCTTGCGCGTCAGGGACCTGGAGGCGATGACGCGCTTCTACGAAGAGGTGGTTGGGCTCGAAGTTCTCAGGCGTGAGCAGAGCTTTGTGTTCTTCAAGATCGCGCCGGGCTACGGCGGCCACAGCCAGAACCTGGCTCTTTTTCGTGCGGACGAGCGCTGGTTGCTGGAAAACAAATCCCTGCAACTCAGCCCGGAAGGGTCCACACTGCACCACATCGCGCTCAATATCGCCCTGGAGGATTTTGTTTCCGAGAAAAGCCGCCTGGAGGGCCTGGGGCTGAAGGTGGATGCAGCCGTCCACGAGTGGATCCATGTGCGCTCGCTGTACTTCCCCGACCCGGAAGGGAACTTGCTGGAATTTGTCTGTTACGACGCCAGCGCGCGTGAGGCGGGAGAATTGAAATGAACTGGTATGCTGCACTGAAATTTCTTCACATTGCTGCCGTTATCGTGTCTGTTGGTGGCTTGTTCGCGCGCCAGTTGTTACGCCAGCATGCCAGGAATATGAATGATGTCCAATCCTTTGCAACTTTCAGCCAGGCAGCCGGAAAAATAGAAAAAGCAATGGTTATTCCAGGTATGCAGGCCGTTATGGTATTGGGCATCGTACTGGCTCTCGTCGGAGGTGCTCCGATTATTGGCTTTTTGCAAGGTGCGAGCCAAAATTGGCTGCTGGCGTCCAATATCCTGTTGCTTGGGATCCTCGTGATCATCCCAACGGTGCTTGTGCCGCGCGGAAAGAAATTTGAGCCGGTTTTGCAGGCCGCCCTGGGAAAAGGACAGTTTACGCCGGAATTACGAGCTGCAATGAATGACAATGCGGTCAGGCTGGCGCATTTGTATGAAGAGATTGCAGTGATCGTCATCGTCGCCCTGATGGTCCTGAAACCGTTTTAAGTATTAAAGGTTGTCACGCTTGGACTGTGATAGAGCTTTCAAGCGTGGCAATTTTTCTATGGAAACGACAGGAGCAGGAAAGTTGATGCCCAACCAATCGCAAGCCCATCGCCTGGTGCCCTGGTCCTGGTCTTTGGCCTGGCTGCTGACCGGCGTGGGAATCTGGCTGTCGGATATCTACTCGTCTCCCTCCCGGAGCCTCATTCCCTTCATCGCATTGAGCGCGCTGGGCTGGGGGATTGCCGGTTTCGTCACGGCCAGCGCTGGCAGAGGTAAACCCGGACTGGCCTTGCGGCTGGCTGCCTGGCTGGTTGGCGGCCTGGCTTTCATCCCGCTCAGCCTGGTCTGGGGTCGAACCTGGAACGGGGGCTTCCTGGGCCCGATCGCCGCATGCGGAGTGGCAGGGACGATCGGAGGGGTGGCTGGCTCCCTGCGCAAAGGCGCCTGGCGGTTGGTCTCGGGCGTCCTGTTGGGAGTGGTGTTCCTGCTGTTGGCGGCTGTCAGTTTCTATGCCAGTTACTTTCTTATGATCGTCTACACCTCCATCGCTCAGCAGGGAGGTGACATCCACATAATAGATGCCCTGGTCTGGCCCTTGCCCGGAGCCGTGTCCGGTTTGCTTGCCGGGTTGGCGACGCGCTGGATCCTGGGCGTTCCCCGGACCTCCGAGTCCACCATGAACTCGAAGGTCTGAGATGAAAGGCACACGAAGGAATCCATGGAAATGAACATTCTTCTAAAAAAGACGCTTCCTGCATCTATTTTGATACTCGCCCTGGCAGCCACTGCCTGCGCGCCGCTTGCGCCTGCCAGTTCCACGCCGCAGCCGGCCGGCACACCCATTGTGACTATGGAGCCGCAGAGTCCGGCGGTGGTTTCACCAACAGAAACGCCGCCATCCGCAAGCCGGAAGCAGTATACGAACAGCGCCTTCGGGCTCAGCTTCCAATTTCCAGAAAGTTGGTACGGGCCGGATGAATATAGTTCCGAACAAACCCTGCGGGTTGCGGTGGGCTCTGACAAGGTATACCCCTACGGGGAGCAGCCGGATAAGCCCCCCGAGGTCACGAATTCCTACCTGATCGTGATCCAGTATTCCAAAAACAGCCAGGACCAATCCTGGAAAGATACATGGTCATCCTTAACCAAGCTCAAAGATGGCGAATCGCTCCCGGGCCCGCGCAGCCTGGTCACCCGGCTCAGGCAGCTTGAGCTGGGCAGGTTCAAGGGATTTGAATTCATTTCCACCCTTTCCGAGAGCGCGCAAACCGATCATGTCTATTCGCGGGAGGTGCTCCTGGTGGACGAGCAGTCGAACCTGCTGACCATTTTCGGCACGCCAAATAATGTCGAGGTCGGCAGCGGCGCAGATTGGCGTGAGGTCTTCCGCAGCATCGATGCAGCCAACCTGCCAGTCTTCCATGGGATCGTGGAATCCATGAAGATTGAGTGACAAAACCATTTCATATGATCCATAAAGTAAAAAGCTGAAGCCGAGTGTCAACTTTATTCATAGAATAGATTTCTTGCATGACTTACAATAACCAGTTCCGAAGTAACGACGTAGTAACGACTTCAGTCGTTTTTTGCCAGGGCAAGAGCGACTAAAGTCGCCACTACGAAAAAAACGGAAAAGTAGTAACGACTTCAGTCGTTTTTTGCCAGGGCAAGGGCGACTAAAGTCGCCACTACGAAAAGATATGAATAAATTTGCAAAAGGTCATCGATAGGAAAATACTTATGACTGAACCGATCGTTTTCATCAGTATCAATCATGTTAAAGAAGGCCGTCTCGACGAGTTTAGAGAACACTACCGCCTCAGTATCCCACCGATTCAGGCTGGCAAGCCCGGCACATTGGCCCAACTGGCCTATGAGAACGAGGACGCTACCCAGGTGACCATCGTGCGCTTCTTCCCCAGCGCGGATGCCCTCGACCAGCAGATCCAGGGGGCCGATGAACGCTCGAAGAGCACCTATGAGTTCATTGAACCGGTCAGGATTGAGATCTATGGCACGCCCAATCCCGCCACCCTGGAAAAGATGATGAAGATTGCCGGATCGGGCATCGATTTGCGCGTGCAGTCCCGGTTCATTGGCGGCTTTATTCGATGACTTGAATCATTTTAACGGCCTGCGGTGGCCGGTCCAATCCGTACAAAGGAGCAAGACATGTCAGCTCATCTTCAACATTCGCAAGTGATCGAGCGATCCGTGGACAAGGTGTTCCACTTCATCGCCCATGACCACGTCCGCAACCATCCGCGTTGGGACCCGGACATCTTCCTGTGGCTGGATTCCGACGCTCCGCTTGGCGTCGGGACGATCATCCACCGGCGCAACAGCCGCAGCGGGACTCCCGTGGAAGGCAGCATGGAAGTGGTTGAATACGTGCCCAACCAGGCGCTTGGGACGATCATCCATGACGGCCCGGCGGAGATTCGTGGGCGGATGCTGTTTGAGGCGGTTGGGAAATAACCAGACCAGGGTGACAACCTACCTGGAGCTGCCCGGCATGGACGAGTCGATGGACAAGAGCTTTTTGAACGGGCGGTTGGAGCGCAGCGGCCGGATCAGGAAGCAGTTGATCGAGAGCGAAATCCCGGAATAGCGCATGGAATGATGATCCCTCATATCAAAATCATATCAAGCAAAAGGAGAATATATCATGATCAACGTGGAGAAAACAATATTCATCAATCGTCCCCAACAGGAAGTCTTTGATTTTGCCTCCAACCCGGCCTACCTGCCGAAATGGCAAAGCCAGATCGTATCCACGGAATGGACTTCCCCGGAGCCGCATGGCGTAGGTTCCACCCAGCGCAGTGTGGCCCGATTTATGGGACGCGATATCGAAAGCAGCTCAGAGATCACGTTGCTGGACCCGCCCAACCAGTTCGTTTTCAAGCTGGTCGGCGGCCCGCTCGCGTTGGAAGGGTCGATGCGCTTCGTACCAAGCGGGAGCGGCACGCAGATGACCATGGGCGGCAAGCTGGAACCAGGCGGCTTTTTCAAGCTGGCGGAGGGTTTGGTCAGGAAACAGCTTGAGAAGCAGTTTGAGGAGAATCTGGAAGCCTTGAAGAGTTTGCTGGAGGCAGGTTCGTAGACTGCTTATGCCAACCAAAGCGCAAGCCTATCGCCTGATGCCCTGGGCCTGGTTCGCGGCCTGGCTGCTGACCGGCGCGGGTGCCTCCATCGTCTACACCGGGCCGGTCCCCCTGCCAGCCTGGCGTATCATGCTATACATCGGGTTGAGCGCACTGGGGTGGGCCGCGGCGGGTTTTATCACCACGCGCGCCTCAAGCAGTAGATCCGGCCTGGCTGTGCAGCTGGCGGCCTGGGGGGTTGCCTACCTGGTTGCCATCCCGCTTGGTCTCGTTTGGATGCTGAGCCGGGACCTGCCCCCCTGGTTCCTGTTCCTGCCGCTCGGGTTGGCCGGTGTCCTTGGAGGCCTGGCCAGCTCGGGGCGGCCGGGCGTGTGGAGGCTGGTATCCGGAATCCTCGTGGGATTGGTGTTCTATTTGTTTTCCACTATCAGCTTCTTTGCCGGCTACATGCTCATCCTCTTCAGTGGCTCGCTGGCACAGCAGAATGCTGTCGACAGTGGCCTGCCCTATCCCATGCTCCTGGTGTTGCCCGAACCGGTTTTCGGTTTGCTGGCCGGATTTCTGGCACGCTGGATCCTGGGCGCCAGACCGCATTGACAATTATGATGAAATGGACTATTATTATCATATAATTTACCTTGTAGACCCGGGTTTATTTGGTTTTCCAGATGGAGTTGATTTTTAGATAAGCTGATCCATGGCCCGGACAGGAAAAGGCATACCCATGACTGCCCCTATCGTGTTCATCAGTCACAATATAGTAAAGGAAGGACAGATCGACGAATTTAGAAAGCATTTTCGCGCCAACGTCCCGGCGGTAATGGCTGGCAAGCCGGGCACATTTGCCCAGCTCGCTTACGAGAATGAAGATGCCACGCAGGTAACCATCGTGCGCTTCTTTCCCAGCGCGGAGGCCCTGGATCTTCAATTACAGGGGGCCGGTGAACGCTCGAAAAGAACCTACAAGTTCATTGAAACTGTCAGGGTTGAGATCTATGGCAAGCCCAATCCCGCCGCCCTGAAAAAGGTGCGCAAGATTGCTGGTGAACGCATCCTGGTGCGTGTGCACCCCCGCTTCATCGGCGGCTTCATCCGGGACCGCAAGCCCGCCAGGGTTGGTTCCGGATTTGCCAGGGGAAAAAAACCTGCCAGTACATCTCGAATCAGCGCAAATGGCTGAGCGAGCCGCGGCAGGGTGTTTCAACGTACACAGAAGGAGGCTGAAATGACCTTGGAACAAGTGGTTGTCTGGATCATCGTCGGCGGCATTGCCGGCCTGCTTGCGGATGCAGTGGTCAGAGGCATCCGGGTGGGCCTGGTTGGGGCCGTCGTTGTCGGCATCCTGGGAGCGTTCATTGGGGGGTGGCTCTTTGGGCTCCTAAAGGTCAACCTGGGCGGCGGCTTCCTCGGTGACATCTTCAAGGCGTTCATCGGCGCGGTCGTCCTGCTCTTCCTACTGCGTACACTGCGCAGGTTGTAACCGGCTTTCTGCCGGGCGTTCTAGCAGTTGCTTCAACTGTCTCATCCAGGCCAGTGGTTGGAAGAGCAGGTATCGCTGGTGTGTGGGAGCCGCTCCGGGTGGGAAGATTGTCAAGCACGCGACCGGGGGATGAAGGATCCCGCCCTGAAAAATCGCCCTGTGCGTGCCAGATGGTTTGACTACGTACACAATACTGGTGTGGAGAAAAAGCTCAAGTGAAAAGCACGACAGACCATAACGTCCAGGAATATATTGAAATCCGCGGCGCCCGCGAGAATAACCTCAAGAACGTGTCGCTCAGCATCCCCAAACGGAAAATAACGATCTTTACCGGGGTATCAGGTTCCGGAAAATCATCGATCGTCTTTGATACGATTGCCAGCGAATCGCAGCGCCTGCTCAGCGAAAACTTCAGTATGTTCCTGCGGAGCTTTATGCCCCGTTTTCCGCAGCCTGATGCGGATGCGCTCGAGAATTTGAGCATGGCGGTGGTCGTGGACCAGAAGCGCCTGGGTGGAGGCGCGCACTCGACGGTAGGCACTGTCACCGATATTGCAACCATACTCAGGCTGCTGTTCTCGCGCCTCGGCCAGCCGCATCTCGGCAACGCGGGCATGTTTTCGTTCAATGATCCGGCTGGAAGGTGCCCGGAGTGCGAGGGCCTGGGTCGCAAGATCGGACCGGTGATTGACAAAATGCTGGATATGTCCAGGTCGCTTAATGAAGGTGCGATACGCATACCGATGTTCGGGACCCATCTCTTCCAGGCCTCCGGCTTTTTCGACAACGATAAAAAGCTCTCCGACTACACGCCAGAGGAGATGGATCTGCTGCTGTATGGCAAGGATCGAAAATTCAAAATGCATGGCACCAGCACGAACTTGACCTACCTGGGGCTGATGGAACAGTTTAACAAGTCCTACGGCGGACAGCGCTTCGAAAACCGCCCTGAGCGCACCAAAAAAGCCGTTGAGCCGTTCCTGGCCATGGGACCTTGCCGGCTTTGTCACGGTGCCCGCCTCAGCCAGGCCGCCCTGGGCTGCAAGATTGGCGGGTACAACATTGCGCAGTTGTCTTCCATGGAGGTCAGCGAGCTCATTAACGTCATCAAGGCCATCAAGAAGGATTCGGTTGCCACCGGCATTCTCACAACCGTGACGGCCCGGCTGCAGAATATCATCGCCATTGGCCTGGGGTATCTCAGCCTTGAGCGCGAGACCGATACGCTCTCCGGCGGTGAATCGGCGCGCCTGAAACTGGTGAAGCACCTCAACGGCAGCCTGGTGGATGTGGCTTACATTTTCGATGAACCCAGCGTTGGTTTGCATCCACACGACATCCACCTCTTGAACGAGTTGCTGCAAAAACTGCGCGACAAGGGCAACACCATCCTGGTGGTCGAGCACGACCCGGATGTAATCAAAATCGGTGACCATATCGTGGATTTGGGCCCGCATGCCGGTGTGCACGGCGGCGAGATCGTCTTTGAGGGCAGCTTCGACGGGCTGCTCCACGCCGATACCCTGACCGGAAAGTATCTTATGCGCCGGCTGCCGATCAAAGAGAGCTTCCGTCAGCCAGCCGGTCAACTCCCGATCAAACATGCCAGGGTGAACAACCTTAAGGATGTCAGTGTTGACATTCCTGCCGGCGTGCTCACGGTTGTGACGGGTGTGGCTGGATCGGGCAAGAGTTCGCTGATCAACGAAGCTTTTCTGGCTGCCCATCCCGAGGCCATTGTCGTTGACCAGTCCGCGGTGGGTGTCTCAACACGCTCCAACCCGGCCACGTATACCGGCATCATGGACGACGTCCGGAAGGCCTTCGCGGCTGCCAACAAGGTCAGTCCGGCGCTCTTCAGTTTCAACTCCAAGGGCGCCTGCGAAAACTGCCAGGGCCTGGGCGTGATTTACGTCGACCTGACGTTCCTGGAAAGCGTCAAGCTGCCCTGCGAAGTCTGTGAGGGCCGGCGCTTCAAGGATGAGGTCCTGGCTTACAAGCTGGGCGGAAAATCCATCAGCGATGTACTCGAAATGACGGTGGATCAGGCGCTCGAGTTCTTCGCCACCTGTGCCTGCAGCGCCGGCGGCGCAGGCATCCAGGAGCTGCACCCGAAGCTGCAAGCCTTGAGCGATGTAGGCCTGGGCTATATCAGGCTCGGCCAGCCGCTCAGCACGCTTTCAGGCGGTGAGTGCCAGCGCATCAAGCTGGCCAGCGAGCTGCACAAAAAGGGCAGCATCTATGTGCTGGACGAGCCGACCACCAGCCTGCACATGGCGGATATTGAACATCTGCTGGCGATCTTCAACCGGCTTGTCGACGCAGGCAATACCGTGATTGTCATCGAGCACAACCAGGATGTCATTCGCAACGCCGATTGGGTGATTGATCTGGGACCCGGGGGCGGCAGCCAGGGCGGGACCGTCGTGTTTGAAGGCACCCCGGAGCAGCTGCTCAATGCGCAGGACTCGCTGACGGGCAAATACCTGCGGGCGAGGGAATTGACTTGAGATCAGGAGGGCCAATGCCATGAAAACAATGGATACGGTGATCGTCGGCGCCGGCCAGGCCGGACTGGGGGTCAGCTATTTTCTTCAACGGGAGGGACGCAGTCATGTCGTCTATGAGCGTGGGCGGATCGGGGAATCCTGGTTATCCCAGCGTTGGGATTCATTTAAGCTCAATACGCTGAATTTTATGAACGGCCTGCCCGGTCTTCCCTATGACGGCCCGGAGCCGGACGGTTTCTGGACACGTGATGACCTGGTGGGTTATTTTCAGCGCTATGTCGAACAATTCCATTTGCCGGTCCGCACCGGCGTTAAGGTCGCCTCTGTCGATCAGGCTGATGACCAGGGACAATTCACGATCAAGACCTTGAATGATCAGCAGGTGGAAGAGACAGTCGTAGCTCGTTCCGTCATCATCGCTTCAGGGATCCAAAACACTCCAAAATACCCTCCGATACGGCACCGCCTGCCCGGAGATATCACCCAGCTGCATACGGCCGAATACCGCAATGCAGAAGCCTTACCGCCGGGGGCTGTGGTCATCATCGGCAGCGGGCAATCCGGCTGCCAGATCGCTGAAGATCTGCTGTCCGCAGGCCGGAGGGTGTATTTGTGTACGAGCAAGGTTGGAAGGGCTCCCCGGCGCTATCGTGGGCGGGACTTGTTGGAGTGGTGGAAGGATATGAAATTTTGGGAGCTTCCATTTGCCAGCCTGAAGGACAAAGCTGTCAGCCGTGCCGCCCAACCGCAGATATCGGGTCTGGGACGTTACGGTCACACGGTCAGCCTGCAGCAAATGGCGCGCCAGGGCGCGGTGATCCTGGGTCGTTTACTGGATGTGGAAGATGGTACCCTCCTTCTGGGCGATGAGGCGGCCGCGCATGTGCGCTTTGCGGATGCGTTTTCGCAACAGAAGAAGGATGAGGTGGATGCCTACCTGCTGCAGGCAGGGTTCACGCCGCCGCCGCTCGAAGAGGATCCGGCGGATGTGCCCGATTCCCTGGTGGAATGCGCTTCGGCGCTGCGCCGGCTGGATCTGCATCAGGCAAAGGTCAGCGCCATCATCTGGTCGACCGGCTTCACGGGTGATTTCAGCTACATCCATCTGCCAATCTTCGACGCCCAGGGAAATCCGCTTCACCAGCAGGGGATCTCGCCGGTCCAGGGGGTGTACTTCCTCGGGTTTCCCTGGCTGGTCAGCCGGAAATCGGGTATCCTGTATGGAATCGAGGACGACGCTGCCAGGATTGCCGGGGCAGTGGCTAGGCAGTTGGATTAGGCACAGGCCCCAAGCGGCTTTTGCTATAATAAAGAACGTATGTCGCTTGGCCACCAAGTGGACAGCCGCGCCGGATAAATTGACCGGTCACTGAGCAAAAAAAAGATTCTGCAATGGAACCCATGAAAGAATCGTTCTGGACAACCCTGGATGCGTTAATCCAATCGTCGGAATTGGTGATTGACCGGCCCAAAGGGTCAACACACCCGCGTTACGACGCACTCGTCTACCCCCTGGATTATGGGTACCTCGAAGGCACATCTGCAGGCGACGGGGACGGGATTGACGTGTGGCGCGGTTCGCTGCCCGGGAAAAACCTGGTGGCTGTCGTTTGCACAGTGGACCTCCTGAAACGGGACACGGAAGTCAAGCTGCTGCTCGGGTGCAGCGAAGCCGAGCAGGCAATGGTCTGCGATTTTCATAACAGCGGCGAGTACATGGCCGCCATCCTGGTCAGGCGGGAAGCCGTGTGACCGGAGGTGAAGGTGAACACTGCACCCACCCCGCAGGTGCCCTCCCGGCGCGAAGCCACCAGGCTAATACCTGGGGATCTGCTGTGAGTGGATGAGAATACGGATTTTAAAAAGGAGAAACCATGTCACTTACCCCTATGCAAATCAAGGACTTGCTGGACGAAAACCGGGCGCACGATTGCCCCGGGTACGGTCCCGATCATGTGTGCGTTAAGATCGCTTCCATCGCCGAACTGCCGTCCCGTTTTGGCAGCTTCCAGGTGGTGGCCTTCTACAACAACAGGGACGACAAGGACCATGCCGCTTTTGTGCATGGGGATGTCGAAAATGCTGAGAACGTGCCCGTGCGGGTGCATTCCGAATGCCTGACCGGGGATGCGATCGGCTCGCTGCGCTGTGATTGCCGCGACCAGTTGGAAACGGCGCTGAAGAAACTGGGCGAAATGGATAAAGGCCTGCTGCTCTACATGCGCCAGGAAGGGCGCGGCATCGGGCTGACCAATAAGATCCGTGCCTACGGGCTGCAGGATTATGGCTTCGATACCGTGCAAGCCAACCTGGCCCTGGGTTTTCGCGACGATGAGCGTGATTACGCCGTGGCTGCGCATATGCTTTTTTCGTTGAAAGTGAAATCCATTCAATTGATGACCAACAATCCGCGCAAGATCGAAAACCTGACTCAATATGGCGTGGTGGTGAATGGACGCATTCCCCTGATCATACCGCCCAACCCGTACAACGAGTTTTATCTGCACACCAAGGCCGAAAAATCCGGGCACCTGCTGGATTTGCAAGGCAATTTGCACCTGCAGGAACAGAGCGACCGGCTGGTCCTGGAAGGGATGACCTCCGAGCAGGTTGCCCATTTGCATCAGGATTAAATCCTTGCGCTTTCCGGATTCCCAGCATTAGGTATAGATCCAATAACTCCCGGCACGCTCTATGCGGGGTCAGAAGTCGGCGGTGTGTTCAAGAGCACAAACGGAGGGGGCAATGGATCATAATTATTTGTTCAGGCTATTTTAATATTTATTGTCTATAATATACCTTATTAGTCCGATATGCATATTGTTCGGATCAAGGAAATGAACGGCCGGGCATCAGGACAGGCCGCTCAACCTTTCAAGGAGGTTCCCATGCAACTCAAGTTCATCAGCCTGATGGTGGAAGACCAGGCAGCCGCGCTGCGCTTCTACACTTCGGTGCTTGGCTTCCAGAAAAAGACAGACATATCGATGGGGGAGTACCGCTGGCTTACCGTGACCGCGCCCGACGGACCCGCTGACATGGAGGTGGTCCTGGAGCCGATGGGCTTCCCACCGGCCCGCGCCTTCCAGAAGGCGCTCTTCGAAGCGGGAATGCCCGCGACCATATTCATCACCAGGGACATTGCCGCTGACGTCAAGCGGCTTACAGCCCTTGGCGTCAAGTTTCGCGGCGAACCCATGAGCACGGGTCCAAACATTTACGTCGCGTTTGAAGACACGTGCGGCAATCTCATCCAGCTGCTCCAACCAGCCGGAGACCCTCAGAATCGATCCGAAGGATAATAAAGAATTGCATTTTGAGTGCGTGCGGCTGCCCCGCACTCACTCAAAATACGAACCCCTCTAAACATCAGGAGGTACGCATGAGAAAAATCATTGTATTAAGTTTCATCTCACTGGATGGCGTCATGCAGGCGCCTGGTCGTCCAGATGAGGATGACAGCGGTAATTTCAAGTTTGGTGGATGGACGGTTCCATACTTTGATGAGGCTTCGGGCAAAGTAATGGATGAGCAGATGGGCCATCCCTTTGATCTCTTGTTGGGGAGAAAAACGTTTGAGATATTTGCCGCGTATTGGCCGCAGCATGATGAAAGTTTAGGGATTGGCATTAACAAAGCCACCAAGTATGTTGCATCCAATACCCTTTCGAAACACGCCTGGAGCGAGTCGGTCTTTTTAAGCGGCGACGTTGTCACGAAAATAAAAAATCTCAAGCAGCAGGATGGCCCTGAATTGCAAGTACATGGCAGCGCCAATTTCATCCAGACCCTGTTGAGGAATGACCTGGTGGATGAATTCTGGCTCAAAATATTCCCGGTGACCCTCGGTGGGGGAAAACGCTTGTTTGATAAGGGCACCATGCCGGCTGCCTTTACACTGGTCAAATCCAGCATTTTACCAAGTGGAGTGATTGTGGCTGATTTCAAACGTGCAGGAGAAGTGAAAACAGGATCATTCTAACAATCTGCCAGAAAACACGCGAAGGCCAATGCCATGAATCCTTTTGTCCTGGTCCACGGTTCCAACGGTGGCGGCTGGGTCTGGAAGACGCTTGTCCCGCTGTTGCGGGCGGCAGGCCATGAAGTCTATACTCCCACTCTCACCGGTTTGTCCGATCGTTCGCATTTATTGCATTGCGGAGTGGATTTGAGTACGCATATCACGGATGTCGCCAATCACTGCACGGCCAACCCTGCCACCACCCCGGATGTCTTTGGGCCTTTCGCGGCCAAAGCCAGGGACAGGGGCTGGGAGGTGCACGAGATTGCAGCCGGTCACCTGGCAATGCTGACCGCCCCGCGTGAACTGGCCGCGCTGCTGCTTGAAATCGGTGCACCTGGAGACTCTGAAGGTTTCCGAGCCCTTCAGGGTCAATAAACGTTGGATCCATGGAAGAGAGTTCGAGGGTGCGAAGTTGTCATTTCCTGTAGAGTTATTTTCGTTGAGGAGACGGAAGACGTATTCCAGTTACTGAATACATTCACGGGCAGCACGCTGGATGGACAAACCCTGAGCTATGCCCCTGCGCAGCCAATCCAGGGAATCCAATTCATCCGCCTCGAGACGACGGTCAGTCCATCATGGGTATCCCGGCGCGAGATCGAGGTTGTGGCTGCCAGATAATAATAATAAATCTTATCCAGTTCTCAGGTCAGGGAGGAAAGAAAAGATTATAATAGTATTTGTATCTTTATTATCGTAAACATGGGATTGTCGGGCAGGATAGGGGATTTACAATACCCCTTAAAAGTTCGAGCGATTAATTCAAAGTGTCTATCATCAGGCAAAGACCGCACAGCAGGGATAGACGGCTGCCTTGCCCGGCAGCCAGCGTACAGCCGAAGGAGAAATTCAAAATGACCATAAAAATCGTTCGTATGCTTGCAGCCCTGGTCGTCCTCGTCAGTTTCACCGGGAAAACCGGGATTGTGCGCGCCGCATCCAGCGCTTCGCCCGCTGTCAGCTTGCAGGGCGACGCAGCGTGGCGCGCCCCTGCGCCTCAACCGCTCAACCTCCCGGCTCTCAGCCTCCCTCCGGCAGGTTCGCTGGGGACCCAGTTCGTGCACGTTGCGACGGCGGCAAATATTGATGTACATCAGACATTTATTGATAATCCCCTGACGAACGGCAATCCTGGTGCATATCTCTTCGTCACACAAAATTGGAGTCCGGGCGGCATTGCTGGAGCGAACCATAACCACCATATCGGGGTCGTTTACAGTAATACCCACAATCAGTGGGGAATATACAACGAAGACGGTGCGGCAATGACGGTTGGAGATGCATTCAACGTATTCATACCCGCCGCCGGCACGAACTTTTTTGTTCAGTTCGTCAGCACCGATTTCAATTCCACCACTCTAAACGATCAGATGACGAACGGTAACCCGAATGCATTCATCCTTGTCACGCCGAACTATAACCCTGGCGGCGGGATCAGCGGAAAGAATGCCAACTTTCCCATTGGTGTGGAGTACAACACCATCCTCAACAACTGGGCAATCTTTGATCAAAGCGGTGGCACGATGCCGACCGGCACTGCGTTCAATGTATTCGTACTCCCTGCTGCGGGTGCAGGCGTCTTCATTCAAACTGCTGCCGTGGCTAACACGGGCATCTATTACACAAAAATAAACAATCCCCTGACGAACGGCCATCCAAATGCGCTTCTCTTCATCACTCCGAACTTTAATCCCGCGGGTGGTCTGTTGGATGAGCATCCCACCGGCGTGGATTACGTCAGCGGTTATTGGTACATTGTTAATCAAGACCTGGTGGATATGCCGGTTGGTGCGGCGTTTAATGTTCTGGTGCTTCCTTCCCAGTCGGATGTTTTTGTTCATCAGGCTACAACCGCCAACAGCTTCAACGATCAGACCAGGATTGACAATGCCCTGACGAACAGCAACCCGAATGCGCTCATCTTCGCCACGCCGAACTTGAATCCAGGCGGCGGCAGCGGAATTTATAACAATCAAAACACCGGCGTCACGTACAACGGAAGCCAGTGGCGCATTTTCAACCAGAACGGCGCCTCCATACCGGTCAATGCCGCCTTCAATGTGCTGGTTCCCAGCCCGGATGCGAGCGTCTTCGTGCACACGTCCAACGCCGGAAACTCCACGGGTGACCACACTGCCATCGATAACCCCTTGACGAACAATAACCCGAACGCCATTCTCCTGGTAACGCAGAACTTCAATCCCGGGAATGTGGGCGGTTCATCGGATGACCACCCGCTCGGCGTGGAGTATTTCTCCAACAAGTGGTGGATCTACAACCAGGACGGCGTGAACATGCCGCCCGGCGTTGCGTTCAACGTAAGCCTTCCCACGGCGGGTCCGGGAGTGGCGGTCTTCGTACACACCGTCACAGCCGGCAACACCGGCAGCAACCTCACCGTCCTTGACAACGCCCTGGCGAACCTCAATCCCAATGCGATCATCCTGGTCACTCCGAACTGGGATCCCAATGGGTTGTGTGGATGTGTGAACGTCAACTTTCCGATCGGTGTGGGGTACGTGGGGGATGCCGGCCTCGGCCGCTGGGCGATCGTTAACCAAAATGGCCCATCCAGCACCATCCCGCTCGATACTGCCTTCAATGTCTATATATTCGCCAACTATAGACTGAATCTGCCACTGGTCATACGCTGATCGAAAGCGGCGCCGGCCTTTCAGAAATGGAAACAGATCGATGGAGCTTTCCGCAAAATCCTGAAGAGATTAAGTATGAAAAAAAGTCGGATCGGAAGATTGATCGTGTCCCTGCTATTCGTGTCGGGGATGCTGGCGGGGAGTGCGCTGCCGCTCAATCCCGGGGTGACCAGCGTATCTGCCCGGGCGGCGGCTGGCTCATCTGCAGACCTCCGAAGTCTTGGAGACTTCGGAAGTCTTGGGCAGGCGGCTGCCGCTGCGGGCAACTCCCTCTACCTGCCCTATGTCCCGCGATCCGGACAGCTGCCTTATGATTGGCTCCAGTTCAACGGGGACGCCGCTCACAGCGGAAGCAATCCGCTGGAAACAACCCTTTCCCCGGCGAATGTCAGCCAGCTGCAGGTCCGTTTCCAGGCCGCGCTCCCGGCGGTCGTCGATGGCGCGCCGGCTTATTTGAGCAGCGTCACCACCGCTGGGGGTATCCGCAACCTGCTCTTTGTCACGGCACGGACCGGAACCGTGGCCGCGCTGGATGCCTCCAGCGGCGCGATCGTCTGGGTGCAGCCCAGCCATGCGCCAGCCTGTCTCATCAATAACAACCCTGGCCGCAACGAGGCCTGTTACACCACCAGCTCGCCAGCCGTGGATCCGAACCGGCAGTTCGTCTACAGTTATGGCCTGGATGGCTACGTCCACAAATATGCAGCCGGGGACGGCACGCAGATCCTGACGGGCGGCTGGCCGGAGCTGGCTTCCCTGAAAGTGTATGACGAAAAGGGCTCCTCGGCGCTCAGCCTCGCCACGGCTAAGAATGGCACCAGCTATCTCTATGTGACCAATGGCGGCTATCCCGGTGACGCCGGCAATTACCAGGGACACCTGACGGCCATCAACCTGTCGGATGGCAGTCAAAAAGTGTTCAATGCGCTCTGCAGCAACCAGGCCGTCCATTTCGTGGACTCGCGCCTCGGCGGCGTGCCGGACTGCTATCCCACCACGCAGTCAGCCATCTGGGCGCGCGCCGGCGTGGTCTACGATGCAATCAGTGACCGCATCTACATGTCCACCGGCAACGGCAGCTTCCTGCCGGCCCAGTTCCATTGGGGCGATACGGTTTTCGCCCTGCATCCGGATGGCAGCGGGGCCGCCAATGGCAGCCCGTTGGACAGTTATACGCCGGTCAATTTCCAGGTCCTGGATAGCACGGATGCGGATCTGGGCAGCACTGCGCCCGCCCTGCTGCCAGCCAACAGCGGTAAATACCCTCACCTGGCGGTGCAGGGCGGCAAGGATGCCGTGCTGCGGCTGCTCAACCTGGATAACCTGGGCGGGCAGGGCCAGGCCGGGCGGACCGGGGGTGAAGTCTTCGCGATGAGTGTGCCAATGGGAGGCCAGGTCCTGACCCAGCCGGCCGTGTGGGTCAACCCGGCCGACGGGCACACCTGGGTCTTCGTCAGCAATGGCGCGGGGATTGCCGGCCTGGAACTGGTGCTGGATGGCGCCGGGAATCCCAGCCTGCAGTCGCGCTGGACGGCAGGCCCGGGTACTTCGCCCATCGTTGCCAACGGGGTGATCTATTATGCGCGCAGCGGGCTGATCTCCGCCCTCGATCCGACCAGCGGGAGCCTGCTCTGGTCCAGCAGCCAGGTTGGCGGGATCCACTGGCAAAGCCCGGTCGTCGCCAATGGCGTGCTGTACCTGGCGGACCAGGGTGGCAAGCTGAACGCCTTTGCGCTGCCGTAAGAATACAGGTTCATGTCAGGGCACAAAGTCACCCAACGGAAGAATAAGGAAAAGAAATCTGTCATGGAAAAAAACAAAGCTGCTCCAACCACGATCGACGCATACATTGCGCAGTGCCCGCCGGAAGTACGCCCCATCCTGGAAAAGATCCGTGCGGTCATCAAGGAAGCCGCGCCGGAAGCAGTGGAAAAGATCAGCTACCAGATGCCGGGCTTTTATTTCCACGGATCCCTGGTCTGGTTCGGGGCGCATACGCACCATGTCGGGTTTTACCCGACCGGGTCCGGGGTCGAGGCGTTCAAGGACGAGTTGTCCGCCTACAAGACTTCCAGGGGGGCGGTGCAGTTCCCGCTGGATCAGCCCATCCCGTATGACTTGATCCGCAGGATTGTCAGGTTCAAGGTGGCCGAAAATCTGAAAAAGTAATGAAGACCTCCGAGTTCTCTGAGAACTCGGAGGTCTGTTGCTTTGGTGTAATTGACAGACATGTTGAAATATTATTCAGCAGTCTTTTCTTTTTTAGTGCAAATAAGTGCCGGGTGGCCTCCTTCATGCAGGGACTCCCTCCGCGCGGATATTCCTCAGTACAGGCAGATCATCTTTCAGCCACTGCTCTTCCGTCATAATCATGCGACTGATCGTGACATCGTATTCCAATGACAAATCACTTGCCAAATCCGCTGAGCGGACAAGTTCATCCCAATAACTTTCATAGGAATCCAGCACGATCATTACATCCAGATCGGAACTATCATCATAATCCCCGCGCGCATAGGAGCCAAACAAATACACGGCCTTCAAACGTGGACCGTAAAGCCCGGCGAGCCCCTTTTTTAACCTTACCATCAAGGATTTGACACGCCTTGTCATGGCATCAATTATAAACCCGATGCTTCGACCCAAGGTGGTTTCATTATGAAAAGTTTCTTCGCGCTCGCCTGCCCAGCGTTTTTTAGCGGGGTCCAACCTTCGCGGTTAATTTTCCCGCAATCAAGACCTCAATTCTCCTCTCAGGAATCCATGCGAGCGGACAGAATGATTTATACTATGGGGGCAATCCAGCCTGCCTGTCCCGTAAAATCTTCCAAGGAGGTGCTCCCATGTCAGAAATACCCGGCCCGCCAGCGCTCTCGCAGGCCTTCCTGCTGATCCACAAGGCCGTCTCGCGCGGCCT
The DNA here is from genome assembly GCA_963801385.1 of uncultured Chloroflexia bacterium. Lineage (GTDB taxonomy): Bacteria > Chloroflexota > Anaerolineae > Anaerolineales > Villigracilaceae > UBA877. The sequence goes on from CAWDEV010000004.1 coordinate 115,961, forward strand.
GATCGTCTCGGTGGAGAAAGGTGAAGATTACATCCCGGCCGGCTTCCCGGACCCGGAAACGCGCACCGGCTACGCCCTTTACACCCGCAGCCTGGCGATTGTGCTGGACGCCCACCATCTGGCCGAAGATGAGGTCGCCTTTCCGCTGCTCAAAACGAAAATTCCATCAGCACCGTATGACCGGCTGGCCACACACCATCAGGAAATTGTCGACCTCCTGGACCCGATCAGAGGACTAAGAGGAGTGATCCCCCTGGTGGAAGAGCGCGGCGACCAGGGTGACCTGGCAGCAATGGTCCACTACCTGCGCCAGGTTTCTGACATCTGGCGGCCGCACATTCAGATCGAGGAATTCCACTTCTCGGAAGAAGCCCTGGCGGCGGCGATGAGCCCGGAGGAACAGGTTCAGGCCAGCGCGGCCATCAGCAGGCACTCCCAGGAGAATGCAACACCCGCCTCCCTGGCCCTGCCGTTCCTGCTGTTCAACCTGGAGGCGGAAGACCGGGCCGCCATGGCTGCCAGCCTGCCCAAACAGGTTGTGGAAGAGCTCATCCCGAAAGCATGGAAGCTGCAATGGGCCCCCATGCAGCCGTTCCTGCTGGAATAGCGCAGCCGCATGCCACAAACCTTCCAGCGCGTCCGCCTGACATGGCTGGCTTATCTGCTGCTGGCCTTCTACGGCTATTTCCTCAATATCCTTGGCCCGATCACTCCCTTCCTTAAACAAGAACTCAAGCTTTCCTATACGGTTGCCAGCCTGCACTTCACGGCTTTTGCCGCAGGCATCCTGCTGGTGGGCTTGTTTGGCCACCTCGTGATCCGGCGGATCGGAAACTGGAATGCCCTCTGGCTGGGCGCCCTGGGGATGAGTGTCAGCGCCCTGGTCCTGGTGTTCGGCCGCTCGGTGCTGGTCACAGTTGGGGCATCATTCTGCATGGGCCTGGTGGGGTCCTTGATCCTGGCGATCATCCCTTCGGTGCTCTCCGAGCGGCATGGCGACCTGCGCGCCGTGGCTTTGTCGGAAGCGAATGTGATTGCATCGCTGGTGGCCTCGCTTGCCCCGCTGCTGGTGGGATGGAGCGCCTCTCTGCCCGACGGATCCCGTAATGGCTCCGGGACGCTGTGGCGCCTGGCCGTGGGCGGGATGGCATTTGCCCCGTTGTTGATGCGCTTATGGTTTGGCCGCCGCGCAGCCCCGCACCCGGCGCCTCCCCCGGCCGGGCCAGCCGCCGCCCGTTCTCCTCTGCCGCGCTTGTTCTGGGTGTACTGGCTGGCGCTGGTCCTGGCGGTGTCCGTGGAGTTCTGCATGATCTTCTGGAGCGCCGACTACCTGGAGATCAGCCTGGGCCTGGCGAAAGTAAATGCAGCCCAGTCCGTCAGCCTGTTCCTGGGCGCCATGATCGTTGGACGCCTGGCCGGCAGCCGCCTGGTGCAGCGTTTTTCGACGCGCCGGGTGGTGATCGTCTCCATCCTGGTGGCGGCCGGCGGGTTTGGCCTGTTCTGGATGGCACCCGCTGCCATTTTTGGGCTGGTGGGATTGTTCCTGACCGGCCTGGGGGTCGCCGGCCTGTACCCCCTGATCCTGGCGCTGTCCATCGGTGTGGCCCGCAGCGATACGGTCCAGGCCAGTGCGCGCGCCACCCTGGCATCCGGCACCGCCATCCTGTTGCTGCCCCTGGTGTTGGGACGCCTGGCGGATATGGTTGGCATCCGCCTGGCCTATGGCGTGGTGGGCATTTTACTGGCAGGCATTTTCCTGATCATGCTGGTCACGCGCCGCCGGGTTTCAACCGTCCTGCAAGCGTAATGGTTTGGCAAAAAGTCGGGATGCTTTCTGCCGGGAAATTTAACCGCAACGCCTGGAAGGATACGAAGCTTTTTAATAACCCTTCGCGTTCTTCCATTCTTCGCGGTAAGAATATCCCGGAGCAGAAAGACCCCAATTTATTTTAAGATGGCCTTGGCCTCGGGCACAAAAATGCTGAATTTGATTCTGCCGGGGAACGCGGATAAAATATCAGGTGAGTGTCCATCCATGAATGATTGAGAGGAGCTACATATGGCACGTGGCGCCCTGAGCATGCAAGCCGCACGCGTATTGCAACCGGAATTTTCCCAACAGGGGTTCGATATTCTCCGTTCGCATGGAGAGAAGGGGATCTATTCCCCCTCCCTGCTGGGGAAAATCCGCTCATGGTTTGGAGATTCTTACAGGCTGGAAACGATCCTGGCTGACCTGGATATGGCGGTGGTCTCCCATGCGGCCTTCGTGGCACACAACCAGGAACGGGCTTATGCCCTGGTCGTGGTCGAAGAGACCAGTTGCAAGCCCAAGGTGATCCTGGGGGATGTGGTCGCCACCCTGCTCGGCAAGGGGATCAAGTTCCAGAACCAGCGCGACCTGCAGGTGGGCAAGTGGACCACCCTGGTCATCCTGGCGCACGACGTCCGCCAGGCCGGAGCGGACCGCATCCCTTACCTTGCCGCCCAAAGTAAATACCTGCGCGAGAACCTGTTGACGCCCAATGCCAGCCTGGGGCGCGTACTGATCGACATGTTCGTGGATCAAAACGAGTTGGAGGAAAAGCTCAGGCAGAATATCTCTCTTGCCCTGCAAGCGCGCGGCGCGTGGTGAGATAATCGAAAATCGGTTTGAATTCCTCCTGCATTCAGGATGAATTCTGATACAATCAATATCGTTATGGATGTACTTGCCCCATCCCCTTTGATCTTGCCTGTCTGCACCCGCGGCTGCCGGGTGTTCCACATTTCTCCTGCGCCCGCCATTTGGGGGCGTGAGCTGCTCCGCCAGTGAGCCGGCCTTCCCTGCTTGTGAGGGTATAAAATCATGGACCATCCGGAAGCCGCCATCGACAGCTACCTCATCCAAAAAGATTTACCTGTGCTTATGCTCTACAACATCGATCCGGAGTGGTCCCGGGAAGAGATCGAAGAATCCAGGCAGGCTGCGCAGGTCCTTACGTATGCCATGCGCCAGGTGGGTCACCCCGTCACCGAAGCCTGTCTCGATAACCAGGACCTGGATGGGTTGCTTGACCCCTACTCTCCCGAAAACGTTGTTGTCTTCAACTGGTGCGAAGAAATCCCTGGTTTCCCGAAAAGTTACGACCTGGTTGCCCGCAAGCTGGAAACGCGCGGCTTCACCTTCACCGGCGCTGATTCCATGGCCCTGTCCTTCAGCCTGGACAAGCGCAAGGTCCAGGAACGCTTGAATGCCCTGGGCATTGACACCCCCCGCTGGCAAATGTTCAGCTCTGCCTCCAGCGATGGCTGGAAGGCATACCCGGCGATCGTCAAGCCCTCCATGGATCACTGCAGCCTGGGCCTGACGCGCGACTCGGTGGTCTGGTCGGCGCTGGAACTGGCCAACCGGGTCAGGTATATCATTGAAAATTTCAACGGTCCCGCGCTGGTCGAGGAGTTCATCGATGGGCGTGAGTTCCATGTCACCGTGGTTGGCAATGGCACGCTGCACGTCTTGCCGCCGGCGGAAATGGATTTCTCGGCCTTCTCCGATGCACGCGACCGGCTGTGCACCTACGCCTCCAAGTTCGATCCGCAGTCGCAGGAATACAACTTGATCAAGCTGTGCCTGCCCGCCGTGCTGACTCCCGCTGAAAAGGAGCTGCTGGTCAAGGTGGCCATTGACGCCTACCGCGCCGCCGATTGCCGCGATTATGCCCGCATGGACATTCGCCTGCAGAACGGCATCTTCTACGTCCTGGACATCAATCCCAACGCGGATATCAGCCCGGATACCAGCCCGGTCCTGGCGGCCGAACTCGCCGGCCTCTCGTATGGTAAGTTTGGCAGCCTGCTGGTCAACCTTGCCGCCCAGCGCCACCCGGTGTTCGGGCTGCCGCACGTCCAGGATGCGTTTGTAGCATAACTTGTACACCTTTCAACCAATTGCCCTTCTCCTGACGGCCATCTGGCTCTGCCTGGTGGTGGTTCGTTTCCGTCGCTCAACCCTTGTCCTGATCCTGGGGCTTTTTGCCATTGGTTTGTTCACACTGGTGTTCCTGGCACTCGGCCGGGTGACGCTGGAACAGCTTGGACTGGGTCGTGCTGGCTGGCTGCCCACGCTTGGATATGCCCTGGCGGGCTTGGCGGTCATACTGGCTTACAGCCCCCTGGCAGACCGGCTGGCGGCGCGATTTTTCAAGAAACCGCCCACGCTCGAGGCGTTCGGCGTGCTCCGGCAATCCCGGCTCAAGCTGGTTGCCGGCATTATCGCTGCCTGGCTGCTGGGCGGCATCCTGGAGGAGCTGGTCGCCCGGGGGATTGTCCTGCAGTCCATCCAGGCTTTCCTGGCCCCCTGGCTGACCACCCCGGTTGCGGCGGGGGTGGCCGTGTGCATCGCTGCCGCCGGCGCCGGTGCAATGCATCTCTACCAGGGCCCGCGCGCCGTGCTCATCATCGCCCAGCTATCAATCCTGTTTGGAATTTTGTTTGTCGTCAGCGGCTACAACCTGTGGGCGGTGATGCTCTGCCATGGTTTGTATGACACGATCGCTTTTATCAGGTTTGCCAAAAGAAAATCCAGATATTCTTAAGACTTCCGGAGTCTTGGAGACTTCGGAAGTCTTGGGGTTCATTTCACGGCTTGGGGTGCGCAGCAAAGAAGTCCCAGATCCCTGGGGAAGAAATGGTCGGAAAAGCATACGGGCTTGGCCATGCGTGGCCGCCCTTGTCCAGAGTATATAATTCCACCGCTGTGCCGGCTTTGCAGTCAGCATAAACGCGCCGGGTTATTGTTCCCTGTGTTTCCACTTTTGCGGTGCCTGTGCAGCCATCCAGTTGCGCCCAGGTGGCGATGCCCTGCTCCACCGCCGGGAAGACGACCTCGACGGAAACACCGTTTATCAGCATCTGGCCGGTGGAACCCTCGTAATCATCAATCGAACCATGCACATGCATGACGGATACCGGCTGCTGCGGCTGGCAGGGACTGGTGAGCAGCCAACCCGATACGGGGGCAACGGCCGCGAACGTGTCGGACATCTCGCAGGCCAGGCGGTACGAAAACATCGCCCCGTTGGAGAAGCCCGTCGCGTAAATGCGTTTGGGATCGACCGTTAAGATCGTCCCCAGGTCAGCCAGCATCTGGCGGACGAAGGCCAGGTCATCGATGTTCTTATTGACGGCCGTTCCACAACATCCTGACCCATTCCACGACTGGTCAACGCCATTTGGATAGACGACCACGAAACCATTCAGGTCAGCGGTAACATCAAAGCCGCTCGTAATCTGGGTAATTTTTGCCGTCCCGCTAAGCCCATGGAAGACGAATACCACGGGCACGGGATGCTGGCTGGCAAGTCCGGGCGGGATGTGCAGCAGGTAGGTCCGCTCCAGGCCGCCGGCGGTCAGCATGCGTTCGCTGTCGCCGGGTTGGAGCGTGGCGGCGGGGGTGGCGGTTGGCTTGGGCGCAGCCTGGCCGGTAGCCATGAAACTGAGTCGGGAGGAGCAGCGGGTTCGACTGGAAACGAAGGCAAGACACGTGATCGAAGAATATCTGGATTGGGAAGAGAAGCATCCCCAACCGAACTTGACGGAGATGGAGGATGTAATCCTGAAACTGCGGAAGGAACTTGGGAAAGAGATGGCGCAGATGATGCTGGAGGTGCAGGAGGAACGGAAACCGGTGCCAGGGCCGAAGTGTCCGAAGTGTGGGGAGGAAATGCGCTACAAAGGGCAAAAGGGGAACCAGGTTGAAAGCCGGGTAGGGTTGCTGGAGATAGAGCGAGGCTATTACTACTGTCCGAAGTGCAAGGAGAGCATTTTTCCCCCTGGATAGGCAGTTAGGATTGAGAGACCAGCACTGGAGTGAACAGGTCGCAAAGCAAGCGGTGAAATACAGTGGGAAGCTGTCGTATGGGGAAGCTGCGGAAGCGTTGGCAGAACTCGGACAAATCGAGATCTCGACGAAGAGTGTGTGGCGATTGACGCAGCGTTGGGGGGAGGAATTGAAAAGACTGGAAGAGCGAGAAGACCTTCTGACCAATCGGGTAGTCGACAGTCCTGTGACTGGCAAAGTTGAGGAAGAACTGGATGTGCGGCTGGGAGCATCGATGGATGGCACGATGATCTACATCCGAGGAGAAGAGTGGAAGGAACTGAAAGTGGGCTGTTTATTTGAAGTTGAGCCAGAGCCGACTTTGGATCGGGAGACAGGAGACTGGATCGAACTGGGGCATGCCCGCAAAGCCACTTATGCAAGTTACCTGGGCGGTCCGGAAGAGTTTGGGCAAAAGATCTGGACGGAGGCGAAACGGCGAGGCTGGTCACATGCTATCGATACACAGGTGGTTGCCGATGGTGCGCCTTGGATTTGGAACTTGGTGGAAACTTATTTATATGATGCCCATCAAGTCGTCGACTGGTATCATGCCACCGAACATCTTGCCCTGGCAGCCCAATCTGCCTTCGGAGAAGGTAGCCCGGAAGCACAACGTTGGTGGAAGCAACATGAAACCCCACTGTTCCAAGGCCGTGCTGATCAGGTGGCTCAGAGCATCTTGGCCCTTGAAGAACAAAGACCAACTGCCAAAGAAGATTTACGCAAACAAGCGGGTTATTTCACTCACAACCATCATCGCATGCAATATTTGGAGATGCGCTCGGAAGGGTGGCTGATTGGCAGTGGCGTGGTGGAGAGCGGTGGCAAGCACTTCTAAGATCGGTTCGCTTGCTCTGGAATGCGTTGGAGCCGTATCGGTGCAGAGCGCTTGTTGCCTGTTCGTGGAGCAATTATGAGCCGCCGATTTGACGAGCGCTGGCATTTCGCTTATAACTCGCCCCCCATTTGACATACACCCCTGGGTGGATAAGCCTTGACACCAGAACGCATGTTCTATATAATCCCTATCAGGAACCATGGGCCTGAGCAGGCATTGGTACGCATTGATGATTAACCAGTTTCGGGACTTATTCGCACGATTGGGATTGCACGGCGGCAAGCGGAAGCGTTATTACGAGCTGGACGATTTCCTGCATACCGCCCTGGCCGAGCGCGCTGACCGGGAGCAGCTCCCGGTGGAGCAGGTCCAGGCCGAGCTGCTGGCGGCCGGGTTGGACCAGCTGCGCACCTCCGACGGGCTGAAGCGCTGCTGGGAAAAGCTCTCACGGCGTGAACAGGAAGTGACCGCCCTGACCTGCCTGGGCTACACCAACCGCCAGATGGCCTCCCGCCTGCAGCTTTCGCCCGCCACGGTCAAGGGCTATGTGCACCACGCCCTGGTCAAATGGCACGCGCATGGCAAGGAGGAGCTGCGCCTGCTGCTGGAGCAGTGGGATTTCAGCGAGTGGGGCCCGCCGGCGCAGACGTAGAGCTGCTAATCCGTGTGCCTGCCGTCTCGCACCGGATCCCGCGGAATGGGGGAATCGCCACTGAGCCAGACGGGGCATTGTATCTACAGATAAAATCTGGTATAATATTTCAAGATATATTTTACCTGATTTGACATAATTAACCTTTTGGATGGATGTTCCATCAGCCCATCCCTACGCAGCAGGGGGGAGATTTCCCCTGATCAGAAAACAGGCGCACTACCTTCGCATTCTCTGCCGTTTTTTCGCCTGATGATTTCCTTGACAGGAGCGTCATGATGGAAAACAAACGATTGCTGCAGAAACTTAATCGCCTTGAGGAGGAACTCGAATCACTTCGGGAAATCATCGAGCCTCCTGAAAATAATCCATTGAAAAAAAGATTGAAGGGGATTTCAAAATTCTTGATTGCCTATTGGCCGCTGGTTTCGCTCGTTTCTGCCGTTGTGATTGGCTTTATCGCTTATATTTTTTATGGGGTGAGTCCCATGGAGAATTATCGCGCTGTCCAGGCCAATAAGGTTCTATCCCGGACATATGACAAACTGGGTGACGCATTGCTCTATAAGAATCAGTGGGACGAGGCTGAACTTGCCTATCAAAAAGCCGTGGAAATTAACAAGAATGACGTCCACGCGGCTTTGGGTATTTATAAAGCCGATGTCTTCAAAACACTGCCAGATCAAAAATACTTCGTGCCGGAAGTGGTACTGACAAAACTGAAAGTATTGGAAAAACAACATCCAAATGATTACCAGATCGCTTACCTGCGAGGCGAATATTATTCCTCCATGGGATATTATAAAGAATCCATACCTTGGTTCACCCAGTCAATAAGAAAAGCAGGATGGCACTTGATTCGATTTGCCCCGGGCTATATCGCGCGCGGGAAAATGAAAGAAATTACTTCTGATATGGCGGCGGCTTGTTGGGATTTCAGGTTGGCGTCGTTGTTAGACCCGGAAAGCTCGGTGGCTAATGACAACGTTGGCGTCTGCAAAGTGCTGAAGGGTGACCTGCGTGGGGCCGTTCGGTTCCTGTACACTTCCACCGGTAACTCGGCCGACCTGGTATCTTATGTCGATTATGGAGATGCACTGCTGTCTACCGGCTCGAAGGCTGAAGCGTTATACCAGCTGCAGTGGGTCTCGCAAATAATTGACGATCCAGAAGCGGGTGATAAAAACAATAATTTTATCGCCGGCGATTGGCTTTTTCACTACCTGCCGCCATATCAGGGCGATAAAACAATGAATGACTATGTATTGGCTAAAGATCTGATCAGCAAAAAGATTTTCATCCACTACAATTTGAGTTTTGGGTACATCCTTAACGGTAAAAAGAACTTGGCCGATTCTGAATTTATTTCGGCCCACAGAATGGATGAAAGCAAGCAGTACAGTGATTACTTTAAGAAGAAGATGCAATCATTAAGCACCTTGGTACCAGATGACAGTCAGGCTCAGGAATGGTTTGCGACCTGTGAAGCAATTCTGGCAAGGGAAAAGTAGGTCACGTTTCCAACGTGACGAGTTTGCGGCCGCCGGCGCAGACGTAGAACCGCTAACACGTGTGCCTGCCGTCTCGCACCGGCGTGCCGCCGGTGTTCGCCTGTCCTGGACTTACGAACCTGCTTTAGCAGGTTTTGTACCTGAGCCAGGGGCTTCAGCCCCTCGGCGCATTGACACAAGATCAACCCGGCAGAACCAGCCCTCCGATAAACTCCCGCAATACCGAATCACCCGGAACGATGCTGTCATCCGGATAGGGGCGGATGGACTGCAGCAAGGCATTGACGCGCCTCGCCCGGGTGTAGGCATCCTGCCGGAGCGGGTCGTCCTGGTACTCTTCGCACCATTTCTGGAAATAGTCTGCCAGCTTGGGGTGGTAGACCGGCAGCTCATACGGCATCCCGCTGTTGACGATGTAATCCGCCGTGGCAATATACGGCAGGATATTGTGCATTTCGCCTGACCTGACATAATGCCAGTGGGTCAGGGTCTGCTCATAATCCGCGGCGCGGCTGGTTGCATCCCTCAGCATCCTGCGCATCAGCCGGATATCCGTCCAGCGGATGTATTCCCCATCGTTCCCCTTCATTTGCAGCAGCGGCTCAATATACACTTTGTAGGCGGCGGCCTTCACCCCTTCCGTCAGCGCCGGGTACAGGCCGTACAGGCTGTCGATCAGGATGCCCTCGCCCTTCGCCAGGCGGGTGGGCGTGGTCCTGTCGCTGCGTCTGCCCGTCTTGAAATCATAGAACGGCATCTGGATCTCTTTTCCATCCAGCAGTTCCTTGATATGCCGGTTGATCAGCTCGATATCCAGCGCTTGCGGGGTTTCAAAATCGTAATCCCCGAACTCATCCCTGGGATGCAGCTCCAGGTCAAAGTAATAGTTGTCCAGGTTCAGCTCCAGGAAGGTGACCCCTTTTTCCGCCAGCCGCAGGGCGACCTTGCGGGTGGTGGTGGTCTTGGCGGAGGAGGACGGCCCGGCGAAGATGGCCAGCTTGATCTCCCCCTGGCTTGCCAGGATGGCGTTCTCCACCACGGCGATATCCTGGTTATACTCGGTCTCCGACTCCATGACGATATCCTGGATTTCCCCGTTCTGTACGCGCTTGTTCAGCCCTTCCACGGTATTCAGGTTATGGTCCACGGCCCAGTTGAGCACCGACCACAGCTTTGCCCAGGGGACGTTTTCCTGGCGGTCGGAGGTGGATTTGTCGTGCAGCCTGCGCCGGTTGCGCTCATCCCGGTAGAGGATGTAGGCCTTGGCAACCCGGGCGTGGCCGTTTTCGATCAGCACCTTTTCGACCATGTCCTGGATCTCTTCCACGCTGGGTATTTTGACATCCGCATACCTGTCCTCCAGCATGCTCACCACCTGGTCGCTCAGCTTCTGCGCGGTGAGCTTGTCCCTTCCGCCCACCGCCACCGCCGCGCGGTAGATGGCATTGGTGATCCTGTCCTTCGTAAAGGGGACCACGCGTCCGTCCCGTTTTGTCACCTGCTTGATTTTGGACATATGCTTCCTTTCTATGGGAGCGCCTGCTTCCCTAGGTTGCCTCAGAAGTTGGTCTTGTCTTCCGCTGGAACCATTCGGCAAGCACGGCAAGGTCCGGATGGGAAACGGCTACTTGGAGGGTAAATTCCACCAGCTCGTCATTTTCGGTTACGAGGCGCCAGCCATTGTATTTTAAAAAAAGCGCCGCTGAGCTGATCCCGGTCCGTTTGTTGCCATCCATGAACGGATGGTTATTGACCAGGGAGTCCAGCAATGCAGCCGCTTTCATGAATATATCCGGATACAGTTCTTTATCGTCAAACGTGGTCTGCGGACGCTTCACCGCTGATTCCAGCCGGGAAAGGTCACGCACGCCATGACTGCCGCCTGTCTCGGCAATCAGGCGCGCGTGGATGAATAAAATTTGTTCGGCGTCAGATATTTCATTTCTTCGCCAGGCGAACTCAGGGCCGGGCGGTACTCGGCAATGAACTCACTTACTTGCCTGGCGAAATCCTCGTCCACACCGCTTGCCGCGATGGGCATGTTCCACTGGCCGGATGATGATCTGCCCATGTTCACGGTCCAGCTCCACCGAAACCTCAGACCCATCCCGCACACCCAGGGGGTCGGTAACATCCTTCGGCAGGGAAACCACTGTGCTGTTGCCGGTCCGGAACACTTTTCGTCAACATGGTTTGCTCCTTCAGCGTACTTACATTGTAAGTATATCACTTCCCGGGATTTCAGCAAGGCAGCTGGTTTGTTATGGTATGTGACGGCCACCCGGAATTTGTTTCCAACCCCTATTGTATTTCGGCTTGCGACGTTGTATACTTCTGTGCAACGACTTCAAAACGAATCCGTTTTACTCTCTTGGGAGGGCAGACATGCAAACTGTACGTTTTTCCAGATTCGCTCGCAATATTTTCATGTTTTTGGTTTTTTCAACCCTGATCCTCAGCCAGTTCAGCCTGGAGGACCGGACACGGCCCGGATGCAGTCACCCCGCCGGTGGAGATCCGCTGGTTCATTGGGTTGGGCACAGGAAACGAAGCTGCGCAGGTGGTCGTTGAGCAGCAGGTGGCGGATGATTTCAATGCCTCCCACCCGAATATTCACCTGAGCCTCGAGGTGTGGTCGAATCCTGCCGCGGATATCTTGAGGGCAGAGATCGCCAATGGGAATGCCCCGGATATTGTCGGGCCTGTGGGGTGGTCAGGTTCCCAGGATTTCCACGGACAGTTCCTGGACCTGGCGCCGTTGATCACCTCAACCGGTTTCGATACCAGCATCTTCGACCCGGAGTTATTGCACCAGTACGAAACCGACGATGGCACGATCGCCCTGCCTTTTGCCGTTTACCCATCCGCCATATACTACAACCCGGCCCTGTTCACTGCGGCTGGCCTGTATCCCCCGCCGGCCCATTACGGGGATCTTTATCAGATGCCGGATCACAGCATGGTCGTCTGGTCCTGGGACACCCTGACCCAGGTGGCGAAATTGCTCACGCTCGACTCGGCTGGCAAGCATTCCGGCGAAATTGGCTTTGATGAAACCCAGATCGTGCAGTACGGTTTCTCATTCCAATGGGAGGGGCACCCGAACTATTGGGGCTCCTACTGGCAGGGCGGTTCCCTCCTGCATGGTTCGGTGGGCAGCTATACCGCCGTGATCCCGCCCGCCTGGAAAGCAGCCTGGGACTGGGTTTATACTGGCATGTGGGGCGCTGAACCCTACATCCCCACTGGTGCTGTCGAAGGCAGTCCCGATTTCAACAACGGCAACAACTTCGGCGGCGGCAAGATTGGTATGGCTGAAATGCCGTCCTGGTACTTATGCTGCATAACCGACCTGACAAATGGCGGCGGCACCTTCCAGTTCGGCGCCATGCCCAGCTATAACGGTACGGTCAACGGGCGCGTGGATCAGGACTCCTTCCGCATTTTGAAAGCTTCCGCCCATCCGGATGAGGCCTTCACCGTTCTCACCTACCTGGTCACGACCGGCGTGGACAAGTTGATCGTCGGGACGGCCGAACAAGCACCCGCCTATGGCGCCATTTCTGCCCTCCCGGCCAAGCAGGCTGCCACGCTCGCTTCAAAAAAGATCCAATTCCCGTTCGTGACCCAGGAGAGTTGGGATATCCTGCTGGATGGACTGGATTACCCGGATGTGCCCAGTGCTGAAGGTTTCATGCCCAACTTCCTTGAGTCCTGGAATCGCCTCCTGGACTTTACCGACCTGCTGAAAAATAACAAAGGCCTGACCCTGGCCACCGAGGAAGCCACGTTGGAAGCGGACCTGACTGCCATCTTCAACACCGCCTACCTGACCATCTCGGGCAATGCCGGGCTGGGCGGCGCGACCTTAAGCTACCATGACGGCTCGGATAAAACTGCAACTTCCATCCCCGATGGCAGCTATGCCCTGACGGTCTCCTCCGGCTGGTCCGGCACGGTCACACCTTCCAAACCCGGTTGGGTCTTTTCACCTCCCTTCCTTACCTACACGTATGTTTTGACGGATAAGACGCATCAGGATTACTCGGCCCTGGCCCAGATTTTCCTGCCGCTGACATTCCGCTAACCGGCAGGGGCAAGGCTTCGGAAGTCTCAGAAAGCTTGCTTGCATTCTCATCTAATTGCGCCCATCGTCCAGCCTTTCTGCCCGTAGAAGACCTCCGAGTTCTTAAGAACTCGGAGGTCTGAAGCCCAAAACCGGGTTTTTACCTTAAAAAACGCTGAGAACAGCGTCAGGTGGCTGCATGCCAGGCGTAGGGCTGCCGTCAAGCAGGTTTTGGACCCGGATGGTATGATCCAGGTCGAAAGGAGTTCCTCTTCTCTTCTCCTCCTCCTTCAAGAGAGCCGGGGCCGGCGTCCCCGGCTCTCGCGATTCTATCCCTTGAGCCCGATCAGGACTTCATTGCGCGCCAGGAACCCCGGCACCCACGGCGGATTGTATCCGGCGATCATGAAATCTCCTTCCGTTTCCAGGCCCTGCCTCTCCAGCCACTGGCTGAGGCGCTCCTTGTTCCTGCGGATGGTCTCCGGGTTGAAATACCCTGAAAAGCGGATGGCCGCCGTGCGGTGGGACGGGATGGGGTTGAAACGGATGCTGGCGTCCCCCGGGACCGGCAGGGTTTCCAGGGTGTAAGCCGAGGGCATGATGAAGGCAACGGTGAACCGGTCATCGCCTCGCACGGTGACCGGCACGGTCATGGCGATCTTTTCGGAACGGGAGGCCTGCACCGGGGCGGTCATCTCGATCTTCTGCCTGGCTACATTATTGCCAAAGATATACCCGGCCAGGACATTGAAGCCTTTTTGAATGGCGGATCGATAATCCCTGGCGGTTACGTCCACCTCGGCCTGGATCATGCCCGGGTACCGGCGGATCTCGATTTCATTATCCTTTTGGATCACGGAATACTTGGGGGTTTCTGTCATAGGTTGCTCCTTATCTTGTTCATTCACACCCGGGACTGCCAGGTGTGGATCAGCGTCCTGACGTTGGCGGCCACTTCGGGCGGGTATTCGCGCACGTTATCCACCGGCGAAAGGATGAAGCCTCCCCCGCCTCCCAGTGTATCCAGCGCAGTTTCCACTTCGCGCTCCACCTCTTCCCTTGTACCGCGCTCGACGGTCAGGTGCCCGTTCAGGCCGCCCCACAGGCAGAGTTTCTCCCTGGAAAGCGCAGCGGTCTTTTGCAGGTCGTACTCCTTGGGATCCACGCCGATCAAAACGTCCACGCCGCTCTCGATGATCAGCTCGATCAGCGGCATGGCGCTGGAGGTCAGGATATATCCGAATTTTGCTCCGGCCTGGTGCGCCAGGGCAGCATCTTCCTTCAGGATGGGCTGGATGAATTTCTTCCAGGTGGTGGGGGTCCAGAAATCACAGTTCTCGTACCAGGCGCGCTTGATATACAGGTCCAGGCCCGGCTCCAGCACCACCTGCATGCGGGCGCGGTTCCACCAGGCGATCAGCCCCAGCAGGCCGGCAATGAACGCAGGTTGGGTATGGGTCAGCTTGATCATGTTCATCAGCCCGCAGATCCAGCCGATCAGGTCGGCGCCCACGCCCCATCCGCCTGCCAGCAGCAGGCCTTTTTCCCTGGCGAAACGGATGAAAGGTTCGGAATCCTGCCGGTACTGCGTGATCTCCTCCTGCTTGGGCAGCACCAGCAGGTACTGCAGCGCCTCGAGATCCGGTTCACTTTCCACCAGGAATTTCCTGGAACGTGGAACCACATAATCATCGAAGAGCGGGACGTGGTCTCCCCAGCGCCAATCGCGTGTTTGCTGCACCTCCGCCCGCAGGGTCCCGGCCGGGGTGCGGTATTCCTTCACCAGGAGCGTTGCCGCCCCACCTTCTGCCGTCTGCTTCCATTCCACGCTGCTCACCTGCGGGTCGTAGCTGACCGGCAGCCCGTGCAGGTTGTAATGGTCGTTGTTCACCACCGGGGGGCGGGGAGGCAGTTCCACGCAGGTATCCAGGCCCAGCGCCATCTGCCTTTTCAGGAAATCCAGGTAGCTCCGGCTCTGGAGATGCAGACCCTTGAAGGCCATGAAGGCGCAGGGGGTGTGGTCCGGTTGCTGGCAAGCCAATGCCGCCAGCATGCGTTCACGGGAGGACAGGGAGGATTTCACGGTTCACTCTTGGAAAATGAATTTATACACGCAGGATGTTCAATTTTACCCCAAAGGATCCACTGGCCGCGACCTCTCGCATAAAGCTTGGTCGATCGGGTTCTGGTCTAGCCCCATGCTGGGATGGAGAGGTCAAATTTGTCGACAAAGAGAAAGCCCGGGTGGTCTTCATTGTTTGATGAAAATCGAAATTTGAGATAGAGAGCGTTGACAAAATAGCGCATCGAGGTCATCCTTAGGGGTGTCGAGACCAGTCTGAACTTGTAGGTCACGTATTTTACGTGACGGTTTCCGATTATTCAGCGTGACTTTCACGGGAATGGGCAGGACCGGTTTGACTGGCGAGTGGTATGATCTGTTCCTTTGCCTATACTTCTACAACTTAAGCCGGTAAGCCATGGAAGGACACCTGCTGCCAGGTGGTCGTGTAACATGTGGACGGAACCACTTACACGGCGTTTTTCAAATTTAAGTAACAGAGCAATTATGTTAATGAAAATAGATAAAGAGAGGAGAGCGGGCGCATGCCCGTTCTCCTCTCTTTAGTAGCCATTTCCTGCTCGTGGAAGAGGGGCGGGCAGAGGGGCTGGCAATCAACGCAACTTGCTGGTCAAGGCGATGTTATAAAATTTACGGGTACATAGATATAAAGGATTCGTACCTCCGACCATGCACTAGGCCATTCGGGCCTTTTGCCATCACCCGCCAATACAGCGTTCCCACTGGCAGATCTTTCCCCGGCGTGTAGGTGGATGAAGTCACATTCACTTTTACTACCGAGGATTTGAACGAGCTGCTCTTCGATACCTGCAGAACATAACTGCTGGCTCCGTCCACATCAGACCAGTCGAAGGTTGATCTGATGTCGGTTGTTGAAGGTTCGTTGGTCAGATCCATGATTGTTGGCGGCAGGATGGCGGTACGGAAATAGCGCACCTTCGACCAATCGCTATACTGATCTAGCATGTTAGATGATCGCACGCGCCAATAGTAAGTTGTATTTGGATAAAGGTAGTTTCCAGTGTGTATTCTGAGTTTTTAGCTGGCCGATGACATCCAGGCTGACCGGTTCGGTGAAAGCGTCATCTTTCGACAGTTGGAGTACGTATTTCTGGAAGGTAGTGCCGCTCGGAATGTTGGAGTCACTCCAGTCCAGGTGTGGTCTGTAGTTCGTCGTCAGCGTTTTGTTGTTTGGTACCAACAGCGATGGGATCGAGGGCGGGTTGTCGAGGCTGTTTGGGTTGGCATTAGGCGTGAGTGGACCTGCGATAACGCTACAGGTTCCCGTACTGAAACAGCCTTCCCCAATCCAAGCTGTCCGAGCAAAATTCTCAAAAGAATTATAGGCACTGACTTTATAAAAGTGATTACCCGAATCCTTTGGTAAGTTTACTTCTGTGTAACTTGTCAAATCAATGCCGACTGAAGTTAGATAATAGAAATCCAGACGTTATTTGGCTATGACCATTTATAGATTTTATAACCATTTTCATCGCTGACATTATCCAACCAATCGTTATGCTGGTTTGAGTTGTGTTGATCATTCGGAAATTCGAAGGGGTCAAAGGACCTTGGTTCCGGTAACCACTGTCGGAAGAACTAAATCCACTGCATCCGGCAGTGTTGCAGGCCTTGATAAAGTACCAATAGGTGGTGCCTGCGGTGCCAGACATATCGTCGTATGGAGAGGCGCTGGGTGATCCGAGCGGGGACGTCGCTGCTGGAGTTGGAGTATTTCTGTAGACCTCATAATATGTCGCACCGCTCGAGGCGTTCCAGGAAACCTGCACTTTATCGGTATAAGTTCCATCAGAGGCACTAACTCCGGTAGGAGCTAAAATCGCTCGATATCCGAATCGGATGAACTGAACCACTGCATCCGGCGGTGTTGCAGGCCTTGATAAAGTACCAATAGGTGGTGCTTGCGGTGGCAGACGTATCGTCATATGGAGAAGCGCTGGGGAGAGCAAGACGCGCGCTAAGTTTGAAGTGTTCTGGTATACCATGGTTGGATATGGCGGACCGGTTGAACTGGTAATATTGAATTTTAGTAGTTATTTTGAATTAAAATTAAAAAGATAAAAAATTAAAAAATTATTATATTTTGATTTGGTTGGATATGGCCGAGACTTTCGGCTTTGATCGCGATTGGTGGCAGCCTGGCACCTGGAAGTGAACACTCCGCCTCGGAGGACGGGCGGGTGGGTGCGGGCAAGGATATTTGCCTGATCAGTCAGCAGGTGACCGTCACTTTCAACAAGATAGATCAGCTCGACGATTTACGTGTACCCCGTTTTTTGGGGTATCGTCGTCCATTTCCGATCATTCGGCTAGAACCCCGTCAACGGTGATAGCCCCGCTGATCAGGTGCTTATTTCATTCTTAGGCTTGCGCCAACTGTCGAATTATGGAAGGGGGCAGGTCACGCGTTATCGCTGAGGTATACGTGCGTGTCCGCGGTGAAGGTACCATTGACCACGTCTGGATGGTCTTGTAGACGCCACGTCAACTTTCTAAGACGCTGCTCACGCACTGTATATTCCGGAGCGGTTACATACCAATCGTATCCACGCGATACAGGCACTTGCCACTGGACTTGCAGTAGGAGCGGAGCAGCCAGTTAATGCACTGGCATGATGATATCGCGCTGTGACCAGGTTGGTGGCGAATTTCACCA
Organism: uncultured Chloroflexia bacterium; assembly: GCA_963801385.1. Lineage (GTDB taxonomy): Bacteria > Chloroflexota > Anaerolineae > Anaerolineales > Villigracilaceae > UBA877. Next base: position 133,651 of record CAWDEV010000004.1, read on the forward strand.
GCTCAAAGGAGTGAAGTCGTTGGTGAACAAACGTCTGGTGGCATTATTCCATCCAGCAGTTCCACGCTGGTGCCGTGCTGCTGGTTGTAGTACTTGACGCCGCCTGGTAGCCTTCATGAAGATGGTCACGTCGGGATCTGCATGTCATAGTGCCACTTTGCCGGTTTCGGTCATGCCGGCTGCCAGTACCCGCCAGCCTGTGCTCCTCGGCCTTCGCCTGGGCAATTTCATTCTTGAGGGCTTGCGGCGCAACACTGTCGAAATTATGGAAGGGGGCCAGGTCCACGCCGTTATCGCTGAGGGTATACGTGCGTGTCCCGCCGGTGAAGGTACCATTGACCACGTCCTGGATGGTCTTGTAGACGGCCACATCCACCTTCTTCAAAACACTAGTCAACTCCACGCTGGCGTATTCCGGAACGGTCACATACCAATCCGTATCCACGCCGATCACCAGGCACTTGCCACTGGACTTGCAGTAGGAGGCGGAGCCCAGGCCAGGATTAAATGCCACTGGCATGATGATATCCGCGCCGGCCGTGACCAGGTTGGTGGCGAAAGTTTCACCAGCCTCAAAGGAGGTGAAGTCGTTGGTGAACAAACCCGTCTGGGTGGCATTATTCCATCCCAGCAGTTCCACGCTGGTGCCGTGCTGCTGGTTGTAGTACTTGACACCCGCCTGGTAGCCCTTCATGAAGATGGTCACGGTCGGGATCTGCATGCCGCCGTACGTGCCCACTATGCCGGTCTTGGTCATGCCGGCTGCCAGGTACCCGGCCAGGAAGCCGGCCTGGTCCGACTGGAAGGCCAGGCCGCGCACATTGGGCAGGGGCGTCGAAGAGCCGGGATTTTTACCCCCACCCCTGGCGCCTCCCTGGGATGGGTCTGCCTTCCCTCCCAGGGAGGTATTTTATTATTGGAACAAATATTCTACAATGGGAGCATGATCACATCCATTGAACCCAAAATTGGAAGCTTCATCCTGCTGGTCGGGCCGCGCAGCCTGAACAGCACCATGCTGACCGCCATCGCCCGCCTCGGGGAGCTCCCCCGTCCGCGTCCTGGATGGCGGCAACCGCTTCAACGCCTACACGGTCGCACGCCTTGCGGGCGGCGGAGGGCCTGCACCAGTGCCCTTGGCAGAGGTGCCTGCACCAGTGCCCTTGGCAGAGGTGCTCGAGCGCATCACGGTCTCGCGTGCCTTCACCTGTTACCAGGTGCTCTCACTCCTGGAGAGCACGCCGGCCACAAGCTCCCCCTTTGTTGTCCTGGACCTGCTCAACACGTTCTACGATGAGTCGGTCCAGGCGGGGGAACGCAAGCGCCTGCTGCGCGGCTGCCTGGATCACCTGCACCGCCTGGAACGGGCCGCCGGGGGGGCGGTCAGCGTCCACCCGCCGGCCGTTCCCAGCCAGGCCGCCCTCGATCTGCTCGGCATGCTCCAGGCCGCCACCCCGGATACGTATTTCATCCAGCCAGCCGCCCCACCCCCCGAGCCCCTCCGCCTGTTGTGACGTGTCCCAGTGTCACGTTCTCCCGTGTCACGTGATCGCGCAGTATCCTCGTGGGACACAGGAACACTTGACACCGAAGCACTTGACACTCAACTACCCAACTATAAGACTACCAGACTCCCGACTATAAGACTGCCTCCCATGGGCCGCACCCTCCCCACCTCCACCATCCTGATCCAGCAGGAAGAAGCCGCCTTCTCCGGCTTCCGGCGCGCCCTGCGGCGCTCGGACCAGCTGGCCCTGGATGACCTCTTCACCAGCGCCCGCCAGCACCTGGCGGCTGCCCAGTACGCCGCGCATGCCCTGCCCTTCGAGGTCTTCCTGCTCTCCATGCTGCTCGAAGAGCACAAGGAAGTCATGCGCCTGCGCGAGGGGCACGAAGTGCTCAGGCAGCAGCTTGAGGAGCTTCTCGCCCGCCAGACCAGGGACCACTGACCATGGACCATCATCTGCCGTTCGTCGTCTATCCCTCCCCTCTCCCCGGAATCGAATTGTTCCTCAATTGTTTCGCGGAACAATCCCTGTCCGCCGCCCCTCTTCTCTACTCTCGCCTTTCCCCGGAATCGAATTGTTCCTCAATTGTTCCTCAGAAACAATCCCTGTCCGCTGCCCCTGTTTTCCACTCTCGCCTTTCCCCGTTCGCTTGCCCCCGTTCGCTTGCCCCCGTTCGCTTGCCCCCGTTCGCTTGCCCCCGTTCGCTTGCCCCCGTTCGCTTGCCCCCGTTCTTTGGGGGTTGGGGGTTGGGGATTTCTCTGCTCTCTTCCCCAATATTCGTTTCCTCTTCGATCCGCGGAACGAATCTCGTCCCCGTCAGGGGATACCTGTTGCCAACACCACCCTTGCCAAGGCGCTCCAACTCCTCAACCGCCCAACCACTCAACCACTTAACTCCTCAACTATCCAACCACCCAACTACTCAACCACCAAACTACTCAACTACTAAACTACTAAACTACTAAACTACTAAACTACCCAACTATTAGACTATTCGACTATCAGGCCAATGACTAAATCTTTTACCGGCCACCTCTTTGATGTCTACCCCAACGAAACGAACCTGACCGTCTGGCTGATCGCCCAGGACGGCCGGCGCCTGCGCTTCGTCCAGGACTTCACGCCCGCTCTGTATGCCGCCGGCCCGGCGGAGCGCCTGCGCCAGCTCTGGAAGTGGCTCACGCAGCAGCCCACCCCGGTCCGCCTGTCGCGCACGGAGCGCCGGGATATCTTTTCTGGAATGACATCCGTTTTATCGGTCGAAGTCCTGCAGCCCGCCAGGCTGGACGGGCTCTTCCGCAGCATGGTCTCCGCCTTCCCTGACTTGAGCTGGTACGACGCCGATATCTCCATCCCGCTGCGTTACATGGCAGCTTTCAATGTCTTTCCCCTGGCACACGTCCGGCTGGAAGTGCAGGCTCCTGCCGCCCCGGACTCCGAAGTCTCCGAGATTTCGGAAGTCTCCAGACTCGAACTCGAGACTCCGACCCCCGGCTTCAGAAGTCCCAAAGATCCTCAGCATCACGCCGCTGGATACCCCCTGGGATATCGACCCCGAACCCGTCCCCCTGCGCATCCTTTCGCTTGAACCCGATTGCGACCCGGCGCATGCAGACCCAAAGTCCATTATCGTGTCGTACGAGCGCATCCGCTACTCCCTGCCCCTCGACAAACCCATCCCCCTGCTGGTCAGCCTGCGCGCCGACCTGCGCCGTTATGACCCGGACGTGATTCTCCACCTCCTGGGGCGATACCTGGCTGCTGCCCCTGCTGATGAAGCTGGCGCTCAAGGCCTCCGCAGCCTCCCCGGACTCCGCAGCCTCCCCGGACTCCGAAGTCTCCAGACTTCGGACTCCCCCACAGACAAGCGCCTTGTCCCTCCCCCTCAACCGGGACGCATCCCAATCCCTGGTGGAACGCAAGGAGCATACCTACTTTTCCTACGGGCAGATCGTCTACCGCGGCGCCCAGGTCCTGCTGCGCGGCCGCTGGCACCTCGACCAGCACAACGCCATGCTGTGGGGCGATTACGCCCTGCCGGGCGTGCTCGAGATGGCACGCGTCACCCGCCAGCCCGTCCAGGAAGCCGCCCGCCTCTCTCCGGGCACCGGCATCTCGTCCATGCAGTTCATCACCGCCCTGCAGAACGGCATCCTGATCCCCTGGCACAAGCACCAGGCCGAGACCCCCAAGACCGCCATGCAGCTCCTGCAGGCCGACATGGGCGGGATGGTCTACCAGCCCACCGTGGGCCTGCACCGGGATGTGGGCGGGATCGACTTCGTTTCGATGTACCCCGGCATCATGGTGCACTTTAATATTTCGCCGGAGGTGCCGCGCGCCGCACAGAGTTCCAGACCTCCGAGTTCTCTGAGAACTCGGAGGTCTTCCTCCGGCAGACTTCGGAAGTCTCCCCCATTCCCCCCGCTCCCCTTCCTCCGTTCCCCCTGTCGGCATTCCCCTGGAACCCGCCCCTGGCGCACCGGGAATTATCCCACTGACCCTGGCCCCGCTGCTGAACAAGCGCCTGGCGCTCAAATCAGCGCTGCTGACGCTGAACAAGTACGACTGCCGCCGCCCGGTCTACCAGGCCCTGGCTTCCGCCCACAAGTGGCTGCTGGTCACTTGCTTCGGCTACCTGGGCTACAAGAACGCCCGCTTTGGGCGCATCGAGGCACATGAGGCCGTCACTGCCTATGGGCGCGAAGCGCTGCTGCGCGCCAAGGAAGCCGCCGAAGACATGAACTTCGAGATCCTGCATATGTACGTGGATGGGCTGTGGGTGCAGAAACCCGGCTGCAAGACCCCCGCGGATTTCGACGCCCTGCTGGCCGAGGTCACCGCACGCACCGGCCTGCCCATTTCCATGGACGGGGTTTACCGCTGGGTGGTCTTCCTGCCCTCCCGTGTGAATGCGCGCGTCCCGGTGCCCAACCGTTATTTCGGCGTCTTCCAGGATGGCTCGATCAAGGTGCGCGGCATCGAAGCCCGCCGCCATGATACCGCCCCGTTCATCGCCGAAACGCAGCTGCACCTGCTTGAGATCCTGGCCCGCGCCCCGGATGCCGACCTTTGAAGGAGGTGCTCCCGCAGGCGCAGGCCTATGTGCGCAATCAGTTCCAGGCGCTGCGTCTTGGGAAAGTGCCGGTCGAACAGCTGCTGGTCTCCCAGAAACTCAGCCGGGAACTGACCGAGTATTCCTCGCCTTCTCCGGCCGCCCGCGCCGTCTGGCAGATGCAGGCCGCTGGCAGCAAGTCCGCCCCGGCAGCGCGTGCGCTTTCTCTTCACGCTCGGCAAGCCCGGCGTGCGCGCCTGGGATGCGCCCGGGCAGCCTGATCTTCGCTCGGTCGACCTGCCGCGTTACCGCACTCTGTTCGAACGCGCCGTCGAGGCTGTTCTGGCGCCCATCGAACAAAGCGTCAGCGGCGGCGTGGAGCGGGAATGCCTGTATTTGTTCCCGGCCCTGCGTTCCGAGCGGGCAAATTGCTATCCGTAAATCGTAAATCGTTAACCGTAATTCGTTATTCGTAATTCGTAATTCATGACGAATAACCTGTAACTAATACCGAATACCGATTACCCAATACCAAATAACCAATTAAGCAGGGGTATCTGGAGAGTAAGCATGTCCATGCGCTTGAGAAAATTGACCAGGCCGGATCGCCGCATGGAGCAGCGCATCCAGCTGATCGCAGACCTTGGGCGCCGGCGTGATCGCCTCCTCGAGTTCACCCGGGCTTGACCTGCAGGCATTGGCAGTCTTGGTCGCAGACTACGAAGCCGCCAATCTGCCTTCAGCCGCCGCCGACCTGCGCAGGAGGCTGGAGTGGTATCGGGCAAAAGGAATGTGACTGTCACCTGCTTTCCGCCCCCCAATCCGTAGTAACGACTTCGCGAAGCACCCTGCGGGTCAGTCGTTCAGCTGACCTTCTCACCCAGGCCAGCCTCGATTACCACGGTGGGACTGCCAGAGCCGGTGCAGTTGATATGCAAGCGATAGCCGCCCACATCCACCATTTGACCGGGAGGGGGGTAAGCTTGCGCGTCGGCGGCTTCTGCCACCCGCTCGTAAACCGCCCCGGCCAGGAGCAAAACCACTACACCCGCCAGAACCCCACCCAGCCAGATCAAGCAGCCTCGACCTCGGCGAGTGGGAGTTCGTATTTGTTTGACATTATTTTGATTACGCATTTGAACACATCCACTTTCATTTTCATCAACCACTTCGCGCACGCCGGCTGCCCAATTCAAGGGGCAACGTAACTGAAGCGTTTATGCGGCTATTTCGGCAAGGATACGCTTTGTCAGGTTTTGTTATTATGTTCCACCGTGATGACCACATTTCCCTTTTTCTGTCCTGTCTCGACATACCGGTGCGCGTCGGCAAGTTGCTCCAGGGGATAGCTCTGTCGATGACCGTTTTGATCTTCCCCGCCTCAACCAGCTCTTTGAGGAAAACTAAATCCTCAGTTCTTTGGCTTGCTGCCCCGAATGATTACTTTCTGGCCGCTTTTCATCGAAGTCCATCGCCCTCGAACCATGTGTGACAGCCCGGGGTTCCCTAAGAGATAGCGCCCATTTTGCTTTAGCGATCTTACACTACCTGAAAACGAACTCTTACCGACCACGTCAAAAATGACATCATAGGTCTCACCGCTTTTGGTGAAATCTTCTCGCGTGTAATCAATGACGTGGTCTGCGCCAAGGGAGCGCAGCATGTCCAATTTCCCCGCGCTGTCCACGCCGGTCACTTCTGCCCCAAAGTACCTGGCAAGCTGCACCGCAATCGTACCGATACTTCCGCCGGCGCCAATAATCAAAACCTTTTGCCCGCCCTGGATATTTGCTTTTCAAGAAAATGCAGTGCTTCAAGTCCTCCAATGGAAGGGCGGCGGCTTCCTCATAGGTTATATTGGCCGGTTTCCTGCCAGCACCCCCGTTGTGGGTTTTTCAGGCAGGCAGATGTACTCTGCATAAGCGCCAAGACGAAGACCGGTAGTTCCAAAAACCTGGTCACCGGCTGAAAGCGCTTAACAGCTTTGCCGACTGCCTCAACTTCCCCGGCCAGCTCCTGCCCGAGGATTAGATTGGGCATTCTGGAACCCAGCCATATTCGGATCGGAAGCCGAGCCCAGAATGGGACGTTCAAACCTCGCAGCTCGCAGTCGGCGGCTGTTACGGTTGTCGCACATATTCTGATCAGGACTTCATCGTCCTTGGGGACGGGTTTTTCCAGGTCTTTGAGCTGAAAAACTTCCGGCGGCCCAAATTTAGTTACTACACTTGCTCGCATACCTTTAGTCGCCTCCAAAATCTACCCGACCACAGAAAATTATACGGGATCCACCACATCAGGATAAGTACAGGCCAGTTCGCCCAACGCGGCAAACAGACTATTGCTCTATCGTGATGACCACCTTTCCGCGGGCGTGTCCTGCCCCAAGATAGCGGAGCGCTTCAGGAACCTCACTCAACGGGTAGCAGCGATCGATCACAGGCACCACTTTGCCGGCTTCAAGCAGCTCTTTCATAAAAACCAGATCCTTCTGGTTTATTTCCGCCAGCATGGTACCCATTTTCTGATCCCCGCTCCTTGAGATCCAGGGTCCCAGGAGCATGGTTTGAAATGTATTGTGCCAGGGAACCTCCGATCATGACATAAATTCCCTTGGGGCTTAAGGCACGCCGATAATCGAAAATCGAATGGTATCCGTTCGCAGCAATAATCAGGTCATAACGCTGCCCATTTTTGGTGAAATCTTCTTGGGTGTAATCAATGACCTGGTCTGCGCCAATCGAGCGCGCTGTATCCAAATTCCGCGTGCTGCAAACAGCAGTCACTTCAGCCCCAAACGATTTGGCAATCTGCACCGCAAACGTACCCACACCGCCAGAGGCGCCATCAATGAGAACCTTTTGCCCGGGCTGAATCTGTCCTTTATCGCGCAGACCCTGCAGGGCGGTGAGTGCCGCCATCGGTACGGCCGCGGCTTGCTCGAACGAAATGTTGGCCGGTTTCAGCGCCAGATGCTTTTTCAGGAGCACATGCATACTCGGCAAAACCGCCCAAACCACACGCTTCCCGTATACTTCATCACCCACCTTTAGCTGCTTTACGTTACTACCAACCGCTTCAACTCGCCCGGCCAGGTCAGCTCCGAGGATCTTGTGTTTTGGGTTTAAGAACCCAAGCCACCAGGCGGATAATGAACGGGTCAGCCGTCAGGAGATGCCAGTCATATGCATTTATGGATGCCGCATGAACTTTTATCAGTACTTCATCCTCCTTAGGGGCAGGTTTTTCTACCTCTTCGAGCTGAAGAACATCCGGTGGTCCGTATTTTGTGTATACAATTGCTTTCATAAATATTCCTCTCGCACCTGGTCAGGTTTGGTTGTTCTGCGCCACAGTGATGACGACTTTTCCTTTGGCATGTCCTTCTTCAAGATACCGGAGAGCTTCAGAAACCTCGCTTAAAGGGTAACAGTCGATCGATAACAGGCACTACTTTGCCGGCTTCAAAAAGCTCTTCCAAAATCGCCAAATCTTCTTGATTGTTGGGTTTCCACATCACGATTCCCATTTTCTTACTCCCGGTCATTGAAATCAATGGTCCAAGTAAAAAAGCTTGAAGAATTGCAGCCAGGGAACCTCCGACCATAACAAAAATTCCCTGGGACTCAAAGCACGCTTGTAATCGAAAATCGAGCGAGATGCCACAACATCAAAAATCAGGTCATAGCGCTGCCCACTTTTGGTGAAATCCTCTTGAGTGTAATCAATGACATGGTCTGCACCAATCGAGCGCAGCATGTCCAATTTACTCGGGCTGTCCACACCAGTCACTTCGGCCCCGAGTGATTTGGCAATCTGCACCGCAAAGGTACCCACACCACCACCCGCACCATTGATCAAAACCTTTTGTCCTGGCTGAATCTCTCCTTTATCCGATAGAAGAAAACTGGGCGAAGATGATCCTACCCCTCGAAGATTCTGCAGGGCATTGGCTGCTGCTGAAGGCATGGCCGCGGCTTCCTCGAATGTCATCCTGGCCGGTTTCAGCCTTAATGCATTTTCAGGAACACATACATACTCCGCAAAAGCCCCATAACCCAACGGGATAGACAAGTCCCCCCATATCTCATCACCTGGCTGAAACTGCGTTACGTTTCTGCCAACTGCTTCAATCCGCCCGGCGATGTCAGATCCGAGGATCTTGTGCTTTGGTTTTAGAGGCCCCGCGAAACGGGCACTCCAATTACCTCTCAGGATTTCAAGGTCAGCCGCATTTAGGGATGCCGCATGGATTTTTACCAGCGCTTCATCCTCCTTGGGAGCAGGTTTGGCTACCTCTTCGAGATGAAGAACATCCGGTGATCCGTATTTTGTGTATACAATTGCTTTCATGGTTTTTCTCCGTATTTACTATCATCCCGTGTTTATATAATTCGTTAATAGGTAAAATGCGGCAACCGGCCACCGCATTTTACTTGAACACAACCCAAAATCTCAGGCGGAACGCAGGCTGAATGGAGGATAGCGGTCGGTCACCAGCAGGAAGGCGTAGGCTCCCACCCGCAGCCACGCTGATCCGAAACCGGCTACCACTCCGCACACCATGGCGGCCCGTTTCACGGGCCGCCATGTGCAGTAACGTTTACGCCGCGGCAGGCGCGGCAAGGATTTCCTTGTCTGGCTTCACGGTCCTCACGCCAACCACGAGCAGGTACAGGACCATCCAGATCTCCGCGATGGCGGGCACGATGACAATGAACGGGTGGATCTGCCTGCCGAAGTCGGGGACCAGGAACGCCGCGAGCAGGTCCACCAGGTAGCAGACGGCGGCCGCGATCAGAGGACGCCCAGCGCCTTGGGGAACAGCCCTGATTTGTAGGCGAGATACCCGAGCGGCGCCAGCCACAGGCCAAAGAAGACCTGCGCGCTGAGGGTCCCATAGTGCTGGATGTCGAGCAGGAGCAGCACGAGCGCATTCGACCCCGCGGCGCCGAAGGCGGCCACGTAGGAAGCGTCGGTCGCGACCTGCAAGCCCTCGAACTGGAAGACCGCATTGAGGGTGATGATGCCGACCGCCAGGGCGACGAAGACCAGCATGGCCCTCGCCACGCTCTTGTTGCACGTGCTGGAGCAGGATGTAGAGGGCCATGGCCGTGAGGACGAAGAAGATCGCATCCAACAGGTGGGCGACGACGATCAGGCGGACAAGTCCGGGGTTCGCCAGCACATTCCCGGCCGTGGCCGCCGCGTTGCCGGCCACGTACATCTTGGGATCCCCAAGCCTTCGGCAAAACCGCCGAAGATGCCGACGAGCAGGTAGAAGAGGCCGGCGATCCTCGCCAGGCGCTTGGGTGAAGAAATGCTTTCTATTTTTGTATTCATTTTTTCTCCTTTATTTTAGCGATATCGAAGTGCGTGGAAAAGGACTTGAATGGAGCGGTGCTCGCCATCTGTTCCTGATCGTTGAAATAAGCCGGAAATGTTATTAGGGGAAAACCGCGTTTCCTGGTGACTTGTCTCCATATCAGCTATTCTTCTTCTTAATATCGTCGGCATCCAGCGACCGTCTGATGCCTTGAACAAATGGGTAGGAACGATTATCGGGTCCAGGTTGCAATTTGCTGTTGGCTCCACAGTTATAACTATTTTTCCTTTGGAATGTCCCTCTCCAAAATACCGGAGAGCATCAGGCACCTCACCTAACGAGTAACGTCTATCAATAACCGGTACGACTTTACCCGTTTCGAGGAGCTCTTTGAGAAGTGGCAAATCCTTTGGGTTTTGTTTCAACGTCAAGTTTCCCAACTGCTGGCCATCCTTTTTTGACATCCGTGGTCCCTGGAGCATAACCTGGAACAATTGAGCCAGGGAACCTCCGGACATGACATAAATACCCCTGGGGCTCAATGCACGCTTATAATCTGAAATTGGGTGATATCCGTTCACAGCAAGAATCAATTCATACTGCTGTCCATTTTTGGTGAAATCTTCTTTGGTGTAGTCAATGACATGGTTTGCCCCAAGTGTGCGCGCCATTTCTAAATTACCGGTGCTGCACACCGCCGTGACTTCAGCCCCGAAGTATTTGGCAACCTGGACTGCAAATGTCCCTACCCCGCCAGAGGCTCCATTGATTAAAACCTTTTGCCCTGGCTGAATATGCCCCAGATCGCGTAACCCCTGCAGGGCTGTGCGAGCTGCTAAGGGTACTGCCGCTGCTTCCTCAAAGGATAGATTAGCCGGTTTTAGTGCCAGGACACTTTCAGGAGCACTTACATATTCAGCAAAACCGCCATAATTACCCCCGAAAACATCTCCAAACACCGCATCACCCGGCTTAAACTGCTTGACATTTCTGCCAACCGCTTCAACCTGCCCGGCGATGTCAGCGCCGAGGATCGTGTTTTTTGGTTTGAGCAGCCCCATGTTCAGGCGAACCAGGAATATGTCGGCGGTGAGGAGATGCCAGTCTACGGCATTGATGGAGGTTGCATGAACTTTCACCAATACTTCGTCCTCGCTGGGCGTCGGTTTATCAACCTCTTTGAGCTGAAGAACTTCCGGTGAACCGTATTTTGTGTAGACAATTGCTTTCATTTTAGGACCTTCCTTTTACTAAGAATGAGTGGAATGAATGGCAGAGAGGGCTGAATACCATCTCTGCCATTCATAATCGTATAACTATGCAGCGCTCAGTGTCTCGTTCATTTCTGCTTTTGCAGGCTCGGAAATGATTGCGGATGGTTTAAACCCTTTCACGGTGAGCCAGACGCCCAGCGAAAACTCCCACACTGCAACCGGGAGAAAGCCGATCCCCGTCAGCACAAAGATCGGCCCGGTGATGCCGAACATCGTGACAATGGTGTTAGCGAGGAGCAGGGGCGCTCCGATCAATCCCAGCAGGGGAAGAACGCGCGGCACCAGGCGCGACTGGTACATCAGGGAGCCCAGTAACAGGGCGTTAACAGCCGGCATAAGGTTTTGTCCGAGTTTGAACCAGGTATACAGGGCGACCAGTGCCTTGCCAGTGACCAACGCATCTGCTCCGGCTCCAGCCCGCCGCAAGGTCACCAGCGCCAGGAGGCAGACGACATCCGCGAAGATGGTGCATGCTTCCAGGGTCCGCGAGGCGACGAAGCCCAGGGCGAGCGATTCGTTCTGCCTCTTGACCACCGGGTACAATGCGACGGCGGTGCCGATGCCGGCGAGGGCCACAATGATCTCCAGGACAGCGCCCAAGATGACGCCAGTGTCCGGGCCGGGGCTGACGATGTAGTTCGGATCGGATATTGGAGCGTAGAGAAAGGCGGTCGGGATCGAGACAAAGGTGAGCAGGTAGAACACGCCAGCCGCTAGTGCGATTTTTCTCAATGAGGTCATCCTTGGGGTAGCTTGCCGATTGGTGTTCATTTGTTTATCTCTTTCCATTTCATAAAGCACTACACGCAATTTTAGGCCGAAGCCAGGCTGAATGGAGGATAGCGGTCGGTCACCAGCAGGACTGCATAGGCTTGTACCCGCAGCCACCAGCGACCAACCCCAACGTTGAAGTTAAAAAGGCCCCTCGGGTATCGACCGGTCGCTAGAATGGCAAACCAGGCCATGATCACTGCAAAGAAGCTGGCAATGCTGAGAAAAAACAGCACGAAATAATGCGGGATCACGAGCAGCCACTTGATCAGGGGATACCACCGGTTGAGGTCAGTTTCTACGTTGGGGTAATCGATCTCCAGGTGGACAGACTGCTCGTCGACGGTGGACGGGTATCGGTCGGTGAGCAGGGCCACGTAGGCGCTGACTTGGCCTCGAAGCAGGTCAGCTCACGCGAAAAGTCGAACCACCAGCGTGGATAAAGCTGTCGAAAGATGATCAAGGCCGTAGCTGAAACAAGGCCAATCGATCGTTTTCCCTGCAGGACGAGGCAGGATGATGACCGGAAGGAGCCGAGAGTTTCGACAGAATGGACAGCCGGATGAAAAGTGGACAAGCGGCCAAACGGCCGCTTGTCCACTCCATACGGTCTCCAGCGACCTTAATCGGCTCCGGCTGGGCTGAGCTGAGAGTTACCTGGTCAGGGCAAGGGTTCCGAGGCTTTCTCTCGCCGTTCGGTGAGGAGCGCGTATCCCATCCATGCCATGCCCAACCCCATCGGGATCATGATGATTTTTGCCTGGAGCTGGGTTGGGAGAAGGGCAGCCACCGGGATCATCAAACACCCGAGGGCAAGCAAACCGGCTGCCCAGCGCGGCAGGATCCCGGCGCGGAAAGTAGCGATGGCAAACAGCAAGGCGCCAAGGATCAACATCGGTGTGGAGATGTTCCAAATCGTTGGCAGGGCTCCGAGGTCCACCGGGCTGGGAATGCCTCTAAACATCCCCAACCAGCCGACCACGTACGGCGGAAATTCGCTCGCCAGGTGGGGCAGGATCACGGCTTCAAAGGAGGAAAAGGGCATCTGGAGCGCCATCCAGCCGCTGAACAGGAGGAAGCCAATCAGACCGAGCCAGCCGGCCTTTTCAACCTGCCTGGCGTAGAGACCAGCCAGGCCTATCACGCCGAAGTAGCCCAGGGATGTAGCAAAAATATGGACAATGATCCAGGTAGAGGTGGTGACGTAGGCAGGTTCGTTGGCAGGATGGAACATGCCCGTAACGATGAAGCCCAGCCCACCGAGCATGGCAAAGAATCCTGCCAGCCGCATGAGGGCTGCTGTGGATATCCTCATTTTGCTTTCTTTGATCGCGGTCTTTCCTTTGATGTTCATTTGTTTGTCTCCTTTATTGAACGATATGGATGAGCTTTATTGAATTGGACTTTGAGTGACCGGATGACCAATGGCATGCCCAAATCCCGCACTTTTTTAGCAATCCATGTTTGTTCGACATTACCGTGTACCTCTTGTGGCCGGCCATCACAGTCCGTGCAACTTGCTCAATATGGATATAGTTTACCTATAATATGGTATTAAAGGATAGACACTTAAGTGTTGTTTGGGGGTATTGTTTTTGAGGTATTGAGAGGAGGAGAAGTTCTAAAGCTGTGGCTTTATACTGCTGGCTAAAGCCCCCTTTAGGGTGCGGGCAGTCATGTTGCCAGGATTGCAGGCAGATTGATATTTCGTTTACAACAGATCCAACTCACGGGCACGTGCTACAGCTTCAGTGCGACTTTGGACCTGTAGTTTGCTGTAGATTTTCTGATTATGCCCTTTAACAGTATTCAAGGCAAGGAAAAGCCGCTTGCTAATCTCACGATTCGAGAGTCCCTGAGCAATGAGTTGGAGTACTTCCAACTCGCGTTGGCTCAGAGGCTCATCCAACTCAGATTTAGGAGCTTGTATTGGCGATGAGACAGATTGTTCTGTTTCATCGATGGGGAATGCTGTTAATAACTTCTGAACATAATTTGGCGCAATCCCTCGATTAAGGGTTTCTTTGAGCAGATGAGCCATCGATTGACCTTCATCCACAAAGATGCGGATGAAACCACCCGGCTCTGCCAGCGCCAGCGCCTCACCCAGCACTTGGACAGCCTGCTCATTTTCGCCAAGCGCATGGAGAGCGATCGCCTCTAGAATAATCATCTTGAGCCGTTCATCCACCCAACCCTTTGCCTCCACCTGCTGGCGTAATGGCTCCAGCACCGCCAATGCTGCGGACGGGTCTCCCTGGGCCAGGTACACGCGGGCCTGGCTGATCGGATGTTCGTGGGTCTCAGCCAGAGCTGCGGCTGCCGTCAGATTGCCCTGGTGAAGCATCGTAATCACCTGTGCGGCAGCAACCTCAGGCATCAAATGCACAAAGTTATGCTGGCGCACGAACTGCTCGGCCTGTGCTAAATGGGCGGCCGCACCGTCCACATCTCCCTGGGCAAGTTTCAGGCGGGCGAGCAACACCCCACAGGCAGCGGGTGTGGCAATATTTTCCATCTGCCGCGCCAGTTGGAGGCTCTGCTGCCCGTGCTGTTGGGCGGTATCCAGGTCGTTCCATTGGTAGAATATACGGGCCAGGCCAAGATACGCCTCGCAGGCACCCGGCTGCGGCGGATCACCTGCCAGTTGCAAGACACGCCGGTAGCTCTCGGCCGCCAGATAGAGCTGGTTTTCTGTTTCCTGAACCTGGCCCAGACAGGTTGCAGCCGCTATGGTGACCATGATATTTCCAGACGCCTGGCTGATCGATATGGCTTCGTTATAGGCCCGCCTGGCCGCGGCACGGTCTCCCTGGATCTGGTAGGCATACCCCAGCGTCCAGGTGGCGGTCGCCCGGGTAGACAGGTTGTCAGGGTGCAGATACTCCAGGGCGCGGTGCGACTGGGCAAGCATGGTTTCTACCTGGTTATGATGGAATGCCAACACAGCCCGGATGGCGGCAATATGTCCGATAAGGTCTCGAGTTTTGTCGTCTGGCTCGGCGTCTTGCAGGGCTGCTTCAGCCGCCTGCAGCATCTTTTCTATGCTGCTGATCGGTTTGCCAACCATCGATGACGCCGAGGCATACGTCACCCACAATGAGGGTCTGGCATCCAGCACCTCCGTTGGCAGTGACTCCAGCCAGTGAAGGACAGGGGCCATCGCGCCACGATATTGCAGAGGCATCCCCTTGCCTTCCATCAGGCGCTCGGCACGCTCAACATCATTGGCAGCAGCAGCATGTTGAAAAGCTTCAATCTCAAGACCATTGTGCTCGTACCACTCGCTTGCCCTTCGATGCAGGGTAGGTACTTGATCGGGCTGCTCCTCCATCAAGTGTTTATGAAGAACGTCTGCAAATAGGTGGTGGTAGCGAAACCAGTGACGTTTATCATCCAGTGGTGAGACAAACAGGTTGCTTCGCTCCAGGGACTACTAACAGCTCGTTGCTTTTTCTCTGGCCGGTGACGGCATCACATAGCGGGCCACTCAACCGGTCGAGAATGGAAGTCTGAAGTAAGAAGTTCCGGACACTTTCGGACTGACACTGCAGGACCTCTTCGACCAGATAATCCACAATGTACCGGTCGTCTCCAGCGAAAGCAATTATGAACTCGTGAACGTCCTCTCGTCCCCGCATCGAGAGCGCCGCCAGCTGAAGTCCCGCAATCCAGCCTTCGGTACGGGTTTCCAGTGCGGCGATATCTTCCGCCGAGAGGTTTGCGCCCATCATCCCGTTGAGGAATTCGGCGGCTTCGGCGGGGGAAAAACGCAGGTCTGCGGCGCGCAGTTCGGTTAATTGACCTCGGGCGCGTAACCGGGTCAAGAGGTAGATTTGGATCCTCGCGCGTGGTGATGACCAGGTGCATCTGTGTCGGTAGGTGCTCGAGCAGAAAAGGAGGGCATTATCAACCGGTTTGGACTCAATCAGATGGTAGTCGTCAAGAACCAGGGTGAATTGATGCGGGAATGTCGTGATTTCATTGACCAAACCAGTCAATATGGATTCGATCGGCGGTAGCTGAGGGGCTTGGAGCGACCTCAACACTCCTGCTCCCATATTCTCCGCAAGCGTCTGCAAAGCCGCAATAAGGTAAGTAAGAAAGCGGGCAGGATCGTTATCCCCTTCATCCAGAGACAGCCAGGCGGCCGGTCGCTCACAACAGGCGACCCATTCGCTTACCAGCGTGGTTTTTCCGTAGCCGACTGGGGCAGAGATGAGAGTCAGACTTGGCGTACGATGCAGACCTTCGTTCAGCCGCTCGATCAAGCGGGGGCGAAGGACAATTTTAGACCGAGGAGGGGGGAGAAAAAGTTTCGTGGCTAAAATTGGCGCAGACATGGCTCAATTATAGACCATTCTAAAGAGTTGATTGAGAAAAATGGCCTCGAAATCCTGATAATCGCCCATCGGCCCGGCAAAGACGTAGATGGGGCTGCTGCCTCTATGATGATCAGCTGAAAAATAAATGAAAGGCGGGTATTTCCAACCAGACGCATCGAAAACGCAATCTGAACGAATAATTCGGGAAGTTACGAATGCCCGGTATGCCAAATGCGTGTCGGCCGGCGCTTGTACATTGCCGGGTTCTTCCTCCTCTTTTACCAAATCAGCCTTCGCGCTCGCCTGCCCTGCCTGTCCTGGCCGTTTTTGTCAGGGCGTTCTTCAGCAGGGTCCCGGCTTCGCGGTTAATTTCTAGAGATTTAAAGGCGCCCATGCGACTTTAAGACCACCCTGATCCTGCAGCCGCAATACCCTTGACAAATCAGAACTTTTGTTCTAATATTACCCTGCGCACGGGAAGGCGAATCGTCTTTCTGTGTTTATTTTAAAACGGACAGCCTCCCCATGACCACCCTTCCTCCCTTCCTCCCTTACTCTTTTCTACTCTCTAATCTCTACTCTCTGTTCTCTTCCCCTATTCGTTCCTCCTTCGTTCCGCGGAACGACTACTCGTCCCCTTTTGCAGGGTCAGGATCACCCCGCCTCCGCCTCATTTTTTCTTCTCGCTGTGCTCCGCTCCTTCGGTTTACTCCGCGAAGAACTCGGAGGTCTGGGGTTCGTGCAACTTGTCCTGCGTTATTTGCAGGATTCGTGGAAAATTCGTGGACGGCTCTTCCCCGTGGCCTGCTCTCTGCTCTCAGTTCTCTCTTCTCTACTCTCTTCCCTCCATACTCGTCCCCGCCTTTTTTACCTCCTCATTTGTTTTCGAGGAATAAATCCAAATCAATTCCTTCCAGGCCCTTGGTCCACAAAATGTCACTTTACCCAATAACCCACCTGGTAACATCGAGAGATCCCTCATCATTAATCATACCTCCTGGCTCTTCATACTACTCAGATATTCTGTATTCCTTCTCCCTCCCTGGAATTGTTCCTTTTTTAATTCAAAGATTCAATTCCCCATTCCATCTTTACTACTCTCTACCTTCTCTCTCTTCTCTCTTCTCCTGCAATGGAAGTAAAATATCCCTGTAATGATTTCCAGCCACAACAGGAGGCCCACATGTCCGAACCAACTCCCGCCACCAGCCAGAATCAAGCCGAAAGTTTTTCCTTCAAAGCCGAAACCCGGCAGCTCTTGAACATCCTGATCCATTCCCTTTATAAGGACCGCGAAGTCTTTTTGCGCGAGCTGCTCTCAAATGCCTCCGACGCTCTCAACCGTGTCCGTTTCGAGATGCTCACCGACCACCAGATCCTGGACCCGGGCGCGGAATTGTGCATCCGTGTCTCTGCAGATAAGGAGAAGCGCCAGCTCATTATCGCAGATAGCGGTATTGGCATGACCCGCGACGAGATCATCGAAAACCTGGGGACGATCGCCCAATCCGGGGCGCGCAAGTTTATCGAAGCCACCCGGGATTCAAAGACCGATTTTTCGCAGGTGATTGGACAGTTCGGGGTGGGTTTTTACTCGGTTTTCATGGTGGCCGAGTGGGTGCGGGTGACCTCGCGCTCCTCCAAACCGCGTGCCCGGGCGGTCAGCTGGTATGCCACCGGGCAGGACAGCTTTGAGGTCGAAGCGGCGGACAGGAGCACGCGCGGCACGCTGGTCGAGATCCAACTAAAAGAAGACGCAGCCGAGTTTGCGGATGAGTACCGCCTGAAGGAGATCATCCACAAGCACTCCGATTACATTGGCTTCCCAATCTACCTGGAGGATGGCAGGGAGCCGGTCAATAAACAGGCTTCGCTCTGGCGGACGCCCAAACAGTCCGTGAGCGCTGAGCAGTACAAGGATTTTTACCGCCAGGTTACGCTGGACTACGAGGAGCCGCTCATGCACATCCACATGATCACGGATGTGCCCGTGCAGTTGTACGCGCTCCTGTATATCCCGCGCAAGGCCGAACGCGGCATGCTGGCACTGCGCAGGGAGGATGGTCTCAAGTTGTATTCGCGCAACATCCTGATTGATGAGTACAACAAGGATCTGCTGCCCGAATACCTGCGCTTCGTGCAGGGCGTGGTGGATTCAGAAGACCTGCCGCTGAACGTCTCGCGTGAGACCATCCAGTCCAGCAGCCTGATGGCCGGCCTGAAAAAGGTGCTGACCAACCAGGTTATTAAGGAACTCGAAGGACTGGCGGGGAAGGAGCCCGGGAAATACCGGGAATTCTGGCAGGAGTTCGGCGGCTATCTCAAGCAGGGCGTCGCGATGGCCCCGGCGGAAGCCGAATCCCTGCAGGCCCTGCTGCGTTTCAAAACCAGCCGGCAGCCTGAAAGCTGGTCCTCCCTGGCGGAGGTTGCCGGGCGGATGAAACCGGACCAAAAGCAGATCTACTACATCGTGGGGCAGGATGCCAAATCGCTCCTGCGCAGCCCGCACCTGGAATCCTTCCAGGCGCAAGGGTTGGAAGTTTTGCTGCTGACCGAGCCTGTGGACAGTTTTATGCTGATGGGGCTGCATAAATACAAGGATTTTGAGCTGGAGAACGCCGCCCAGGCTGAGCTGCCCGAAAAGCCGGTCGATGCTGAGCAGGATGAGCAAGCCCGGAAGATGCCCGGCGACGATTTCAAGGTGCTGCAGGAACGCTTCAAGCAGGTGCTGGGCGAACGCGTTACCGATGTGCGCGCCAGCAGCCGGCTTTTGCAATCGGTGGCCCGCCTGGTGGACCCGGAAGGGGCACTGAACCCCGAGATGCAGCGGGTCTACCGCTACCTGGGCAGGGAATTCGAGCCAGGCAAAAAGATCCTGGAGCTGAACCCGGCCCACGCTATTCTGAAGAACCTGCTCAAGCTGCAGCCTGGCTCGGAACTGCAGAGCCTGATGATCGAGCAGATCTATGACAGCGCCCTGCTGGTGGAGGGCCTGCACCCCGACCCATCCAGCATGGTCCCCCGCCTGCAGCAGATCATGGCAGCCGCGCTGGAGCGGCAGGAAAAACCGTGAGTTATGGAACTGTCACATAATCTTTCTTACCAGAGCGCATGCACCTGTGGGCGAATATGGCGGTCGTAGATCGCCCGGATCTTCTCCATGCTGGAATCGGAAAGCGGCGGCAGGTCAGCGGCGCGGATATTGTCTTCGGCCTGCTCCGGGCGTCTGGCTCCCGGGATGGTGCTGCTGACTGCCTCGAACATCAGGATCCAGCGCAGAGCCATTTGCGCCATGGTCTCGTCCGGCGGGACCAGCGGGCGCAGTTCCTCGACCGCTTTCAGGCCCGTCGCAAAATCCACTCCCGAGAAAGTCTCGCCGCGGTCGAAGGCCTGGCCCTGGCGATTATAGGTGCGATGATCATCGCGGGCGAAGGTGCTGGCCGCGCTCATCTTGCCGGTCAGCAGTCCGGAGGCCAGCGGCACGCGCGCCAGTATCCCCACGCCGCGCTGTTTGGCTTGTCCAAAAAAAGCTTCCGCCGGCCGCTGGCGGAAGATGTTGAAGATAATCATCACGGTTTGAACGTTTGGGAATGCGATCGCCTTCTCGGCTTCCACAATACGTTCCACGCTGACGCCGTAATAGCGGATCTTGCCCTGCCTGACCAGGTCATCCAGAATGCCAAACACTTCTGCGTTGTAGGCCTGGATCGGAGGACAGTGCAGCTGCATCAGGTCGATCGTCTCGACCCCCAGGTCTCGCAGGCTGTTTTCGACGAAGAAGGTTAAATTTCTGCGGTTATAGCCGCGCGGGTCGGGATTGACCCCCATGCCCATTTTGGTGGCAATGTAGAAAGGCTCCTTGCGCTGCCGGCGCAGTTGCCCCAGCAGGGGTTCGCTGCCATAAGCATCGGCGGTATCAAAGAAGTTGACGCCCAGGTCGAGCGCCCGGTTGAGCGTGGCCAGGCTTAGGCGGTCATCCACCGCTCCCCAGGCGCTACCCATCGCCCAGGTTCCCAGGCCGATTGTTGATATCTTCCATCCCGTGCGTCCCAGTTCCCGATATTCCATGGCATCACCTCTCCTTTGGAGGATCAGAACGTAGACCAGGCTGATTGGCGTCTTCCAGCGCATCCTGGATGAGCCGATTTCCCGGCTACATCCTGGACTCTTTCAATTCGACCACCAATGCATGCCCTTCCGTGTTCCCAATATTCACCGCCGCGTGTGGCCCGGCACCCATGAAAATGGTCTGCCCCGCTTTGAGGGGGACTTCCTGGCTGCTGCCATCCGGGAGCATCAGGTTCAGTGTGTAGTCGGCCAGTACGTAGATGACGTGATCGGGATGCCCGTGCATTTCCGCCTTTTGACCGGGCTTGAACCTGACATCAAATACCCTCACACGTTCGTTTTCCAGCAACAACCTGTAAACGTCCGAGGCCACCACGGTGGGGTCCTGCCACTTGGTTTGTTTCATTTCGGTTAACATGGTTTTTCTCCTTTGCAGTCATTGGCAGGAGAATGGGAAACTGCGGTATGCCTGGCTGGCAGTCAGGTGGAGGCTCTTCCTTTTCCTGCCATCAAAAGTATTATATACTAATGAGATAATAATTATATTAATTTATTGGCATTAGTGGGAATATACCAGTCACTTCAAAAAAAAACAGTCACCTGGTATGGATGGTGACTGTCAACTGCTTTGTGGTACGGGAGTGCTTCCCGCAGGATGGCGTCGGGAGCCGTTTATTCAGGGCTTCCCAGGGGAGGTTGGATCAGCCCGATGATGTTGCCATCCGGGTCTTTTACCGCGGCGATCAGCTTGTCCTCGCCGGCGTTCTTGATATCCTGGTACTTTTCCGCGCCAGCCTCCAGGAGGGCTTGCAGGCTTTCCCGGATGTTTGCAACCTGGTGATAGACAACGGGGCCGGTCATGCCTTGTTCATGTCCATTGGGGTCCAGGCCGATTTCCTGGTCGCCGATCCGAAAACCCACGTAATAATCTCTATCCATGAAAGGCTCGATCCCCAGGAGCTGGCTGTATATTTTTTTTGCCTTTTCCAGGTTCCTGACAGGATATATGACGGTCGTGACATCTCGATTGATCATGCGGCTCTCCTTATCAAATATATTCGGCAATGCCAGGCAGTCGGCATGGGATGGGCAGGTTTTTACTCCTGGAAAACGGAGCGTAAACCCGTTTATATCATTAATTAGCCAATTATGCATGCCGGGCTCAGCCGGTGGACCTCCTGGCTGCCCGCGCCAGCAGCCCGATCACCACAGCCAGCATGATCAACCAGATGGCGATGATCAGGATGGCTCCGACCCGGCTGGAGGGCTTTCCCTGGCGCAGGGCCTCTTCGGCTTTTTGCCGGGCTTCGGTCATCACCTGTACGGGGATCATCTTCAGGGACAGGGCAATTCCGATGGGAACGATGACCAGGTCATCGAGATAGCCAAGCACCGGGATGAAATCCGGGATCAGGTCGATCGGGCTGAAGGCATACGCCAGCACCAGGCCCATGAACACCCGGGCGTACCAGGGCACGCGTGGATCACGCGCGGCGATAACCAGGGCGTAAACTTCCCGGTTGAGAATGCTGGCTTTTTCTTTCAGCTTTGCGAACAAGGATGTTTTCCGGTTCAGAACCGAAGAGATTGTCTGCAGAGTCATTCTCAGTCGGTAAAGAGCAAGGTGACGGTGCCGGAGGGCAGGCTGGACGTGCTCACACCTTCCTGCGCCCAATAACCAGGGACCACTGTCTCGATTATAATCGACCAGTTCGCTTATCACCGGATACCGACTGCCGGATACCCAATACCCATTACCGAACGAGGTCTTCATGCTAAAAAAGATCGACCGCAATGTGGGGGTGCTGATTGCCATCGGTACCGGCACCTTCATGTCCGCCATGGACGGGAGCATCGTCAACACGATCCTGCCGGTCCTGCGCAGCGCCTTCCAGAGCAACGTGGCGGCCATTGAGTGGGTGGTGATCGTCTATCTGCTGGTACTAAGCGGCCTGCTGCTCACCTTCGGGCGCCTGGGGGACTTGCGCGGCCATAAGTCCGTCTATGTCTGGGGATTTGGCATCTTCGTCGCCGGTTCGGCGCTGAGCGGTGCAGCCTGGTCTGCTGTTACGCTGATCCTGTTTCGTGCCATGCAGGCCATCGGCGGGGCCATGCTGGCCTCCAATTCCCCTGCCATCGTCACCGGCACCTTTTCCCCCGAAAAGCGCGGGCGTGCGTTTGGGTTGGTCGCCATGCTGACCTACCTTGGGCTGACCGTCGGGCCGTCGCTGGGCGGCTGGCTGACCCAGGCCCTGGGCTGGCGGACGGTGTTCTATGTCAACGTGCCGGTCGGGGCACTGGCATTGGCCCTCAGCCTGTACTTCATCCCGAAGGATGCACCGGCCGAAAGCGGGCAGCGCTTTGACTTGCCCGGCGCGGCGGTTTTCTTGCTGGCATTGACGGCGCTCATGCTCGGCCTGAACAAGGGGGCGGATTGGGGCTGGGCGTCGCTGCCCGTGCTGGGGCTGCTGGGGGGAGCCATCCTGCTGTTCGTCCTTTTTATCCTGGTGGAGCGAGGTTCACCGGCTCCCATGCTGGATTTGAGCCTGTTCCGTCAGCCTTTATTCACCACTTCAACTCTCAGCGCGGTCTTGAACTATATCTGTGTTTACACCATCACCTTCCTGATGCCTTTCTACCTGATCCAGGGCCGCGGCTTGAACCCGGCCCAGGCCGGACTGCTGCTCTCGGTGCAGCCGGTGCTGATGGCGGTCGTCGCGCCGATCAGCGGGGCGCTTTCAGACCGGCTGGGCTCGCGCCTCCCGGGCATGCTTGGCATGGCGGTACTGGCAGGGGGCCTGCTCCTGCTGGCGGGCATTGGCGCCGCGACGGGGCTGTGGCTGGTGGTGCTCGGCCTGGCTGTGACCGGGATCGGCACCGGGACGTTCATCTCGCCCAACACCAGCGCCTTGATGGGCTCGGCGCCGCGCAGCAGGCAGGGCATTGCCTCGGGCGTCCTGGCGACGGCGCGTAACTTCGGCATGGTGCTGGGAATCGGGCTGGCGGGTGCCATCTTCACCACCCACCTGGTGCAGAATGCGCAGAATGCGCTGTATAACGGGATCGACATGGGTTTCCTGGCGGCTGCCAGCGTGGCCGCGCTGGGGGTCATCCTGTCGGCAGTGAAGGAGAGATGAGGCGGGCGCGATGGGCGGGAAAAGAATCATGGAAAGACCTTAAGCCAGACAAAAAAACCCCATGTGGTATGGGGCTAAAAAATGAAGAAATTTATGCTGATCAGGATTTATTGCACATCGATCGGGCCAAGGATGACAGTGCTGGCCGGACTTGAGCCGCAGGCAAAATATTGCGGGTCGGTGGTGGTGTGAAAGACGAAATCCACGCTGCTGGCACCTGGCGGGTCGGCTTGGCCGCCTTTGACGTAGTTGCCAAACTTGCCATTGTAGATGTCGTTCTTGGCGTCATCCAGGGTGGAGCCTTCGGCAACCGTAAAAGCCATGACGGTATAGGTGGCCCCGCCGGAATCCTTGACCACCCAGCTGTTAACATTCGCTCACACCCTGATTGACTTATCCAGAAGCACCTGCTATTATGAAGGTATGGAGAGGCTTCTCCAGGATACCTCTCGAAGAAATACTGCTCTGATCGTCATTTGGGTTGCGCGGTTATCCGTTCAAAGGCTGGAGTCCTGCTGACCTCCACGGGCAGACCTATGAACTGTATAAATTGTGGTCATGAGAATGACGCGGACGCCGAATTCTGTGAAAATTGCGGCAGTGCCTTGGCGCGACTGTGTGCCCACTGCGGCAGCCCGTTGAAACCCGGTGTCCGTTTCTGCAAGAAATGCGGCACACCCCTGGCGCCTCCTGGTGGGCAGGAACGCCTGGCAAAACTCCAACAATCTGCACCATCAGACCTTAAAGAAAAGATCCGCAGCTCCTCCGCCCAGGTGGAGGGGGAACGCAAACCGGTCACGATCCTGTTTACCGATATCGTCGGTTCCACCGCCCTGGCGGAGAAGCTGGACCCGGAAGAGTGGAAAGAGATCGTCTCAGGCGCGCACCAGCGCGTCAGCCAGGCAGTCTACCATTACGAAGGGACGATTGCGCAATTGCTGGGGGACGGCGTGCTGGCTTTCTTTGGGGCGCCGGTCACGCATGAAGATGACCCCATCCGCGCCGTGCATGCCGCACTCGATATTCAACAGGACATCGGGAAATATGCCGGTGAGTTGAAAGGTTGTGTTGACGACTTTCAGATGCGCATCGGTCTGAATAGCGGGACAGTAGTGGTGGGCAGCGTGGGCAGTGACCTGCACATGGAATACCTGGCAATTGGCGACGCCGTCAACCTGGCGGCCCGCCTGCAGTCCGCTGCCCGGCCCGGCGGCATTCTTATTTCCGAGAACACCGCCCGGCAGGTCAAGGCGGTCTTCGATCTGCAATCCCTGGGGGAGATCAGCCTCAAAGGCAAGGTGGAACCGGTCAGCGTTTTCGAGGTGCACGGTCGCAAGGCGGTTCCAGAGAGCACGCGCGGTTTTGCAGAGTTGTACTCGCCATTGGTGGGCCGCAGCTGCGAGCTGGCTGGGCTCAATGAAGTGATGGAATCCCTTCTAAAAGGCCACGGGCAGATCGTCACGATCATCGGTGAAGCCGGGATCGGCAAGAGCCGCCTGGTGCAGGAAGCCCGCCGGGAGAGTTCGGCACGTGGTGATGAGCTGCATTGGATCGAGGGACGGGCGCTCTCATACGGGCAGACGCTCTCCTTCTGGTCCATCACCCAGTTGATCTACAGCGACCTGGGCCTGTCGGATGGGGATGCCGAGGTCAGGGTGCGTGCCGCCCTCAAGCGGCGGTTGAGTGGGCTGTTCGCAGAGAAAGACATCGAGCTGCTGCCCTACCTGGCACACATGCTGGGTGTCAGGCTGGAAGGCGGGAGCGCCGGACAGGTTGACCTGCTGGATGGCGAGACGCTCAGGCGCCAGACCCTGATCTGCATCGGTCGCTATTTTCAACGCCTGGCGGAGACCCGGCCCAGCGTGCTTGTCTTCGAAGACCTGCACTGGGCTGACCCTTCCAGCCTGGAAGCGCTTGAAGAGCTGCTGGCGGTGACGGACCGCGCCCCGCTCATGCTGCTTTTACTTTCGCGCTTGGAGCGCGAACATGCTTCCTGGCGCATCAAGGTCAGGGCCGAGACCGACTTCTCTCATCGCTATACCGAGATCGTGCTCAAGCCTTTATCCCCGGGCGAGCAAAACCGGCTGGTGGACAACCTGCTTGCCATCGCCGACCTGCCCGATGCGACCCGTCAGGTGATCCTGGAACACTCCGAAGGCAATCCATTTTACCTGGAAGAGATCGTCCGCAGCCTGATCGACCAGGGGGCCATCGTGCGCGCGGGGGACGGGTGGAAAGCGATACAGGACCTGACGGACATTGCCATCCCCGAGACCCTGGAAGGGGTGCTGCTCGCCCGCATCGATCGCCTGCAGGAGGATGTGCGCCATACGCTGCAGCTGGCCTCCGTGATCGGCAAAAGCTTTTTATTCCGCCTGCTGGAAGCCATTGCAGCCGCCGAACAGCAGTTGGATGACCACCTGGCACAGCTCCAGCGCGTGGACCTGGTGCGGGAAAAGGTGCGCCTGCCTGAGCTGGAATACATGTTCAAGCATTCCCTCACCCAGGAGGCCGCCTATAACTCCCTGCTGATGGAAAAACGGCGCGAGTTCCACCGCCGGGTGGGCGAGGCCCTGGAAGGCCTCTTTTCCGACCGGATGGAGCAGTACCTGGGACTCCTGGCGCACCACTTTGAGAACGCCGGCGACTGCGCCAAAGCTGTTGGCTATTTGATCCAGGCCGGCGACCGGGCGCGCCTGACGGATGAACACACCGAGGCCGTCAGCTATTACCTGCGCGCCGTAAAGCTGCTGGAAGATCAGCACGAGGAAACCCGCCTCGCCCAGGTCTGGCTCAAGCTGGGCCTCATCTACCAGGCCAATTTCCAGTTCGAGGCCGCCCACCAGGCCAATGAAAAAGCCTTTGCCTTGCAGCAGGAAATACTGCCGCAGAAACAACCTGCAAGAGCTGCAAAGCCGTCCATGTTCCGTTTTGGCTTTCTATCCACCCATGTAACCTTTGATCCGGGGTTGGCTGTCTGGGGTCAGGACGTGTCAGCGATCATCCATCTGTTCTCAGGCTTGGTAACGGTTAATGAGGAACTGGATGTGGTCCCGGCATGTGCCCGATCCTGGCAGGTGTTGGACGGGGGCCGGCGCTATATCTTCCATTTGCGGGACGATGGAACCTGGACAGATGGCAAACCGGTCACCGCCGGGGATTTTGAGTGGGCCTGGAAGCGCAATCTCGACCCGGCCCTGCATTCCGGAGCGGTCGGACTCCTGTTTGATGTCCTGGGCGCCAGGGAGTACCATACCGGGGAAAACCCGGATCCAGACAGCGTGGGCGTGCATGCCCTGGATGGGCTCACCCTGGAGGTACGCCTGCAGCAGCCGGTGGCCTACTTCCCGTTCATCGTCACCATGCCGGTCACATTTCCCCTGCCTCGAAGCGCCGTCCAGACCTTCGGGGAGAGCTGGTGGCAGCCCGATACGATCGTCAGTAATGGGCCTTACTGGCTGAAAAAGTTCATGCCTCAACACGGAGCCAGCGTCGAGCGCAACCCCGGCTATTTTGGCGATTTCCCGGGAAATGCAGAGCATGTGGAATGGACAACCTTCCATGAGGACGCAGGACTGGTCCACGCCTACCTGGAAGGCCGGATTGAAGGTGCGCTTTGGGGGAACAGGAAAGTTCCAGATGAAATCCCGCCGGAAGAGATACAGGAAAGCCAGGGATTGGGTATCTTCTTCATCGTATTTTCTCCGGGTGAACCGCCTTTTGATGACCTGCGCGTCCGCAAGGCTTTTGGATACTCTCTTAACCGGAAAAGACTGTTCGATCAATTTTCCATGCCGCTCTACCGGGGAGGCCTGGTGCCGCCCGGCATGCCCGGACACAGCCCGGATATCAACCTGCCGTATGATCTCGACCTGGCCCGCCGGCTGATGGCTGAAGCCGGCTACCCGGAGGGACGGGGTTTTCCGGCTGTGAAAGGAATAGGGCCGCGTGGTGGTGCGGTGAGATTTGCTGAACTGGCCCGCCAGTGGCGTGAAGCCCTGGGCGTCGAAATCGTTGTGGAGGAGCAGGCTCCCGGGAATTTAACAGATCGGAAGAAGGGACATGTCCCCCATCAATTGGTCCTGAATGGCTGGCAGGCGGATTATCCCGATCCGGATAATTTCGTGCGGGAGTCGGATCCAATTATTCAGCTAAGGCGCCTGGGCTGGCAGGATGCCGCCTATGACCGCCTGGTGGAAACAGCCGCGTGCACCCCCGAACGGGCGAAACGCCTGGCCATGTACCGACAGGCCGACCGCCTGCTGGTGGCAGAGCTGGCCCTGGTGCTGCCCATCTATTACTTTCAGGAAAAAAATTTTTACAGACCCTGGGTTAAAAATCACCATGCAGAATCTTCTTGGCATGATTCATCTCCACAAGTTTGTCATCCAGGAGCATTGAGGGAGGTTTCCGTGGCCCTGTCATGCAGGACCTGGGAGACTGCTTAATAAGTCAAAATTCACCACGGATAAACGCGGATAAAAGGGGATTTTCGCTGATCCGGTTGCTGCCCAACGCCAGCCCATTTCTGCCGGCCCCGCGTAATCTAACGTCGGGAGGCGTCCATGGAAGGCCAGGGGGCGGCGGACCTCCAGGTTCTTGCCTGCCACCTGACCCGCGTACGATGCGGGGTGGCAGTCCAGGGGAAAACCCGGAGATCCCGGCCGCGGTGCTGCTTCTCTCCACCTTACGCTTCAGCCCACTTCCAGGATTGGAAGTTGGTCAGGTTCCAATAAGCCTCGGTGAGCAGGCGATGATGCATGTGCTCTTCCTCGGACAGCCTTTTGAACATGGCATGGCCCTGCGGGTCGGTGATCTGGGCGGCCAGGTCGGCATAGCCTTTTTCGGCCTGCCTCTCGAGGTCCAGGGCGCGGGTGATGATGTTGATCACGGTTTGGTGCTGCGGTTCTTCAGCAGCTTTGGGCGCGATCACAGGCGGGAGCGGGAACTCTCTGCCCTCATAGTAAATGTAATTGTCACTTTCCTTCAAGGATTTCTCCAGGGCAGTCAGGCGGGCGTAATGAAACAGCTCAAATTCTCTCAACTGCCCGAATAAATCCCTGCCCATCGCGCTGCCTGCTTTTTCGGCTGCGTTCCCATAAAATTCGGAAGCGGTCCATTCATTTTCCTTGACCACGCTGATGGCTTCCAACAAGCTGTTCGTATTCATTAAATTCTCTCCTTTTTATGATCGTTTTCACTATTGTAAAGCCCAAACCAGCTTCGCCGGCGGCTGGCTCCAAAAGACTGCTTCTCGCCAGCCAGGGCGGTGGAGGGCTCAAGGAAGCTGCCCGTGGGTGCCGGCCCCGAAAGGAAGTCCACATCCACCCGGGCGACGCGTTCCCCCCGAACTCGACGTAGCAGGAACCCGCTCCGGAGTAAGCCGCGGGCCGCTCCCCGCCCTGCATGTCCGCGATCAACTCATCAGCGACAATGCGCGCCGCCCCTTCGGCGAACACGCCTGCCTTGGGCGTTCCCACGCTGGTCACATCACCGACCGCATACACACCCGGGAAGCGCGTCGCCAGGGTCCTGGGATTGACCGGGATCCAGCCATTCTCGGTCATGCCGCTGGCTGCCACCACCGGCGGGACGCGGTGCCTGGGAATGCCCAGGAACAAGTCGCAGGGCATCCGGCTGTCATCGTTGAGGATCGCAACATGCCGGTCCGCATCGAGAGCGCGCACCAGGTGGTTGGGGATAAAGCTGATGCCGCGCCCGGCGAAAGCCGCCAGCAAAGCTTTCGAAGAACCCGGCGCCGGAGGGATGGGGACACCGAAAGGCATGACCAGGCTGATCTCACAGGCCGCGCGCACCCCCCGGCGGGTGAGATAATCATCCAGCAGCAGGGCAGCTTCGCTAGGGGCGGGCGGGCACTTGAAGGGGGTTGAGCACACGCCGATAATGGCGTGTCCTTTGGTGAAGGCGGGGAGCACTTCCCGCAGGCGTTCTGCTCCGGCGAAGGAGTAAAACTCGTTGCCGCCTTCGACCAGTCCCGGCGTGGCGGCCAGGTCGTAATCCGCGCCCAGTGCAATGACCAGCACATCGGCTTCGTAGCTGCCCTTATCCGTTGTGACATGCCGGGCTGCCGGGTCAATCGCGGTGATTGTTTCCTGGCGGAATTGCACGCCCGGCTTGACAATGGCATGGTAGGGAAGCAGCACTGCTTCTGGTGCCTGGCGGCCGAACATCACATCCAGCTTCGAATAGCCAAAGAAAAAAGTATCGTTTTTGTCGATCAGCGTCAGGTCGAGCCGGTCACCCAGCGCCTCGGACAGCTTTGTGCTGAGCTCGAGTCCGCCAAAGCCCGCACCCAGGACCACAACTTTTAATTTCGTTTTTTCGTCCATTCTCCTCCAACTATTCCAAACCCGGTATTCTGCCTGCCAGCTCTGCCCATTCATCGCCGATCGCCTGGTGGATCAGCGTCTTGACGCCCGCAAAGGCCGGGGCGGGAAAAACGCTCTGGAAGATGCGGACCGCGTTCTCGCGATCATCGATCCCAATCAAGGGGAACAACCACGTCACCACTGCCGGGAAATGTTCCTGGGGCACATACGTCGACATTTTGCCGACCGCCTTGCCCTGCTCGGGCAGGGGGATGCGCTCCCGGAACAGGCGGTAGAGGTGGGCGTCTTCCTTCTTCAGGTGCAGATCGAGATGGAACTTGAACGCGGCCGCGGCGCGCGCCGTCTGGAGCGGGTCGCCTGCGGAGACTGCCGCGTCCAGTCCCTCGCCGGCTGCGTCCAGGCCGTGATGATCCATCACGTAGGCTTCCGCCACCAGGGGGGCGACCGTCTCCAGCACCGGGTAGATTTCCTTTTCCTCCCCCGTGGCGTGCCAGATCAGGATCTTGTTCAAGAATTGGTAACGCGCTATGGCCGGCTCGAGCCCGGCTTTGCCGCGCGCTGCCTCGAGCGCCGCCGTATCGATCCTCTGCATATCGAGGCGGAAGGCGTTGTGGAATGCCATGATAACGTCCAGTGGTTGTGCCATGAATAGTTCCTCCTGACCTTGTTATTTTTGAAGTATTATACAAAACAATCCGCTGATCTGCGCCAACCGGCACGAATTTTTCCATTCATGAGCTAAAATCCGTGTGGATTGGTGGATAATCTTCTAGGGCTTGACCGTCTGCAAGGGCTGAAGCGATTGCAGGTGGAGGAAGATCGCCGACAATTCATCATCGGTATAGGTGCTGACATATTTCCAGGGCATCTCTTCCGGCTTCAATTTGTGCAGGTTGGGCGCAACACCTGTGCGCAGCGTGTTGATAAAATCCGTCCTGCTCCAGGTCTTGAGATCACCGCCGGGGGTCAGGTTGGGCGCATCGATCGCGCCGGGTTTGGTGCTTTTGCCGCCCGCCAGCTGTGCGCCGTGACAGTCATGACAGCCGGTGACATTGACAAGGTATTCGCCATATTGGGCTGTCACGCCCACCGGGACCACGGCTGGTCGCTGTGCGTGGTTTATGGCACTGGCGGCGACGACGTATTTTCCAAACAGGCCCGCGCCGATCATGATCTTGCCCAGGAGGTTGGCCTGGGGATCATTATGCTGCTTATCGACCGGCGGGAGCGTTTTAAGATAGGCGACGATGTCACCCAGGTCCTGGTCGTTGAAATTCCAGAATACCTGGGAGGGCATCACCACCAGGCCGCGCCCCTTGTCATCCACGCCATGCCGCAGCGCCCGCACCCAATCCGCGTCTGTAAATTCGGAACCCGCCCCGCTTGCGCTGGGTGTCAGGTTGGCTGAATCGATCGTTGCGAAAGGCGCTTTGATCAGGTTCTTGCCTGCCAGGTCAGGACCGTGGCAGTCGAGGCAGATCGCCCCGACAAAATGCCTGCCGCGTGCAATGGATGCGGCATCCGTGGGGATGCTGATGGTATCGGGGGGGAGGCTGTAGGTGCGCTTGAGCAGGCCATCCCCCTTGAAGTAAAACACCGCCAGGACGATGATGATCAAGGCACCCAGGATTATACCGAGCCATTTAAGTATTTTCTTCATGGTACACCCTCCGATCGTAATCAAACAGTATTTTTACTGGCGTACATCCTAATTATCGGCCATTATTAATCACGAATACCCTACGGGTACGAAGTGGGACAAATTAGCCGAATGTTCCGACCGGCCGCCCCTAGACCAGCAGGTAAGGCGCCATTGACTCCCATTGCGCTTTCCAGGCAGCAGGAACAAACTCCTGGATGAATTCCAAAGGCATCCTTTGAGAAAATATCGCCCTGTTTTCCACTGGCAGGTTGTAGAGCATGAAAGGAACCGTCAACGGATGAGGCCCGGCATTTTTGAGGTCGTGTTCTGCCATCAGCCCTACCAGCATCAGTTGTTCTTCCACCGAAATCAAAGCATCTGCCTTCGAAATGAAATCGTTTGCCTCATACTGGATGTGGACGGGCCACATTTCACTTAATCGGACCAGTGGGTCTTCCAGGCTGCTCAATTCGGTCCCTGGACGGTCGTTTTTTTCGCATATTTCCAACGCCAGGTTGATTTCGTCCAGTACACCAACCATCACGCCGTGAAAATAGATGAAACCATCAAAAGAAACTTCGGGAAGCTTATCCCGAAAATATGGAAACGCAACCTCGTCTTCGGTCAGATGATGAGCATTTACTACGGACGAGAGCGCCCGGACATAGTTGAAAAGGCCTTTCCGCCTGCCTTCGTTTTGAAAGCCATGCTGCAGTACCTCCTGGACATTCTCTTTGGAAACCTGCAGGCCGCGAGTAATTATGCTGTGAATATTTTCGAAACTGGCGGCTACATTACATTCTGTTTGGTCTGGCATCTTTGCTGTCTCCAACTCTATGGGCAATCCAAACAATCGGGTTCGGTCATATCTTGAGCGCCTGGCGGTTCATCCACGAAGGGTGCCAGGACCAGCATGGCGAACAACATTGTCAAAAAGAAAACGACTACATCAACATAGGGGGACATGATCAACACCTCCAATCATTCCACTGGCACCTGCATCCTGAACCAAATGTCTCCTGGCTGCATCCGCCACCCGGGGAATTTCCACCGGCCGTTACTACCTTGCAGAGGCTTGCATGCTTGCAGAATTTGAATAAGCTTGTGCCCCTGGCTGCCAGCGCTTCAGATAAGTCTCGGAAGAGACATCCGGCTGGATCACCTCTTCCACGCTTGAAAATATCTGCGCGCAGGTGCGGGTATCCTCCGAGTTGTAGGGAATGGCGTCCTCCCAACCCGGATCGAGCCGGGTTGCTTTCCTGGCAGCACATTCAAAAATATCAAAGCGGGCATCGGTGGCGGCCACGCGCGCCTCGGATTCGTTCTCAGCCATCACGTACAAAACGACTCTCACGCGAAACAGCTTCTTTTCCATTCTTTCTCTCCTTTCGAGATTTTGAAAAAGTTGCGCTGGATGAAGTGCTCTGCGAAATCCTTGCACTGTTTTTATTCTAGCGGGAATAGCCCCCGCAAGTATTGGAATAAGTTTGGATTTATTGGGTGAAAACTGTGCCCATGATCAGCCGGATCTCATGCGCTTTTCCATCATCTGTCATCGCAATCCGGGCCTCCGGCAGAGGAAGGCCATCCAGCCAGGCCTGGCTGACGCCGCGGCTGACGCCCTGTGGGTTTTCAACGCGGATCCGGTATGAGGCTGACCCGAAGCGGTAGGTGATCTGGAAACCAGGCCAGTTGCCGGGGATGCAGGGGTTGAGGATCAATGCATCTCCAGCGCGCGATACGCCCAGGATGGCTTCCAATCCCAGGCGATACATCCAACCGGCGGAGCCGGTGTACCAGGTCCAACCGCCGGCACCGGCATGCGCAGGCTCGCTGTAGATATCGGCGGCGATTACGTAAGGCTCGACCATATAGCGGGCAGCTTTTTCGGGTGTATCGGCGTGGTAGATCGGATTCAGCAGGTGAAACAGCTCTCCGGCGCGCTCACCCTGCCCAAGTTCGGCATTAGCCCAGGCAGCCCAGATGCCGGCATGCGTGTACTGTCCACCATTTTCACGCACTCCGGGCAAATAGCCTTTAATATAGCCGGGGTCGCTCCCTGTCCCGTCAAAGGGAGGAGTAAACAGCAAAATCATCTGTTCATCCGGCTTTACCAGGAGCCGGTTAACGGCTTCCATCGCTTGCGCCGCCCGCGCCGGATCCGCCGCTTTTGATAGAACCGCCCACGATTGGGCGATCGAATCAATGCGGCACTCGGTATTTTCGCGTGATCCCAACCGCGAGCCGTCATCATAGAAGGCGCGCAGGTACCAATCGCCATCCCATGCGGAGGCTGCGAGAGCCCGGGATAACTTTTCGGCCTGTTGCAGGGTTGGCGCGGGATCATCCGCCGCCAGCCTGATCAGCGGCGCGAAACGCATGAGCGTGGCGTACAGGAACCAGCCCAGCCAGACGCTTTCCCCTTGCCCTTTGGCGCCAACCCGATTCATGCCATCGTTCCAGTCGCCCGCGCCCATCAGGGGCAAGCCATGCACTCCCGCCGTTGAGCCTTTTTCCAGAGCCCGGCGGCAGTGTTGGTAGAGTGAATATGCCGCCTGCGTACTTTCAAACAGGCCATACCGCTCTGTTTCTTCGGGCCGGAGCGGGTCGCCTTTCAAGAACGGGACGTTTTCGGCCAGAATGGTCCTATCGCCGGTCGCAGATACGTACTCGGCGGTGACAAACGGCAGCCAGAGCAGGTCATCCGAAAAACGTGTGCGCACCCCGCGCCCGGCTGGCGGATTCCACCAATGCAGCACATCGCCCGCTTCAAATTGATGGCGTGCCGCCTCCAATATTTGGGCGCGTGCAATGCCTGGGCGGGTATGCAGCAGTGCCAGCACATCCTGGAGTTGGTCTCGAAACCCGAACGCCCCGCTGGATTGATAAAGACCAGTGCGCCCCCACACGCGACCGCTCAGTGTCTGGTAGAGCAGCCAACGGTTGAGCATCATATTCATGCCTGGATCGGGTGTTTCAACTGTGACGGCATTCAGTATCTCATCCCATTGATGCTTTACAGCCTGCCAGGTTGCTTCAACCTGCCCGGGGGCCTGGATCTTCTGGATCAAATCCAGGCTATCCGCCCGGTTGGCACCTTCACCAATTAAGAAAAATACTTCCTCCACGCCTCCGGGAGCCAGGTCAACATGCAGCTGGATGGCAGCGCACGGGTCCAGTCCGGCATTGACTGCACTGGCCAACCCGATCCGTCCGAGAGCTGCCGGGTTGCGCAGGCTGCCCAATCGCCCCAAAAACTCCGTCCGGTCGGTGGTTACGCCATGCGGTTTTTTATTGGCGGCCAGGAATGCCACCCGCTCGCTGAACTCGCTATTGTAGCGGTTGGTTGCGAGCAAGGCATGTCTCTCGGGATCAAACTCAGGGAGGATATGGGCTTGATATGTGTCACGGGTTGTGCCAAGCACCCATTCCGCGAAGTAAGTGACAGTAATGCGGCGGGCATGCTCCCAAAGATTAGATAAACGCAGGTGTACAATTTTGACCGGCGCATCCGGAGCGGCAAACAGGCGCAGGTTTTGATTCAGGCCATGTGTCTGGCTCTCGAAGACCGAATATCCCGCCCCGTGACGAATAATATGTGCAGATTCTTCCCCGGCTGGCATGGGCGTGGGGGTCCAGACCAGCCCGGTTTCCTCATCGCGCAGGTAGAGTGCTTCACCCGGCATATCCACGACCGGGTCGTTACGCCAGGGGGTCAGGCGGTTTTCACTGCTGTTTTCAGCCCAGGTGCTTCCGGCACCCGCTTCGGAAACCATGAATCCGAATTGAGGGTTGGCGATGACATTGACCCACGGGTGGGGCGTGTGCTGACCCGGCCTGAGATGGATAACGTATTCCCTGCCATCGCGGCTGAACCCGCCAAGGTCGTTATCCATCAATAAGTCGGATGGAAGTTGAAGCGGCGGCGTTGTGTGGCGATCATGTTGCGCGGCAGTCAGGTTTCCGAATGGCAGTGGTGCGGGAGTGAAACCGGGAAGACGAGTGGGTAATGCAGTCAAACGGATGGCGTGTTCAGCCAGCGTCCCGGCCTTCTCATCCATTATGACCCCTGCCACCGTCTCGAGCAGGATGGTGTCGGCTGGCTGAATTTGGTCGGTGCGCAAAACAAAAATGCCATCGCGCTGGTTGAGCAGACCTTCCGTTCCCATCTCCCGGGCCTGGCGCAGGATGGTGTTATGCAAATCGAGGGCATAGCCTGTATCCTGATCGTTCAGGATGACCAGGTTGACCGTTATATGGTGTTTGCGCCAATAGGTGAAAGCCTGCAAGGCCTCGGACAGCAAGGATGATTCACCGTCGCGGATGTGCAGCAGCAAAATGGGGTAATCACCAGAGATACCGAAGGCCCATAAGCCGGACTGCCCTTTCCCGTTTTGCGCCAGGAGATGCGGCGCGGCGCGTAATATTCCCACCGGGTAGAGCAGCGCGGATAAGAGGCGCTGAATATTTTCGACTGCGTAGGAATTCAGTCCTATTTCGAGTAACTCGCCTTCGCTGCTTGTGCGGGCCACTTCGAAGGCGAGGTTGATGGCCTGTCCGGTCTGGTAACGAGACAGCTTTTCCAGTACTTCGTGGCGGGATGGGGCCGCCAGGGTCAGGAATGTGATTCTGGTTTTCGTGTGCGGCTCCAGGTCAATTTCCTGTGCAAGCGAGAAAATTGGGTCAAGCGTACCGCCGGTTGTACCGGACAGATGGTGATTGACATCCTCCAGCGCCTGAGGGGTGCGCATTGTCTGAGACCTGCCCAAAAATTTTAAGCGGTCACTCTCATACTCGACAGCCTGAATGTTTCCAGCTTCGGTGATCATCGCGTGCACAAGCACGACAGGTTTTTCATCCCTGGAGCGCGGGCGTCGCTGGAACAGGAGGGCCTTTTCCTGGGGAAGATATTCACTCTCGATAAAAAGTTTATTGAACGCCGGGTGCCGCCGGTCATCCGCCTGTTCGGCCAGCACCACTTCACCATAACTGGTGAGTTTCAGCTGGCGGGGAAGGTCGGTGTTGTTCAGAATAATCACCCGCCTGATTTCGACGCCATCCGTGCTGACGGTGATGCCAGTCCGCAGGGAAATCCCGTCGTCTGAACGCATGAACTCCACCATGTGCGGATAAAACAAAATATCCGGCTGCTCTGAAGCAGATCCGATGGGCTGGGTGGTGGCGGACCAGAGTGCTCCGCTTTCGAGGTCCTGCACATAGATCCATGTACCCCACGAATCGAGAGTGGAATCGGCATGCCAGCGGGTCAGCGCAAGTTGGCGCCATTGACTGAATCCACCCCCGGCATTGGTGATCAGCGTGCTGGCATCGCCATTCGAAAGGACGTGCACCTGTGGGATGGGGCTGTCGACGGGCACGCGCCATGCAGAACTTTCGACCTGGGCGATCATCCCGGGCAAAGCCACTGGTTCATCTGAATGAGGGTACTCAAAAAGCGGGTTTTGCGGAATCAATTCCTGAAGCAGCAGTTCCATGCTTCGAATTTGAACATCAGAGTGGAAACGCTTTACCATCCCGTCATCTGATAGATAATTGCAGGCTGCCAGCAGAATCATACCCTGGTGATGCGCCATATAGGATTGCACAATGGCATGTGTCTGCCCGACAGGCAGGCGCGTTTTTGTGAAATCGAGCGCTTCATAGAATCCAAACCGCCCGAGCATGCCAAGGTGCTCAAGGACCTCCATATTACGCAGGACGGCTTGCGGTAACATGGAAAGTCCCAACAGCGATGCATAGGGGGCAATCACCAGATCATTTGCCAGATCACGTTTGTAGCCCAGGGATGGCACGCCAAAGGACCGGTACTGGTAGTTCAGGTTGAGGTCGAAGGCATAATAGCCGGATTCCGAAATGCCCCAGGGAACCCCTTTTTTCTGCCCGTAACCCGCCTGTGCTTCGAGAGCGCTGTAGCAGCTATCGGAGAGAAATGTCCCAGTGTAGTTCCTGACCAACAGGGTTGGCATGAGATATTCGAACATGGTGCCGCCCCATGAAAGCAGGACCTGCCTGCCGTTGACCATCGTCACGGGTCGTCCCAGGTGTTGCCAGTGGCTTTGCGGCACATCGCCTTTGGCGATGGCGATCAAGCTGGCTATGCGGGCTTCAGATGCCAGCAAATCGTAGTCATTGGGGTCGTATTGTTCGTTACTTACGTGGTAGCCGATGCGGAAGACCTGACGGCGCCCATCGAACAAAAAGCGGAAATCCATGCAGGTCACAATGGCATTTACGTGTTCTGCCAATTCACGAAAATCAGTTAAAAGGGAGGTGACGGTCACGCCAGCCCAGGCTAAATCGTCAAGCAGTTTTTGACACCATTCGTGGCCGGCTTCATCCTGGACTTGAGCTTTGAAATGATTGAGGTTGCGTTGAATAAGGTCATACAACGCGGCTGCCTGTCCAAGCGTGGGTATTTCGACCGGCAGGCTCTTGAGAAAATCCTGCCCTGCGGCCGTTTTCAGAATGGCTGCATCCAGCCTGTTGTGCCATGGTATGAATAAATTCATGCCGCGCTGCATGTCTTCCAAGTGTTGGTGCAGCAGATCGAAATGGAGCTGCAGATCGGTCAAGGTCTCTGAACTGAGGTTGGGATGGCTATCGAGCAGTTCCATCAAGTGCTGCGAGACTCTCTGCATACCTTCCCCAAGAAGCCAGGCCAGGGTTGAAGTCCATGCAGCAGGCTGGTCCTGAATGGTGCTGACTCGTTCGTAAATGCCGGCCAATTCGGTTTTGAAGGATTCTATGTTTACCCGCGGGCCTCCTCCCGGAACCGGTTTTTCTGCCTGGTTTTTTTCAAGGGTTTGCAGCATTTCTGACAAAATATCCAGAATAACCAGCAGACCCTGCCACTGTTTATTACCCAGCACTGGAGCATTTTTCAGTCCAAGACACCCCTGTTTCAGTGTGATCAGGCAGGCTGCCAGGTTGCCGCTATCCACGGTGGAGACATAGCGTGGTTCAAGCGATCCCAGCGTATGCGTGTCATACCAGTTCAAAAGATGCCCACGATAATGTTCCAGACTGTCAACGCTTTCCAGCGTTGAGCGCAGGCGGACGGATAGGTCGGACAAATCCAGAAAGCCAAAATCATAAGCCGCGAGCGTGGATAGCAGGAATAAACCAATGTTGGTTGGCGTGGTGTAATGGGCCACATTGACGTGAGGCGCTTCTTGATAATGGTCAGGCGGGAGCCAGTGATCATCAGGACCAACGAAGCGCTCAAAAAAAGCCCAGGTGCGGCGCGCCAATCGCAAGACCTCTCTGTGTTGAGGTTCCAAAAGCGGCTTGTGGTCATGAGTCAGGGGTTTGCTGATCATGTAAGCGATTTGAGGAGCGATTATCCAGGCCACCAGCAAGGGCGCCGCCACCCAAAGCGCAGCTGGATTGAATAGGACAGTTGCGATCCCGAGAAGCAGGCTAAAGACCTGGGATGGCGCCATCTCGACCCAGGCTTCATACCGGGAGTTCAATCTTGCCTGGCGGGCCGTTTGCGCGGCTGTTGTCCATTCCAACAGGTTTTTTCGCTTGATCAGCAGGCGCATCAGGGTTGTGCCGATTGCCCCCAGCATCATGAAGGCATCATTTGCCAGGAAAAGAATCGCAAGCGCCCAGCGGAAAAGTGGGAGCCGGATGGGTTCGAGAAGTTGATTGAGAGTCCTCCGCCTGTTACCAGGCTGCCCCGGCTGTACAATCTTCATTACGAACGGCAGGGCAGAAGGGAGCAGCGCCAATACTGTCCAGACCAGGGGCGAACCGGGCAGCCACAACCAGCTTGCGGCCAGCAGTGCCAGCAGGGTGGGGGGCAACAGGCTGCGCCGCAGGTTGTCGAAGATTTTCCAGAGATTGATGGCGGAAAGGCGATTGCGGGCCAGTCCATTTTGAGTGCGGACAATGGGGAACAACCAGGGTAACAACTGCCAATCGCCACGGATCCAGCGGTGCAGGCGATGGACATAAACCAGATAGCGGGACGGATAATCTTCGTAGAGGACGATATCCGTTACCAGGGCAGCACGTCCATAAATCCCTTCAAACAGATCATGACTGAGCAGGGTATTCTGCCGCACCTGACCCGCCAGGCTGCGCTCAAAAGCTTTGACATCATATATCCCTTTACCAACGTAACTGCCTTCACCAAATAAATCCTGGTAAACGTCTGAAACAGCAAAAGAGTACAGGTCGAACCCGGCGATCCCTGCAAAGATTTGTGAAAACCGGGAACGGTTCGCGCTGGTTGGCTTGACCGCCACACGCGGTTGTAACACGGTATAACCTGCCACAACCGAGCGTCCGTCCGCGGAAAATTCCGCCTGGTTTAACGGATGCGCCAGGGTGGCAATCAACTGGTTGGCGCTGCCCGATGGCAGGAATGTGTCAGCGTCCAGCGTGATGACATATTTGACATCCGGGAGAATACTCGCATCCCCGACCTGGCTCGTATAAGCAGGTTCTTTAAGGTTGAGCAGCAAATGATTGAAATCCGCCAGTTTGCCTCGCTTTCGCTCCCAGCCCATCCAGACTCCTTCAGACGGATTCCACTGGCGCTTGCGGTGAAACAGGTAGAACGGGACTGAGTCTGCGTACTTCTTATTGAGGTTTTCCACGCCCTCCCTCGCCAAAGCCAGCAATTTACCATCCTCCGGCATGTCCTCTTTGGGTGCATCGCTGTAATCAGTCAGCAGGGCAAAGGTTAGCTGGGGGTCGGAATTGGATAGATATACAAGTTCCAGCTCCTGCAGGAGATGGTTGAGCTCTTTACCGCTTTCCAGGAGAACTGGAAAAACCACCATGGTGCGGTTGCCTGGCGGGACACCCTCCGAGAAATCCATGCGCGGCAGCCTTTGGGGCTTGATGTGGCGGGTCACGTTCCCGTTCACGATGATTATTGCGAATTCGAGCGCCAATCCAACCCCAAGTACACCCACGATGATAAGATGAGTCAGCGAACCGCCTGAAAGAAACGTGTAGGTGAGCAATCCCGCGATAATCAGAATGGAAAGAGTGATGATACTTCCCAGGTATGGGAGAGTTGGGGAGGCAAGCA
Organism: uncultured Chloroflexia bacterium; assembly: GCA_963801385.1. Taxonomy (GTDB): domain Bacteria; phylum Chloroflexota; class Anaerolineae; order Anaerolineales; family Villigracilaceae; genus UBA877. Next base: position 174,174 of record CAWDEV010000004.1, read on the forward strand.
GCGCGGAGCGGATGCGGGTACCTGGCCCCGGCCTGTAGCCGAGTTTGTTTTCAAGAATAACGCGTCCCTTATCCTGCAGGTAATACCCAACGTGCGCTTGCCTGCCGGAAACCTTGACATCTGCACCGCACGCCAATTCAATCACGGCGTGCGCAACTTCCTCTTCACTGAACCTGGAATGGTATGCCAGTTCCTCGATCCCACTGCGATAACTGTTGCGGGTGTCAAAATCCATATCCGCATAAATCCCTGCCGGATCGTCACGTAAGACCTGTTCCACCCGGCTGGTTTGCTCAAAGAAGGCTTTCCAATCGATGACGGAAAGCAAGCGCAGGCTGATAAAACTGCTGGCAACCAGGGTCTCATTGGCCGCTGGCGGGGGAGGAACCTGGCTGGCAATTTCACTCAGGCATTTCGGGGTTTCGATCCCGGCAATTTCGGTTGAGGCGCTGACGAGTTTTTCCAAAACTCCTATGCGTAACATGATCGGCAACGCCCAGATTTCCCCAATCGTCAGGGGCGCGACCTGCTGGTAAGCCTGCACATAAGCCGTGGTCTGGTCCAGGTCAACCTGGCTCTGGCAGTAATTGATCCATTCCCTTGCCAGCGCCAGAATGCGAGGATATCCTTTGGCTGGCGTTCCGTTCAATTTGGGCAGTTGGTTATAAAATCTGGCCGGCAGGTTCTCATCAATTTGTCTGAAGGTTTGTGTGACAAGATAGAAATTATCCAACGTCCATTCGCGGGCGCGCGAACCCGCCAAATCCTTGGATGGCATGGCCTTGAAGATTACATTCACGTCGCGCAAAGCCTTTTCCCAGGTCCGCAGGTACTCCGCCAGGGGGGGGTTCGGAGCACGGGAAGTTTCTAGGATGTGCGCCTTTGCGAGCTGATGGGCGAATTCTCTCAGGCGTACATCCGCGTCAGTATTGGCGGTTTCCGAAAAAAGCTGGGGGGCAACGCGCATATCCTAAGACCCGCTTCGTTCCCTGGACGTCGGTTGTATGATTACCGGTTCTTGTCTGGCGGGCAGATCCTGAACAACCAGCAGGGGTGTTTTACCATACAAGATGAAATTGTGGACCATGCTGCCATAAGGCCATTGATTATTCCCCGAATACCCATGTGCATTCAGGATGACCAGATCGATATGTTCCTGCTCCACCAATTGATGCAGCTCAGCGGCTGGATGGGCCCCGGTGATGAGGTGAGTTTGAACAGAAATGCTTTCCAAATACGAATATGATTTAACCTGTTCGAGGTAATCCTCCGCCTCTTCCAGATTGCGTGCTATAACACGCTTGTATAAATTGATATCTTCGGGTGAGGGTGGCATCCGGCGCGCCATTTCGGGAGTTTGCACGACGTGGACGATGTGTATCCTGGATAAATGATAACGTGCCAGTTGTGTAATGATCGGTAAAACATTTTCTGCCCTCTGCGACCCATCCAATGGCACCAGGATGTGCTGATAAAGCGGGGTTATTTCTGAACCACCACCTTGAATATTCCCCCGGTTTGCCCGAACGATGAGCAATGAGGTGGGAGCACTCAGGATGATTTTTTGCGCAACACTGCTGATTCCCACGTCAGTCAATCCGCTGCGGCCATGACTGCTCAAAATGATTAACTTCGTCCCCTGGGTTTGGGCGTAATTGGTAATTCCCTGCGCAATTAATCCGTCCAAAACAAGCGTCCTCACCATCAGGCCTGATTTGAGAATGCGCTTTTTTACATCTTCCAGGTAGAGGGCTGCCTTGGTTTTATTAAGCTGCCAGTTAAGTAAATCAAACAGTTGAGGCGATCCGTTTGGCTGATTCTTATCCAGCATACGGAGCACCGTGACCTGCGCGTTAAAAGGTCGGGCAACGGCAATAATATGCGGGAGAACGCATTCTGCCAGCTCGGAACCATCCAGGGGAGCGAGAATCGAATCGAACATGGTTTATCCTTTCTTCTTTACTCCTTTGGTTTATTTTTGCACACACAGGTCCCGTGTTGGAAAGGATATCTCGGCCATTCTTCAGGGTTCACCAAGATATGAACAGACTGTGAATTCATCATACAATAAACACTCCGCAGCCGCATCCTTCCGGCGGGGGAAGTTACCCTCCGCCACTTGGGGGAGGGTTGGTAAATGTAAGAATCCGGAATTATTGGACGCGCAGGCAGCATTAAGTTCCAGCAGCATCTGGCGTAAGGCTGAGCGTTCTTCGGTGTGAGATCGGTCAAATAGGATTTCAGTCATATCGTCATCATATAACAAAAACCCCCGGCCTCATCCATCGGCCGGGGGATGTTTATTTCCGCCATTTTGAGATCCCTGCCAATTTTTTTTGAAATTTTCCAATTCCTTACTTTGCGATGGATCGTTCCAGCCTGCCGGGAGTGAAAGGCTCGGAGAACAGGCGGGCAAACACTTCCGACTCGTGCGAGCTGGCTGGCAGGGTGAAGAAGAACAGGCTGCCCTTGCCGGCTTCGCTCTCCAGCCCGGCCTGCCCGCCTGACTTTTCGATAATACGGCGGACAATGGACAGCCCCAGGCCATGTCCCGGCCGCTGAACCTGTCCAAGCCGGGTGAACGGCGTAAACAGGTGCGCCTGGGCCTTTTTTGGGAATGCCGGGGCCGTTGTCGCGCGCCCAGAAACGGATCATGCCATCCGTCTGGATCGAGGCGCCCAACTCAACGCAAGGGAGATTTCCCGCCGTACTTCAAAGCGTTGCTGATGTAGTTTTCCCAGACCTCTTCAATCCAGGGTGCATAGCCGAGGGCGGCCGGCCAGGTTTTTGGCGCGCTGATGTGGCCGTGATATTCCCTGGTCATATTGCTCAAGCGTCTCCGTACCTTCGCCACAATGCCGGCCATGTCCAGGGGTTCCGCCGGCCGGTCCAGCATGCCTGTCTCCGAGAGAAGCATGAGATTGTCGATGGTCCTGCTCATTTCAAAGGCGGTGGACTTGATCTCCTCCAAATATTCGTGCTGTTCTTCGGGCGTCAGGTCTTTAATTTCGATGATTGCGCCGGTTGTCACGGTTAAGACAGCCAGCGGGTTTTTGAGGGCGTGTGCGACAGTATGGGCGTAGGCTTGCAATTCCTCGTTGCGGAACCGCAAATCGGCTGCCTGCTGTCTCAATTGTTCATTCGATTGCTGAAGGGCCTTGATCTCGTTCCGGAGTGCGACTTCCGATCCATTTGGAGGATTAAATGGCCTCACAACATCCAGGCCGGGCCTCAGGGTAAATTGCTCCAGGAGGTATTGACGTTGTTCGCTTTGTTTTATCATAGAGAACCCTTTCGCGACCTCGCGCGCTTCATTCGACCATCTTTATGATAAGACTGCTACTGCCAGGCTGCATCCGCCGGTTGGGGGATATTTCCCTCCGCCACTTGGGGAATTTCCACTGGCGCCTACTGTCTTCGAGAGGCGTGCAATGTGGCGTAATTTGAATAGGTCTGTGCCCCTGGCTGCCACCGGTTCGGATACGGTTGGAGAGGGGTGGGTGGCTGGTGTACCTGCTGCAGGCTTGAAAATATCTGGGCGCAGGTGCGGGTATCCTCTGAGTTGTAGGGAATGGCGTCCTCCCAGCCCGGATCGAGCCGGGTTGCTTTCCTGGCAGCACATTCAAAAATATCGAAGTGGGCAGTGGTGGCAGCCACGCGTGCCTCGGATTCGTTTTCTGCCATCACGTACAAAACAACCTTCACGCGAAACAGTCTCTTATCCATTCTTGCACTCCTTTCGACACGCGGATAAAAACTGCGCTGGATGAAATCCTCCCGGAATAACTGCTCCATCTTTATTCTAGCGGGAATATCTCCCGCAAACATTGGATAAAGTTTGAATTAATTGGGAGAAGACTGGTATTTCCCGGCATGTGCCGGTGAGAAACCCTTGATGGAACCTTTGCAGGCTTCCAATCTATGCGGTTAAGAGAGTGTACCTGGGGACTTCAGCAACACTTTGCGATGGAACGTTCCAGCCTGCCGGGAGTGAAAGGCTCGCAGAGCAGCCGGGCAAAGGCCTTGCTCCTGTCCGCGCCGGCGTCCATGAACGCTGAAACCAGCCCGCCCCCCAATGTATAGTTGAAGTGATAGGATCGCCAGAGCGGGTCCTTGATGAATTCCAATCCCTTGCGCTCGAGTTTTTCATCCGAGAGTGCATAACGCAAGCCGTAAGCAACCAGTTCATCTTCAGGGAGATGGTTGCGGTGAAACAGAAGGATTTGATTGTCGATCACCTTGCCGAGCGGCCGGGCTGCCTCCCTGAAATCCTTTGCGCGCAGCGCCTCGCCGGGCGGCAGGCCGGCCGCTTCATAACAGTCGACCAGCATGGCAGCGATTTCGTCCGGCGCGGCAATCGCTTCCAGGGCGTTCGTCGCAATGCCTTCCGAGATCAAAGCGGAAGGTGTGTTATTGAGCAGGATGGCGTGCTCGAGGCGCTGCTCATGGCGGTACAGGTGCTGCTCCTTGAGTGCATGCTCGGTGTGGTGCCCCGGGTACGTCTCGTGGGCGACGGTATAAGGGAGGCTCAACAGCCAGGGTGGAATGTCCTGGTTGAACTCGATGCGCGACCTCATCCCGCCCAGGTACCAGTTATACGCCGCCCACGGCTGGTTATACACGAATGTGACCGCACAATCCTCTTCGTCAGGCAGGTTGAAGCGGGCGCGTGTTTTCTGTCGCAGAATGTCCGCCAGCTTCCGGATGATGGGCGCGGCCACCTCTCCCGGGACGCGGCCTCTCTCCCGGAACTCCATCACCCGCCGGGATAGGGGTTCGCTCCCAGGCAGGATCGCGTTGAGGACATGGTGGGCCTCGTTGAAAATCCTCTCATCCACCCATTCCGGCCTGACGCCGTACAGGGATTGCACTTCGTCGGCGATCTCAGGCGAATCGCCGCGCAGGATCTGCAGCGTGGTGCGCATTGCGCCGAGTTCGGCGGAAAGAAACTCGCGCCGGTCGGCAGGCATGGAGCTGTCTGCCGTCACGGTTTCCCGGGTGGATTGCTCCAGCGCCTCAAGGTCCTCCAGGGGAAGTTTCCCCTCGGCTTCCACGGCTGTCCGCAGCTCCGCGGGCCCAAAGTAGCCGTCGACATATCCCGGGAAGTGCTGGTTGATCAACAGGCCGAGCCGGACGTATGCAGCCGGTGCGTCGAGTTTATTCATGGGTTGGCCTCATAGGAAGGTCGACCATGGACGATGGACCGTTGACGATATTCCTTCATCATTATCCATCATTATCGTCTATCGTCCATCGTCCATCGTCCTCACATCCGATACCGGTGCGCCGTCTCAATGGCGGTTTTTAGATTTTCCCAGGGTGTCTCGGATGGCACCGTGCAGTCCGCCGCCAGGATGAAGCGCTCCGGGGCCAGCTCCAGCACTGCTCCCACCGCCCGACGGATCGCCTGTGCGCTGCCAGTGGCAATCACGCCCTTGCGTTCCATGCCGCCCATGAAGGGCCTTCCGAAAAGTTGCGAGGCTTCCCTGGGGCTCATGCGACGCTCTCCCACCTGCAGGCTGCAGTTGACCACCGGGCCGGGATAATCCAGGAAGGGACTCAGGTCGGAATACCCGCCCTCATAGTCGCAGACATGCAGGATGTTGAAGGGGCAGGGCTGGATTTCGTCCCATACCGCCAGGTCAGAAGGCTTGATATGGTTCTGGAAGATGTCCGTGCCCCCAAAGCGGAAAGCCTCGCCGCCCTGGGTGGAGGCATAAAAGCCGTCCACGCCCAGGCGCTTGCAGGTGCGTACCAGCTTGAGCACGTTTTCGGTCATGACCCTCAGCCCCCGGGCGACCGCTTCCGGGTTCTGCTTGAAATGCATGCTGAGATCCGCCTGTTTGTCAAATTGTGCCAGCCACATGAAAGGGGAATATAACGTCAGGACCACCAGGGCCTCGCCTTGGGCGGCTTTGAGCAGTCCTTCCACCACGCGCCGGGTGGGCTCAAAGAAATCCTCTGGATAGGAGGGGACTTGCGCCCAATCTTCCGGTTTCGATATGCGCATAGCCCGTGGTTGAGTCTGCTCATATTGGATCTTGACGAAATCCATGCCGGTGGCGTGGAAGAATTCCAGGTGCCGGTCAATGGCTGCCTGACCCAGCTTGTGCGCTTCGTCAAAGTGCAGGAAGAAGGCCGCGGGAACATATTCCGGCACGGCTTTGTCATCCACCAGGCTGAGCATCAAATCACGTCGGTTCATGTTATTCCTTTTTCTTCTCTCTCAGCATCTCCAGCCCCTGCATGCCCAGCCCCAGCTGGGTGATCAATATCCAGAAAATGACAAAGCTCATGATCCAGGCGGTTGCCGTGATCCAGCCGCGTGCCGACTTTTGGGCTGCCTCGACGCGCGCCTTGAGCTGGTTGGTGATCGCGACATATTGGTCGATGACGCTCTGCGCGCTGCCCAGCGTGGTGCTGATCTCCTGCGTGGTCGCGGAAATATCCGTGATCTTGAGCTCCAGGGCGTCCAGGTTGGTCTTGCCATCCTCCAGGCTGGTGCTGATGGTCGACAGGGAGGCCGGAAGTGCATCCAGGCTGCTGGAAACCTGGCCCAGGGCCGCAGACAGGGGCAGCTCGGGTTTATACAGCGAAACCGGCGAAAACCTGGTCAGGGCTGAGAGCACATTGTCGATGATCAACGCGCTGCTTTGCGCCGCGGCCAGCGAGCTCTTGGTGGCGCTGATCGCAGTCGGGAAATCTTTTTTTGTCAGGCTGATCAGGGAATCGAGCATCGGGTTGGTGTCGTGGATCGCCTGCGCCAGCGATTGGATGGTTGTCTGCATGGAAGCGACATCCGCCGCAGTGGCCTGCAATACCTGGCCGACCATGCCAAGGCCGGTCTGCGTGGTGGTCAGCGCCTGGTCCACCAGGGCCAGGTTTTCCGTTGCGCCGCGGGTTACCATGGGCCGGTAGCGCCAGATTGTGACCAGGCCGAGGATGCCGAAAAGAATTCCGGCCGCGGCTGCAATGACAAAAAGAAAGCCAACCAGTCTTCTCAAAATCATGGGATTCTCCGTTCCATTGGGCTTTAAGATGCCGTGTTAAGATAATTAAGGGCCATCGCCACTACCGCCGACCAGGCCAGGATCTTGAACTGGCCGGTTTTCAAGGCGTTTTCCAGTTCGGATTTGCTGAGGGAAAGGATCTCCTGATCTTCCAGGTCGTCACTGTCCGGCCGGGCGGTCTGGACCGCATTCCTGGCCAGGTACAGGTGCATGCTGGCCACGCCGCGATTGGGCTCCAAAATGTAACTCCCCAGGGGGATCCACTCGGAAGCCGTGCAGCCCATTTCCTCCAGCAATTCCCGCCTGGCCGCCTCGAGCGGCTCTTCGTCCGGTTCAAGCATCCCGCCCACCGGGGCCAGCGTGGTCCCTTCCACTGCGTATTTCGTCTGCCGGAAGCACAGGAATTTGCCGTCGGCGGTAACCGGCAGGACAATGGCTGCACTTGGGATGATGATCCAGGCCCAATCCGGAATGATCCGGCCATCCGGCAGTTTGATGGTGTGGCTTTCCACCGTCAGGAATTTGCCATGCCTGAGGATGGTTTTTCTTGAAAGGGTTTCCCAGGGTCGTAATTCTTTTCCAGCCATCTATCGTTGCGCTATGGCCGCGAGCGCGCCGGGGGTGCCGATCTTTTTAACGCGCCGGCAGCCTTCTCCTGCAACCGGCGGTGCGGATGCTGCAGTGCCTGGATCAACGCCGGAACCGCCCGCGCATCCCCGATCGATCCCAAAGCCTCTGCTGCCGCCTCCTGGGATGAATTCATCAAGTCGGCTTCCACGGGGCTCTCCAGGGCCGCGACCAGTGCCTCGACCGCCTGCGGATCACCAATCTGTCCCAGGCTCCTGGCCGCGCTCCGGCGAATGGCCGCGTTCGGATCACGCAGCGCCAGGCTGAGTTTTGGCAGCGCCCGTTTATCCTTAAACCCACCCAATTCCATCACGGCCGACCATTTCACATCAAACATGGGATCATCCAGCCGCGCGATGATCGGCTCGACCGCCTGTTTGTCGCCCAGGACACCCAGTGCCCGGATGGCTTCATTGCGGACAAGCCAGGAACGGTCTTTTAACGCGCCGATCAAGGGTTCGACGGTGCGCAGGTCTGCCGCACTTTTCAGCCCCGTGGCAGCATTGACCCGGATATCCACGTTGTCATTTTTTAACCCGGAGACAAAAAGGCCCAAAATTTGTTCGCCGCCGATCCTGCCCAGCGCCTCCGCTGACTGCCGGCTGAGATTGGGTTGTCCCAGGTTGAAGATCGTGGTGAGCAGCCCGGTCGCCGGCACAGCCCTTAGCTCTCCCAGGGCCTGGATGGCCGAACCGCGCAGGATTTCATGGTTGCGGCGGTCTCCCACGATCTGCAAGAGCGGCTCGATGGCGCGTTCATCCCCGATTTTCCCCAGGGCCCTGGCGGCAAACTGCGCCTTTTCAAGGAGGAAAGGATCGAAGGTTGCGAGACCCGCAGCCTTGAGAGCTTGCCCGATCAGGGGCTCCACTGCCCGGGCATCCCCGATTTTTCCCAGCGCTTCGGCCGCAATGCGGGCCACCTCGATCAACCCGGTGGTATCGAAGGCGGTCAGGAGCGCATCCACCGCGGGGCTGCCCATCTGGCTCAATATCTCCCGAACGGCCAGCTTTGTTTCGAATTTTTCGCCGGCGGTTAGGCTGGCGAGCAGCGGCCCAACGGCCGGCGCACCGATCCTTGCCAGCGCCTGGGTCGCAGCTTCCCGCCGGTCATTATCCCGCAGGTCGCGGATGGCTTGTTTTATCGTCTCGGCTTCAGGCTGGATGACGGCTCCGGAGTCCATTTTCGCCTCGGTCGAGGCAAGCCCGGCCGCGCTATGATCCGTCGACTGGAGCGCCTCTCCCGGGCGGGGTATAACCCTGGCGCTTTCGATGGCAGCCTGGATCTCCTGGGTGATTTTGCCGGACCATATGCCCCACTCCTGGCTGCGCCTTCGGCAATTGGCTTCAAGCATGCTGTTCAAGGTCTTCCAGCTGTCTTCCGCCAGGGTTACCAATGCCAGGTCATCGGGCAAGGCGCCCTTCGATGAACCTGCTTGTATGGCCTGCTTCACATAATTCCCCCATTGCAGCCAATCCTTGCCGCGGCTCTGGTACTCTGGTTCGAGGACACGGATGATTGTATCCCAATGCTTCCTGGCTAATATGACCGGTACAGCCAACCGTTCGATCTGTGTCATGGGGAGCCTCCATTTTGCCAGGTTCTTTCCCACCAGCCGCGCCCGGTGGATGGCCTGATTAGGATAAATTATAGCACGGCCGATACCGTCCCGGAGATGGAACGTACCAGCAACCTGTATCATCCTTCAACATTAAATTTTTCCAGGTTGTTCCCAAAGTACTTGACTCTCGTCCCAATTAATGCTATTATTTCTTTGTAAACGCTTCCAAATGTATTGACTCGTATTTCAGAGTCTTCCCCACTTAATGGTAACAATTTACATCGAATAATGCCTTCTTCGGGCCTGAACCAGCCTCTCTATAATTGATTTTCGAGCGAATGGATATTTATGAAGGGAATTCGTGTAAACGCTTACATCGCCTATGGATAAGCATTCGAACGTAAAAGTGACCATCGTCGAAGTAGCCGCACAAGCGGGGGTTTCGTTTGGAACAGTCTCGCGTGTCATCAACAATGACATCCATGTTAAAAAAGAGACTCGTGAGCGCGTCTTAAAAACCATGCAGGAAATGGGGTTCATTGCCAATCGCCAGGCCCGCATCCTGGCCAGGGGAAAAACGAACAGCATCGGCCTGCTCGTACCCGACCTGGGAACCGAATATATTGGGGAGCTCATTCGCGGCATTGATGCCGAGCTCAGCCTGTACGACCTGGACCTGATCCTCTACACCACGCACCGCACCGCCAGCAAGGAAGCCAATTACGTTACCAACCTCGCTACAGGAATGGTGGATGGGCTGCTGCTGGTCCTGCCGCGCAACCCGGCCGATTTTATCGGAAATTTAACCCAGCGCAAGTTCCCGTTCGTCCTCATTGACCACCAGGGCACCGGACGGGATTGTCCCGCCGTGGGCGCCACCAACTGGCAGGGGGGCTATAACGCCACGGAATATCTCATCAAGCTTGGCCACTCCCGTATTGGCTTTATTACCGGCTCCATGGACCTCGGCTGTGCGGTCGATCGCCTGGATGGGTATCGTTCGGCGCTGCGCACCTATCATATTCCGGATGCGCCCGAGTTGGTCTACGAAGGCACTTTTTTTCAACCGGATGGCTATGCCGGTGCCTCGGCCCTGTTGGAACTGCCGGATCCCCCCACGGCCATCTTTGCCTCGAATGATGTCATGGCCATGGGCGCGATGGATGCCGTTCGTAACCGCGGCTTGCTGGTTCCGGATGACGTTTCCGTTGTTGGTTTTGACGATATTCCCCAGTCGTCTCTCGTCCGGCCTGCCATGACCACGGTCAACCAACCCTTGGAGAAGATGGGGCGCTTTGCCACCCAGATGCTGCTTGATTTGCTTAAGAATCCTGAAAAAACGGCTGATCGGATTGAGCTGCCCACGCAGTTGGTCGTGCGCGATTCATGCAGCGTGCCGCGTGTTACTGGCTCGGTGTTTTCCGAATCCTCGTTTTCTGCCAAAAAACAATCGAGTGAATAGGAGGTGAAACGATATAAATAGATCCATTTATTCCTTTTGAATTTCAAATCCAACCGATTAGATTCAAGAAAGAAGGAGAATAAAAATGCTTCGCAAATTATCTGTTCTGATCAGTCTGGTACTGATCGCCTCGTTTGCACTGACCGCCTGCGGTGCGCCTGCCACACAAGCCACCCAGGCCCCCGCGCCAGCCACCGCTGCACCTGCAACGGTTGTCCCAGTTCTCGTCGCGACCAACCCGCCTCCGACCGAGGTTCCCACCTTGAAACCGGTAACGGTTGAATGGTGGCATATCACCACCATTGACCCGGGCAAGACTCTCTGGCAGGACATGGCCAATGAATATATGGCCGCCCATCCCAATGTCAAGATCAATATCACCATTTTGGAAAACGAAGCCTTCAAGACCAAGCTGACCTCCGTCATGCAGGGCGGCACTCCCCCCGATATCTTCCAGAGTTGGGGCGGCGGCACCATGAATGATCAAGTCACTGCCGGGATGCTCCAGGACATCACCTCCTTCCTGGATGCAGATGGCAGCGCCTGGCGTAACACCTTCGCCCCCGGTGCATTGGCTGTCTATGCCCTGGACGGCAAGAACTACGGCGTGCCGTGGGACATGGGCGAGGTCGCTTGGTGGTACAACATGGATCTCTTCACCAAGGCCAATATTGCCAACCCGCCTGCCACCTGGACCGAGCTCCTGGCGGATGTCAAGGCTCTCAAAGCCGCCGGCATCACCCCCATCTCATTGGGTGAAAAAGACACCTGGACCGGCATGCACATCTGGTCCTATCTTGCCACTCGTATCTGCGGACAGAAGGGTTTCCTGGCCGCTGCCGGCCGCACGGGCTCCTTCGCTGATCCATGCTTCGTCGAAGCCGGCACGAAACTGAAGGAATTGATTGACCTCCAGCCATTCCAGGCCGGTTTCCTTGGCCAAACGCATGACGAAATGCAGGGCACCTTCGGCAACGGCAAGGCCGCCATGGAACTCTCCGGACAGTGGGCTCCTGGCTCTGAAGCCGGTCAAGCTGCCGATAAAAAAGGTGTTGCCAATCTGGGTATGTTCAACTTCCCGGCTGTTGAGGGTGGTGCTGGCGACGTGACGGATGTCATGGGTGGCGGTAATGGTTTCGCCATCGGTAAGAATGCCCCCCCGGAAGCAGTTGACTTCGTCAAATACCTGACCGCTCCTGAACAGCAAAAGCGGGTTGCGCTCACCGGCGGTGGTATCCCGGTCGTCAAAGGCGGCGAAGCCGGCCTGACCGATCCCGCCACGAAGGCCAATCCCAACATGATCAATGTCCAGAAGAGCCTGTCGGCTGCAAAATACTTCCAGCTTTACTACGACCAGTATATGCCTTCAGCCATGGGCGGCATCATCAACGATGCTGTTGCCAAGCTGTATGCAGGCACCGCGACACCTGAGCAGGTCGCCCAGGAAATCGAAGCCGGCGCCAAGACAATCTTCGGCAAGTAAGCAAGATCCCTTTTTCAATAAGGGGGTTGGGTTCCCTCCAACCCCCTCAGGGAGTTTGTGACAGTCACCTTTGCATCGCGGCCATTTTGAAGTACCATACAGACAAGGTGACTGTCACATCGGATTTGTAAAATTATTTCCTTTCCCCCGCTGACGTTTCAACCAGGGGGAAAATGCGCAGGTGGAAAAGATCCATGAACATAACCCAGCTCAGGAATACCCTTCCGTCGCCTGTGCACAGCCGCTCGCCGCGCCGTGCTCAAGATTACATCACCATTATTCTATTCCTGCTGCCGGCCGTTATCCTTTTTTTCCTTTTTCTTATTTACCCCATTTTCCGTTCTTCTTATTACAGCCTGTTCAATTGGAACGGCCTGGGTCCTGCCACTAAATTTGTCGGATTGAATAATTTCAAGCAGATCCTGACCGACCAGGTCTTCATAAAAGCGATTGAGCACTGTCTCGTGATTGTGGTGCTCTCCCTAGTGGTTCAATTGCCCCTGGCCCTGATGCTGGCCATCATGGTCGGACGTGACCTGCCCGGCCGGGCGTTTTTCCGCTCCATCTTTTTCATGCCTTATGTAATCTCCGAAGTTATCGCCGCCATCATCTGGATCAGCATGTTCAGCCCGGACCCAACGCGCGGCTTTGTCAATGCGCTTTTGGTTCTTTTCCCGGGCGTGCATGCCCAGAATTTCCTGGGGAATATGAACCAGGTCCTTGCTTGCGTCTTTGTCGTCCTTTCCTGGAAATATTTTGGACTGCACATGCTCCTGGACATGGCCGGCCTGCAAAACATCCCGAAGGAAATTGAAGAGGCTGCCATGATCGATGGCGCCAACCGTTGGCAGGCGATCTGGTATGTTACCGTTCCCCTGCTTGGCACCACCATCCGTACTTCCACCTACCTGTCCGTTTTGGGCAGCCTTACGCAGTTTAACCTGGTTTGGATCATGACCAGGGGCGGGCCGGTTAATGCCAGCGAGATGATGGCAACTTACATGTACCGCTACGCGTTCATCCGTTTCCAGCTGGGATACGGTTCGGCGGTGGCGCTCGTCATGTTGGTATTCTGCCTGATCTTCTCCGTGGCATACCTGTGGCTCAACCGCCGCCCCGACCCGCTGAGCGGCATCTAGTAAAGGAACCTTCATGGCGACCGTTGATGCTCGTAAAAGTGACGCTTTCAAGAAAAGACTGCCCAGGTTCTTCCAGTACCTCGTATTGAGTATTGTGACCCTGACCATCATTGTGCCCCTCGTGATCATGGTCTTTGGCGCTCTCAAGACGCGCGGCGAGATGTTCACCCATCCTTATACCCTGCCGATCCCCCCGCATTGGGAGAACTTCGGCCAGATCCTGTCCACTCCTTCGTTTTGGAGCTTGCTGCGCAACAGTCTTATCACCATGGTTTTCTCAACGCTGGGCGTCCTGATCGTCTGCAGCCTGGCTGCCTTTGTCTTTGCCCGCATCCAGTTCCGTGGCAAGGACTTTGCTTTCAACCTCCTGACCCTGGGCTTGATGTTCCCCATCACGGTAGCCATCATGCCGGTCTACCTGGTCATTCGCCAGATGAAACTGGTCGATTCTCTCCTGGCGGTCATCCTGGTGCAGATTGCCTTCGGTATCTCCGGGAACACCCTGATTCTGCGCGGCTTCTTCCTTTCCATTCCGTCGGAACTGCAGGATGCGGCTTCCATTGATGGTTGTTCTGCGTTCGGTTTTTTCAGGCTCATCCTGCTCCCGCTGGAGCGCCCGGCTTTGGCCGCGGTGGGGGCTTTGACCATGATTGTCAGTTGGAATGATTTGCTCACCCCTCTGATTCTTCTCAATTCGGATAAACTCTGGACCCTGCCGCTCGGCACCATGCAGTTCCAGGGACAGTATAGTTCTGATATGGCGCTTACGGCGGCTTTTGTCACCCTTTCTGCCCTGCCTGCCATCCTTTTCTATCTGTTTGCCGAACGCCAGATCGTGGCTGGCCTGACCGCCGGTGCGCTCAAAGGATGAGGGTGGGAAATGAAAAGGAATTCTTCAATCCATGAGGAGAAGGAGGCAGAGAAACAGGAGATACTAATCAGTACATCACCTTCAAGCAACCCGTATCAAAACTATCATTCTACTAAAGGAGAAAAGCTATGAATCGCAAGATCTTGTACGTAGCATTGGTAATCGTATTGGTAGCCAGCCTGATCGGCTGCGGCGCCAAGACCACTACCACGACCTCCACCAGTGGCAAGATCAAAGTCGGCCTTTCGTTCTCCGACTATGCCACCGAGCGCTGGCCGGTCGAATCCGCTCAGATGACCCAGCTGCTTCAGAAGGATGGCTACGAAGTCATCGTCCAGGAAGCTGACCATGACGTCAAGCTGCAAAGCGACCAGATCGACAACATGGTCTCCCAGGGCGTCAAGGGCCTGATCGTTATCGCCGAAGATGGCGATGCCGCCGTCACTCCTGTGGAAAAGGCTGTCGCTGCGGGCGTAAAGGTGATCGCCTATGACCGCCTGATCAAGACCTCCAAGATCTCCGCTTACCTGTCCTTCGATAACACTGAGGTCGGCCGCAACGAAGCTGATGGCGTCGTCAAGGCCCTCGGGCTGGATAAGGGCAACCCCACCTGGACCAAGGACAACCCGGTCAAGATGGTCCTCTCCGGTGGTTCCCCCACTGACAACAACGCCGTCCTGGTCCGCAACGGCCAGATGGAAATCCTCCAACCCTACATCGACAGTGGCGTGGTCAAGATCGTTGCCGACCAGTGGGTGGAGAACTGGGACGCTGCCAAGGCCCTGGCGATGATGGAGAACATCCTCACTGCCCAGAAGAATGCGGTCGACGCAGTCGTGGCCTCCAATGATGGCACGGCGCTCGGCGAACTGCAGGCTCTCAAGGCGCAGGGATTGGCTGGCAAGGTGCCGATCTCCGGCCAGGATGCCACCGCCGATGGCTGCAACAGCATTGTCCGCGGCGAGCAGACCGTCTCCGTCTTCAAGGATACCCGCCTGCTGGCCCCGCAGGCTGTGAAAATGATCGAAGCCCTGATCAAGGGCGAGCAGCCCACCGGCGTCAAGTCCTTCACGATGGCCAGTCTGACCAACGATAAGACCAAGACCGGCAGTGTCATGGCTAACTTCCTGCCGGTTGTCCAGGTCACCAAGGACAACGTCTATGAAGTGGTTGTGAAGAGTGGTTTCCAAAAATATGATGATGTCTACCGCGGCATTCCGGAAGATCAGCGGCCTCCACGACCGTAAGTTCTGAATCCGTTACAGATTTTGTCCCGGCCCTCGGTCGATTCCCGGGGGCCGGGAATCTCGCAGACTGCAGATCTGAATGATCGGAAATCATCCGTCATGATTGGAGGAGTGAGAAGTGGATAATGAAATTATTCTTGATTTTAAGCATATCACCAAGCAGTTCCCGGGCGTGGTGGCCCTGGATGATGTTTCCTTCCAGATCGCACGCGGCGAGATTCACGGTCTGTGCGGTGAGAACGGCGCCGGCAAATCCACCCTGGTCAAGATCCTTTCCGGCGTCTACCCGTATGGAACCTACGAAGGCAGCGTGATCTATGACGGCGAGGAGCTGCACCTCGGTCAAAGCTCCATCCGCGAGGCCGCCGACAAGGGCATTGCCATCGTCTACCAGGAATTGACCTTGGTCCCCACCCGTACTGTTGGCGAAAACGTTTTCCTCGGCAAGGAGCCGATGGAGCATGGTGTGATCAACTGGAATAAGCTCTACGCCGAAACGCAGTCGATCCTGTCAAAATACCAGCTGGATGTTGACCCGCGCGCCGCTGTCAACTCTCTGGGCGTCGGCAAGATGCAAATGGTCGAGATCGCCAAGGCCCTCTCGGAAAACGCCAAAGTGCTCATCCTGGACGAGCCCACCAGCGCCCTCAGTAAAGCCGAAGTCGCCAGCCTCATGGGCATCCTGAGAGGTCTCAGGGAGCTTGGCATCACCTGCATTTATATTTCCCACCGCCTGGAGGAATTTTTTGAGATCACCGACCGGGTCACTGTCATGCGCGATGGCAGGATCATCACCACCCAGCCGATTAAAAACGTGACCTTGAATGGCCTGGTGAAATATATGGTCGGCCGCGAAATGAAGGAACGCTTCCCCAAGGGGAACCGCCACCCCGGCGAAGTGGTCTTTGAAGTGGAAGGTCTCGAGGCGGTTGACCCCAATAATCCCGCCCGCAAGGTCCTGGATGGAGTCAGCTTCAATGTTCGCAGGGGGGAAATCCTTGGGATTGCCGGGTTGATGGGGTCCGGCAGGACCGAGCTGGTGTTGACCTTGTTCGGAGAATATGGGAAGGTCACCAGGGGCCAGGTCCGGATGGAAGGCAAACCGATTGCACCTAAAAATTCACGCCAGGCCATCAGCGATGGGTTGAGCCTGGTCCCCGAAGACCGCAAGAAGATGGGCCTGGTATTGATCCAGAATATTGTCAGGAATATTTCCCTCCCCAACCTGGACCAGTTCTCCGGGTTCTTCCGAATCAATGCCAATGAAGAATTGAAAGCCAGCCAGCAGCAGGCCAGGAGCATGTCCATCAAGGCCCCCAACCTGTTTGTGGAGACCAACACCCTTTCGGGGGGAAACCAGCAGAAGGTGGTCATCTCCAAGTGGCTGCTTTCCAGGCCCAAGGTCCTGATCATGGACGATCCGACGCGTGGCATCGATGTGGGCGCCAAGTTTGAGATCTATAAGTTGATGAATGAGCTGGCTGAGAAGGGTGAAGCCGTCATCATGATCTCCAGCGATCTGGAGGAAGTGTTGGGCATGAGCGACCGGGTCATGGTCATGTGCCGGGGTCATTCCACTGCCACCCTGCCGGTTGCGGAAGCCAACCAGGAACGCGTCATGGCCTTGGCCGCCGGGGTTTCTGTCGCCTGATAACACTAAGGAACAAAGCGAGGTGTGTATATGTCTACTACTGAATTGAAAGCAAACCCAAACCTGGGCAATCGCTTGCTTGGGAGCGTTCGGCGCAACATCCAGACCTACATGCTGCTGATCGTCATCGTTGTCATTTGGGCCATTTTTGCCTTTTTGACCAAGGGCAGTTACCTGGGAGCGCAAAACATATCCAACCTGTTCCGCCAGATGTCGGTGACCTCCTTCATGTCCATCGGCATGGTTCTGGTGATCGTCACCGGCGGCATTGACCTCTCGGTGGGTAAGATGGCAGGCTTCGTCTCGGTGGTGTGTGCCTTTTTGCAGTACTATACCTGGTACGCCCTCTTCCCCGACCAGCCCCTGCTGTCGGCCGTCCTCACTGTCGTCTGCGGCTTGTTGGTTGGCACGGCCGCCGGCGCCCTGCAGGCTTATTTCATCGCTTTCCAGGGACTGCCGGCTTTCATCGTCACCCTGGGTGGCATGTGGCTGTTCAACGGGTTGATCCTCTGGCGCACCGCCGGCAAGACCATTGCGGCCCACCAGGAGTATTTCACCTTCATCGGCCAGGGGTATATCCCAAAGACATTGGGTTATATCATCTGGGCGGTTGTGGCCGCGGCGCTGATCTGGAACATCCTCAGCAGCCGGCGCGGCAAGGCCAGGTATGGTTTTGCCCTGCGGCCCTTGTACCAGGATCTGCTTTCGGGCGTGATCATCCCGGGGCTGATCGTGCTGGCCTATGTCCTGCTCGTCAATACCTATACTGGCATCCCCGCCCCGGTCCTGCTGTTGGCGATCGTGGCGTTGATTATGATGTACATTTCGAACAATACCCGATTTGGCCGCTATGTTTATGCACTTGGCGGTAACCGGGAAGCTGCCCGGCTCTCCGGCATTAATATCACCAGCGTGCTGTTCCGGGTCTTCACCCTGATGGGCTTCCTGTGCGGCGTGGCTGGCGTTGTGCTGGCCTCCTATGTCGGTTACGGCACCATCGCCGCCGGCCAGGGTTATGAGCTGGATGCCATTGCTGCCTGCATCCTGGGCGGTACCTCGCCCCTCGGCGGTGTCGGTACCATCCCGGGTGCCCTCATCGGCGCGCTGATCATCGGCAGCCTTACCACCGGCCTGCAGATGATGAACGTGGCGCCTGCCTGGCAGTTTGTTACCAAGGCCATCATCCTGGTGCTGGCTGTCCTGGTTGATTATCAGTTCAAGAAAACCCGCTCATAAATACCGACCACTGACTACGGACCATGGACCATCGTCCACCGTCCACCGTCCATCGTCTATCGTCTATCTTCCTTAGAAAGGATTTCCCATGACTTCTAATTATGATCCCAAACCCGAGCATAAGTTCACCTTTGGCCTGTGGACGGTCGGCTCGAAGGGCAGCGATCCCTTTGGCGCCGCCGTCCGCGGCGCCAAAACCCCGGCCGAACTGGTCTACCTGTTGGGCGAAGTCGGCGCCTACGGCGTCAACTTCCACGACAACGACCTGCTCCCCATCGATGCCACCCCGGCCGAAGCCGAGGCCATCAAGAAAGCCTTCCGCAAAGCCCTGGACGAGACCGGCCTGGTGGTCCCGATGGCCACCACCAACCTGTTCTACGACCCGGTCTTCAAGGACGGCGCATTCACCTCCAACGATCCCAAGGTGCGCGCCTACGCCATCCAGAAGACCTTGAAGGCCATCGACCTGGGCGCCGAGTTCGGAGCCAAGGTCTATGTCTTCTGGGGCGGGCGCGAAGGCACCGAGACGGATGCCTCCAAGAGCGCCGTGGATGCCATCCGGCGCAACCGCGAGGCCATGAACTTCTTCTGCGAATATGTGCTGGACAAGAAATATGATATGAAGCTGGCCCTGGAAGCCAAGCCGAACGAGCCGCGCGGCGATATGTATAACGCCACCACCGGTCACATGCTGGCTTTCATCGCCACCCTCGACCATCCCGAGATGGTCGGCGTCAACCCCGAGGTGGCCCACGAGCACATGTCCGGGCTGAACTTCATGCACGGCGTGGCCCAGGCCTGGGAAGCCGGCAAGCTCTTCCACATTGACCTGAACGACCAGTATCCCGGCCGCTACGACCAGGACCTGCGCTTCGGCTCGCGTGACCTGAAGGCCGCCTTCTTCCTGGTCAAGTTCCTCGAAGATGTCGGCTACCAGGGCTCGCGCCACTTCGACGCCCATGCCTACCGCACGGAAGACTTCGAGGGCGTCAAGGACTTTGCACGCGGCTGCATGCGCACCTACCTGGTGTTGAAGGAAAAGGCCGCCCGCTTCAATGCCGATCCCGAGATCCAGGCCATCCTGGCTGCCAACAACGCCGTTGATGAGAAGCCTGGCACCCTATTTCGGCAAGTACAGTTCTGCCAGGGCCGACGCCCTCAAGGCGCAGGCTTTCGACCGGGTTGCCATCGCCAGCCGCGGCTTGCAGTACGAGCGTCTGGACCAGTTGACGGTTGAACTGCTCATGGGTGTTCGCTGATGCTTTATCGTGACGCCTCTCTGCCCGCCGACCGGCGGGTTGCGGATTTGCTGGGCCGGATGACGTTGGATGAGAAACTGGCCCAGCTTTATTCCTGCTGGCTGCGTGATCTCCTCGAAGACAGCCACAGCCTCTCCACCCGGAAAATGGAGGCGATGCTGGCGCTGGGGATCGGGCAGATCACACGCCTGGGGGGTTCATCCTTGTTCGATCCGCTCTCCAGCGCCCGGGCTGCCAACTGCGCTGCAGCGCTTTCTGGTCAACAATACCCGCCTGGGCATTCCTGCCATCGTCCACGAGGAATGTTGTGCCGGTTACATGGCCCTCGGCGGGACTGCTTTCCCGCAAATGATCGGGCTGGCGGGCACCTTCCAGCCTGAGCTTGCCGCGCAAATGACTGACGCCATCCGCCTCCAGATGCGTTCAGTCGGCGCGCACCAGGGCCTGGCGCCCGTGCTGGACGTGGCGCGTGACCCGCGCTGGGGCCGCCTGGAAGAAACCTTTGGCGAAGACCCCGCCCTGGTCAGCCAGTTTGGCATGGCTTATGTGCGCGGCTTGCAAGGCGGGAGCTTGCAGGCGGGCGGGGTGATGGCCACCGGCAAGCATTTTGTGGGCTACAGCCTTTCACAGGGCGGCATGAACTGCGCCCCGGTGCACATGGGCCCGCGTGACCTGTGGGATAGTCTATCTGGCTCCCTTCCAGGCTGTCATCCGGGATGCCGGTCTGCACACCATCATGAATGCCTATCCCGAGCTGGATGGCGAACTGGTGGCGGCTTCCCCGTCTATTTTGACCGACCTGTTGCGTTATAAACTGGGCTTTGATGGGCTGCTTGTCTCGGATTACGATGCCATCCTCATGATCCATAACTACCACCACGTCGCTGCGGACCGCTCTGAAGCCGCCGTGCTGGCCTTGCGTGCCGGCATCGATGTGGAGACCCCTGGCATGGACTGTTACGGCTTGCCCCTTAAGCAAGCCATCCTTGAAGGCAAAGTCGAAATGGACCGGGTGGATGCGGCCGTGTCCCGTCATTTGCTGAAGAAGTTCGAGCTGGGCCTGTTCGAAAATCCCTTTGTGGATGAAGACCGCGTCCTGGAAGTCTTTGAAACCCCCGACCAGATAGCTCTGGCGCGCCGGATTGCCTGTCAGAGTATGGTCTTGCTGGCCAATGACGGCCTCCTGCCGCTCAAGAAGACCATCCGCACCCTGGCAGTCATCGGGCCGAATGCCGAAAGCGGGCGCAGCTTGTTGAGCGCCTATTCCTATGCCGCCCAGGTGGAATATATGCTCTCCATCCTGCCTGCGGAGCATCCCCTGGCTGGCATTGACCCGGCCTCCCTGGCTCCTCAGGCGGTCAGGATACCGTCCATCCTCGAAGCCATCCGCCAGGCGGTTCCTTCAGCTAATGTCCTCTACGCCCGCGGCTGCGATAATCTTGACCCCGATCCATCCGGGATTGATGAGGCTGTCCGCATTGCCCGCCTGGCCGACGCGGTGGTGCTGGTCCTGGGTGATCGCTCGGGCCTCAAGCCGGACTGCACCACCGGCGAGACACGCGACAGCGTTGACCTGCGCCTGCCCGGTGTGCAAAATGAGCTGGCCCGGGCTGTCCTCGCTGCCGGCAAACCGGTGGCCGTGGTATTGGTCAACGGCCGACCGCTGGCCATCCCGGAGCTGGCCGAAAAAGCCTCTGCCATCCTGGAAGCCTGGCTGCCGGGGGAGCAGGGTGCGCCTGCCGTGGCGGCTGTGCTCTTCGGCGATGTCAATCCCGGCGGCCGGTTGCCGATCACCTTCCCGCGTCATGTTGGCCAGGTCCCGTTGTTCTATAACCAGAAACCTTCCGGCGGGAAGTCAAACTGGTACGGGGATTATGTCAGCACCTCCCGCAGCCCCCTGTATCCTTTCGGGCACGGGTTGAGCTACACCACTTTCGAGTATGGCAATCTCAGCCTCTCCGCCCGCCAGGTTGAGCCGGGTGGGACCGTGGATTTGAGCCTGACCATCCGGAACACTGGCGCAGTGGCGGGAGATGAGGTGGTGCAGTTGTACACCTGTGACGAATATGCCTGCGTCCCGCGCCCGGTGAAAGAATTGAAGGGCTTTACCCGCCTGTCCCTGCAGCCCGGCGAAACCAGGCACATCACCTTCCACCTCCCGGTGGACCTGCTGGCATTCTATGACGAAGAATTCAAGCTGGTTGTCGAGCCCGGGACGATCAAGGTCATGCTGGGCTCGTCTTCAGTCGACATCCGCTGTGAGGACAGCTTCGAAATTGTGGGAACGCAAAAAGCGCCTATCAAAGATCGGCTGTTTGTCTGCCCGGTTGAAATTTCGTCTGCACCGGTAGAGATTTCCTAAATCCCGTAGAGCGGGATTTATCTCGCTCTTTTATTATTTGTTCCGCTGTCGCGTATTCCATCTACAACACAAATCACCAGCTCCGCCTGCCCTACTCTCCGGGAGCCGATTTTTTTGTACGCTGGAAAATGGGGGGATGTCTGTAGGACAGGGGGTAGAACTCCGGGACGAGGTATGGGATTACTTCAATATAAAGCCTGCTAACACTTTTTGAATGCCCACTATGTCTGTTCCACGTTTGAATTCGCGCTGAATGGGGGTCGGATTTCCGGAGATGTAGATTTTCATTTCGGCATCCATATCGAATGTGCCTGCAGTTTCGACCGAAAAATGGCTGATGGATTTATAAGGGATGGAATGATATTCGGCCTTTTTGCCCGTAAGTCCTTGCATCCACATCCTTTTGCAGCTCTTATCGCGTTTATTTCTGTTGCGTTTCCAAAAAGGCCTTGTAGCATGTTTCTTCTCCTTGTCAGATGATGGAAAATATTGAGCATTATGTGCCCACCCTATGGTTACCGGCGGGGTAGGTAGATAAAAATCTTTTGGACAATTATACTGTCCCATCATAACCTGTTCGTTCATTTGTGGATAATCCTGGTCTCAATCAGGTTGAATTGGGTAATTTATCTCCTCGTCAGTGATAGCAATTTTACAAATCCTGTTCTGTTGAATGGAAATGAACGGGGATTAGAACCTACCCGAAAATTATAGAAGAGACCGTTTTTGAGTGTGTGCGGCGGAGCCGCACACACTCAAAAAACGAACTCCTCCCCAATTTTCGGATAGATACTCTTAGTCAAGGTCGGATATTTCTATAGGTAAAAATGGAGTTCGGGGTAGAACTCCGGCATGAAAAGGTTACCCATATCCTCAGACTTCCGAGTTTATCGAAAACTCGGAAGTCTATGGCTCATAAACATCCACCCACGGGTTTTGGTGCTCACCCATGTTGATTTCCATCTCTGTCGCGCATCGTCCATTTTCTACCTCACAACCAGCCGGCAGATAATTCACCTCGCAAGATACGGCTGTCGCTGTATAGTCCTGACCGGTCTTATCCGCCAATACGTTGGTATAACCCCGGCTGGGCGGTGAGAAGGCATAACACACCTTGATGGGTGTTACCGTGCCTGACCAGCCACCGGTGATCGTGATCGAGTAGTCGCCATTGCTGTCGGAAGTGGTCGTTCGGGGGCTCCCATCGTTGTACCGCAGTGTCACACCACCCATGTCCACGTTACCCGAGATGGTGAAAGTACCCATATACGTAAAATCGGCTGTGACCGACTTGGCTGCATCCATGCTCACCGTGCAGGTGCCTGTGCCGGAACAGCCGCTGCCGCTCCAACCGTTGAAGGTCGATCCCGTGGCGGGAGTCGCGGTCAGCGTGACAGAAGTGTTGTAAGGAAAAGCAAACAAACATGACGATCCGCAGTCAATGCCGGGTGGGGAACTGCTTACGATACCGGTGCCGCTGCCGGTCTTATTGACAGTCAATACCCATGCCATGATTTGGCCTGAATCCTGGATCACTGTTACTTTCTTTGCCCATTCGGCGGGATAGTCGTAGTTGGTCACGTACAGCCGCGACAGGCCCGGGTGGACGGCGTAATCATTGATGTCTCCATCCAGGAACACCCGGCTCAGCAGTTCTCCACTGTTTCCATCATAGGCGTGGAACAAGGTATATCCGTCGTAACCGTACAACCGGTTGGTCAGGGGATTGATCTCCAATTGCCCGCTCACCCCTTCTATCATTCCCAGTTCGGCGTGCGTGTTACCATCCAGGATTAACGCGCCCGACTGTCCGCTGCGCGTTATCCGCACGTACACCCGGTTGGTTGCCGGGTTCACGCTTACGTCGCCAAAGGAATTGTAATCCATCGTCTGTGCCACATCATCCGTCGCCGGGCTGATGATGCGCATATCGCCGTCCAGTGAATAGGTGCAGTAGGCATACCCTGTGGTGGGGTTGACTGCCACGTGGACCGTTTGGAAATGGCTGGAGGTTCCCAGGTTGAGCGTGCGTATGAGCGCTAAACCCACGCCGTCATAGATTTTGACCACATCCGGGTCACCCAGAAAAACTGCCTCATCAGCAATATACACGCGCCCATTGCCCGGGTTGACGGCGATTTCGTCACCACTTCCCAGGGTTTTGATTACCTGGTTATTCGCGCCGTTGATCACATAGGTCCCGCTGACCGTGACGGCATAGATCCGGTTCCTGGCCTCGTCCACGCCCACATCGTAGACCGGTGGCCAGGCCGGTTCTTCAGATAGGGGGATGCTGGCGAGCGAGTCCATCGTGGTTGCATCAAAAATGGAAATGCCTCCATCGACGCCCACGTACAGGCGGTTGGTCAGCGCGTTAACTGCGATCCCCTCCCCGGCTTCTGGCAGGTCAAGCGTGGCGATGATGGCAGGGGGATCCGGTTCCGGTGCAGGGCTGGTGGGGCTGGCGTCCTGGATGACCGTCATCTTCTTGCTCCAGGGATCGGAATAAGGTTCGTGTGCGCCAAACAGCTTGCCCAGGCCCAGGTGGATGTCAAAATCTGCCCAATTGCCATCCTGGTATACGTATCCAACCACGCGGTTTGTCGTCAGGTCAGCAACCCGGACAACGTATCCCGGCGACACTGAATAGATGGCATAGATGCGATTGGTCAGCGGGTTCACGTGCAGCTGCCAGCCAAGCCGGCTGATGCTGCCTACTTCGGTATTCGTCGCTCCGTCCAATACTGCGGCATCCGTGTAGTTCCTCCCGACATACACCCGGTTGGTGGCTGGATTCACGCTCACGTACCCGATATTTTCCAGGAGAATGCGGGTTATCTCCGCGTGAGTATTCCCATCCAGCACGCGTAGATAGTCGTCGGCCGTGAAGGTGATGTAGATCAGGTTCGTGATTGGATTCACCGCCAGGTGCGTGTACTCGAAAGTGGTTGGAGTTCCCACCGGGATGTCGGGAAGCCAGCTGTTATCCGCTCCATTGAGTACGTGCACCACGCTTGGAGAAGAATAAGGATAGGCCGATCGCTCCGAAATGTATACCCGGTTGGTGGCGGTGTTCACGGCAATTTCCTCCCCGGCTTTGTCAAAGTTTTTCAGCACCGCATTGGTGCTGCCATTGATGACGTAGGTCCGGAACCCTGCAGCATATACCCGGTTCGTCACCGGGTTCACGACCACATCGTAGCAAGGGGTATAGTTCTGAGGCAGCGTAATCGTGGTGATCAGCGCATGGGTTTGGGCATCGTAAACTTTGATCTTGCTCCCGACGCAGGCGTAGACGCGATTCGTGTCTGAATTCACGGCGACTCCCCCGCCTTCGTCCCCCAGGTCGATCACATCGGTGATAACCTGCGCCCGGGCGTGATGGATGATTCCCATCCCAACAACCAGCGCCATGATCAACGCCATCCCGGCTGCGACGAAACGCTTTTGACTGGTAAGTGTTCGTTCCTTGTTCATGCTGCCTCCTCGTTTCCCAGGTACCCTTCTCCAATTAAAAAAGCGAAACCATTCCGGACGGTTTCGCTTGGTGGCATCCAAGTCCTTGTACAGGTCGTTCTGTGATGAAAGGTCTTGGTTCATTGCTCCGTTTCTGATTTCATCCTAGCACGAAAAAAACTTCGAGTCAAGTCCATCCCCTCCAGCCTTGGGGTGTTCTTATAGTCTGGCAGCGATGCGCTTTTACCGCGAAGAATTGAACACGAATTGCACGAATGCGACGAATTGGCACGAATGTAGTCCACTGAAAAAACAGAACTTTAACAAGTGAAGCATGACAATGGTTTCTCAAAAAGCCGGATGAAGACTTCCATGCGAAGCCAACACAAACGCAAAAAAGAGACTAAAGGTTGTTCCGAGGAGCCTATTTCAGGCTCTTTAGGAGCGATTTGCAACTGATCCTTCTTGAATTTGGCTTTTTCATAACGCAAGATACTGCGCACATTGCTCATCAAAGCCGATCCGACGATCAAACTGGTGACCCGGAACAAGCCGCGGACCGGCAATTTACCTGCCGGGAACGGATGCTTGATCGTGCGCAAGGTGGCTTCCACCGCAGCCCGCAAGTTTTTTCCGCTGTGCTTTTGCTGATCTTTTGCTTGGCGGCGTCTGGCTACTTGAACCTCGTGCAGGTTGAAGTCCAGGTGATAGTGTTTGTCGCGTTTGCCTGGCTTGGCGCGGCATTGACCACTTTTATGAAAAGGACAGGTTTCGCAATGAAGCGGTTCAAAATCAGCGACCAGAGCGCCTTTCTTGTTCCCCCAGTGAATGCGAGCAACCTGTTCCTGTGGACAAGTCATCTGGAGGGGCACTCCTTGTTCATCAACCTGGAAGGTATAGGCTGCCAAACCGAATTTACCTTGATCTGGGTGACGGCCTTTGATGGCGGTTGGGACTAATTCCACATGGTTTTTCTGTAAGACCGGATCGGCTTCCGGACTGCTGTACGCGCCGTCCGTATGCAGGGTTTCCAGGTCCGTGCGCTGCTTCAAATCCGGTACAGCGGTAATCATCAGATCAGAATCCTCCACATGATTGGGTGCCACCTGAACCTTGGTGATCAGCTGGCAAGGATTGCTTGGTTCGCAGGTCTCAGCCAGGTTGGCCACGTAGCCTTTGTACTCCTGCTCCTGCTTGCGCCGAAAGGTAGCTTCCAGGTCATCGCAGGACTGCAAACACTCGGCACTGATCTCTTCGTTTTTCTTGGCCCGCACCTGTTGGCCTTCCAGGTGAAAATTATCACTGAAAAAGCGCTCGAAAACTTGAAAGACGGGTTCTGACCCGTAACGCTCTTTCAACTCACTCCGGACCCGATACATGCTCTCGCCTACCTGCTGAATGTTCCGATGGGTTTCTTCTTTCCCTTTGATGCTATACGTATACTGCCCAGAACTGACTTTCAAGTAGGGTGCAAACATCTCTTTGTAGCTTTGTCGATCAGCTTCGGATAAAATGCGGTAAAGACGCTGAATGGCTTCTACCAACAACTGCAAGCGACTCATATCCATGATGTTACTGGCAATTTGCGTGCTATCCATTCGTTGAATGTGCGTCTGAATTTTCAAGTCGCTAATCTGCTGATCTGTGATCTCTTCAAATGCCTTTACCAGGAGATTGACCCCTTGGGCTTGATTGTACCGGCTCAAACGCTGTCGAAAATTGTACAGCGTGCGTATATCAAATTCGCCTTCTTTCAAATCTCGGTAGCCCAAGGCATAGCGTACTTGCATATCAAAAACAGAATGATCGTACAATTCTTCGTCACTCCAGCCAAATCCAGCCTTGAGCGTTTCCAGGCCCACCAATACATTCACCGGTATGTTTGGCCGGGAGGGTTGATCATCATATAAAACTGCAAAAGCTTCTTCTTTCAAACGACAGAAGGTCTCTCGATAGAATACGCCTGCCCAGGATCGATCCAGACGTTGCTGGTGTTTCTCGGGAAGATCGCTCACATTGCTGATCAGCAAGGGTTGTAGATGACGTTTATTCGCTTTGAACATGCTTCACTTTTTCCGCAGGAAGGATGTCTCTATTATATTAAACTCTTACCTTTTTCGTCCAATCGTTTTTTCAGTGGACTCACGAATAATCCATTAACAATTCGTGTTATTCGATATATTCGTCCCACCTGTCCTGCGTACTATGCAGGGTTCGTGTTAAGTATTTTTGACTTTAAGAACACCGTGCCTCCAGCCTGTGTCGCAAAACTGTTTTCGATGTAAAATAAAAGTATCCATCCGCCCGGGGAGAATCGCCCATGTCAGTCCAATTGATCCAGCAATATTACGCCAAGGTGGAGCAGATGATCCGCTATGGCGGGACGCGCAATGAGAGCACCCTGCGCAAGCCGTTCCAGGATCTGCTGGAGCAGTACGCCCGCTCGAAGAACCTGGTGCTGGTTCCTGAATTAGATACGGTCACGACGCTGCGCGGGGTGCCGGCCGCGGCGTGGGAATATCGCCTGGGAACCTATTCCGCCTTGGAATGGGTGCTGGAGCGATACAAAGAGAAGAAACCGAAAGATCCCGACAATTGCGGAGAAGTTCAATACCTACAAGTTCGCGGATTACAAGGAGTCCGTGATCGAGCTGCTGGGGAGGGTGTGTGCGGTAAGTGTGAAGACAATGGAGATTGTCAGGGAGATGGGAGAGTAGGTCATTCATGGAGAGACTTTTTCTCTTTCTGCTTTTTAGGTAGCGATGTGAAGCATGGAAAGATTGCGCGTGGCCGGCGCGTCTGCGCGAGCAGATCATGGAATACAACATCCTGGACTTTTCGAAGTGGCAGGATGAGCGGGAGTTTGGGAAGATGTTCCAGAAATTGATCGATGGGCTGGATTTGTTTTATAAGGAATCGAGCGGTTGAATTCAGGCGCGTGAATCCGTTCAAACAAGCGTATAATTTGCGTGTGAAAGGTTAATCATCCTGGTGAGAAGATATGGCAAAAGATACTCTGACCTTCGTCCTGGAAGGAGAAGTAACGCTCAACGTTTTTGCCAGCGCGTTGGGCGCATTCAACGCGCTTTTGAACAATCTTTCCAAAGAGGTGGGCGGTAATGCTGGTATAGAGTGGCGCGTGGACGAACTCTATGCCGGGAGCGCAGTTGCCACATTCCAGGGCTTGTACGAGGATCAGAAAATCGTTGAAACCGTGGTGGATGCCTACGAAACGGTCGGAGAGGCGCTTGCCAGCGGGCTGGAAATCCCATACTCCGAAGCGGTCCGCCGCAGCGCCTGGACGATCACTGACCTGCTGAATGGCAAAATCACTTCCCTGCGTTTTGAAACCCCGGCTAAGGAATTTATTGTTAGCGGTAAGTTGAAGATTGGGGAAAAAGCCCCTCCCATGAAATATAGTTTGGGCACGATCAAAGGGACGATTCAAACCCTGACCATGCGCCGTAAACTGAGTTTCACCATTTGGGATGCCCTGTTTGATAAACCGGTTAACTGTTACTTGAAAGAGGGCGAGGAAGAACGCATGCGCAATGCCTGGGGCAAGCGCGCCGTCGTTTCTGGCAGGATCGGGAGGCAATCTGAGTCGGGCCGCCCAATTGTCCTGCGGGAAGTAAAAAGCATCCACATCCTGGAAGATGTTGAACCCGGCAGTTATAAACGCGCCCGAGGTGTCCTGCCTTGGAGCCAGGGGGATGAGAAGCCCGAGGACATTCTCAGGAGAATGCGGAATGCCTGAACCTCGCTTTATCTACTGGGATGCGAATGTATTTATCTCATATTTGAATAACGATCCTGACCGCCTCCCCATGCTGGATGCACTTCTGGAAGGCATGGAATCCAGCAAGAATGACCGTATTGTGACATCCACAATCTCAAAGGTCGAAGTAGCTTGGGTGGCGCATGAAAGATTAAAGCGCGCGTTGAGCCAGGAAGAAGAGATCCGTATAGATGCTTTATGGAACAACCCGGATGTGATTGAGGTGGTGGATTTCTCCGATGAAATAGCTCTAGCGGCACGCAAGCTCATGCGGGAAGGGATGTCACGCGGCTGGAAATTGACCACTAACGACGCCATTCATCTGGCCTCCGCGCAATGGGTGGGCGCTATCGAATTACAGACTTATGACAAAGATGATCTGCCCAGGTTTGGCGAGTTGCTTGGTTTACCCATTTGTGAACCCCATACAATCCAGCCCAGGTTATTCTAGAAACGCGTAAATTGTACCCAAAGTACGGTTACACGTGGCGGGCGGCTCGAAGCCCCTTTGGCAAGCGGTGCGCGTGCTGGATGAGGGAAACTCTCCACTCCTTATTCCTGGTGCCCCCGGAAATCTCACGCCTCTCGAATTCACTCCCCCTTCTTATCCTTCTTGAAATAGGTCAGCACCCCGATGATGCAGCTGATCACGCCGGTGATGGTAGCGATCCAATCCCGCACGCTTTGCCCCATATCCGGCGGATTGGCCGACTTCAGGCCGGTATACCAGAACGCAGCCGACCCGATCAGAAGCGCCACCCCAAT
>CAWDEV010000005.1:0-100786 GCA_963801385.1 uncultured Chloroflexia bacterium
GAAATTATCAGCGAAGATGAATTGGAGGGATTGATGGAGGCGTACCATCAACAAAGAGCAGATAAGAGTTGCGAGGTGCTGGGGATGGACGGCAAGGCATTGCGAGGGACGCGGGTGGCCGACCAGGAGCGCAGCGACTATGTTTTGAGCGTGTATGATGGACAAAGTCAGCAAGTTTTGGCTCAGGCGGCTGTGGGAAGCGGAGAAAACGAGGTTGTAGTGGCTGCCAGAGTGCTGGAAAGAGTGCCATTGGCCGGGAAAATTGTCACGGGTGATGCGTTTCACACGCAACGCGGCGTGTCTGCTTACATAGTTGGCTGTGGCAGCGACTATTTGTGGCCGGTAAAGGAAAACCAGGAGCGCCTGTACCAGGATATTGAACGGGTATTTACCACTGACCAACCGCGACCCGGTTTCGGCAAGATCCCAACCGACTTTCAATCCGCCAAAACCACCAATTGCGGCCATGGACGCATCGAGGTTCGTTCGATCCAGACCAGTGAGATGCTGAATGATTACTCCGATTGGCCCGGGCTTGGACAGGTGTATCGGTTGGAGCGTAAATTCACTTGGATGCGCCAAGGGCAGGCCTACAAATCCAGTTGTGAAGTTGAGTACGGCATTACCAGCCTCTCCCGCAAAAAAGCACAACCCGAGAAAGTACTTGCCGTCAGACGCCAGGAGTGGTTGATTGAAACTGGACTGCACTATCGTCGAGATGTAACTTTTCATGAAGATGCTACACGGATGACAAAAGGTGCAGCCGGACGCATTTTGTCCATTGTACATAACCTGGTCCTGGGTTTGATCAAGAAAGCCGGTTTCAAGAATGCCGCCGAGGGCAGAAGATGGTTCGCCGGTCATCTCCCGGCCGCTTTTGCTTTGCTCACCGAAGGTATTTCCCATTCTTGAGAAAGCCATAATGCGGATAATTGCGATACTTGCGCGAAGATGTGTTTGCCCTTACAATGTGATACGATTAATCCCCCCTCTTCCCATAGGGAAGGGAACCAGATGGCAGAAACCGGCAGAGAACCTGGAAAACTGGGCCTTGTAATCCTCGAAAACCTCATTGAGAGCAAGTTGGGCGAGGAAGTTGTCAAGGAACAGCATATCCCAAAGAACGAACAAAATTCCATTACGGAGGCTGTGCGAAATACTGCCGACCGTCTCTGGAAGGATTGGGCGGACAAACGCGCCTGGGAGGCGCTTTTCGATTACCTGCCAAGTAATAAGAAATTCATGGCCGATTTCAAACCCGCTGTGGATAGGTTCTACATGCATCCCACCGATGTGGGTCTTGCCAAGCTTTTGATCGAAATTATGCAGGATCACAATAAATTACCGCCAGAAACAATCCAAAAAGCGGTGGGGGATTTCATCACTACTCTCACTGAAGAACTCATCCTGGCTGATGAAAATTTCCTAAACAATGCACGTGACCCATCACATCCAAAGCAAGTGGCAGGGCTACACCATGTAGAAGAAACGCCTGTGAGCCAACCTCCACCTGCATCCCAGAAAGCCAGTGAACCAGTCCCTCCACGCCAGGTTGATAAGGAAGAAACCCAGGCAAGCGCACTGCTTCCCTTATCCCAGAAAGTCCAAGATACCGTCACTCCGCGACAGGTGGATGATGGTGAATTGAAAGTGGCGCTTGCGAGGCTGAGTAAATTACCTTTGAATAGAATTCCGAAGCCTGCCTCGCTGCCTGATGATTCCCGTTTTCCTACCATCCTTCCCGATTCACCCTTCGTGGGACGGAAAGAGGACTTAAAACAATTGGCCGCGTGGTTAAGAAAAGGGGACACGGTTGTGATTACCCAGGCAGGGGGTGCCATTGGGATGGGGGGAATCGGCAAGACACAACTGGCCTATGCATTTGCCCAGCGTTACGGCCGGTTCTTTTGCGGGGGGATTTTCTGGCTGAATTTTACGGAGCCTGACCTGATACCTTCAGAGGTGGCGGCGTGCGGGAGTTTCGCCGATGGCTTTCCACTGGAAACCCGGGTCCAACAAGTGCTCTCAGATTGGCAGAGCGGGATGCCCCGCCTGCTCATCTTTGATAATTGCGAGGACCCTCAACTGTTGGCACAATGGCGACCGGTGACAGGTGGCAGCCGGGTACTGGTAACCAGCCGGCAGAGCAATTGGGATACGGAGCCGGGAATCCAAAATCTGCCGATTGGACTGCTTGAAAAACCGGATAGTATAGCCCTGCTGCGAGCCTTCCGGGAGGATCTGGAAAAGGATGATCCCAGCCTGGATGCCATCGCAACCGATTTGGGAAACATGCCCCTGGCCTTGCACATGGCGGGAAGTTTTCTGAGCACTTACCGCCTCGATATCAACCCGGGACAATTTCTTGAAGCGCTTCACCAGGCAAGAATACTGAAGAAGCCTTCGGTAATAGGTGACGAGTTCACCCCAAGCGGATCTGACATGGATGTCGGACGCGCCTTTGCGGTTGATTTGGAATGGTTAAGCCAGGAAGGTGAGACCAACCGCTTGGCATTGGATTTATTGAAACAGATAGCCTGTTTCGCACCTGGAGAGTTTATCCCACGGGAATTGCTAAGGACCAGAGCAGGAGCAAAAAAGTTCGACCTGGCTGCTTTTGGGGAAGGGGTGAACAGGCTGACGGAAACAGGTCTTATAGATGGGAATGAAGCAGGTTATTTACGGATGCACTGGTTGGTATGTTGGTATGTACGCGATTCCCTTCCAGACATGCAAGTGTTGGCACAGGTTGAGCAAACCGTTCTTTCAGCAGCAGCGAATACTAACCAGAGCGGGAACCCGGCTAAAATGCAGCCGGTGCTCGCTCATCTAAAACATCTTACTGATCAGGCGCTCAAAGGGAGACATGAACAGGCCGCCAGACTGGCAAACGAATTGGGATACTACCTGGAGGCGATTTCAGACTTCCCAGGAGCCCGATCCTATTACGAACAAGCACTGGCCTTCAATCAAAGAACCCTGGGCGAAGGACACCCCGACACAACCATCAGCCTTAATAACCTGGGAGGACTTTTGGAAAGAATGGGCGACCTTGCGGGTGCGCGCCCTTACTACGAGAAGGCTTTAGTGATCCGCAGAAAGGTGCTGGGTATGGAGCACCTCGACACTGCCCGGAGCCTCAACAATATGGGACACCTGCTGCAGGCGATGGGCGATTATGCGGGCGCCCGGCCTTACTACGCACAAGCCCTGACAGTCCGGAGGAGAATGCTGGGCGAGGAGAATGCGGCTACCATCACCAGCATTAACAATTTGGGCGTACTGCACCAGTCAATGGGCGACTTTACAGGCGCCCGCCCATACTTTGAACAAGCATTGGCGATCAACCAAAAAATGCTGGGAGAGAAACACCCAAACACTGCCAGCAGCCTCGCCAACCTGGGAGGAATGCTGTATGCAATGGGCGACAGTACAGGCGCCCGGTCTTATTACGAGCAAGCCCTGGCAATACGCAGCAGGGTGCTGGGACAGGAACATCCCGACACTGCCACCAGCCTCAACGACATGGGCAAAGTGCTGCAGAGGATGGGTGACCATGCAGGTGCCCAGGCTTATTTCGACCAAGCTCTGGCGATCCGCAGGAAAGTACTGGGAGAAGAGCATCCCGACACCGCCAGCAGCCTCAACAATCTGGGCGAAGTACTGCATGAGATGGGCGATTCTACGCGTGCCAGGCAATTTTATGAGCAAGCCCTGGTGATACGCAAAAAAGTGCTGGGGGAGGAGCACCCTGATACTGCAGCAAGCCTCAACAAGCTGGGCAGCCTGCTTTTGGCACTCGGTGACCAAACGGGGGCTCATCTGTACCTGGAGGAAGCCCGGGCAATCGAACAGAATATAGAGGCCGAAAAGCGCCTCAGAGCCGCCACTGGCTCCAACCTTCGGGCTTACTCTCTCAGGGCGAAGATCCTCCTGGCAGTTTTGTTCTTTTTATCATTCGGGGTTATCGGCTGGCAGGCCTTTTCCCGCCAGGGTGTGAGTTCAACCGCTTTGTATGGACTTGTCCCGACTGCCAATGAGACAAGCGTCCTTCATCTTTCGGATTTTTTCCCTGGACTTGCCATCACGCCCGCAAGGACTACCTCTCATCGCGTAACTGCGACCCCTACGTGGACACCGACCACTTCTGCCACTTCTACGAGAGGTAGACCGACACTCACACTTATACCCACTTCGACTTCACTTCCAACTGTATATGTTCCGGTAAAACCTCCTGTCCCGACAAATACATCTGCCCCGACAAAGCCTCCTATCCGACCGACCCCTGTTCCACAAGAAACAGCAACGCCTGCCCCCCCAACTCCCATCCGCCCGACGCCTGTCCCGCAAGATACACCTGTCCCAGGGACCGCTGTTCCGCCGACCAGTGCTCCCCCAACTTCTGTTCCCCCAACTGCTGGTCCACCCACCTCTGCTCCCCCTACCGCTTCCACCGGGTAACATTCCCATCCGTGGCCCGCCAACGATGGTATGCAGTTTCCGCGCTGAAAAATAAGCACAAATCGGCACAGCACCGGTTAAATAGACCTCTCCTGTTATCAGGAGAGATTCTTCCTTAAAAATAAATACTGGTTTATTGCGAATCCTTATTAGGATATATATGATCCCCCAATTCCATACATTTTCATTTTAGCGCGATGAACTCAACAAGGATGGAAAGTAGAACAAACAAGCCGGGAAGTATCGCCAGCCAGATAAGCCACGATCGCTCATGGCTCTTTATTGCTGCAATCAGGCCAACTATAATCGCGGCAAGACCACATAAAAGCATAAATTTGCTGTAGTAGGGCAGCACCACTTGCATCCAGGGCGCGATGTTCGAGATGGGTTTGAACAGGATCCAAAGGATCTCAAATGATACTCCCAGACCGATTGACCACCACCCTAGACGAGTGCAGGGCCATCCAAGGATGCGGTCCATCAATGATTGAGGTGCTGGATTTGCATTCCCCGGAACTCCTGAAACAGTTTTCATCTAGCATCTCCTATTCCAACAAAGGATTAAATACGCATTCTGGATGAGCCGCGGCTTGAACATGCTTAAATATACCACTACCTGCTTACAACCGGATAATGAACTCGCAAAACTCTCATTAAAAGCGATTCAGACTGCAGAGAACAATGCTGATTATCGTTTCTCCGCAGGTTGGCAATGCATTGTGCCATAGAAATTTGCTTGGCAGGATTGAGGGTTGCCATGGTCTTTACTCCAGTGGGTTGAAGCTTAGACCTGCTATTCTTCACCTTCGGAGCGCTTGCGGGATTTTTTCTTTATCCCAAGCTTCTCGAAAATAATATCGAACAGGCCGCCACCCAACCCAGCGCCTAAATTTGAGGGACCACCTGGACGCGAGAGAGAGCCAACGCCGCCGTAGGTGATCGGCACGTATTTCTTATATTCTTTTATCACAGGATCCACGGGTTCTGCATCCTTGCTGCGTACGTTCATTGTCAGCCTCCTTAATGTAATATTATATATCATGTTATTTTATATAACGTTGATTCAAGTAATGCCTTTCTGTACCATTGGGCTAAAAACTGTGCAGCCTGTCATTCAATGGCGATTTTCTGAGAGTGGTCTCTTATTATTCGCATGGTAGAATCAGGGCGAATTATGCTTTCAGGAGTAATGTCTATGAAGATAGCTGTTGCATGTGACCACGCCGGGTTCCCGCTCAAGGAGATGGCGCTGGAAACCATTCGCTGTGCCGGACACGAGCCGCTCGACTTGGGAGCCAAAATACTTGATCCGCTGGATGACTATCCGGATTACGCCGAGAAGGTTGGAAACGCCATCCAGAAAGGAAAAGCCGAGCGCGGGATCTTGCTGTGCGGCTCCGGAGTGGGGGTGTGCATTGCGGCCAATAAATTCAAAGGCGTGTATGCAGGTATTTGCCATGATACGTATTCTGCGCATCAAGGGGTCGAGCATGATGACATGAACGTAATGTGCCTGGGTCCGCGTGTGATTGGGGCAGGACTGGCAATGGAAATTATTGCAGCTTTTTTGTCGGCGCGTTTCATTGGCCGCGATCCCGGACAAGAAAGACATGCCCGGCGTGTTGCCAAAATCAGGAAAATGGAAAGTGATGGATCACAATCATGACAATTCGAAAACTATATTCCCTGGGCCAATCTCTCTGGTATGATAACATCCAACGCCGCCTGCTTGAAAACGGGACACTGGCTGCCATGATCAGACGCGGTGACATCCGGGGGGTCACTTCCAACCCATCCATTTTTCTCAACGCGATTGCTAAAACAGACGATTATGATCCGGCGCTCATTCCGCTGGCCTGGTCGGGCTGGGAGGCCGAACAGATCTTTTGGCAGCTTGCCATTGAAGATATACAGGTTGCCTGTGATCTGTTTTCTGCCCTGTACCGCGAAAGTGAAGGCGCGGATGGCTATGTTTCCCTGGAAGTCAGCCCGACGCTGGCGCACAACACCGCTGGCACTATTGAGCAAGCCAAACAACTCTGGAAGTTGGTGGATCGTCCCAACCTGATGATCAAAATCCCGGCTACGCCAGAGGGCATACCAGCCGTCCGTGCCGCCATTGGGGCTGGCATCAATGTAAACACAACCCTGATTTTCTCGCGGGAACGCTACCGGGCGGTCATGGAGGCGTATCTGGCTGGTCTTGAGGAACGTCTCGCGGCAGGGCTGGATGTCCGGCATATTGCCTCGGTTGCATCCTTCTTCGTTTCCCGGATGGATACGAAGGTTGACGCTCTTTTGGATAAAATTGATTCGACCGATGCAAAAAGCCTGCGTGGCAAGACAGCAATCGCCTACACCAGGCTGGCCTATGAAGAATTCCTCAAAGTTTTTCGAGGTGAGCGTTTCGCCCACTACAAGGCGGCTGGTTGTTCCGTACAACGCCCTTTGTGGGCTTCCACCAGCACCAAGAACCCGGCCTATCCAGATACAATGTATGTCGATGAATTGATCGGTCCGGGAACGGTTAACACAGTTCCACCTCAGACCCTGGAAGCTTTCCGCGATCATGGCAAGGCCCGGATTACCATATTCGACAACCTGGATGGGGCACGCCAGACGCTCTCAGCCCTGGAAGCCCTGGGCATTTCGAT
Source organism: uncultured Chloroflexia bacterium (assembly GCA_963801385.1). Classification (GTDB taxonomy): domain Bacteria; phylum Chloroflexota; class Anaerolineae; order Anaerolineales; family Villigracilaceae; genus UBA877. The sequence continues at coordinate 7,116 of CAWDEV010000005.1, forward strand.
GGACGCGGTAACGACAGAACTGGAAAACGAAGGTGTGAAATCCTTCTCAGAGGCATTCATGGCCATGCTGCGAGCGATCGATGAACGGCGGTCTAATGCTGTCAATACACTCGGATCGCTGGCGGCGCCGGTCAAACGACGGGTTGCCGGCCTGATCGCTGAAGACGCACCCGGCAGGCTTTGGTCGCACGACCCGACTTTATGGACCGCAGACCCGGCTGGACAGGAAGAAATTCGCAAACGCCTGGGCTGGTTGGACCTGCCGAACAGTTCCCAGGCGGCGGTCAAGGAGATCAACGATTTCGCGGCGCAGGTGCGCGCAGATGGCTTGACACATGTTCTTTTACTCGGCATGGGTGGTTCCTCGCTGGCGCCGGAGGTACTTTCGCTGGTGCATTCTTCCCTGCCTGGCAAGAGCGGGGAGGCAGGCCTTCCCTTCTCCATCCTTGATTCCACCGATCCTGCCCAGGTGCTGGAAACCGCCAGCCGGTTCCCACCTGCAAAGACTCTCTATATCGTCTCCTCCAAATCCGGTGGTACGGCGGAGGTCAACGCGTTGTTCAATTATTTCTGGCCTCAGACCGGAGGCGATGGCAGCCACTTTATTGCAATCACGGATCCCGGCACCAGCCTGGAAGCCCTGGCAAATGCACGCGGCTTCCGTGCTACTTTCCATGCGGATTGGACAGTTGGGGGGCGCAATTCGGCTTTAAGCCACTTCGGCCTGGTCCCGGCGGCTTTGATGGGCCTGGATGTGGAGGCTTTACTCCAACGAGCCAAATGGATGATGCGCCAATGTGCTGCAGATGTAAGCGGAGCGCGTAACCCCGGCATGGTTCTGGGAGCCATCCTGGGCCAGGCGGCCGTGGATGGAAGGGACAAGCTGACCCTCCTGGCGGATGAGGCGGTTGCGCCGCTGGGTGCATGGTTGGAGCAGCTTATTGATGAATCCAGTGGCAAGCAGGGCAAGGGCATCGTTGTCATAGACGGCGAACCATTGGCAAATCCGGAGAGTTACGGGCTTGACCGGTTGTTCATCTACCTGCGGCACGAGGGCAGCCTGGACGCGGAGATTGAAAACCTCCAGAAGGCCGGCCATCCAGTGCTGCGGTTTGAGATCAGTGACACATACGATTTGGGGGCGGAGTTTTATCGCTGGGAAGCGGCGACTGCTTTTGCATGCAGCATTCTGGGTATAAATGCATACGACCAGCCGGATGTGCAGGATAGTAAGACCCGTACGGTCAACAAGATCAAGGCCTATCACCAATCGGGAAGATTGGATGAAGGGGAAGCCATATGGAGGGAGCAGGGAATCCAAGCTTTTTCGAGCATTTCTCTGCCAGGATCCGGGCTGAAGGAGAGTTTACAATTCTTCCTGGAGTCTGCGGGGACAGGTTCTGGGCGGAACTATGTTGCCATCAATGCCTATCTGCCACGAAATCCAGCGAATATCAAAGTCCTGACCCAATTACGCCTGGCTGTACGCGAGATGACTGGCTGTGCCACAACAGTGGGATTTGGACCTCGCTTCCTGCATTCCACCGGTCAGTTGCACAAGGGCGGACCAGATACCGGCTTGTTCCTGCAGATCACCACTGATCCGGTGGTGGATGTGGATATCCCCGGGCAAAAGATGAGTTTCGGCACGTTGGAACGCTGCCAGGCACTCGGAGACTACGAAGCCCTGGCTGCGCGTGAACGGCGCATCCTGCGCCTGCACCTGGATTCACCGGACTTGTTGATGGAACTGCTTAAAGCTATTCAATAACGGTCTGGGTCATTTCATGGCTTATTTTTGATCTGGCTGTTTAAGGGATTCAAGAATAGCCGGAATGACCTCGTGAATGATCATGTCATAAAGTCCCAGGGCCGTTGCGAGTTTGGGTGGGAATTTTTTTGGACAAGGTAGGGATATGAGTGGAGTGAAATCCACTTCGCGATCATCAATACGGAAACGGTATTGGTCGAGATGTTCAATTTGGGGGCTGTTGGTGAGAAAATCCCCCAGCTCCTGGCGCTCGGCAGGTGATAACCAGGAGGGCAGATCCGATGTAGCCTTGAAGTACGATAAGAGGCCGAGGTCATGCAACCAGCCTTTTTGCATATCAGAAAGCGCAATATGGCGCGAACGAAAAAAAACCACATCCGGGTCGGTGTGGACGAGCGGCTGAAGCCAGAGGCGGTGCAGGCTGGTACGGAGGGCGTTGCATGTGCCCGGGTGATTGGGATTGTTGAGCCAAAGGCTCATTGGAGTATTGATCCAGTAGGGCGCCACATCCGGTCCGATGCGCAGCCCATCACACAGCCCAAGCGAGGGGATTACCGGCGCACCGCATGCAAGGATATAAGCATCTTCGGCGGCAACGCGTATTATTTGCATGGCCTGCCGGTAGGCAACTTCGCGCGGTAAACCGGTCTTGCGTTTACCGGGCAGGGCGCCTGCGTACAGGAAATCGAGTTTAAGGTATGCATACCCCCAACTGCAGACCTTGCGGATAAGCTCGTCCAACCATGACAGCACCTCAGGATGGCTGGAATCGAGGGCATAGGTGGTGCCGCTCCAACACAATCCAGCTTTGACCAGCTGACCTTGTTCGTTGCGCAGCAGCCAATCGGGATGCTGGCGGGCAAGATTTGAATTAAGCGTAACCATGAAAGGTGCCAGCCACAATCCAGGAATGCGGCCGGAAGAACGGACCTTGCTGGCTACTGCGGCCAAACCCGAGGGAAACTTTTTATTTGCCTCCCAGTCACCGACAGTAATTTCCCAGCCATCATCCAACTGAATTACGTCGAAGGGCAAATCACCAAGTCCGTCCAGGGCCTTGAGAAAAGATGTTTCAGAGACCCAGGCGTAAAGACTGTACCATGAGCACCAGAGGCGCGGGATCCTGGTGTGGCGGTTTTCCCGGGCAGTGGCTCTCGGGGCAGATTTACAGAATCGCCCATCCAACAGGGCAATGTAAGAGGAAAAAACCTGCTGCTCCGATCCCTGAATAATGAACCATTCTCCGCTGTCTGACTCGTAGAAGCCAACCAAAGAGGATCCATCCAGTTCAATCCGTGCACCCAGGTCGAGACCACCAAGCAAAATAATTGAACCATCTGCAAGTTCCACCGCGGCGACCCAGGCGCTGGTCTGGCGGGGTGATAGCGCATAAACGGGATCCTCGTCCTTAGCCCTCAAGATGGGTGAGCCGATCGGGACAGAAGGCAGGGATGGGTCGATCCAGGCCGCCAGGCTCCAGGATTGCCAGCCGTGGCGGTAGTAACGTCTTGGAGTCTCAGGCAGCTCAACTATCACGCGGGGTCCGGAGATGAAAATGCCACCTTCCATCTTTTTTATGGAATCGACGGTGATTTTATATGGATCCAGGGGTTGGTCTGCCATGCTGATTTCCATTTCGTGGGAGATGCGTGTAGGAAAAGTGAACCGGTTAAAAGTGTGCGATAAGGCTGCCTTACCTGGCAGGGATGCCTCCAGGTGGAAGGTGCGCCCAGTATACCAAAATATCAACCTTGTCCGTCCCATGTTTCTGTGGCATAATCCAGTTCAATCAATTCCAAAAGGCAATGATGGGAACGAGTAAGCCCTGCACTACTGACAGCGAGCCCGGGAAGAGTGTGAGCCGGGTCAGCGGGAAAGGCCGAAAATCCTCCCGGAGCCGCGATCTGAAAGTAGTCTGATTGTCGATAGTCCATTGACAGATAGCCAACATGGCTTGATGAACAGATTATAAGTAGGAAAGTCGGAAGCCGACCGTTATCCAGGCAGGGTATCGCCATATAGGCTGTGCCCGTGAGTGCCCGCAAGGGAATCAGAGTGGAACCGCGTGAGTCGCCAGACTCTCGTCTCTGGGATGAGACGAGAGTATTTGTTTAAATTTAGTGTTCAGAGAATGAAGAACAGAGATTGGTCACGCTGGCGTTAATTTGCCCCGGTTCTCTGTCCATAAATTCCTTCTTTTCCTGGAGGTTGCTATGTTTAGACCCGTGTCTCCCAAATTTGATGTAAACGCCCTGGAAGAGGGCCTTTTGAAGTTCTGGAAAACCCAGAAGATTTTTGAGAAGACCACTGCGGAACGAAAAGGTTCACCAGAATTTGTCTTCTTCGAGGGACCGCCAACAGCCAATGGTAAACCGGCAGTCCATCACGTGGAAGCACGAGCCTTCAAAGACATGTTTCCGCGCTACAAAATCATGAACGGATTCCATGTCTCACGGCGCGGCGGCTGGGACACTCACGGCCTTCCAGTGGAGATCGCCGTAGAAAAGAAGCTTGGAATTAAGAATAAACAACAAATCGAAGAGTTTGGCATCGAGAAATTTAATGATCTGTGCCGGAAATCGGTTTTTGAATACATACAGGATTGGGAGAAGTTGACCGACCGCATTGCCTTTTGGGTGGACCTGGGCGATGCCTACGTAACCTATACCAATGAATATATCGAGTCGGTATGGTGGATCCTGAAATCATTCTGGGAACGGGACCTGCTTTTCAAGGGTTATAAAATTGTCCCTTACTGCCCGCGCTGCGGTACACCGCTTTCGGACCATGAAGTTGCCATGGGTTATGCGGACGCCGACGACCCATCTGTCTTTGTCCGTCTGCCATTGGTGGACAAGCCTGGTACTTCCTTGTTGGTCTGGACAACCACACCCTGGACTCTGCCTGCAAACGTAGCTGTGGCGGCTGGCCCTGATGTGGAATATGTAACCGTGGAAAGGGCCCTTTCCGAGGAAACAGAGGGTGCCGGCGCAGGAAGTGAGCGGCTGATCCTGGCTGAGGCCCTGCTGGAAAAAGTCTTCCGTGGGGAACAAGTCAAAGTATTGGAACGGTTCAAAGGTAAAAAATTAAAGGGGATGAAGTACCGCCCGTTATTCACTTTCATGCCGTTGGACAAACCAGCCCATTATGTAGTCCTTGGAGATTTTGTCACCACTGAGGACGGCACCGGCCTGGTACATATTGCCCCTGCCTTTGGCGCGGATGATTTGGAAGCTTCCAAGAAAAATGACCTGCCCGTTCTGATGACGGTTGGCCCGGATGGCGCATTCCTGCCGCAGATCACGCCCTGGCGGGGCGTCTTTGTCAAGGATGCCGATCCGGCTATTACCGAAAACCTGAAAGCACGTGGCCTGCTATTCAGGTCCGAAAGGTATAACCACACCTATCCCTTCTGCTGGCGCTGTGACACACCATTGATCTATTACGCACGCGACGCCTGGTATATCCGCACCAGCCAGTTCAAAGAACGCCTGGTGGAACTCAACAACAAGATCAACTGGGTGCCTGAACACATCCGGGAAGGCCGCTTTGGCAACTGGCTCTCGAACAATATTGACTGGTCGCTATCGCGCGAGCGGTACTGGGGCACGCCGCTGCCAGTCTGGGAATGCCCGGATTGCAAGAACCGTGAGTGTGTTGGTTCGGTGAAGGAACTATCGGACAAGGCCGGCAAAGACCTGAGCGGCCTGGATATGCACCGCCCATATGTTGACAATGTTTCCTGGACCTGTGCCAAATGCGGCGGCAAGATGCACCGCGTTCCTGATCTGATCGATGTGTGGTTCGATTCCGGCTCGATGCCGGTGGCCCAATGGCACTACCCCTTTGAGAACCAGGAACTGTTCAAACAACAGTTCCCTGCAGATTTCATTTGCGAAGCAGTTGACCAGACACGCGGCTGGTTCTATACCCTGCACGCCATCAGCACCTTGCTCTTTGACCAGGAGTGTTTCAAAAATGTCATCTGTTTGGGGCTGGTTGTCGACGCGAATGGGCAGAAGATGTCCAAGAGCCGCGGCAACGACATTGATCCATGGACCGTGATCAACGAATCCGGTGCTGATGCCTTCCGCTGGTATTTTTACACTTCAGCCCCGCCAAATGCAGAGCGCCGGTTTGCGCCCAGCATGGTGACGGACGTGGTAAAAAACTTCACGCTTACACTCTGGAATATCTACTCATTCTTCGTGACTTATGCGAATCTGGATAAGCCGAACCTTATCCCCTTATCCTCCCCAAGAACGGAAGGGGGAACTGCAGAGAAGAAGAATGACCTGGATCGGTGGCTGCTTTCTGCGTTGAACGCGCTCGTGCGCGATGTAACCAAGGCTTACGAGACATATGACGTACCGGGTGCGACGCGTCCCATCGAAAGTTTTGTGGAGACGCTCTCGACATGGTACCTGCGGCGTTCCCGTCGGCGATTCTGGAAGTCTGAATCCGATTCTGATAAATACGCCGCCTACTCGACGCTTTACACGGCGCTGGTTACCCTGGCAAAGCTCCTGGCGCCGGCCATGCCTTTCCTGGCTGACGAGATATACCGCAACCTGGTCTGTTCGGTGGATGCAAAAGCGCCAGAATCTGTCCACCTGGCAGCATGGCCAAAGGCAGACGAAGCGCAGATTGACGAGATACTCAATCGCGAGATGGCCCTAGTTATGAAGATGGTTTCGCTGGGTCATAATGCCCGCCAGAAAGCCAACCGAAAGGTCAGGCAGCCATTGGCGGAGGCGGCTTTTGCCCTTGGCCGCCCGGATGAACGTCACGCCGTGGAGACTTATTCTGACTTGATCACCGACGAATTGAACGTCAAGAAAGTACGCCTGCTGGATACCAGCGGGGAGGCAGTTTCTTTCGCGATCAAGCCACTACCCAAGCAGTTGGGGCAGAAATACGGTAACAAGTTCCCAGGGCTGGCAAAAGCCATCACTGCCCTGGATGCCAATGAGTTTGCACCGGTCTTTCTGGCCGGAAACCCGGTGAAAGTTGAGTTGGAGGGCCAGGAGTACAGCATTCTGCCCGAGGAAGTGGAAGTGCGCGCAGATGCAAGGGCAGGTTTCGCCGTGGCGGCAGATGGCGCGTATCTGGCTGCCCTGGTAACCGACCTGACACCGGAACTGGTACGGGAGGGCCTGGCACGCGAGTTCGTGAGGCGGGTGCAAGATCTGCGGAAGACCGCCGACCTGGATGTGGCTGACCGGATCCGGGTCAACGTGGTGACAACGCCGGGGTTAATGGAAGCCATCAAGGCCAACCGGGATTATGTCACCGCCGAGACATTGACGTTGGAACTGAATTTTGCCGATCCGCTTCCCGGGGATGCAATCTCATCCGACGAGTTCGACGGTGAGAAGGTTACAGTTGGGTTAGTGAAAGTGTTGTAGAGATTAATCTGCTTTTCTCGAGGAGGAGAGGATGACAAACGATATAATAGCCATCATTGCATGGTTGGGAGCGGCCTGTTTTTGCGGCGTCCTGCCGCTGGGTTTTGCCGCGATCCTCTTCTTTACCTCCCGCAAGCGCGGAAAGGTCGGTACTATGGTGGGGGCAGCGCAAAGGACGACCGTGGTCGCCTGGAGACCCGGAACCGGCCTGGTGCGGCTGCAAGGGAAAATCGCTGCACAGCCAAATGCAATTGACGGCTCGGCTGAAAATGCCACAGTATATCTGCGTCTAAAGGTGGATAAATATGAGCGCGATGAGGAAAGTTCCGGATGGAGAGGTCTGACAGACAAATGGCGCGGCATACCGTTCCAATTGGAGGATGGAACCGGAACAGCCTGGGTTAATCCGGAGGGGCTGGACAAGCAACTACTCGGCGATGGGATCGTCCCTGACGAAAACCAAATCCAGGCAGCCTGCATCCTGCTGGGCATTTCGCCGGATATATTACGCGGACAGCTGCGCTTCCGCCTGTGGGAGTTGCGTGCCGGTCAAACCATCAGCGTGGTTGGGCTGCCTGTACAGGGCCAAGGTGGTTTATTAATGACGCGTGCGCAGGGTCAGCCGTTCGTGGTCAGTCCGCTGCTCGGACAGGCTGTTGAGGGCCAGATCGCCGGTCAGACCAGAAAAGCCCAAACCTGGACACTGGTGCTGGGCATTCCCGGAGCAATCATGCTCGTGTGCGGGGTGATAGGCGCATTGATCTCCCTGGTGCGCGTGTTAACTATAAAATAAGTATCAGGCCCGGGCTCTAGACCCGGGCCTGAAGCTGCTTAAGCCATATCTTCGATAAGTTCCATCGGCATCACGGCGGCACCTACGATGCCTGGTCCGGTATGAACACCCAGCACCGGGGAAATGCGCAATATTTCCATCTTCTTGATGTTCAAACGCTCATTCATGGATTTCGCCAGTACATCCGCACTCTCGGCAAAACGACCGTGCAAAACGGTGACCCACAATGGGATGGAGCCATACATTTCGGCAATATGTTCGACGATCGTGCCCAGGTTTTGTGAGACGGTGCGGCCCTTGGCCACAGTGGTGTACTTACCGTCCTTGTGATCGACCCGGATAATAGGTTTTATTTTCAGGACGGAGCCCATCAGGGCCTGGACACGTCCAATGCGGCCGCCGCGTGCCAGGTATTCCAGCGTTTCGAGGGTGTAGATCACCTCGGTTTTTTCCCGGATCATTTCCAACCGTTCCAGAATGGACTTCAGATTCCAACCGGCTTTGGCAGCCCGGGCGGCTGCCAGCACCTGGAAGCGCTCGCCACCAGAAAGGGTCATCGAGTCGAAGATATTGACAACCGCATCTTTGATGTGCTCCGCACCCACACGCGCCGAGTTGATGGTACCGCTCAGACCGGATGAAATATGGATCGACAGAATATTTTTACTGGCATCGGCTACTTTTTGATAGATCTCGCTGAAGACGCCGCTGGATGGCAAGGCAGTGGATGGAATGGTGGGACGCATGGCTTCCAGGCGGTCGTAAAACTCGTCGGCAGAGATGTCAGCGGAATTTACCTCGCCTTCTGGAAATTGAATGAACAGAGGGGCCTGGGTGATACCCAGCAATTCCAGTTCTTCGTTGGGCAGGTCTGCAGCGCAATCGGTTACTATTTTCATATTAGACTCACTTTCAATGTAATCGCCTGCTGCATTCACCCGAACACGTCATGAATCGCCAAACAGGATAGACAAGAATCTTTTTTTCAACAAGCATGCAAGCAATGCAACACGAGAATTATAACCTAAATTGACGATTTTGAGGTTAAAGACGCGATACCGTTCAATTCCGGGTAGATGAACTGGTCCAGGCTGTTGAGATGCAAGCGTTCCTTGACGGCGTGATAAGATTCCTGACCCAAGATTTAGACGACTGGCTCACGATCCAGACACCGTCCGGGCAGCGCCGTTGAAGGTAATCTGCACTTCTGGACTCCTTTTCCAGCGTAGAAAGATCAGCCCCTTGGATGAAGCGTTTTCAAGATTTCCAAACCATACGTCCTCAGCCGCCAGGGAGATTGCGGCATATGTGATGAGAGTTCCGACATGGTTTTGGGATTTTGTTCGGCAATCGAGTGCATCCAGGCCTTTGGCAGGACAATATCTGATTCGACGCCGATCTGCATGGCAACGGCTTTGCGCCAATTGGAAAGAACATTCAGACGGTTCAGGACGTTTGGGTCAGGCCGGCCGGAGAGCGGACGCTGGATGGGTCCGGCTTTTCTGCCGCGGTAAACGGCCCGAAGGATGTCATCGCCGAAGACATGGACCTGCCTGGGGGTCAGATTGAGAGCTTCCAGATCGGCTTGAGTCGTCGGGGTGGCCAGCGTGATGGAAACCAGGCGCTTGTCGTCAATAACTTTGAAAACGGGCCGGCCCATTTTTTCCGCCTGGGCTTCGCGCCAGAGACACAGTTCGTGCAGGATGGTCAACTGGCGCGTGGTGAAGTGCTGCGTGCCCTTGACGCGTTGCCAGGAGGAGATTTCGGGCTTGCTGACACCATTGCCCACAGCCAGGCGGGCAAACTCTTCATGTGCCAGCTCCCAACGGTTGCGTGCCTGCAATTCGGCTTGCAAGCTGTCGCGCAGGTCCAGCAGGTGATGCGTGTCGAGGCGGGCATAATTGAGCATTTCCGGAGAAAGCGGGCGCTCGCCCCAATCGGCTTTCTGATAACGCTTGTTGAGGGTAATACCAAGTTTTTCGGCCAGCATGGAATCCAGGCCAACCTGTTTGTAGCCAAGAATACGGGCAGCCTGCATGGTATCGAAGATATTGGCGATCGTAATGCCAAAATCCCGCTTCAGACAGATCAGGTCATATTCGGCAGCATGAAAGACCTTTTCGATATTCGGGTCACTAAATATTGGGGCAAGAGGGGAAAGGTCGTGCAGAACAAGCGGGTCAACGAGATAATCGGTGGTGGGTGTGGAGAACTGGACCAGGCACACCTGCTCCCGGTAGGCATGCAGGGAATTGGATTCGGTATCCACTGCCAGGCGGGGCTGAGACGCCAGGATGCGGGCCAGACGATCGAGAATTCTGGGATCCGCCACCCAGACAGGTGCAGGGAGAGGGGATGTCATGGCTTGATTATAGTCGAAAGGAAGGGGGACGGGGAAGAAGAGGGGAGACGAAAAGGGGTTGAATGATTATTAATGGTTTATATGCATGCTTGGGATTGCCCTTGCCTGTCGTTCTTGAGTGAGCTATAATGACACGCCGGAAATAAAAGTTAAAAGAATTCGCAAGGAAGCAGCAATGCCAGTTTATGCCTATCAGTGTGAAAATTGCGGTGTGCAGTTCGAAAAACAACAATCTTTCAGTGACCAGCCTCTTGTCCGCTGCCCGGAATGCGGTAAAAAGACTTTAAGAAAGGTGTACCAACCCGTTGGAATTGTGTTCAAAGGTTCCGGGTTCTATGCCACCGACCATCATTCTCCTTCCGGACAGAGCTCCAGGAAGGCGGATGAGAAATTGGAAAAAGAAAGCAAAGTCAGCGGTGAAGGCAAAGAACCGGCGGTCAAGCCTGAAAAGAATTCTGAGAAGAGCCCTGACAAAGGGTCTGAGAAGTAAGGGTAAAATTTCTGATCGAAAGGAGCGGCGCACCATCCGGTGCGCCGTTTTTTGATTAAATATCAGACTCTGATATTTAATCAATGAGAACCGAAAAGTACCCAAGCGGCTCCGCCGCTCTACCCAAAGCGCCGACGGAACAGGAAAAAGCCGATAACGATCAGGAATACCAGGAGCGCCAGAAGGCCTGTGACCAGCAGGGGCGAGATGCCATGGGTTGCAATGGCCGGTTGGATGGTCTTTTTGAGCACAAACACCGCCGTGGTGCGGCCGGGGAGACTGAAAGTGGCGCTAGAGAAATCGTAGACGGCGGTTCTCACGACTGGATCCGCCGAGGATTGCTGTAGCGGATGGAGCTGGTAAGGCTGCTCTTTTAATGATGCGTCACTGAATTTTTGTTCGTCAGGGTTCGCATTAAAGAACACCAGCACATCGCTGTAATTGGAGTCCAGATTGTCCGCGTCGGTCAGGTGCATGACGATCAGCCCGGGAACCTGGTTTGGTCCGGTGTTGAGGAAGCTGACGGTCTGCTCGACCTGGCTGGCGTTCTGCAGGCGGAAGAGCGGCGAGCTTTTCCGGATCTGCAGGAGCTCCTGAAAGATGGTCGAGGCTCCCAGGATGTCGGCAGGAGCCGGCTTGAGAGTCGGGTTAGCCAGCAGAGGACTGTCGATGTTCCAGTAGTTGCTGCCTTCCACCGGGAGTCCGACCCCCCAGTTGTTGGAAGTAAGAGTCCAGTCAAGCCTGTTGAACCAGTCGCCGGAGTTGTAGGAGTTGCCATCCAACGACTTGGAGCGCAGGATGTCGTCACCGGCATGGAAGAAGGGCACCCCCTGGCTGAACATCGGAATGCTGAGGGCCAGGTTATTCATGCGGATGCGGTCAGCAAGCGTGGCATCGGCAGATGCCTTTCGCTGGACAGCGTCGAAGATGGTCTCGTTATCGTGGGCTGAGACATAAACGATGTTCTCCTGGGGATCGAGGGTGTACCCCGCGGCGGCACCGTTGTAGAGCAGGTGGGCGCCATCGACCGTGTCACCGTTGGCGCGCACCAGTTTGTAATCCCGAAGGTTCCCCGCCAACCCAAGACGGATCCAATCGGTGTAATCGAGTAGTTTGGCCTTCTGGGCATCCAGAGGGCGGGCTTCAGCGGCATTTGGCTGCAGGAGCAGACCAGTGGAAAAGCCCTGCTCACGCGGGTCGCTGAAGGGATTACCACCGCGCACCCCATCGCGCAGGCGGTCGTTGAAGACGCCGATGCCGGTGCCGCCGATGTTCTGCTGGGTGGCGTTGACGCCGCGAGCGTTATTGGCCACCTCGCCAAAGTCCCAGCCTTCTCCATAGACGTAAATCGACTTGCCGTCCACGCCGTCCCTGGCGGGAGTGAGACCGTCGAGGGCTGCGCGTACGGCCTGCATGTCGGAGAGCATATGGAAACCCATCAGGTCAAAGCGGAAGCCGTCGACCTTGTATTGGCGTGCCCAGGTCACGACTGAATTGACCATCAGTTTCTGCATCATGGCGTGTTCTGTGGCGGTATCCTGGCAGCAAGTGCTGGTCTCGATGCGGCCTTCAGTATTCAGACGGTAATAGTAGCCAGGCACGATCTTATCGAGTACCGAGCGGGGATCTTGACCGCTGGCGGAAGTGTGGTTGTACACCACATCCATGACCACGCGCAGGCCTGCCTGGTTGATGGCTTGCACCATCTGGCGAAACTCAAGCAGGCGGGGTGTCCCGTTCGGGTCGGTGGCATAGCTGCCCTCCGGGACAGTGTAGTGATATGGATCATAGCCCCAGTTGAAGCCATCCTGATCCTTGATGGCATTCACGGCAGCAGCCTGCTTGTCCGAATTGGACGGCAGGGCAGCCAGGGAGGCAGTATCGACGGTCTTCCATGTGCTCTTCTCTTCGTTCACACTGGCAATATCGAAAGCTGGCAGAAGATGGATGTGGGTCAAGCCGGCCCTGGCAAGGGCGGCCAAATGCTGCATGCCGTCGGAATCTTTTTCCATGAATGCAGCAAAGGTGCCGCGCAGGACAGCTGGAACAGTCAGGTCATTGATGCTGAAATCCCGGATGTGGAGCTCGTAGACAACGATGTCTTCCGGAGCGGGGAGGGGGGGCTTTTCGAGCGTATCCCATCCCGGGGGTTTGAGAGAGGGGTCGTTTAAATCTACAACCTGGCTGCGCTGGCTATTGGTGGACAGGCTGAGCGAGTATGGGTCTGTGACCAGATTATCCTGAAGTTTGCCGGTGGATGGCACATAAACCTTGACTTCATAAAGGTAGAACTTGCCTTTCCAGTCCGCACGGCCAGTTACAGACCACACACCGGTCTGGTCGTCGCGGACCATCGGAGAGACCTGGTCTGTTGCAGTGGTGGCATCGTCGAACAGGTGCAGGAGGACGGATTTGGCAGTAGGCGCCCAAAGGCGAATGGTGGGGATGTCGCGGTCGAAGGTCACGCCCAGCGGGCCGGCATACGGGTAGATGGCATCCAGTATGCCCGGGATCTGCACCCCGGTGGCATCGATCACCTTGCCCTGGTCATCTCTAACAACCACGGCCAGTTGGGAATGGACAGCCTGGGGAAGCTGGTTGAAGTCCGCCGGGTCGATCTTGAAGGCAGTGTATCCCCCCAGGTAGGGGTTACGGGCGAGCACGTCCCCGCCCGGGCCAGCCTTATTGTAAGTAAGTGGAATCTCGTTGCCGTTCCGGACACCATCCGAGCTGAGCGCCAGGCTGGCGTCAGGCGAATAGTAGAGTGAATAGCGGTACTTTGGTGAACCGACGGTGTTCCAAACCAAAGTATCCTGGTTGACCCAGATAGCCTTGAGCTTGGCCAGGCTGCCCTTCGGGGCCCCGGTGGTACTGAGGGTGAGTTCATTTTTCATGGGATCATATCCAAAGTAGATTTCGTCACCATCAGCTGCGACCGTAAAGGTCTGCGGTGCGCCGAGGGTGTTATTCGTGTCTTCGTTGAATGCCAGTGTAACAGAATAAGTGCCCTTTTTCAGGAGCCGCGTACTAAAAGCATAACTGCCGCTGCCTTCCGGGTCTTCCAACCAGGAACGCAGGCAACCGGCGTCATTATCCTGCTTACAGCCAAGCTGGGTCTGAAAGTCACCCACAGCAGTAACGATGCGGCTGTTGAAATTTTCGGTGACCCAATGTATTTTATGGTCATAATAAAACTTCACCTGAGTATTTTGGGTGACCAAGAGAGGAATATCCGCGCCGCCTGCGGCGGCATTCCTGCCATAGTTCTCATCCCAGGAGCCATTGAGGGCGGCCTTATAGCGCGGGCCTTTCTTATCCTGGTCGTTATTCGGTGTGACCTGGAAGGTCCCCTGCCAGACGTCATCTTCAGCATCATAGGTCAGGAATGTTTTGGTACAGGAGGGCATCCAATCAGCATCGCAGCCCAATTCGGACTGCAGCGTGCCAGCGATGGTGACCGTTTTGGGGTCCGGTGTGTTCGCTGCAGCAACAACAGGGAGGATGCGCAGCGGAACAAGGCTGGACACCGTGACCACCAGGACTGCCAAAAGGTGCAGAAAGCACTTGGGTTTGAACATTACAGTCTCCTCAGACATACCTTTTATCAAGGGGCTTGTGTTGGGAAGTATACGATATTATCCAAGTCTTTTCAATCATAGGAATTGATGCTGGGGAACAATTAATCCAGGGGAGATGGGGAGATGGGGAGACGGGGAGACGGGGAGATGCGGGGACGGGGAGAAGCGGGGACGGGGAGATGCGGGTATTGAGGATCTTGGATGATTGATAGTGAAACAGGAGGTATTCGTTCCGCGGAACGAAGGAGGAACGAATATTGGGCGAGGATGTGGTTGTATATAATGAAAAACGACGAGAGCAGAATGAGGGAGGATATTCGTTTTTGAGAAACGAAGACACGGAGACAGGGGGACACGGAGATACGGGGACGGGGGGATACGAGGACGCGGAGACAGGGGGATGCGGAGACATGGGAGAGAGGAGCGGTGGAACGTAATGTGTAAAACGTAAAAAATCTGGAGGACGATGGACATTGAGGATTTTAGATCGATGATTGTTAATTGCGGTTTGTTGGTGGGTAAGGAGGAGGGAGGGTTCATGTTCAAGGGAGAGAATGGCGTGATATAAAAACAGCGCGGTAAGGTAAGAAGCCTTCCCGTGCTTGGGACTATTTTAGAATATTTGTTCGAATTTGTCAAGGAAGAACAAAAAATGCCTTCAGTTCATTTTGAAGGCATTCTCTCGACCAAAGCTCCTCGCCGAGGATTTGAACCTCGAACCTAGCGGTTAACAGCCGCCCGCTCTGCCGTTGAGCTAGCGAGGAAGGCAGGCGGGATTATATAGTCAAGCCGGTACTCTGTCAAGTTCGAGGAATCAGGAAGTCTTGGATTTCTTCAAGAAGCAGTATAATCCCGCCATTGTGCATTCCCAGACCGAGGAGAAAAAAACCAGATACCAACCTGGTAAAAGTATGAATAATCTTGTTAAATGTTTTCTTGGATCAATCATTCTTTTCTTGTTGGCAGGGTGTAATTTAAATACGCGGCGCGATCCGTACACTGAAATAGCACCTTCCCTGTCCGCGCTGCCTTCCATCACTGGACAACCAGCAGAGACGTTTCCAGCGACATTCACTCAAACGCTGACCACTGCGCCAACTGCAACGCCAACTTTTGCTCCCCCGACTTTAACACCCACCTCCACCTGGAACTTTCAACCTGCAGGGGAAGTAACCTGTCCCATCCTGCTCTATCATCAGATTGAGGATATTAATCCGCCTTCGCAGTATTACATGCCCCCAAGTGATTTTAAGGCGCAAATGGAAGCTTTGCATGAATGGGGATATACTCCGATCCCGATTTCCCTGCTGGCGGAAGCAATCACATCAGGTGCGGAACTGCCGCCGCGTCCGATCGTGATCACCTTCGATGATGGAGATGAAAATGTCTACGCCAATGCATTCCCAGTCATGCGCGGACTGGGGTTTCCAGGGGTTTTATATATAATCAGTAACGCTGTCGGGAGCAAGTCTCACCTGACATCCGCCGAAATACTTGAGATGGTGGCAGCCGGTTGGGAGGTGGGCAGCCATAGTACAACACACCTCAACCTGGTGAATGATCATGGCCAGGTCTGGGCAGAAGCTTCAGTTTCCCGGCAAGCCTTGAAGGCTGACCTGGGAATCCCCATCAATACTTTCGCATATCCATATGGCGCGGCTGATGCGTTCGTCATGGCAAAAGTCAGTCAATACGGATACAAGGCTGCCGTCGGCCTGGGGGCTACTTCTCTGCAGGGAGAGGGCAACTTGTTTTATTTGAGCCGGATTGAGGTCAAATACGGAACAACCCTGGATCAATTTGCTGCATTATTGCCCTGGCCTGAACCGGGGCAATAGGGAGCCGGCTTGAATGCCAATTAATGCTACGATTGTGGCAAGGTTTCTTATTCGGGAGCGTACAAATAATGGGCGATGAAACGAAGACCATCCTGGCAGAATATATAGCTGCTGAAATCCTGCGACAACCAAATCATTCCATCGAGCCGGCTGAGCCACTGCTCACCAGTGGCTTGATCAACTCTTTTTCACTTGTGGACCTGGCATTGTTTGTCGAGAAGAATTTTGGGGTCAGGATTGAAGATTACGAACTCAATGCTTCAACCTTTGATAGTCTGGATGGATTGGTCGCTTTCATCCAATCCCGCCAGCGATAGGTTGTCCACCTTTTCAGACCTGCCCAGTCGTAGATAAAAAAAGGCTGTCAACATAGTCGACAGCCTTTTTTGTTTTTTTATCACCTACCTAACCGCACTGCAGCCAGCCGTTGAAAGTGTCGCAAATGTGGCCCATAAATTCTCCCTCTGCATAACCGCAACCATTATTGCCATTCAATATATATACATCATAACAACCTTCGCAGACCGCAAACGTGGTATTTACGTCCGGTGGAAGAGAAACGTAAAAAGTGCCAGGGCCGACAAGTTTAAAGTCAGCGTAGGCTCCGGTACGGTTTCCGAGGGTCATGGCGCTTTGGGCAGGGCAACTATTGGAAGCAGGTCCGGGAATATTGGTGTTGTTTTTCGGGACCAGCGTAAAGGTAGCTGTTGGTATAAGGGTAAAGGTCGCGGATGGGAGTGGTGTGGGAGGAATGTCGACGGCTTTCACATCAGCGCAAATCCCTTTATAGGTTATTTTATCCGCCCTGACCCATCCATTAATGCTCGGATCAGAAATCGAGACGACTTTATACCATCCACATCCATATGCCTGACCTACCACTGTTACATCTCCCATGGCAAAGGAGGTCTCAGGATAGAATTCACCAGGGCCCGCATATAAATTTACACCGGTTAGTCCGGTTCCGGCAGTGTAGTTGGGGGTGGATGTGGATGTAGGCGGGAAGGTGGATGTGGCCAATATTTCAGTTGCCGTGGAAGTGGGGGAATTAAGCAAAGATGTTGCAAGGAGGCCGCTTTTTTTCAATGCAGATACGGCCAAGGCCACGGCGATGATACAAATTAAAAGAACAAGTGGGATAGAAATCCACAAGTAGCGTGTCCAGGAGGCTTTTTTAGGGGAGGAAGACTCAGGTGGAACAGGTGGGATAACAGCTTTCGCCCCTACAGGAACTGCCTGCACGGGAGGCTTGGAGGCAACAACTGTCTGGAAGGCAGGCTTAGCGGCAACAACCGTCTGCAAGGGAGGTTTGGTTTCATCAACTGTCCTGGAAGGAGTCACCAGAGTCGAGTCAGAAGTCTCCAAGCTCAAACGCTCGCCGTGGGCAACCGCGTTCAAGGCGTTTGCAAATGACTTTACATCTTGAAAGCGATCGTTGGGATTCTTGGCCATGGCCTTCTCGATAATGACTCCAAGGTCAACAGGCAGGTCTGGCCTGACATCCAGGATGTCAGGCACCGGCTGGGTGATTTGCTTGACAACCACATTCATGGGGGTATCGCCATGGTAGGGCTGTTGCCCGGTCAGCATCTCGAACAGGATGACACCCAGCGCATAGATATCACTGCGTCCATCAATTGTCTCGCCCTGACCCTGCTCGGGACTCATATATGCTGGCGTGCCAATGATGGCGCTGCCAGTGACATTGGTCTGCGAGGCAAACAGCTTGGCGATTCCAAAATCGGAGACGTATGGTTCGCTGAATTGATCAAAGAGGATATTACCGGGTTTCAGATCACGGTGGATGATGCCCTTGGCATGTGCTTCATCCAAGGCGGGGGCAAGATGTGTCAGGATATGGGCTGCATCCTGGACGGTCATTGGCCCTTTTCTCATTTTGTCGGAGAGCGAGCCACCGGTCATGTAGCGCATCACAAAATAAGGCTGGCCATCCTCTTCGCCAAAATCGTAGACCGGCACTATGGCCGGGTCTTCGAGCATGGCGATGGTTTTGGCCTCGCGTTCGAAGCGGATGCGGGATTGCACGTCTCGCAGCATCTCACGCGGCAGGACCTTGAGAGCCACCTCGCGCTCGAAGCGCGGGTCGAAGGCATCATATACGATGGCCATTCCGCCGCGACCGATCTCGGTTTTGATTTCATAACGCCCGAATTTTCTTTGATCCATGGTATCCCATCCCATTTGCGCGTATGCGCAACCTTGCCTGTATCAGATTGCACGAATTAAAAGGGGTTGATTCTCGATCTACAGGAGAATTTTAGTATATCAGCGGTCAATAAGAAATGCAAGAATATGGTGTTTATTTTTAATAAATCCCGATAGAAACGATCTATCGGGATTTCTTATGGGTATACTTTATAGAGTGGGGGGGCGATTTTCAAGCGTGCGGTTGAAAATCTCCTCCTGCTCCCGGGTGGTATCAACCTTGGTCTTCCTGGCCTTGGTGCGCTTACTGGCGCGCTCCTCGGCTTTTTGGAAAGCAATCTGGAAAGCTGTGAGCTCGGGTTCCGTGGATATTTCTTCTTCAACGGGTTCTTCGTGCTTCTTATTTTTCCGGCTGCGTTCTTTACGAGGTTCCGGTCTACTTGCCTCAACCAGAACTTCTTCCGGCTTTGGCGTGGCAGCCTTAATACTCAGGCGGATCTGTTTCTTGCGCCGATCCACATCGAGTATCTTCGCTTCAACTTCGTCACCCACTTTCAGGACTTCGGAGGGATCCTTGACATAATTATGCGAAAGTTCGCTGACATGGACAAGCCCAGGGCGTTCGGCGCCGATATCAACAAATGCACCATAAGCTTCCAGCCGTTCCACTTTTCCTTTAACGACCATATCTGGTTTCATCTCGCGCCATTCGAGGAGCAAAGGCTCAACCATGGTCAATTCGATGCGGTCTTCGTGTGCCCGGCGGACCCAAATGTCGATCGTTTGACCGACCTGGATGACATCCTCAACGCGGTTTACTGAATCTTTTTTGAGTTGAGAAATATGGATAACACCGGGTACTTTTTGCCCGATGTCCACAATTGCCCCCGCGATGGTCGTCTTGATGACTTTGCCTGTCAGATGAGCTTTCGGTTGCAGCGCATTCTCTGGCGCCGCGTTTGTTGTTTCCATAGCAACACTCCCGTGATTTCTTGATTTGAGCCGAAGGCGGATTATACCTTTTATGCCGAATTGCGTCAACTGACGTGAAGTTGCCTCAGCAATTCTCAAAGTAAAAGCCAACGCCTGTTATAAGCGTACAGAATAGCGGCTTTAGTGGCTTTCTGCGCCGAAAAAGCGATTAAAGTCGCCACTACAAATCCATAATGAGAATTACTGAAGTTGCCTAACTAAAAAACCCGGGTTAGAAGAATCAGCCGTTTTAATGGCCCATTTACCAGGCAGAAGCTATTATTTAAAGTCCAGTCATGATGGCAATTGAGATTGTGCCCGGGCCGACATGGGTGCCAATTACGGGGCTGAGCGGAACGCAAAGGGATTCGATTGGATTGAATCTTTTCCTGCCTTTTTCCAGTAATGAAAGCGCCTCGGCTTCAGCATCTGCATGAATGGCGGCCAGGCGGACCGGCGTACGGCCGGATGTTTTTTCTTCCATCAGGTCAAGCATCCGCTCTAGAGCCTTGTGCTTGCTGCGAATTTTTTCCACAGCCTCAATCCTACCGTTCTGCAATCCCAGGATCGGCTTGATGTTCAACATTGTTCCCAGCAAGGCCTGTGCACCGCCGATTCGTCCACCGCGCCGGAGGTACTCAAGCGTCTCAACCACAAACATAACGCAGGTCTGGTCGCGCGCTTTTTCGGCGAGCTTTTGGCACTCTGCCAGGTTCTCACCGGCTTCGGCGGCGCGCGCGGCGGTTAATACCGGCCAACCCATGGCCATGGTTGTGGCCAGCGAGTCAACAATGGAGATTCTGTCTTTCCCTTTATCCATAATCTCGCGAGCCTGTATGGCAGATTCCACGGTTCCGGAGAGCTTCGATGAAATGAATATTCCAAGAACATCACACCCCTGCCCCAGCAGATGTTCAAAGGCGTTTTTCATGGATAGGATGCTTGGCTGGGATGTAGTCGGAACCACCCTGGAGCTTGCCATGCGCCGGTAAAAATCTTCTGGAAGAATAGTCACGCCATCTTCAAACGATTCTTCGTTCCATATGACGTTAAGCGGAACCACATTGATGTTAAGTTGCTTCTGCAATTCAGCAGGAATATAGGCAGTGCTGTCCGTTAATATTGCAACTTTAGCCATAACAACTCCAGGTAGATGATATATGGGTATTGTAATTAACAAATGCAGTCCCCGCAATAGCGGACTTTGTCCCGATTTCCTTGACCCCCGGCCTGTTCTGGACTAAAATCGCTGCGCCTTCGGGCAATTGTTGTTTTTAATGAAGAGACATGATGTTTGAGACACTCACTGGACGACTTAATCAGGTTTTCGACAAATTGCGACGGCGCGGCAAGCTCTCTGCCGCGGACGTGGATGATGCCATGCGGGAAGTGCGCCTGGCACTGCTCGAAGCGGATGTGCATTACAGCGTAGTTAAAGAATTCATTGCACGGGTGCGCGAGCGTGCCATCGGTTCTGAGGTCTCGAAGGCCCTCAATCCTGGCCAACAGATCATAAAAATAGTTAATGAGGAATTAATCGGGACATTGGGTCAACCAGCCCCTCTGAATCTTTCGGGTGAAAAGCCGCGCATGCTGATGCTGGTAGGCTTGCAGGGTTCAGGCAAAACGACAGCTGCGGGGAAGCTGGCGAACTACCTGCGAGCGCGCGGCGAGCGCGTGATGCTTGTGGCTGGAGACCCATATCGCCCTGCAGCCGCAGAGCAGTTACGTACCCTGGGAGAACAACTGGATGTCCCGGTTTTTTTCGAGGCGGATGTAAAGCCACCCGAGTTGGCGAAACATGCTTTCGACAAGGCTCGAAATGGGGGATACAGCGTGGTCATTGTGGATACGGCCGGCCGGTCGCAGCTCGACGAGCCATTGATGAGCGAGCTGCAGGCCATTGTCCAAAAAGTGCCTCCCACCGAAACCCTGCTGGTGGTGGATGCCATGATCGGGCAGGAAGCCTTACACGTCGCTGAAGGTTTCCGGCAGACTCTAGCACTAACCGGTCTCATCATGACCAAAATGGATGGCGACAGCCGTGGCGGGGCAGCCATTTCCATCCGGTCGGTGACGGGTATCCCGATTAAATTCATTGGTACCGGAGAAAAACTGGACGCAATGGAAGCGTTCCAGCCGGAACGACTGGCCTCGCGCATTTTGGGAATGGGTGACGTAATCGGCTTGATCGAAAAGGCCGAGGCTGTCTTTGACGAGAAACAAGCTCAGAAACAAGCGGAACGGCTTTCCAAAGGTGAATTCACACTCGAAGACCTGGCCGATATGCTGCGTTCATCAAAGAAGATGGGCCCCATGAGCCAGATGGTTGACATGCTCCCCGGAGACATGGGGAAAGCGGCTCGTAATGTCTCACCTGAAGATATGGAACGCCAATTCAAACGGACGGAAGCCATCATCAGTTCCATGACACCAGGTGAACGCCGGGATCCGGATGTATTAAATGCCAGCCGCCGCAGGCGTATCGCAGCCGGGTCCGGGACTGATGTCCAGGATGTCAACCGGCTGATCAAGCAATATCGCGAGATGCAGCGGCTCATGAAAACAATCCAAAAGATGGGCGGTCGAGGCCTGTCGCGCTTGTTCGGTTAGTGTTAAAATGGAAGAGCGGCAACATTGGTTGCCCACAACCTTTAGCAGGTTCTCAGCCCGGCGCGGTGCACTCCTTTCTGCCCCTCTCTACGCCTCATGCTGATGCCAAAAATTGATCATATTAGTTAGAAAAGGAGAAACATTTCGATGGTTCGTATTCGTCTTCGCCGTACTGGCTCAAGAGGCCAACCGTCCTACCGTATCGTCGTCGCAGACAAGGAAAGCCCGCGCGATGGTCGTTTTCTGGAAATTGTGGGTTTCTATAATCCACGCACTGAACCTGGCACCCTGGAAATCAAGGAAGACCGAGTTTATGAATGGATGAATAACGGTGCTTTACCGACTGACTCGGTGGCACAGTTGTTCAGAATGGCTGGTACCACTGAGCGCTATGAACGCCTCAAGAAGGGTGAGCCGGCAGAAGTATTGCTGGCTGAAGCCGAGCAAGCCAAGGCTAGCCGCGTCACCAGTTCTAAAACCAGCAAGTAACCTTACAGTGGAGGCAGCCGTTGTTCCGGCGGCAGACTTTACTACAATATCGAGATATCATGAAAGCACTCACTGAATATATCGCCAAATCCCTTGTGGACCACCCTGAAGAAGTCGTGGTGGATGAGATCCGTCACGGCAACCGGGTCACGCTTGAATTGAACGTCGCCAAAGACGATATGGGTCGCGTCATTGGCAGGGGAGGACGCGTGGCAAATGCCATCCGCACGCTATTGCGGGTAGCCGCGGAGCGGGATGGTTGCCAAGCCACCCTGGATGTTGTGGAGCCTTAGCCCTGCATGACGCCCGGGCATGCTGAAAAACCGGCAGGCTCGCCAGCTGCAGGCGAGCCTGCTTTCTTAGCGGTGGGGAAGGTACGTCGTCCGCATGGCGTTTCTGGAGACGTTTTGGTGGAGCTCTACACCGACTTTCCGGACCGGTTGCAACCCAAGACGATGGTCTATGCGGGAGAGAATTACCTCCCTTTAACGATCAACCGCCAGCGCTCCCATAACGCGGGTGTCTTGTTGGCTTTTGATGGTTATTCCACACCAGAGCAGGTGGGCCGTTTTCGGAACCAGACCCTGTACATCAAGAGCGACATGGCGGAAGAATTGCCCGAAGGTGAGTATTATTTTCACCAACTTCTTGGACTTTCCGTGTTCGATGAAACTGGTGAACTTCTGGGAGAAGTGACTGAAATCATGGAGACCGGGGCAAATGATGTCTACGTGGTTACAAATGACGCCGGACGTGAGCTTTTACTCCCGGCGATTGTCGAGGTCATCCTGAATGTGGACCTGGGTTCAAAATCCATGAAAGTACACCTGCTTCCGGGATTATTGGATAACGGGGATCTCGATTGAGAAGCCTCGTTCTCAACCAATCAAATGGACAGACGTTATTGGGTTGGGTTTAACCTGGTCAAAGGCATTGGAGCAATCCGTCTCCAGGCCTTGCGCGATCATTTTGGGGATCTGGAGCTGGCCTGGCAGGCTCCGCTGGAGGCCTTGCAAGCCGCCGGTCTCAGTCCCAGACTGACCGATCGCGTCGCACAAATCCGTGCCAGTGTTGACCTTGAAAAATACATGGCCAAGATGACTGCCCAGGGCATCCAGATCCTGACCTGGGATGATGAGAGCTACCCGGCACGTTTAAAAGAAATTGACCAACCGCCGCCGGTCATGTATGTGCGCGGTGCGATAACGAAGGAAGATGCCTGGGCGGTGGCGGTTGTTGGCACGCGACGGATCAGTCCTTATGGACGGCAGGTGGCAGAGGAACTGGCAGCCTACCTCGCCAATAATGGTGTGACGGTTATCTCCGGCCTGGCGCGCGGCGTGGACGCGATGGCTCATCATTCTGCGCTCAAAGCCGGAGGCCGGACAATTGCGGTGCTGGGCTGCGGCGTGGACCGAATCTACCCTCCCGAACATGCACAGTTGGCCATGCGAATTATCGCCAGCGGCGCACTCTTGAGCGATTATGCTCCGGGAACGCCACCGGATGCAGCCAATTTTCCGCCACGCAACCGCATCATCTCCGGGATGTCGATGGCAACGGTGGTGGTCGAAGCTGGAGAGACCAGCGGCGCGCTGATCACAGCGCAATTCGCGGTTGATCAGGGTCGTGAAGTGTTTGCCGTTCCGGGGAATATCCTGTCAGCGCAAAGCAAGGGTACCAACCGTCTGATTGCACAGGGTGCACACCCGATGATCTCGGCGCGGGATCTGCTGGATGTCCTGGACCTGAGGCGCGTTACTGAACAACGTGAAGTGCGGAAAATTCTTCCCGGAAACGAGATTGAAGCAAAGTTGTTGAGTGTCTTGACCCACGAGCCTCTCCACATGGATGACATTCGCAACCAGACCGGTCTGCCGATCGAGCGTGTCTCGGCGACGCTGGTTATGATGGAACTCAAAGGGTTGGTACGGCAGGTCGGTGGTATGAACTACGTGGCAATCCGAGAGGAACCGTCCGAATACAAGGTATAGGTATGCAACACACTTATGCAGTTATCATGGCCGGCGGCGGTGGAACCCGACTCTGGCCCATCTCGCGGAAGAAACATCCCAAACATGTTTTACCTTTATTGGGAGAGCGCACGCTTTTCCAGAGTGCCCTGGATCGCCTGGAAGGATTTATACCGGTGGAACGGATCCTGGTAGTGACAACCTCGGGCCAGGCTGAGGAACTTGGGAAACAGGCGCCGCAACTTAGTCAAACCAATTTCCTGATTGAACCTCAACCGCGCGGTACGGCCTCTGTGATTGGATGGGCGGCGAGTGTTTTGGCGAAACGCGATCCGGAAGCAGTCATGCTTGTTTTGACCTCCGACCACTATATTCGCAATAACGATTTGTTCCGACTGGTGATGCGCGTGGCGGTACAGGTAGCGCGCAAGGATTACCTGGTCACACTTGGTATCACACCCACTTTTCCAGCGACAGGTTACGGTTACATAAAGCGCGGCGCGGTTCTTCCAGAGCAATTTGATTATCCTGTTTACCGGGTGCTGCAATTCATTGAAAAACCGGATGAGGCAAAAGCACGTGTTTTATTGGCAAGGGGTGAAGCCTCCTGGAACTCCGGCATGTTTATATGGCGTGTTGATCGTATTCTGGATGAATTTGCACGCCAGATGCCTGAGCTGAAGGGGACCCTTGACCGGATCGGAGCAGCCAGGGATGCTTCAGAGCAGCAAGCAATTCTCTTGTCCGAATGGTCCCGGCTTAAGTCTGAAACAATCGATTATGGAATTATGGAACATGCCGCCAATGTGGCAGTACTTCCAGCCGGAGGCCTGGAGTGGAGTGATGTCGGTTCCTGGGATTCACTCTTCGATGTGCTTATCCCGGACGAAAACGGAAATGTGGTTGTTAATAGCGAATATATGCCCCTGGAAACGCGCGATTCGCTGATCTATTCCACTGAGAAAAAGCTGGTGGTCACAATTGGCGTAAATGATTTGATTGTGATCGATTCCAGCGATGCACTGTTGGTCTGCAAGCGCGACCAGGCCCAACAGGTGCGCCAGGTTATTGAAAACCTGAAAAGAATGCAGAAAGAAGATTATCTTTAGGAGGTTTATTGTGGAAGCCTATTGCATGAAATGTAAAACCAAGCGGGAAATTGTTGCCCCTCAGGCGTTGTTCAATGCCGCCGGTGCGCCGGTTACACGCGGCACCTGTGGTGTGTGCGGAACTACGTTGTACCGCATCGGCAGAACCGAAGCGCACGAAGGCATGGTAAAACCGGAAAAAGTTGACAGACGCAGTGGTAAGCTGGTCATTGTTGAGTCCCCGGCAAAGGCCAAGACAGTTGGTCGTTTCCTCGGCAAAGGTTACACGGTACGGGCATCGGTGGGCCATGTGCGCGACCTGCTGCGCTCGCAGCTATCAGTGGATGTGGATAACAACTTTGCGCCAAAGTACCGCGTCCCAAATGAAAAGAAAGCGGTTGTTAAAGAACTCAAACAATTGGCAAAAGATGCGGCTGAAATCTACCTGGCGACCGACCCTGACCGGGAAGGCGAAGCCATTTCCTGGCATTTGATGGAGGCAGCAGCCATCGAACAGAAATTGGCTCACCGCGTGGTATTCCATGAGATCACCGAGAACGCGATCAATGAAGCTTTTGCGAACCCGCGCGAAATCAATATGGATCTGGTCAATGCCCAGCAGGCCCGGCGCGTCCTTGACCGGCTGGTTGGTTACAGCATAAGCCCGATCCTGTGGGAAAAGGTGCGCTCCAGGCTTTCAGCAGGACGCGTGCAATCAGTGGCTTTGCGCTTGATCGTGGAACGTGAGCGTGAAATCGATGCCTTTAACCCGGTGGAATACTGGTCGATCGGGGCGGAGTTTCGCCCGGCGAGCGAAAAGAAAACCACCTTTATTACGAAGCTGGCCAGGATCGATGACAAGGAACCTGAATTAGGCAGCGAAGAAGTCGTCAAGCCCCTGCTGATGGATATGGAGAAGGCTCCCTATGTTATCAGCAGGATTAAACGCGGGGAGCGCCGCCGCAAACCTTCTGCGCCGTTTATCACATCCACGCTCCAGCAGGAAGCCAGCCGCAAGCTGGGATTCACTGCCAAGCGTACCATGGGACTGGCACAGGGCCTGTACGAAGGCCAGGATGTAGGCGAGGGCGGGACTACCGGCCTCATCACCTATATGCGTACCGACTCGACCAATATCGCTGAAGTGGCGCGCGAGGAAGTGCGCAATTACATCGCCCAGCGTTATGGGCACGACTTTCTGCCCGAAAAGCCGGTGGAATATACCAAAAAAGTGGCTGGTGCGCAGGAAGCTCATGAAGCCATCCGCCCCACCTCGGTAATGCGCGATCCGGATAAAATGAAGCCGTTCCTGGAACCGGCCATGTTCAAACTGTACCAGTTGATCTGGCAGCGTTTTGTGGCTTGCCAGATGGAAGCCGCGGTGTACGACACGCTTTCGGTGGATGTAACAGGCAGCGGATCCGAACATGCCTACCTGTTCCGCGCGGCAGGTTCCTCGGTTAAATTTCCCGGTTACCTAACCGTCTATGAAGAAGCGAAGAATGAGGACAAGAAGGCTGAAGAAGAAGATGAAATGAACATCCGCATCCCGGGTTCGATCGTCGAAGGTCAGAAACAGGAGCTTATCCGGCTGATCCCTGAACAACACTTCACCCAGCCGCCGCCGCGTTACTCGGAGGCCTCGCTGGTCCAGCTGCTCGAAGAGTATGGCATTGGACGCCCTTCCACTTATGCTCCCACACTTTCAACCATCCAGCAGCGCGGCTACGTGGAGCGGGTGGATCGCCGCCTGATCCCCACCGAAACCGGTATCCTGGTAAATGACCTGATGGTCAAACACTTTCCCGAGATCGTGGATTTCCAGTTCACGGCACACATGGAAGAGAACCTGGACAAGGTAGCCGAAGGGGAGGTCAAGTGGCAGAAGTTGATGCGTGAGTTTTATACACCATTCGAAGCGACGGTGAGAAGGGCTCAAGCTGAAATACCCGTCACTAAAACCGGACCGGAGCCGATCGGGCGTGCCTGTCCGGAGTGCGGCAAAGAACTGGTCATCCGCTATGGACGGTATGGTAAATTTATCTCCTGTTCAGGATTTCCAGAATGCCGCCATACCGAAGCCTGGCTCGAGAAAATTGGCGTGACCTGCCCGAAAGATGGCGGCGATATCGTCAGCCGCAAGACTCGCAAAGGGCGCATTTTCTTTGGTTGTGCCAATTACCCCAATTGCGACTTCACTTCCTGGAAGCGTCCTTTGGCCCAGCCGTGTCCGAATTGCGGCGGTTTATTGGTCATCGCAAACAAGCGTGAAGCTCAATGTACGGTCTGCGAAGAGACTTTTTTGCTCGAAAAGATTGTGCCAGAATCTGTGCAGGAGTAAACCATGATTCTTATATACCTTGATCCCGGGTCGGGGAGTTTCCTGATCCAACTTATCATAGCCGCCGCTGCGGGGCTAAGTATTGCCATTGGCGCCAACTGGGCTAAACTGAAGCGTTTCTTGAACAAGAATAAGAAAAAGAACGAAATGGATGATGAAGACGACGATGACGAACAACAACCCGGCGCATAACGCCTCGTTCCGGGATCCGAGTGGTTTCCTTTTCAAGCGCGAAGGTGTTCTCTACCGCCAAGTGAACCAAATCTACGCGCAGGAATACGCGCGGTTGATGGATTCGGGCCTGTATGCAAAGCTGGTCAAAGCTGGCCTGTTGGTCGCTCACACGGAAGCGGACTCTTCGGCAACGTCCCAGGTCGGGCGGGCTTTTGAACCGGCAGATAAAAGCCTGGCATATAAAGTGATCCGCCCGGAAGCGGTGCCGTTCATTTCCTATCCTTATGAATGGTCGTTTGGCCAATTGAAAGACGCGGCCCTGGTGACTCTCTCCATCCAGAAACGCGCCCTGAAACTCGGTATGAGCCTGAAGGATGCCAGTGCGTATAACATCCAGTTTTATAAGGGCAGGCCGACCCTCATTGACACACTCTCTTTTGAATCCTACAAGGAAGGGGAGCCTTGGGTTGCCTACCGCCAGTTCTGCCAGCATTTCCTGGCACCGCTGGCACTTATGGCCTATCGGGATGTACGCCTTAACCAGTTGTTGCGTGTCTACATTGATGGCGTTCCACTTGACCTAGCCAGCCTGCTTCTGCCTGCCCGGACTCGCTGGAAACTCGGCCTTGCCTCACATATCCACTTGCATTCCAGCGCCCAGAGACGCTATGCAGATGTGGCTGTTTCCGAGGTGCGCGGCAAGCGCAAGATGAGCAAGGATGCATTGCTGGCCTTGATTGAAAGCCTTCAAACGACTGTCCGCAAACTGGAATGGAAGCCTGCCGGAACCGAATGGGCAGATTATTACACGGCAAATAACTATACCGATGCGGCTTTCGAACATAAAAAAGTATTGGTCGGGGACTGGCTTTCAAGGATCGAGGCGAAAACGGTATGGGATTTGGGAGCGAATACCGGAATTTTCAGCCGAGTTGCAGCAGCGACTGGTGCGAATGTGATCTCTTCAGATATTGACCCGGCGGCCGTGGAAGTGAATTATCGCCTGGTCAAAGAAAAGAAAGAAGAAAACCTTCTACCGTTGGTGCTCGACTTGACCAATCCCAGCCCGGCAATTGGTTGGAACAATACCGAGCGAGATTCCTTCCTCCAAAGAGGCCCGGCGGATGCCACCCTGGCATTGGCATTGGTTCATCATCTTGCCATCTCGAATAATGTACCGCTGGGGCGCGTGGCGGAATTCCTGGCAGCTTGCGGAAAATGGTTGATCATTGAGTTTGTGCCCAAGAGTGACTCGCAGGTACAAAAATTGTTACGAAGCCGCGTTGACATTTTCAACGAATATACACAGGCTGGCTTTGAAAAGGCTTTTGGAGAGCGGTTCTCCATCGTAGAATCCAGTGGAGTTCGAGATTCAGAGCGTTGGTTGTATCTAATGTGTCAAAAATAGGGTTGTATAATTGCCAAGGTTCTGTATAATAAGGGTATTGGTGGTTCCTAATAGAGGAGATGTACTATGAAGCTATTAGATTATCTACGCAAGCCGGCAGTTGCTGCGGCATTAGGTGCTTTAATCGGACTGATCATCGGATTGATCTGGGCTTGGGGGATCCAACCTGTTGTATGGAAGGATGTGCCACCAGCGCAAATGGGCACAGTTTATCAGGAAGATTACCTGCGAACGGCAATTGATTCATTCACCATCCATCCAGATAATAAACTGGCTCTTCAGCGTTACACCGCCCTCGGTAAGGCGGGGCCGGCGATGTTGGCGGCGGTCACAGGCAATCCTGGGAACCTGGATGCAAAGGTAATCTCAGCATTTACAAATGTAGTCCAGCCGGGTGTGGCCGTCGCGACGCCGTCTGCGGCAGGTACACAAACGCCAGCAAAATCAAGATCATTCGCGGCCGTTGCCCTCATCCTGGGTGCGCTGATTTTGTTTGCACTGGTAGGATATGGGGTTCTCAGATACCTGATACCGCTATTTCGGAACACACAAGGCCCTCAACAGACAACTCCCTTACGCACGGGTGATATCACCAACCAGACTGAAATGCCTGATTATCAGGCGTTGGGTCAGGAACCCCCGATCTCGCAGTTCGTTACCACCTATGTTTTGGGGGATGACCTTTTCGACGATTCGTTCAGCATTGATTCGCCATCCGGCGAATTTTTGGGCGAGTGCGGAATCGGCATCTCAGAAACCATCGGTGTAGGTGATCCGAAGAAAGTACAGGCCTTCGAAGTCTGGCTTTTTGATAAGAATGATGTCCAGACCGTGACGAAGGTTCTCATGAGCGCGCATGCCTACAATGATGTTGCCACCTATCAACGGATGCAGGCCAAAGGCGAACCGTTCATGGTAGAACGCGGCAAGCAGGTTGTGCTGGAGACCGCCGCTTTGCAGCTGGTTGCGACTGTTTCGGACGCGGCTTATGGGCAGGGTGCCATGCCGGACCAAAGTTATTTCGATCGCCTGACACTGGAGATCTCCGTCTGGCCAAAAACGGTAACAACGGCACAACAATAGAAGCCGTATCCTTGGATAAAGACTTAGAATAAAACACAGCGACCGCCAGAGATGGCGGTCGCTGTGTTATTTATATTGTTCTGAACAAGAAGTCATTTTGCCACTTATTATTCGATCTTCAGGATCTTCAATTTGATCATTCCGTCCGGTGTTGTCACCTCGACACTATCGCCAACGTGATGATCCATGAGCGCCAGGCCGATGGGAGACTCGTTTGAAATTTTTCCTGCACGCGGGGCAGCTTCCTTTGCTCCAACCACGTGGTAAGTCTCCGGGTCGAAACCATCTTCCTGGACAGTGACGTGCACCCCAACTGAGACGATGTCCTTCGGATCGTTGGTTTGCTCAACAATGATAGCGTTACGGAACATAAATTCAAGTTCCTGGATGCGCCCTTCGAGGAATCCCTGATCCTCTTTGGCTTTGTGGTAATCGGCATTTTCTGAAAGATCGCCCATCTGAATGGCATCGCGCAAGCGCCTGGAAATGGCCAGGCGTTGCGGGCCTTTCAGGTCCTTTAGTTCTGCTTCGAGCTTGGCCGCACCTTCTGCGGTCAGGTAGATGAGTTGCTTGTCTGGCATAATTTGCTCACTCGTAGATTGGTCTGAGATTATGGAAACCGAGTCTACTTCAGGATGAAAGGGCTGTCAACGATGCAAACGTGTCCCCGGGTTTTCACCACACAGGGCGCGACGCATGTTCCCGGGTTGCTCGCCGGAGAAAATTAAAATTTCGAGATCGGGAATTTCTTCCACAAGAGCCAACATGCCGTTTACCTTGGAATACATGCCGCCTGTCACATCAATCCCATTGGCAGCTCCCAGGCCGGGAGTTAACTGTGATAAATTCCCGGGGGTTATCTGCTCAAGCAGGTGTTCCCGGACAGGAAAATCCGCCCAGACTCCGGCCTCCATCCCGGCCAGCAGGACACGCTGTGGGTGAAGTTGATGTGCAAGATGGGCGAATAGATCTTCGGTTGAGAGAATAGTGCCGCCGCGCAGCTTGTCAAAAACAACGTCCCCTTGAATCACCGGGAGAAGACCATTCAAAAGTGCGGCCTGCATGGGCGAAGAATCCCAGAGAATCACCTTCCCATCCAGCGCGGTCACGGAAGCAGCCGGAGAAAGGCTCATAACGGGAAGACCAACCCGGTGCAAAGCCTCCACAACCAGACGGTTCAGCGCAGAAGCCTGGTACCAGACTTCTGCAAAGCCACGCCATTCTTCCGGAGTGGAGACGCCCTGCCGGGTGGCATAAAGACTGGCAGCGGCATGCCCGAAGGAACCGGAGCCATGTCCCAGGACAAGATGCAGGTCCGGATTTTCCTGCATAGCAGAAGCTATCTCGGCAGCCAGGGCATCCAGCTTTTCCGAACGGGCAGTGTAGGGGCGGGTCTTGTCGGTGATGAGAGATCCACCAAGTTTGAGGAAAACCAGGCGCATGGGAAAAATGTAGCACGTTCCAGCGCAGACGTCAAGAAGGTATAATGAAATTGCATGAACCTGGATATTCACAGTGCAGTTGTCATGGCGGTGATCGTCATCAGCCTGGGCGCGGCTTTCAACGTATGGAGGGCAGTACGCTCCATCCGCATGGGCCGGGATGTGGTTTTCTTTCGTATTCGCCGTAGACTTATATCGGGGGGATGGCTCAAAATCGTTTTGGCGGCGGCGCTGGCATTGGCGGCCATCCTGGTTGGAACCCTGGCCGAACCGCTGGCATACATTTACTTTCCGCCCAGCCCAACTGTAACCTTAACTCCCACGATAACGCTCACTCCAACCATCAGTCTGACTCCGACCATCACCCAGACTCCAACAATTACTCCCACCCCGGCGATCAGCGATACACCGACATTGACAGGAACGCCCTTCATGCCGGCAGCCATCGAAGTACAAATTTCCAGCAAGGTCACTCCCAACCCGGCTGCGGCATTCAGTCCACTGCTGTTTTCGCGCTCGGTTGAGAAATATAAAGCGGTGGATCCACAGACGTCCTTTCAGAATCCTGTGCAAAAGATATTTGTAACCTACTCTTATGATGGAATGACGGATGGCGTCGAGTGGACGATGCTGTGGTATCGTGGGGAGGAATTGTTAAGTTATGAGACTTCACCCTGGGAGGGCGGCACAGGTGGAAATGGTCAATACGAACTGGATCTCCCTGCGGAGAAATGGCTGCCGGGGACATACCAGGTGATCTTCTTTGTTGGGATGGAGTGGAAGACGATCGGAGAATTCCGTGTAACCGGCAGTCCGCCCACTCCGACACCGACGCCATACCCAAGCATTACCCCATCTGTTACATGGACGCGTGTGCCTACCTGGACAATCCGGCCAACTGACACACGCTGGCCAACTCAAACACCGATAAAGCAACCCTAATTGCTTCAGGGGATCAGATCGTTTTCTGCCTGCCTTTGGCCAGGACTTGCGCAATTTTGGCAGCCAACCTGGCGTTATTTATGAGCAAGGCCAGGTTGGCCTTCAGGGACTCTCCGCCTGTCAGTTCGGACAGACGGGCCAGCAGGAAAGGAGTTAATGGCTGGCCGTGAATGCCCTGTGTGTGGGCTTCTTCGCGCACCTGTTGGATAACTCCTGTTATTCTGTCCCGGGGTATTTCCTCTTCAGGGGAAAGCGGTTGGCAAACCAGTACGGCAGATTGCAGCCCCAATTCCCAATGCGTTTTTGCAAATTCGACCACTTCGTTTGGCGAATCCAGCCGGAGACTGACAGGCAAGCCACTTTGGCGTGAGTAGAATGCAGGAAATTCGTCCGTACCGTACCCGATAACCGGCACAGCCATCGTTTCGAGATATTCCAACGTGGCCGGCAGATTCAGGATGGCTTTGGCCCCGGCACATACCACGATCAACGGCGTATCGGCCAGTGCCTGCAAGTCGGTGGAAATGTCGAGTGTTTCCACTTCATGCACGCCACCAATGCCACCTGTGGCGAAGACCTTTATCCCGGCCTGGTGGGCAGCAAACAGCGTCCCGGCCACGGTTGTCCCGCCGGATTCCTTTTTGAGGATGGCCGCGGCAAAATCCCGGCGGCTGATCTTGCGGAGGTTGTCCGCGTTCGCCAGCCGTTCCAATTCGGCGTCTGTCAGCCCAATGTGAATTTCTCCATCCAGCACGGCGATGGTGGCAGGCTGGGCGCCGTTCTCACGCACAACGCGTTCCATGGCACGCGCCAGTTCCAGGTTTTGCGGGCGCGGCAGACCATGGGTGATGACGGTCGATTCGAGGGCAACGAGGGGCAAGGCAGAGCGGGAACCCGATTCAAACGGGGATGAAGCAGGATGATCAGGTGCAGGAGGATTATTCATGGTATGTCCGAGTTCAAAATCATGGCTTGACAATCAGGATTAAGTAAGTATATACTCTTTTATTCATATGCAATAAATGTTTTATCCGGGCAGGCAGATTGAGATGCAGCATGGATGATGGTAAACGTATTTCTGAACGTCCTGTTTTTTGGCCGCGTTTGATCGGGGGAATGCTCCTGTTGGTTTTTGGAATTGCATTTCGTTCGGAAATCCTGATTTTCTTTCGTGTGGTTCTGGCAGTCATTAAATCTTTTATTTCCGAGACAGTGGTGCCTTTGCCCCGGGAAACTCCCAGTGTCATACTCGTATTGGTGGCAAACCTGATCATTTTTGTGTTGGTTTATTTTATCGCTTTGAGTTGGGTCTCGCTATTTGTTCTTCCATCGCATGATTCGCATGAAAAGCAAAAAGTTTTCGAACGATTGGTGGGATATGTATTTGGCTTGCACGGGCCGGCAGTATTTGTCAAGAATGGCGAATTGATCACACGCAAGGAAGAAGAGGAAAAGAATGAGGGTGTAAAAGCGAGGTTCCCCTCGTTGGCCTTTGTCGACCTGGCAAGCGCGATCGTTGTGGAGGGTAAATCTTTACCCCCGATCCTAAATGTGACAAAAGAGCCCGCGCCAAAACCAAAGAAGAAACAGCCTGCGCTGGTCCATGCAGTGAGACCAGGAATTGCCTTCCTGCTGTCAGGGGAAAGAATCCGGGGCTGTGTGGACTTACGCAAACAAAACCGTGCCTTGAAGGATATTCATGGGTATACAAGCGATGGAATCGAGCTGAGCACGAATGTGAGTGTCACCTTTACCCTTGGACAGCCTCCCGATGTAATGACTGTTTTTGATACCAGGGGGCATGGTTTGCGTGTCATGAGTATTAACCAGGAGACAAAAAGAATATCCATTTCCGATAAAATCGACGAATTTGATGCCGCGGAGATACGAAGGAATATTCAAAAGCCAGGCAGCACTGCCACACAGCCTCACATTGCTCTTTTAAGCAATCGCCCTCCTTATGCCTTTGAAGAAGAGCATATTATTTCAGCAGTGTTATCCCAACCACGTAATACCAGGGATGGGAAACTGGAAAAATGGACCGAACTACCCGCGCAGGTGGCGGCTTCAGTCCTGTTGGATGAGTTAT
The DNA here is from genome assembly GCA_963801385.1 of uncultured Chloroflexia bacterium. GTDB lineage: Bacteria > Chloroflexota > Anaerolineae > Anaerolineales > Villigracilaceae > UBA877. Next base: position 42,136 of record CAWDEV010000005.1, read on the forward strand.
CGCGGGTCTCCTATGACCAGTTATATTCCCTGGACAGCCCGGAGCCGGATTGTTACCTTTACAATATCTTTCAAACCGGAATTTATTCAAAAAATAACTGAAATGGGTGTCTTATCCTACCAATTCGTGCAGCGAAAGGATGGCAGGATGCCCCAGGAAGGTGATATTTTCAATCCCAATGAATATTTATTCTGGGATGTCACGGAACTGCATAATTCCAGGCCTTTACGGGACCGGGGTATAAAAGTGATTGGAGCAAGTTTCTCGGATTTCAAACCGATCGATAATACGATACCGGAACAACGCTTTGACAGCTGGCGTGCTCGCTGGCAAAAGAAAGCCGAGCTTACCAATGCCGATTATGATCTCGAGGTAATGCGGAAAATGAATCATGCACGCGCCCAGGCCCAACGGGAAATCATCTATAACCTGTCTCAGATTTTCAAACTGCCGGGGTATACACAGGATGCCATGGCCATCCGCGTTTTCCAGGCGCTGGAATCGGCTGCGGCGAACCCGGCTACGAACAGGCTTCTGCCCCAGGCTACCATGGACATGCTCAGAACCTTTCAAAACCTGCTATTTTTCCAGGGTCCGGATGGTCGTTCTCCAGAAAATTTCCCTCCTGAAGGGCAGGGGCAAGGAAAATGACAAATACTTCAGAACCGGCCAAAATGACGATCATTGGGAAATTCCTGAACGGTGATCGTAACTGGGCTGTCATGCGCTTCGTTTTCCTTTTGGGCGCGGCTGGCATACTTTTCATCGCAGCGTTTTTTTTACAAGGTCTTTGGCGATATTTGATCGTGCCATTATTGGCTGGATGGCTGGCCTTTACCGCCGGTGTTCGTTACATTCAGGACATATACGAACTGGAAAATTTCTGGCAGGCATTTCGTTATTTGTTTGCGGCGTTCTTTGGGATTTCATACTCGCAATTGAGCATTTATGGTGGCAAAAAGGAAATCGAGGAAGGGGAATCGAATTTATTGGATGTGATCGGCGGCCCCGGATTTGTTTTTGTCAGCCCTGGGAATGCGGTTCTATTTGAGGGCCAAGCAGCTCCAACGGCAATTCACTCGGAAGGCAATCACTTTGTGCCGCGTTTTGAGACACTCCAGCCGATTGCACTCGGAAGACCAGTATGGGGAGCTGGAAGGACTTTCGGCCATGACCCGGGATGGGTTTGAGGTGAAAATCGGACGAACGCGTTTTCGTTTTCGCCTGCTGGCGGACAGGGGGGCCGGCCGGCGGAAGAACCCATATCCTTACTCGGAGACGGCCATTTACGATATGATCTATAACCGGATTGTCTCTGAACAAGGGGTGGAAGATTGGAGCTCCGGTGTGGCTGGAAATATCCGCGGGGTTATCAGCAGGTACATCAACCGGCATACCCTGGATCACCTGACTGCCCCGGAAGAAAGTGGCGCGGATCCGCGTGGCGATATCCAGCGGGAATTGCGTTCCCCGGCTGTTACGAGCAATCTACGGCAGCGCGGGACAGAATTGTTGTGGATTGATATTGGAAGCTTTGAGATCGCGAACAAGCTGGTCGAACAACAACGATTGAATACCTGGCAGGCGAAATGGATTGGCGATGCACGCCTGGCCCGTTCTTATGGTGACGCTCAGCGACTGGCCTACCAGGAAATCGGGCGTGCCGAAGCCCAGGCAGAGATGTTGATCAGCATCATGCACGCCCTGTCGGATGTCAACCTGCGGGGCGGCACCAGGCAGAGCCTGCGGGATGTGATCCTGGTGCGCACCGCGCAACTCCTGGAAGCCATGGGAGAAAATGCCCCGAAGGAAACGAATGCACTGCCTGACGCGAGTGAAGAGAGTAAAAACCCAAAATGATCGCTTTTGAAGATGTCTATCCCTGGCTAAATAAGTATGACCCCAGCCATATCCTCCCCTCCACCGGCAGGATGATTGACCAGGTCAGGATGGCGCTGGATGAAGGCCGCGCGGATGAAGCCAGGGGTCTTTTGCAGCAATTAAATGACCTGGCGTGCCATTTGCGGGATAGTGAGGAAGTAACCGAGGTTTTGCTCGAATGTGGGTATATTTTCTTCATGTTGGATGCCCTGCCGGAAGCGGAACGCATTCTTGTGGATGGCGTCTCCAGGGCCTGGTCCGATCTTCATAGAAGAGCCGTGATTCAATGGATGGTTGGATGTGTTCAATGGCAATCCCTGCCCACCCGTCATCAGGCGGCGATTGCCTGGCGCAATAGTCTGTCGGATTTTAAGCACCTGGCCAGACAACCGGGGTTTACTCCCGAGCAGCATGCCTGGTACCAGGAGACCTGCGGGAAATTGGAACAGAGTCTGCTTGAAGCCCTCGAGCAAGTAGGAAATTATGTAGATATCGATGACATCCCATCCTCAGATACAGCGGGCAAAGGATATTCTGCTCAACCAGGAACTGAATCTGTAAATCCTCCACCTCCGGAACCAACTGCGTCCCAAACTACAGGGATCCCGCTCCCTTTAGAATTCATACCGAACTATACCTCCGATATCCTGCAGCTTTTTACCATCTCAGAAGAGATACCTGCTGGAGACTTTGGACCGAGCGGTATCGACCCATTCCCGATTGGGACGGTTGAAATTGAACGTGTAAACATAAATGGTCTGCCCTACGGAATTCACAGCACACGTGGGCGCAAGATCATCAACCTGCCTTTCGACCAAAAATTGACAGTGGTAAAAGTCAAGGGCGACAGCATGGACCTGGAAAACATTACCGCGCAGGACTATGTTTTGCTAAGGAGGGTGGATGTACCCAACAATGGCGATATTGTGATGGCAGAAATTGTAGGTTTTGACAGCCATGCCACCCTGAAACTGTTCTTCAGGGAAAAGGATGCCATTGTGCTAAAGCCGCACAGTCGCAATCCTGAGCACAAGCCATTTGTCTTCGAGAAGATCAACGAGGGCTTTTATATCCGGGGAGTTGTGATCGCAATCTTGAAGCCTCTCTAAAAAGATTTCTCCAAGCTCACATAGACCATCCATGTTCCTATCCATAGATTTCCATACACATACCTCGGTATCCAAAGACTCCCTGGTTACTCCTGAAAAATTCATATCCATTGCCCGGCGGAAGCATCTTGACCGTGTCGTTGTCACCGACCACAACAGCATTGCCGGAGCCCTGGCCGCGCAGGCCCTGGACCCGCAGCGGATCATCGTGGGCGAGGAGATCATGACCACCAAAGGCGAGATCCTGGCGGCTTTCGTGACCGAACTGGTTCCGCGCGGATTATCACCGCAGGAGACGATCGAACGCCTGCGTGAACAGGGCGCCTTCATCAGCGTCGCACACCCGTTCGACTCGTGGCGCAATGGCGCCTGGAAAATGGAGGATTTGCTGGAAATTGCTCCATTGGTGGATGCGATCGAGATATTCAACGCACGCTGCACCAAGCGTGAAGACAATCAGCGGGCCATTGAGTTTGCCCGGCAGCACAATATTCCTGGCACTGCCGGCTCGGATGCGCATGCAGGCTTCGAGCTGGGTAAAGCCCGGCTGGTACTGCCACAATTTAATGGCCCAGACGAACTACGTATAGCCATCTTGAAGGGACAAGTACAAGGAGGTTTATCCCCATTCTGGGTGCATTTTGCCTCATTCTATGCCCGCTGGCGGAAAATGGCTGTATAATAGCCAGCGATGGGGCGGTGGCGGAATTGGCAGACGCTGCGGACTTAAAATCCGCCGGTGGAGACACCGTGTGGGTTCGACCCCCACCCGCCCTACAGATATGGCTTTTTAAGGCACTTACTGGCTGAAAACCCTGTTATGAGAGCTGGCAGCCAGAGAAAGGAATATCTGTCCTGTGTGGGCCAATTATTAAAGGCCCACACAGGATTTTTTAATTGGCACCCATTCCATCATCTACATAAAAATGGGATGAAGAAACAGGAAGAAACAAGGTATTGATGTATGTACGTATATACATTCCAGAGAACTGGATATATAATTAAAGCACTCATTCCAACTCAATTAAATCATTCAGGAGGGCACAACCATGTCGGAAGTTCAAGGAGATCGTAAATTTGTCCTGGCCATCGACCTGGGAACCGGTGGGCCAAAGGTCGGGCTGGTCGACCAATTAGGACAGGTGGTATGCAGCGCGCGTGCCCCTGTGAAACTTGTCTTCCTGCCAGATGGAGGTGCGGAGCATGACCCCGCCGAGTGGTGGACGACCATCAGCGCTTGCAGTAAACAGGTGATCAGGGAATCGGGGGTCCTCCCCGCCCAAATCATTGCCATCGGTGTGACCAGCTGTTGGTCTGTGATCCTTCCGGTGGACGAGAACGGCGAGCCCCTGATGAACGTAATCTCGTGGATGGACACGCGCGGCGGTCCCTACACCCAGGCAATCACGGATGGTTTTCCAAAGGTGCAGGGATACCAACTGACCACGCTGCTCAAGTACCTTGACCTGCATGGATTTGTCCCCACGCCTTCCAGTGCCCTGGCCCACATGCTTTTCATCAAGCATGAACGCCCGGAGATCTACCGTCGGACTTATAAGTTCTTTGAGCCGATGGATTACATCAATATGCGCCTGACCGGCAAATTCGCTGCCACGCAAAACACAATCATGCCCATGATGCTGGTCTCGAACAAGCGCCTGGACATGCTGGAATACGACCCCTGGCTGCTAAAGAAAGGCGGCATCCCACGCGAGAAACTGCCCGACCTGCTGCCCACGGACGGCATTTTAGGCACCATTTTGCCATCCGTCGCCAGCGAACTTGGATTATCACCCAACACGATGGTGGTCTGTGGGGTCCAGGATAACAGCACATCCGCAGTTGGGGCCGGTTCCATCGGCGACGCCGAGCCAGCCGCGGTAATGGGCAATTCAGGAATGCTGGCTTTTCACCTGCGCCAGCGCAAAACTGACATCAACCATACTATCAGCGCCATCCCGAGCGGCATCGCCGATTCTTACCTGTTCTGGGCGGACCTGGGGAACAACGGGTCGGTGCTGGACTCGTTCCTGAAAAATATACTGTACGCGCAGGACTATTTCGGGACAGGTGAAATTCCTGCGGACTTGTACCAGCGGGCCAGCCGCGCTGCTGCCCAGGTACCGCCAGGCAGCGACGGCGTACTTTTCCTGCCGTGGTTCAACGGCAGTATCTCTCCCGGAGAGGACCAATACATGCGCGGCGGCTTCCTGAATCTCTCGCACAAAACCAGCCGCTCCCACCTCATGCGGGCGGTTTTTGAAGGCCTGGCGATGAACTGGCGCTGGCTGCGCGGTCCGACCGAAAAGCTGGTGAACCGCAAGTTTAAATATTGGCGCCTAACCGGTGGAGGGGCGCTTTCGGATGTCTGGAGCCAGATCATGGCGGATGTGGTCGGGATACCCATGCACCGCCAGGCCGATCCGCGCAACAACAACGTGATTGGCATGGGATTGTTGGCGTTAAACCGCCTGGGATTGGTCAAGCTGGAAGATATCCCGAACATGATCAAGTTTGACTGGGTCTTTGAACCTGAAGCAAAGAACAAAGCCATCTACGACCGAATGTTTGCGCAGTTCATGGCGTGTAAGGATAAGATCAAGCCAGTTTTCCATGCGTTGAATAAAAACTAAAAAGGAGCAAAATATGTCTGACGATCAGCAATCCATGGATCTGTTCGGGGATATGCATCCCTACAACCAGAAATTCAAGGTCTTCACCAGGCTGCCTGAAAAAAGTTTGGATGAAGAAGAAGTGTTGAATGAGTTGGCCTATATGTCCGAGGAGGAAAATAAAAAATGGCAGAATGGGCAGTGCTCCGGGACCATGTACCATGGTGGCATGGAGCATTATGCCTTCCTGAACAAGGTCTTTGGCCTGTATTCTTATGTAAACATCCTGCAGCGGGATCTGTGTCCCAGCGGAACCAAGTTTGAGTCGGAAGTGCTGGCGATGGTGGGCAGGATGCTGCACGGGGAGGAGGTGAGCAAGGTCAACCGCTTCGATGAGGAAGCCGGCGCAATCACCTCGGGCGGAACGGAGAGCATCTACAACGCCATGTATGTTTACCGTGAATGGGGCCGCGAGGAGAAAGGGATCACCGCGCCGGAGGTGATTGCCCCCAATACCATCCACCCGGCCCACCTGAAAGCCGCCCATTACCTGGGGATGAAGGTCATCCGCGTGCCCGTGAACGCTGATTTTGAAGCGGACGTGGAGGCCATGCGTGACCGGATCACACCCAACACGGTGGCACTGGCGGGATCCGCGGGGAGCTATCCCAACGGCGTAGTGGACCCGATCAGCAAGCTTTCCGACCTGGCACTCGAACACAAGATTGGGCTGCACGTGGACGGCTGCCTGGGCGGCTTCATCCTGCCCTGGATCGAAAAGCTGGGGTATGATGTACCTGTTTTTGACTTCCGCCTGCCAGGGGTCACCTCCATCTCTTGTGATACACACAAGTATGGCTATGCACTCAAGGGAACCTCGACGATCAACTTCCGGAACAAGGAGCTGCGCCGTTACATGTACTATGCCCAGGAAGATTGGCCAGGCGGCGTTTACGCCAGCCCCACTGTGCAAGGCAGCCGTTCCGCCGGACTGAGTGCGGCCATGTGGGCAGCCCTGGTCAGCACGGGCGAGGCAGGCTACCTCAAAGCCGCCAAAGCCATCATGGATACAGCGGACGAGATCCGGGCGGGCATCGCTATGATCCCTGAGATTCGCATCATGGGCAAAACCACCTTCCTGATCAGCCTGACCTCAGAGGTGGTGGATCCTTATTTTGTGAACGACTACCTGGAGAAAAAAGGCTGGCGCATGAACGGATGCCAGAACCCACCCGGGTTCCATTTCTGCATCACGCTTCCACAAACCCAGCCGGGCATCGCCGAACGCTTTGTCCAGGACCTTGCAGACGGTGTCGCTTTTGCCAAGGACCCGCCCTACGAAGTGCCCAGGACCGGTTTCATGTACGGTATGGGCTCCAGCGCGGATGGGCGCGAAATGCTGCGCCAGGGCATCAAGGGTTGGATGGACGCATCCTACGAGTATGAATAAACATAAAAGAGGAGACAATATGGTCAATCCTGTGGCAATAGAACATTCGGCTGTAAAAGCATACGGCTACCGCTGGGTGGTCATGTCGGTGTGGATGTTCACCAACATCCTGATGCAGGCATTGTGGATCTGCTATTCGCCGGTTTCAAGCCAGGCGGCCAATATGTGGGGAGTCAGCGAGTTTTGGGTCGGGTTCCTGGCAATGAGCTTCATGTACGTGTACATCGCCATGTCGCTGCCCGCCTCCTGGTTCATAGAGAAATATGGCTTCAGTTTTGCGGTGGGATTGAGTGGGGTGGTGATGGGCGCGGCTGCGCTGGTGAAAGGCATCTTTTCGCTGAACTACACCGTGGTGCTTATCTGCCAGATCGCCATCGCCATTGTACAGCCCTTGATGGTCAATTCAGGCACCAAGTTAGCCGCCAAGTGGTTCCCCATCCAGGAAAGAGCCACCGTTGTCGGAATCGGTTCATTGGGACCATTCATCGGACAGGCAGTCGGCCTGATGGCAACACCCTTCATGGTGCAAGCCTATGGCTTTGCCGCCACATTCCTGATCTATGGCGTCCTCGCAGCGGTTTCGGCAGTACTTTTCATAATCTTCTCTCGCGAGAATCCGCCCTCACCAGCCGGTTACGAAGAACGTGTGGCTATGACGGCCGGTTTGAAACTGGTGTTGACCAGGCTGGATTTCTATCTGCTGGCTGTGGCATTCTTTGTGGTGTTTGCCGTCTGGCAGGGCGTGCCAACCTGGATCGAGGGGATTGCACGCGAGCGCGGGCTATCGACAACCGAAGCCGGCACGGTGGGAGCATTGTTGATGATCGGCGGGGTGGTGGGTGCCCTGTTGATCCCGGCCATCTCTGACCGGCTGCGGAAACGCAAACAGGTGCTGATCGCTGCTTTGTTGCTCAGCCTGCCGGGTATGCTCGGGCTCACCTTCCTGCATGGTTTTGTACCTGTTACCATCTCGGCCATCTGGCTGGGCATCCTGCTGGTGGGTGCCATCCCGCTGGTGCTGCAGTACGCAGTGGAGGTGTGCTACCCGGCGCCGGAGCCAGCCTCCAGCGGCCTGTTGATGATCGCCTCGCAGGCTTCCGTGGTGGCGATCACAGTCATGGGTTGGGCTTTTGAGAAAACCGGCTCGTTTACCTCCTCGTTGATAGGAATAACCGCACTGCTTTTGATTAGCGCTCTGGCCCTGTACAAATTGAAGGAATCCACGATCATCAGGAGATCGGGAGACAATGCGAGTTAATTTGTTTGGCAGGCAGGAACGGGAAGATCCTGCCTATCGCAGTCTCTCCTTAACAGATATAGAATGAAAGGACAAATTTCACATGTCACTCAAATTTCCCTCCGATGAATGGATCAAGGAATTAAGCAATCGACTGAATAATAGCGAATCCTATGCCCTGGCAGCTGCCAATTGGGAAGGCGACAACATTTTTGTCGTCCTGCCGGATGCCGACTACCCGGATACCATGTACGTTTATATTAATCTTCAGCACGGGAAAGCCTCTGATGCCAGGCAATTGAACAGCCTGGATGAGCAGAAGGCGCTTTTCACCACTTCGGCGCCGTTCAACACCTGGCGCAGGGTCCTTGAAGGTCGGCTGGACCCCATTCAGGGCATGTTCTCAGGCAAGCTCAAGCTGGTGGGCAGCATGGCTCAGATCCAGCGCAATCCCAAGGCCACCTACGAGTTGGTCAAGGTTGCAGCCCAGATTGACACAGATTTTGGATCATAGGCCATCATGAATGGTTACCTGGGCAAGATCCTGCGCGTCGACCTTGACCAAACCAGATTATGGGACGAAGCCCTCAACGAAGATTACACGCGTGCCTACGTGGGTGGAAGCGGGCTGGCGGCACGCTACCTTTACGATATGCTGGATGCCGGAACTGATCCGCTCGGTCCGGAGAACCCGCTGTTCTTCCTGACCGGTCCCCTGGTGGGCACGTCAATGACCTCTGCCGGGCGTTACAGTGTATGCGCCCGCTCCCCCCTGACGGGCATTTGGGGCGAAGCCAACAGCGGCGGCTTTTTTGGGCCGGAACTGCGCTATGCCGGATATGATGGGATTTTGATCACTGGCAGGGCACAGCAGCCGGTCTGGCTATCGGTCCTGGATGGGCAGGCGGCGCTGCACCCGGCCGGCGATCTATGGGGCAGTGACATCTATGCCACACAGACCCGCCTGCGCGAGAAGCTGGGCGATCCGAAAGTGCGCGTGGCTTGCATTGGCCTGGCGGGTGAGAATATGGTCAAACTCGCCGGGATTGCCAATGACCACGGTCGTTTTGCGGCACGTACCGGCCTGGGTGCGGTGATGGGTTCCAAGAATCTCAAGGCGATCGCGGCGCGCGGCACAGGCCAGGTTCCACTCTATGCTCCCGAGGAATTCCGGGCAGTGACGAACCAGATCCTGGCCATGTATAAGGATGACTTTCCAGCCAAATCCATGCGCTCTTATGGTACCGCCGGATACCTGAACCTGAGCCACATGTTGGGTGACCTGCCCATCCGTTACTTCCAGTTGGGCGAATATGCACCGGCTGATGATCTCTCCGGTGTTGACCTGGCAGATAAGTACCTCACACGCAATACGGCTTGTCACAAGTGCGTGATCGGCTGCGGCCGGGAAACACAGTCACCCACTTACCACGATTCCAGGGTGGATGGACCCGAGTATGAGACACTGGGGGCACTGGGTTCCCTGCTGATGATATTTGACCTGGAAGCGGTGATCCACGCCGGGCACCTGTGCAACCTGTACGGCCTGGATGTCATCAGCATGGGCGTGACCATTGGCCTGGCCTGCGAGCTGTTCGAGCGCGGCCTGCTTTCCACGGCGGATACGGGTGGGCTGGAAATACGTTACGGCGATGCCGGGATGGTTTTCCGACTGATCGAGCTGACCGCCCATCGGCAGGGTTTCGGCGCTGTGCTGGCCGAGGGCAACGCCGCCCTGGCCGAGCGGGCCGGTGTCCCGGAGCTTTCAGCCACGGTCAACCGCCTGGAAGTACCCATGCATGAACCGCGTGCCTACCTGGGCATGGCGGTGACCTATGCGCTCTCCCCGCGCGGCGCCTGTCACATGCAGGGGGATCTGTTCAACCTCGACCTGGGTCAAAGCAATGTGGAAGAAGTCGGTCTCACGCCGGGCGACCGGCATGAGAACAGCTTTGAAAAAGGCCGCACTTCGGCGCGTTTGCAGGCCTGGCGCAACCTGTATAATTCTCTCATCCTGTGCCAGTTCGAGAACCCGGGCGTACAGCCCATCCTGGCGGCAGTCAACGCGGCCACTGGCTGGGACCTGGCATCCAGGGACCTGATGACACTGGGCAAGCGCATCGTCACCATTAAACGCTTGCTGAACTTCAAGCTTGGCCTGACCAGGGCCAATGACCGGTTGCCTGAACTGCTGCTCAAACCGCTCAAGCAAGGCGGCGCCGCCGGACATTACGCCGGATATGCCGGTTCTGCTGGCCGGTGCGTACGAAGAGTTCGGTTGGGATGCACGAACCGGCTTTCCCACGGCGGAAACACTGGATTCTCTGAGTGTTTTTCGACCCGTCGGACAAACTCGATGAAGAGAACGGTAATAGGACAAGGATGGGACTACGCCATGAATATTATCGTCAATAAGCAGTCTGCCATTCCTTATTACCACCAGGTAAAAGAGGCGCTGAAAGCATTGATCGCCTGTGGTGAGTTGAAGCCGGGTGATATGCTCTCCAGTGAGTTCAGCCTGAGCGAGCAGTTGGGAATCAGCCGGCTGGTTGTCCACCGCGCCTACCGTGAGCTGGTCACCGAGGGGCTGCTGATCCGAAAACGTGCCAAGGGGACATTTGTCGCGCCGCCCATCAACCGCAGTTATACGGTGGTGGGCCCGTTATTCAGCATGACTGAGAACCTCACCAAAGATAGCCTGGAGCCTTCGAATAAGGTGCTGCTGCAGGAAGTGATCCCGGCCAGCCAGGAGGTCATGAAGGAGCTCAAGTTATCCGAAGGCTGCCACGATCGTCCATCTGCGCACCTTGCGCATGGCAAAGGGACTACCCTTCGCCATTGAGGAGATGCACTTCCCGTACGAACGTTTTCCGGCGCTGGCCAGTCTTAACCTGAAAAACCTTTCGATTTACGCAACCCTGGAAAAGTTGTATGATTCTCATCCGCAGGAGGCGCTGGACGTTATCTCGGCAGGCTCAGCCAGCCGCGAGGAAGCCGCGTTGCTGGGCCTGAACAAGGGCGCGCCAGTGATGCGGCTGAAACGCATCTCAACCGACCATCAGGGCCTGGCGATGGAGTATACGAAGGTTGTCTTCCACGCTGACCGCTACCAATTTGTAGCCCGCCTGCAAAGAACGGAATAAAGAACGATCGTGCAGATGTCTTTTACATTTCGCTTGCAGCAATATTTACCAGGCAGGTTTGTTCGGGTAAAATCCATCAGCCGCCATGCCTGAATTCCTGAAACTTATTCCTCCATCAGAAGCACTTGCCCTGCTCATGCGTTCCCTTCCCGTTGAAGAGTTGCACGGAGAGTGGGTTGAGACATGCCATGCATTGGGACGCATAACAGCAGTGGAGGTTCGAGCTCCACATGCATTGCCCGCTTTTCCGCGCAGTGCCATGGATGGTTATGCAGTCCGGGCCAGCGATACCTTCGGAGCCTCAGAAAGCATTCCTGGGTATCTGATCCTTGCCGGGGAAGTGCCAATGGGAGCCGGGCCAACCTTTGCTTTACAGCCCGGACAGGCCGCCATCATTCATACCGGAGGAATGCTGCCCCAAAACGCCGACGCGGTGGTAGCCCTGGAACAAACCGAAATTGCCCGGCCTGGTGAAATTGAGATTATGCGCGCTGTTGCGCAGGGCGAGAACGTGATCCTGGTGGGCGAGGATGTAAAGGAAGGACAGATCGTTGTTCCGTGCGGAATCCGGATCCGCCCGGCGGAGGTTGGCGGCTGCATGGCGCTCGGGATCACACAAATCCGGGTGGCAGCAAAACCTAGAATTGGGATCATTTCCAGTGGCGACGAAGTTATCCCGCCAGAACAGGCCCCTGGCCTGGGCCAGGTGCGAGACATAAATTCCTACTCACTCTCGGCACTGGTAACCGAAGCGGGCGGGGACCCGGTATTGTACGGGGTCATTCAGGACCAGCTTGACTTAATGAAGGAGAGCGTTGGCAAGGCTTTATCCGAATGCCAGGCGGTGATCATTACTGCCGGCTCGTCCGCCAGCGCACGCGATATGACGGCCGAGGCGATCGCAACCCAGGGATTCCCCGGGGTGCTTGTGCATGGGGTCAACGTGCGGCCGGGAAAACCAACCATCCTGGCAGTGTGTGGCAGCAAGGCGGTGATCGGTTTGCCCGGCAACCCTGTCAGTGCGCTGGTGATTGCGGGCCTGTTTGTTGTGCCGGTCATTAAGAGATTGCTGGGGGAGCATGTGGAACGCCCAAGGGCTGCCTGTGTGGCACGGCTTACCGTGAATGTCCCCTCACAAGCCGGGCGTGAAGATTGGATCCCCGTTAAAATAATCCCCGATCCGAATAGGAGTGGCAAGGGCGAGGATTGGCTGGCAGAGCCCATCTTTGGGAAAAGCAATCTCATTTTCTCCCTGTCGGCTGCGGATGGACTTTTTTGCATTCCACCCGATGTGACCGGACTGGAAGCGGGGGAACAGGTCCAAGTTCATCTTTCCTAGCCTGGCTGTTTTTATCAGGGATGGAGTCAATTTTGGTCTGACACATCCTGCCCAGCCCTGGAGCAAAGGAACAAATCTGGATATGTCTGTATACTTGCATGATATTCCCCTTGGTGAAGCCGAGGCCTGCTTTGAAGCTGCTCTGAAGGAAGCGGATCTATGGCATGTTTTAGACCTGGAGTCGATCGCGCTGGATGAAAACGCTCTCGGGCGTGTTCTGGCGGAACCGGTGATTGCGAAAGTCTCTTCTCCACATTATCATTCTGCCGCGATGGATGGTTTCGCCGTTCGTGCTGAGCAAACAATTGGGGCGCAACCATCCAGCCCGCTTGTCTTGCGCATAGGCGATCAGGCTAGATATGTGGACACGGGGGATCCTCTTCCTGAAGGTTTTGATGCGGTAATTCCGATCGAAAATGTGGAGTCGCTGGATGAATCTGGGGAAATCACGAAGAATCTACGTTCACCCAAGGCTGTTCGCATCCGCAGTGCAGTGACACCCTGGTCGCATATCCGTCTGATGGGAGAGGATATCATTGCAACCCAACTTGTGCTGGCTGCCGGTCAGGTCCTGCGCCCGGTGGATCTGGGGGGGATCGCCGCCGCTGGATACCAGGAAGTCAAAGTTGCCCGGAGACCACGCGTGGCGATCCTTCCGACTGGAACGGAACTGGTCCCAATCGGCAGTGAATTGAAACCCGGAAGCATCCTGGAGTACAACAGCCTTGTCCTGGCAGCACAGGTACTTAATTGGGGCGGCCTAGCCACGCGACTGCCCATCGTTGCGGATGATTTTGAGGTTATCTGTTCGCGTGTAAAGGAGGCTGCTCTTGGGCATGACCTTATTCTGTTGGGGGCCGGGTCGTCGGCGGGAGCTGAAGATTTTTCGGCCAGAGTTGTTGAAAAGCTGGGAACTTTGTTGGTGCATGGTGTGGCGGTCAGACCGGGTCACCCGGTCATTTTGGGAATGCTGGATGGTGACGACCGGAAGGTGCCAGTCATCGGTGTTCCAGGTTACCCGGTTTCCTCGGCCATGACGGGGGAAATTTTTGTTGAGCCTCTGCTTGCCAGGTGGCTGGGCCGGCGGCCAAATGAACTGCCCGTTGAAACGGCCACGCTGACCCGCAAGATCACCTCTCCGGGCGGCGACGATGACTATATCCGGGTCGCCATGGGAAAAGTGGGCGAGGATACGCTGGCTGCGCCGCTGGCACGCGGGGCGGGTATCATCACTTCCCTGGTACGGGCGGATGGACTGGTGGTTCTGCCGCGCGGCGTGCAGGGTGCCGAAGCGGGTGCGAAGGTGACGGTGCAGCTCTATACCAGGAAAGCTGAGGTGGAACGGACGATTTTCTGCATTGGTTCGCATGACCTGACCCTGGATCTGCTGGCGCAGTTTCTGGCAAAACACGATCGCCGCCTGACCTCTGCAAACGTTGGCTCGCAGGGTGGTTTGATCGCCTTGCAGCGCGGTGAGGCGCACCTGGCCGGTTCGCACCTGCTTGACCCGGAAACCGGTGAATATAATGTGACTTATCTGCCAAAATTCCTGCCTGGGGTTCCCGTCAGGCTGATGGCGCTGGTTCTCCGCGAACAAGGTTTTATGGTGATGAAAGGCAACCCAAAAAATATCAAGAACTTGCGCGACCTTAGCCAGCCTGGGATTCGCTTTGTGAACCGCCAGCGCGGTGCCGGAACGCGCGTTTTGCTCGATTATCATCTCAACCTGGAAGGAATTTCCTCCGAATCCATTCAGGGATATCAACTCGAGGAATACACCCATTTGGGGGTTGCTGCTGCCGTAGCCTCAGGACGCGCAGATTGCGGACTGGGAATCGCCGCGGCAGCCCAGGCGCTTGATCTCGAATTCCTTCCATTATTCCAGGAACGCTATGACCTGGTTATTCCCAATGCACATGCCGACAGTCCATTGTTGGCTCCGTTATTCGAAGTTATTGCCGGGCATGAATTTCGCAATGCGGTAATGACGTTGCCCGGTTATGACGTTTCGGTCATGGGTAAGTTGATCATGGAAACATAGCTTTACATCATAAAGCCCACATTCATTCAGGCCCATTCAGGTTCATGGGACAGAACCTGCAGGTGTTGTTTAATCTGAGTGGACTATGCCCGCTTCCAAAAGCCGGATACACTTAAAAGGGGTGATTAAAGTCACTTGAACTTTTCCGTTTAAATCAGTAAAGTATGAATGTCAGTCGGAATAAATCATAAAAGCTGAAGATAATGTCCGAAAACGACATCATAGACCAAAAAATCGTCGAACTTCTGATGGAAGATGGTCGCATGGCTGCGGCGAAGATTGCACGCCGCATCGGTGGGGGCATATCCGAACGAATGGTCCGATACCGAATTGACCGCCTGGTCGATGAAAAAGTGATCCAGATTTGCCCAATCGTCAATCCACACGCCTTTGGATTGACCACGCGGGCAGACGTTGTCTTGGAAGTTGATTCAGATGCTATTATGGATGTGGCGCGCAAGGCATCGGAATACGAGTGTGTTTCTTATGCCGCCTGTTCCATCGGAGAGATGGATGTTTCAATTCAAGTGGTGGGGAAAGATACTGCAGAAATTTACCGGTTTGTGACCGAAGTGATCGGAAAAATACCTGGCGTCCGCAAAACGACCACTTCGATCGTGCCAATCGTCCTGAAAGATGTGTATCAATGGAGGATCCCGGACGGTGCCATTGTGAAGAAAAACAGGGAGAAATCCACAGAAAACTAAGCCGCGGACACCATGATAAATATTCTCTGTCAAAATCAACAATTATTACTCAGGCTGTGATGGAAATATCTCGGAGATTGGTTGGCCCAAACATACGCCTTTAGAAATTATGCAGGTGAGCAATGAAATCATTTTACTTTAGGAAGGAGGAACATCCCATAAAACATTTGGCAAGTTGATCGAAAAAAGTACGATTGAAAAAGTTCTTGGCCTCTAGAATATGAAAGGAGATTGCTCAATGTCTGAACAAATGGCGTTTGCTCGCAAGGCAAGTGGCCTGGTACGGGGGTTGTCAGTCGTGGATGCTTTCGGTGTCGGTTTCATGAACCAGGGGATCACGGTCTCCATGTGGGTAATGATCAGCATGGGCCTGTCGGTTTACACTGGTGGCAACCTGATCATTGCCACACTCCTCTCTGCTTTCTTCTGCGGGGTGGGTTTCCCTCTGGTGTGGGGTATTCTCGGTGGTTCCATGCCACGCTCCGGTGGCGAATATATTTACAACTCACGCATTCTCCACCCTTTGATTGGTATTGCTGAATTGTTCGGCAATGCCTTCGTATGGATCATGTGGATTTATGTTCTGGCTCCCTGGACAGTTGACCCTGGCTTGGTGATGCTGTTCCAGTTCCTGGGGAGGCCGGATTGGGCCGAATTCTGCACTACGACACTCGCGCTATTCCTGATCTCTTCGCTGGTGAATGTAGCTGCCTTACTATTCCTGATCTTTGGGATGAAGGTATTTGCCAGGGCACAAAAGATCGTCATGGGCCTGGCCATGTTAGGCATGTTCGTTATCCTTGGGCTGCTCACATTCACCTCCCACGAGACTTTTGTACAATCCTGGAATGCCATTGCCACGCAATATGGATCACTGGATTTCAACAGTTTCCTGACCTCGGCGCAAGCGGCCATGCAATCGGCTGGAACTGCACTGCCAACAACCTGGAACTGGTTTGACACCCTGGGCGTGATGGTGGCTGGATCGTGGATGTTTGCCTATTCTTACTGCATCACCTTCATTGCAGGCGAAGTCAAGCGGCCGGATAAGGCCATCATCCTGGGTAACCTGTTTGCCGTCTTGGTGCCGGCTTTCTTCATGCTCTGGCTGGCCATTGTCCTGTATCGCGTCGTTGGTTTCCAATTCCTCTCGGCGACCGCCTGGGTGGATTACAACGGACTGGAAGGATATACTGTCCCATGGTCAACCCATTTCGTCGGATTGGCAGCCATGCTTACCCGCAGTCCTATCCTGCTCATCCTGATGGCCAGTTCGTTCATTCTCTTTAACATCTGGTATGTGGCGCTCTCCTATCTGGCCTTCCCGCGTATCCTGTTTGCCTGGGGTATGGATCGCATGGGACCGAAATGGTTCACCGATATTGACTATCGTTGGGCCACACCGGTGAAGAACCATATCCTGTGTTTCATTTTGGGTGAGATCGGGATTGTTCTGTATGCCTTCTGGAAAAACCCGATGAGCGGCCTGTCGATCACCGCCCTGGAGATCGTCTCAGTCTTTGGCGTAACTGCGGTTGCGGCCACGATCTTTCCGTATGTCAAGAAGGTCAAGAACATCTGGGATTCCTCACCTTACAAGACATGGAAGATTTTCAATGTCCCGGCGGTCACCATCGGAGGCATTGTCAACCTGATCTACCTAGGGATCCTCTTCTATTTTTATGTTGTCATGCCTAATTTTGAAGAGCTTACCACCGCTTCATTGTTCCTGTATGCCGGCATTTGGGGTTTGGGGATCATCTGGTTCTTTGTTTGGAAACGGCTCAATAAGAATACCGGCGTTGATGTTTCGATGACGTACGGAGAATTGCCACCCGACTGAGACCCATTCATTTCTCGATGAGGGACAGGACCTGCTGGACTTGTCCCTCATGTTTGTAATTATCCGATTCTTCTTTAAAGGAGATGCTGATGGGTAAACAGATCAAAATCTTCTTTGTTACTGATATCCATGGCTCAAATCTTTGCTACCGTAAATTCCTGAATGCCCTCAAAGCCTACAATGTGGATGTCGGCATTTTATTGGGTGACCTGACCGGCAAAGTGCTCGTGCCCCTGGTGGCAAAACCGGAGGGGGGTTGGCAGACCACTCTGATGGGCCAACATACCGAGATACCCACCCAGGAGGATCTGGACAAGCTTAAGAAGACGATTGAGTTGATGGGCTATTATTGGGTCCACCAGACACTGCAGGAATTTCATGAATACAAATCTGATCCCAAGAAGGTTGATGAACTATTTAAATCCCTGATGCTTTCCCGTCTAAAGGAATGGGTTGCGCTGGCCGATGAACGTCTGGCTGGAACACCTTACAAGGTCTATATGGCTCCCGGCAACGACGACCATATGGAAGTGGACGAGGTGATTGAAGATTCGGCATCTATCGTCAACTGTAATAACAAGAATGTCATGGTGGGCGATCATGAGATGGTTACCTTTGCCTGGACAAATCCGACTCCCTGGAATACACCCCGCGAGAAACCGGATGAAGAACTGGAGCCGATGCTGGAGTCATTGGTTTCAAAAGTCCAGGATAAATCGAATGCGATTTTCAATTTCCACGCGCCGCCTTACGGTTTTGCCCTGGACCTTGCTCCTGAACTGACCAAGGATCTGGTCCAGGCCGCTGACCGGAAGATCCATGTCGGCAGCCGTGCAGTGGCGAAAATGATCGAGAAATATCAGCCGCTGCTTGGTCTGCATGGACACATCCACGAATCGCGCGGCGTCCAGAAGATCCACAAAACGACCATCATCAATCCCGGTAGTGAATATTCCGAAGGGATCTTGAAGGGCGTCGTCATCATGCTCGAAAAGGGCAAAGTGAAAGATTACGTCTTTACTTCAGGATAGGAGATGCAGCATGCCACTACAATTCAGGTTGCCCAAAGATATTCCTCTGGATGAGTACCCCAAGCCGGAGGCTTACCTTGAAGAGGGTCTCCGCCTGACTTCAGACGCCCAGAAGCAAGGCTTGGTGCTGCGCGTGATGGGACCGATCGCCCTGCACTATTACTTCCCGGATTATGTGGATCTTTACCGGCGTATGGAACGGCTGGGCGAGCGTGTGTTTACGGATATAGATTTTGCCGCCTATGGAAAACATCGCGGCAAACTGGTCCCATTTTTCCAGGCGCATGGCTACGAGCTGGAGAAACGTGCCGCCATGATCAGCGGCGGGACGCGCCTCATTTTCTTCAGTTCCAATATCCCGATGATTGACGTGTTCTTCGACAAACTGGATTACAACCATCCGATCGATTATCGCGGTCGTTTGGAATACCATCCGAATTGTGTCAGCCTGGCGGATTTGATGTTGCAGAAACTGCAAATTGTCCAGATCAATGACAAGGACCTCAAGGATGCCATGCTCCTGCTCCTGGCAGCGCCGCTTAGCAACACGGATAAGGATGGTCTCAATGCTGGCTATATTGCCAGACTGTTCTCGGATGACTGGGGTTTTTACCACACTGCCACGATCAACCTGGTGCGAATCACAGAAGCCATGTCAGGCGTCAAGGCGCTGACGGATGACCAGCGCACCACCATTGCTTCGAAAGTTGATGCTTTTCTCAAAATAATCGAGGATGCACCCAAATCTGGCAAGTGGAAGAGTCGTGCCAGGATCGGTACGAGCAAGCAATGGTTTAAGGAAGTCGCGGATTGGGCTTAGTCTTTAGAGAGGGAGAATCCTATGGTTCAAAATTTAAATGAAGCCTTGCAGTATTCAAATCGCTGGATGAATATCATCCACAAGCCGGATGTTTCGGCGGAGGAGGGCAAGGTAATAATTGAGGAGTCCAAGCAAAACTTCGCCGAGCATTTTAATAAAGGCTGGCTGGATTATCGCAAATCCGTGACCGAGGCAGGCGATTGGGCTGCTGCCGAATGGTCAGGGTCCGGTGCGGTTTTCCGGGATATCCTGGGGCGCGAGTACCTGGATTGCCTGGGTGGCTATGGAATGATGGACCTGGGTTGGAGCCACCCGGATGTGGTCGCCGCAGTGCGTGACCAGGTAACCTTCCGCTCCCCAATGCCCAGCCAGGAACTGATCGATCCGTTGCGCGGCGTGCTGGCCCGGTTGCTGGCACTGATCACCCCAGGGGATCTGAAATATAGTTTCTTCGCCGCCAGTGGCACTGAGTCAATTGAAGGAGCAATCAAACTGGCGAAGATGTATACCAGAAAACCGGCATTTATTGCCTCCCTGAAGGCCTTTCATGGCAAGACGATGGGCAGCCTGAGCATGATCGGCAAGTCCGATTACCGTGAACCGGTCGGCATCCTGTACGGTGGTCCGGTTTATCATGTTCCTTATGGAGATGCAGGCGCAGTGGAACGGCAATTGGAGACCTGCAAAACGCTTGGGATCGGTGTTGCTGGAGTCCTTATGGAACCCATCCAGGGCGAGGCAGGTGCGATCGTGCCACCGGATGATTTCTGGCCGCGCATCCGTGAAGCAACAAAACATTATGGCACGCTCCTGCTAGCCGACGAAGTACAAACCGGCCTGGGTCGCACAGGAAAGCTCTGGGGCGTTGAGCATTGGAATGTTGTGCCGGATATCCTCTCGGTTGCCAAATCCCTGGGCGGGGGGGTGATGCCTGTCAGCGCGTTCTGCTCGACGGAAGAGATTTGGCAATGCATGATGTACCCGAATCCGTTTATCCATACAACCACTACAGGTGGTGGAGCGCTCGCCTGTGCCGCAGCCATCGCCGCCATCAACGTCACCCTGCGGGACCGGCTGTGGGAAGTAGCGGCGGCCAAAGGCGAATACCTGATTCCGAAGTTGAAGGCATTGGCTTTGGAATATCCCCATATATATAAAGGGATTACCGGAAAGGGTTTGCTGATCGGCATGCATTTTCAGACGCCTGAAATTGGTTATCAAGTCGCTGCGGGATTGTTCAAACGCGGCGTGCTGGTAGCCGGGACGCTCATCAGCGCTCAAACGGTCCGGATTGAGCCGCCGCTGGTCATCACCTATGAACAGATCGACGAAGTGTTAAACCGTCTGGCAAGTACACTGGAGGAAGTGGCAAAATCGCTTGAAGTCCAGGCACAACCAGCCCTGTGAATATGAGAATCGTCATAAATTAACCGTATTTTGTAATGAAAACGCAAAATATGGTTGATTTTTATGATGAGACGTTGTACGATGGTCTTATGGAAAACCAGTACGCCGGCCCGGTCAATGGATTGGATGATATCGATAACCAGATCATATCCATCCTGCAGCAGGATGGTCGTGTTCCGTTTGCCCAAATTGCTGAGCAATTAAAGGTCTCCGCAGGGATGATCCGGATCCGCTACAACCGGCTGGTTGAAATGGGTGTATTGCGGGTCGTTGCGATCACCAATCCCTTGCGGATGGGCTACCAAACGCTGGCGCTGATTGGCATCAAGGCCGATGGCAAGGCCTTGAGGGAAATTGCCGGCAAGATTGCTGCACTGGATGAGGTGATCTACCTGATCATTGTCAGTGGTGCATTCGACATCATTGCCGAAATTGTCTGCCGGGATCAGGACCATTTGTTGCAGTTCCTGACTGAGCGCTTGTACAAAATTGAAGGTGTACGCGAGTCGGAATCTTTCATACACTTGAAAATTGTCAAGGAAGTTTACTTCTAAGATTACCGGCGAAAGCTGGATAAAAATTTTCCTAAGAGGAGAAAACCATGAAAGTTTTACTCGTTGGTACCGGCGGTGTCGGCGAAGCCATCGCCCGGATCGCCAAAGACCGTCCCTGGGTGGAGCAGGTGGTGCTCACCGACTACAGCCAGGAACGGCTCAAGGAAGTGCAGGCAAAACTTGGGGATGCCGCGCGCTTCCCGATTGAGTGGATCGATGCGAGTAAGCGCGAAATGATCGAAAAGCTTGCTACGCAATACAAAGTGGATCTCATTATGAATGCCTGTGATCCATCCTTCAACGAGCCGATCTTTGACGCAGCCTATAACGTGGGCTGCACATATATGGACATGGCGATGACCCTTTCCTGGCCGCATCCGGAGGACCCTTACCATAAACCGGGTATTAAACTGGGCGATTACCAGTTTGACCGTGCCAAAAAATGGGAAGAGAAAGGCATCCTGTGCTTGGTGGGCCTGGGGGTCGAGCCTGGCATGGCGGACGTTTTTGCCAGGTATGCTGCCACGCACCTTTTTGATGAGATCGAAGAAATTGGCGTGCGGGACGGATCCAACCTCGAGGTGCGCGGCTATGAATTCGCCCCGAATTTCTCCATTTGGACCACCATCGAGGAATGCTTGAATCCGCCTGTTATTTGGGAAAAAGAGAGGGGCTGGTATACCACTGCACCCTTCTCGGAACCGGAGGTGTTTGAGTTTCCAGAAGGAATTGGGAAACAGGAATGCATCAACGTGGAGCACGAGGAAGTGTTGCTGGTGCCGCGTTGGGTCGATTGCAAGCGTGTTACCTTTAAGTATTCTCTTGGCGAGCAGTTCATATCTGTACTTAAAACTTTGCATATGCTTGGCCTGGATAACAAGGAAAAGATTAAGGTCAAGGATGTCATGGTGGCCCCGCGCGACGTTGTGGCGGCCTGCCTGCCGGATCCCGCCCACCTGGGCGACCGGATGTTCGGGCTGACCTGTGCCGGCACCTGGGTCAAGGGCAAAAAAGATGGCAAGCCCCGCCAGGTCTATCTCTACCAGGTGGCTGATAATGAAGAGTGTATGCAGCGCCTGGGCTGCCAGTCAGTTGTCGCCCAGACGGCCTTCAACGCAGTCATCGGCTGGGACTTGCTGGAGCATGGCGAATGGAAGGGCGTGGGTGTGCTTGGTCCGGAAGCCTTCGATCCAGTTCCTTTTATGAATAAAATGGCCGATTATGGCTTCCCGTGGGGAATGAAAGAAATGTAATCCATCGACCCCTTCACGTGCCGTCTGCACGCGGAGGGGATTTCGCTTCGGAGGAGGATGTTCCATGGCAGAGAAATTGGTACTGACCCAGGTGGAAAAAAGTAAGCTTAAACGCGAATTGACTCTCCTGCCGCTATTCGGACTGATCTATTTCACCGTTTGCGGTGGTTCGTTCGGCGCTGGAGCCGATGGTCAGCCTTTCAGGTCCTGGCTTGACCCTTTTGCTTTTCATCGCCACTCCCCTGGTGTTCAGCATCCCGAACATGCTGATGGTGCGGGAGATGCAATCGATGATGCCGGTGGAGGGCGGTTATTATCACTGGCTTAAACAGGCTTTTGGTCCATTTGTTGGCTTCATGGGTGGTTTCATGAACTGGGTGGTTTCCTGGGTCGATGTGTCCATCTACCCGGTTTGGGCGGCCTATTATCTGGGATATTTCATTCCGGCTCTTCGGAATGGCGCGACGATTGGCGGCGATGGAAGTGCCCGCCTGGGTGCTTTCCTGGGCTGTGGCAATTGTCCTGATCTGGTCAGTCTCTGCTTTGAATATCCGCGGCGCCCGCCTGTCGGGATTGTTCACCGGTTGGCTGGGCGCCATCATGATGATCCCCCTGGTGCTCATGTCGATCATCGGGATTGCGGCCTGGATCAAGAGCGGCACAACGATCCATTTGCCATTCCTGGCCAGTGGCGAGGCGGTCAGTTTCTCGACGCTCATCCCGGCGCTGGGAACCGGTATCTATGTTGCCATGTGGAACTTCATGGGTTGGGAATTGCCCACCGCGGCCGGAGATGAAGTGGTCAATCCCAGGAAGACCTATCCGCTTGCCATGGTGCTCGTCCTGGTAGCGACGATCGCGACCTATTCCATTCCGACCGTCGCCGGCTTGTATGGTGGCGCCGGCGAGGACGGCAAGTATATGCGGTGTGGGGACGGAGGCCTCGGACGAAGAAGTGGGCATTGTCGGCGACCTGGCGGGTCCGGATGCCGGTCAGCCGAAGATTGACTGAGATGACAGATAAATTGATTGCCTGGGGTGTGGAACCAACCAGCTCCGTCGGATGGGAATTTCCGGATATCGCCCACGCTGTATCCGATAAATTGACCGGGCAGACCAATGGTCCGCTTGCAAAAACGCTGGGTACCCTCGTATCTTTTGCGGCTGTCTTGAGTATGATCGGATTGTTCATCGGCAATGGTTTGGGAGGCACGCGTTTACCCTTTGCACTGGCAGAGGACGGCATGATGCCCAAATTCATGGTGAAAGTCCATCCGAAGTATGGAACACCCTGGGTCGCCATTCTTGTCTGTGGGGTCATCTTTTCGATCTTCTCCCTGCAGGCCTTTGAAGCCTTGGTGGTCATCGATGTGTTCCTGAACATGTTGGTTCTGTTGGCATGCTTTTTTGCTATGTGGGTATTGCGTTTCAAGGACCCCGATCGTCCTCGCCAGAAAGTCCCCGGTGGTTGGTTCGGCCTGGCCTTGATCACTGTATTGATGACAGCTGTTGTCACCCTGGCAGTCATTTTCAACTACCTTGACTCTGGTATGGAATTCGATCTCCTGGGCATTGTATGCCATGCTGATTGGTGCGATCCTGTACTTCCCGATCCGAAAATGGATCAAACCTGGTATCCCGGATGTGGATCCGATACCGCGGCGATGGAGAGAAAGCTTAGTCGTTCATCAACCATTTCCCCTCCTCCAGTAAGGAGGAGGGGAAATAATGCGAAGGAGGCTGCCATGCCATTCGGTTATCAGGGAAAAATTCTGCATGTTGACTTGACCACTGGCAGGATGGAGGTCGAGACACCGCCCGAATCGTTCTATCGGAAATACATGGGTGGGTCAGCCATGGCGTTGTACTACATCCTGCGCGAAGTACCAAAAGGGGCTGATCCGCTCGGACCGGAGAATCTGTTGACCGTTTTCGACAGCGTTGTTACCGGCGCCTCCATCTCCGGGCAAAGCCGCATCAATGTCAACGCCAAGTCCCCGATGAGCGGGGCAATTGGCGACTCACAAGCCGGCGGTTTCTTCCCGGCGGAATTCAAGTTTGCTGGCTATGATGGCGTGATATTTCGCGGCAAATCGCCCCGATGGGTTTATTTGACCATTATGGATGGCAATGCAGAACTGCATGACGCCTCCCACTTATTGGGCAAAGTAACCGGCGAAGTGGATGCCCTGCTCAAGCAGGAAGTCGGTGATCCCAAAGCCCAGGTGATGCAGATTGGTCCGGCTGCGGAAAAGGGAGTTCGTTTCTCGGCCATTGTCAACATGGCCAACCGCATGAACGGCCGGACTGGCATGGGCCTGGTCATGGCCAGCAAGAACCTCAAGGCCATCGTGGTGCGCGGCAAAGCCAAGCCCGCCGTTGCGGACCAGAAAGCGATGGCGGCATTGAACCGCACCGGCCCGGAGGCTGTCAAGACCAATCCGGACATGGACGGCCTGGCGAAATTCGGCACCGCGGTGGTTGTCATGTACAACAACATGATCGGTACCCTGCCCACCCGAAACTATACGGAAGGACAGTTTGAATTGGCCGATCCCATCAGCGGCGAAAAGATGGCCGAGACGATCCTGAAGAGGCGCGAAACCTGCTATGCCTGCGTGGTGCGCTGCAAGCGCGTTATCGAGATCCAAGAGGGCAAATATAAATTCGATCCGTTATACGGTGGACCGGAATATGAGACCATCGGCCTGATTGGCGCCTCCTGCGGGATTGGCGACCTGGCGGCAATTGCCCAGGCGCACCAGATCTGCGACATGCACGGGATCGATTCGATCACCTGCGGGGCGACCGTGGCCTTCGCCATGGAATGCTATGAAAAGGGAATAATCACCAGGGAGGATACCGGCGGTATTGACCTGCGCTTTGGCAATGCCGATGGCATGCTGGAAGTCGTCAGGCAGATTGCGACGAAGTCGGGCAAGCTGGGGCCCATATTGGCTGAAGGTTCGGCGCGCGCTGCCAGGCTGTGGGGCAATGGGGCGGAGGATTGCCTGACCACCGTCAAGAACCAGGAGGCACCCGCGCATATGCCACAGGCCAAGCGCTCCCTGGGCTTGATCTACGCGGTCAACCCCTTTGGAGCCGACCACCAATCCAGCGAACACGATCCCTATTATGAAGAGGGTGTGGCCGATTTCAATCTGGACCGGTTGAAAGAGATCGGCCTCGGCACTCCGCAGCCACCGCGCAGCCTCGGCCCGGAGAAAGTTCGCTTTGCCTACCTGACGGAGGTCTTTTACAGCATGATGGATACGCTCGACCTGTGCCAGTTTGTCTATGGGCCGACCTGGTGCCTGTACGGTCCAAACGATACCGCTGCCATGGTCAGAGCGGTGACCGGCTGGGACGTCAGCGTGGACGAATTGATGACCATTGGAAAACGCCGTTTGAACCTGATGCGCACCTTTAATGCCCGTGAAGGCTTTGGTCGTAAGGACGACCAGCTCCCCAGGCGGTTGTACGAGCCTCTGGCAGGCACCGGTCCAACGGTTGGCGTATTTGTCACCCACGAGGAAATTGACGCCGCACTCGACGAATATTACAAACTCGCCGGGTTCACCAATGAAGGTGTCCCAACCGAATCAACTTTGAAGGAACTTGATCTCGAGTGGGCGGCAAAATACCTGCCCGCTTGATTGTCGACAAAAGGGGAGGAAACCATTCCTCCCCGAATCCCTTTCTGCCCTGAACGAGGCGAATTATGACTCTCTTTGAAGAAAATTATCCCCACATGTCTCCCGTCTGGTCGCGCATCTTTCCCATCCAGGCCGAGCGTGCCGAAGGCTGTTATATTTATGCTGTTGATGGAAAGAAATATCTCGATTTCACCTGCGGGATTGGCGTAACCAACACCGGTCACTGCCACCCGAAGGTGGTTGAGGCCATTCGTGCTCAGGCCGGGCTGTTCCTGCATGCCCAGGCAAACATCGTAATCCACAAGCCGATGCTGCAATTGATCGAGGAACTGCGCAAGGTGGTGCACCCATCGATTGACAGCTTCTTCTTCAGCAACTCTGGTGCCGAGGCGCTGGAAGGCGCGGTCAAACTGGCACGCAATGCTACTGGCAAACCGAATGTCATTGTCTTCCAGGGCAGCTTCCATGGGCGGACAGGACTGACCATGGCGTTGACCACTTCCAAGACGATCTATCGTTCCGGTTTCCAACCGCTTCCGGCGGGCGTATTTGTCGCCCCCTACCCGTATGCCTACAAACTTGGCATGAGCGCTGCACAGACCAGTGAATATTGTCTTAACGCCCTGCAGGAGCTTTTACTCAGCCAGACCTCTCCAGCAGAGACGGCTGCCATCCTGATCGAACCAGTCCTGGGCGAGGGCGGTTATGTTGTTCCGCCAGCAGCCTTCATGAAAGGTCTGCGCGATCTATGTGACCGGCATGGCATCCTGCTCATCTTGGATGAAGTCCAGTCAGGTTTTGGCCGGACCGGGAAATGGTTTGCCCAGGAACACTTTGGCGTCGTCCCGGACATCATGACGGTTGCCAAGGGGATCGCTTCAGGCATGCCCATCTCGGGAGTCTTCAGCCGTCTCGAGTTGATGAAAAAATGGCAGACTGGTTCCCACGGTGGGACGTTCGGCGGCAATGCCGTTGCCTGTGCAGCCGGTGTGGCCACCATCCAGGCCATGCGGGATGAGGATATGCCCGGCAACGCGCTCAAGCGCGGCATACAACTTGTAACCGGCTTGCGGAAATTGCAGGAGGAGTACCCCGTCATCGGGGATGTGCGCGGCCTGGGATTGATGATCGGCACCGAGTTCACGACCAACGGAAAACCCGTCGATAAGCAGCTGATCAAGTCAATTGTGCATGCCTGTGAAGAGCATGGTCTGCTCCTTTTGACCTGCGGAACGTACGACAATGTCATCCGCTGGATCCCGCCGTTGATCGTCAGTGAATCGCAGATTAACGATGCCCTGGGTATCTTCGCCGATGCCTTGAAAGAATCCATATCGTAGGGGCGGACCTTGTGTCCGCCCACAGCTTATTCACCCAAGTGTCCGACCAAAGTTCCTTCACCCCAAGTGCCCACCCGATAGAAGAGCAATATGCGTACCCTGGATCGTGACCGTCTGGAACTTCTTCTTCGGGAAGAAGAGACCAAATTCCACTCAGATCATCCGAAGTCGTATGCGCTATACCAGCGTGCCCGCCAATCCATGCAGGGCGGCGTGCCGATGCTGTGGATGATTCGCTGGGCAGGGACTTTTCCTGTTTTTGTCAGGGAAGCCGGGGGCGCCCACTTCACCGACGTGGATGGGTTGCATTATATTGATTTTTGTCTGGGCGATACCGGTGCGATGACCGGCCACTCGCCGGCTGCCACCGTTGCCGCCATCCAGGCGCAGGCAGCCAGGGGCATCACCCTGATGCTCCCAATTGAAGATGCCATCTGGGTCGGCGGGGAACTCCAACGCCGTTTTGGTCTCAAGTTCTGGCAGTTCACTCTGACCGCCACGGATGCCAACCGCTTCGCCATCCGCATGGCGCGCCATATAACCGGGCGGCAAAAAATCCTGGTTTTCAACTACTGTTATCATGGCTCAGTGGACGAAACCTTCATCAGCCTGGATGAAGATGGTGTCCCCGGCCCGCGTCAGGGGAATTTGGGGCCACCTGTAAATCCGATCGAGACTACCAAAATAATTGAGTTCAATGATATCCCGGCACTCGAGACCAGCCTGTCTGCCGGGGACGTTGCAGTCGTTTTGACTGAGCCGGTCATGACCAACATCGGCATCATCCATCCCGATCCGGGTTTTCACTCAGCCCTGCGGGAGATCACCCGCCGTACCGGCACCCTGCTCATCCTTGATGAGACCCATACCATTTGCGCTGGTCCCGGCGGATATACCGGCGAATATGCTCTCCAGCCTGATTTTCTGACATGCGGGAAGCCGCTGGCAGGCGGTATCCCGGTTGGAGTCTATGGTTTCACTCAGGAAGTTGCGGATGCTTTTTGGGCCAGGTTGGAATTGGACGCCTCGGATGTGGGCGGTATTGGGGGCACGTTGGCGGGAAATGCCCTGTCCATTGCCGCCATGCGCGCCACCCTGGAGCATGTGCTGACACCGGCCATGTATGAACGTTGCAATCGCCTTGCCGATCTTTATGAATCCGGCGTACAGGAGGTTATCAGGGAATTCGACCTGCCGTGGATCGTCAAGCGGCTGGGTTTTCGCGTGGAATACTGGTTTCGTTCCTCGCCGCCGCGCAACGGGGGAGAAGCCAATGCCGCCGTGGACACTGAACTTGATCGTTATATGCATCTCTTTGCCCTGAATCGTGGTATCCTCCTGACACCCTTCCACAATATGGCGTTGATTGCCAGTGACACCTCTGAAACGGATGTAAAAACCCATACCAGGGTTTTTCGCGAGGCGGTTGCAGCCTTAATTGATACCAAATAGGAGTCATAGCCGCATGCCTACCCCAGATACCAAACCCTATCAACTGCAAGTCTGGCGCGTCAATGTGCGTACTCAAACCCTGAAATGGGAACCCGTTCCCGCTTCCTGGGAACAGCTGGGCGGGCGCGGGTTGGTGGCTCGTTTCCTGCTGGACGAAGTTCCGGCCACCTGTGAACCCTTGGGTCCGTATAACAAGCTGATCTTTGCCCCAGGTCTGCTGGTTGGACATATGCTTTCATCGTGTGACCGAATATCGATCGGTGGCAAGAGTCCGCTCACGGGAGGCGTGAAGGAAGCCAACGCGGGGGGTACCACCGGCTTGCAGATGGCTTTATTGGGTATCAAAGCACTCATTCTGGAAGATAATCCAGCTGAATCCGGCTGGTGGATATTGCACTTGAGTGCTGATGGAGCGCGTTTCGACCGTGCGGATGAGTTTGTGGGCCTGGGCGTTTATGAGACTGCCCGGAGGCTTGTCGGGAAATACGGGGAAAAAGTCGCCATTGCCCTCATCGGTCCCGGCGGTGAAATGAAATTGAAAACGGCCGGAATTCAAAACCTGGATAAGGAAAAAGTCCCCTCCCGCATCGCCGCCCGGGGCGGGTTGGGTGCGGTCATGGCAACCAAGGGGATCAAGGCTGTCGTCATTGATGCCAGCGCTGGGCATAAACCGCCGATGGTGGATCCGGAAGCTTACAAAGAGGCCCAGAAGATCTATAACAAGGCCGTAATCGACCACCCGCAGTCTCATTTATATCGGGATTATGGTACGGCGGCGATGGTGCAGATGTGCCAGTATTTTGGTTCTTTGCCGACGCGCAATTATTCCTCCGGCCAATTTGAACAGGCAGATTCGATTTCCGGGGAAAAAATGCGTGAACTGTTGCTCAAGCGCGGCGGCGTTTCGAATCCAACCCATGCCTGCATGCCAGGCTGCACCATCCGCTGCTCGAATGTCATTGGGGGTGAAGATGGCAAGGTGATCGTCTCCCCGCTCGAATACGAGACCATTGGCCTGATGGGCTCCAATCTGGGGATCGGCTGCCTGGATATCATTGCCCGCATGAACTGGCAGGTCAATGACCTGGGTGTGGATTCCATTGACATTGGGGCGGCGCTGGGTGTGGCCGCGGAAGCCGGCCTGATGAAATGGGGCGACGGTGACCGGGCCTTGGAATTAATTGATGAAATCCGCAAAGGGACTCCGCTGGGGCGCATCCTGGGCAGCGGGGCAGGATACGCAGGAAAGATCCTGGGGGTTGAACACGTGCCGGTGACCAAGAATCAGGCCATGGCTGCTTATGAGGGACGTGCGGTTAAAGGCACGGGCGTAACCTACGCCACCAGCCCACAGGGGGGCGATCATACCGCCGGCCTGACCATTCGAGATAAAGTCAACCACCTCGATCCCAAGGGGCAGGTGGAGCTCTCCCGCACAAAGCAGATCAATATGGCCGGTTATGACACGCTGGGGGCTTGTATTTTTGCCGGCTTTGGCTTTGCTGTCTCCGGGCAGGATACCATCGCAAACCTGCTGAATGCCCGTTACGGCTGGAGCGTGGACAATTGCATTCTCCAAACTCTTGGCAGGGAAACGTTGACGCTGGAGCGTGAGTTTAACCGTCGTGCCGGGTTTACCGCCAAAGACGACCGGATGCCGGAATGGATGACGCGTGAGCCGCTTCCACCAACCAATGCGGTCTTCGATGTACCAGATGAAGAATTGGATGGCCTTTTCAATTGGTAATGGATTGGATGTAAATAGAGGAACATGCCTGTTCTGAGAATTCCAAACCCCATGCGTTCCTACGTGAATGGCCAAAGCGAAGTGCTTGTGGATGGCAGGAATGTGGCTGAAGCGCTGGAGAGTCTCTTGACCCAGTTCCCAGCCCTGCGGCCGCACCTCACCAATGCCAGGGGGGAACTGCGGCCATTCGTAAATTTATTCCTGGGAGAAAACAATATTCGCGAATTGCAGGGTCTTGAGACCCTGCTGGGCGAAGACGATCAACTTATCCTGATCCCGGCCATCGCGGGCGGATAGAAACACGCGCTGTTCTGAGCTTTTCCGGGCTGTGGGGGATATCCCCGCATGGGACAGCGGATCAGTCGACCGCGATCATCACACTGGAGGCTTTGATGACCGCGTAGGCTTCCTTGCCTTCCTTAAGCTCCAGGGATTTCACCGATCCATCGGTGATGATGGCAACGATTTGTTCACCGCCGGGAAGCTGCAGGGTGACCTCGTCATTGACTGCCCCGTGCACAATTTTAACCACTTTTCCTTTAAGAATATTCCGAGCGCTGAGTTTCATGGTAGGATCTCCTGATTAATTCCGTTGTTGTTTCTATCATACCTCGTTTAATTGGACAAAACAAGTTGGATTTACCACGCAAAAGGTAAAAATGGGATGGAGTGCCCTTGATCCAGCAGCGCATAAAAGGAAGCAATTAATTTCTTTCGCGGAGTAGAAGCAACCTGAGCGTGCGAAAAATATGTCTGCAATCCAACCGGGAATTTCGCGTAGTCATTCCTGGGCTGGATCGTAATATATGAAATTGCTGTTCATACGAACAGATCGGGTACGGTGATCGGTACAAGGACTATTTTCCTCAGAAAGGATTGTGTTCAGCAGACTCCATGATCCCCTGGATCGATTCTGCCACTGGTTAATTCGATCTTATCTTCGGCCAGTGCATTCACTTCCCGGTCATCGTGCGTGCTGAACAGGGTGGTTGTATGCATCGCCGGCAGGAGGGTTTTCAGATCCTGGATGAGTTCGGGGCGGGTCTTCTTGTCCAGCGCACCAAAAGGTTCGTCAAGCAAAAGCAGCTCCGGCTGCAGGACGAAGGCACGCGCCAGGGCCACGCGCTGCGCCTCGCCTCCGGAGAGTTTCACCGCGGGTCGGTGTTTCAAGTGGGTGATGTGCAGGCGATCCAGCCACTCATCAACGCGTGAGCCGATCTCGTGAGCAGGCAGGCCTCGAAAACGCATGCCGATGGCGATATTTTGAGCAACGGACAGTTCCAGCATGAGCGCTTCCTGCATCACCAATCCGATGCGGCGGCGGTAATCCAGTGCTTTGATCCGTTCGAGCCGCTCTCCGGCGAACCGGATTTCACCACGTTCAGGTTTCAGCAGGCGCGCCAGTACCAGTAACAGGGTGGTTTTCCCGGCCCCATTTGGGCCCACCAGCGCAAGCACATTTCCCTTTTTGATCTTCAGGTGTTCAATCTCAAGTACCGGCCGGCCGGAACGGCGGACGAACAGGTCGTGGATCTCGATCATAACTTCGCTCATCGCCTGGCGCCTCGCTGCTGGATCCAGGTCAGGGCATAGTTGATCATGAAGGTGATGGCCAGCAGCAGGATCCCAAGGGCCAATGCATTGGGAAAATCGCCTTTGTTGGTCTCGAGTACGATGGCGGTGGTCAGGACGCGTGTTTGATGGAGAATGTTGCCACCGACCATCATCGAGGCCCCGACCTCCGAGATGACGCTGCCGAACCCTGCCATCAGTGCGGCCAGCAGGGGCAGGCGTGCTTCGCGCCACAGACTGAGGACCATCTGCAAGCGGGAGGCGCCGAGTCCCAGCAATTGCACCTGCAGGCGCGGGTCTTGGTGTTGCAGGGCGGCAGAAGTCAATCCGGTGACAACTGGCGCAGAAATGACCACCTGGGCGATGATGATGGCGGTTGGCGTGTATATTAGCTGCAAGCTTCCGAGCGGACCAGAGCGCCAGAGCGTCATTGCCACAGCCAGTCCAACGACCACCGGAGGGAGTGCCATGCCGGTATTGACCACTGTCAACAGGAAAGAACGCGCCGGGAATTTTCCCAACGCCAGCATCGTCCCGAACGGCAGCCCGATCAGCAGGCTGATCAGGGTCGCCAGGCCGGAGACTTTGAGGCTAAGCAGGGTGATTTCCCAGACATCCGGGTTATTTAAGAACATCGTTTACCGCTCAATAAAGATATACTGTGCCATGCATTTCAGTGCATGGCACACATTTTACGTAAACAGGGTCCGATTACAATCCGAGATCAGCGTCGGTCTTGCCGGCATCCGGAATGAAGAGTTGCTGTCCGTACTTGTCCACGCCGAAATTCCCGATCAAAGTCTGGATCTCCGGTGAGACAATGTAATTTGCGAAGGCAGTTGCCCCGTCAAGGTTGCTGTTCGGCCATTTATCGTGGTTCACGATGATGACGTGGTAAACGTTCAGGAGTGCATTGTCTCCTTCGTACAGGATATCCAGGCTCAGGTTGGCTTTGTTCGCCAGGAAAGTGGCCCGGTCCGAAAGTGTGTAAGCGCCTTTCTGCGAAGCGATCGTCAGCGTGGCACCCATTCCCTGTCCGGATTGAATGTACCAGTTGGGATTTGTTCCTGCGGGATCGAGCTTTGCCGATTTCCAAAGCTTCAATTCCGCGGTATTGGTTCCAGACTTGTCGCCGCGCGAGATGAATTCTGCAGAACCGGCAGCGATCTTCTGGAAGGCATCCACGGCGGATGTGGCAGCCTTGATGCCCGCCGGGTCGGAGCTCGGTCCAACTACGATGAAATCATTATGCATGACCAGGCGCCGGTCGGAACCAAATCCGCCGTCCATAAAGGTCTTTTCTGCGGCTGGAGAGTGGACCAGCAGCACGTCGGCGTTGCCTTCCTGCCCGAGCGTCATGGCTGCACCGGAACCAACTGCCACCACTTTGACCGAGAAACCGGTCTTGGCTTCGAAATCCGGGATCAATACATCCAGCAGGCCCGAGTCCTGCGTGCTGGTTGTGGTTGCCAGGATCATGGAGGGGTTGGCTGGTTTTGTGGCGGTCGGCTCAGGGGTAGGCGGGGGAGTGGTCGGTAGAAGCACCGGCACAGCCGGGGCCGCTGTTGCGGTGGGAGCCACCGGCGCGGCGGTGGGCGTCGCGGCCGCTCCGCAGGCAGAGAGCGCCAGGGATAATAAGAGCAGCAGAGAAAGAGCAGGAATGGAAGTTTTGTTGCGGTACATCGTGTTCTCCTTATAGTGGGATTTGTTCGCCAGTATGCATGCTGTTGTAGCCATTCAGCGTGTCCATGTTATGGCGGAATGCACTTGTTTGGATGGTATCCAGCAATGGATGGAGCATTTCGATCTGTTCTTGTGGGATGACCAGGTCGTAGCGCTCCTGGAAAAGGGGGATAAAGTCAAGTTCAAACTGGGATGCGGCCGCCCGCAGACCGAGCGCCACGTCAGCATCACCGCTCTGAATCATGCGGGCGCATTCGGTGTGTAAACTGACCTCATGGGCATATCCCTGGATTTTTTCAATCGGGAGGCCGAGCCGGTGTATTTCTTGATCGAGCCACAGGCGTGTACCGGAACCTTTCTGCCGGTTGATTAAGACGATTCCCGGGCGCCCCAGGTCAGACAGGCTGTGGAATTGCTTCGGATTGCCGGGGAAAAGCATCCATCCCTGTTCCCGGTAGGCCAGGGTGACTACCAGCATGTCTCGGTCTGGAAACAGGTGTTGGACGAAGGGCAGGTTGTATTCCCCGCTGACATCCAGCAGGTGGCACCCGGACAAGTGACACAATCCCTGGCGAAGCATCACCAGACCATCCAGGCTGCCCACTGGCAGAACTGTCACATTCAAATGACCTCCGAGCTGGCGCGCCAGG
This sequence comes from uncultured Chloroflexia bacterium, assembly GCA_963801385.1. GTDB lineage: Bacteria > Chloroflexota > Anaerolineae > Anaerolineales > Villigracilaceae > UBA877. The sequence continues at coordinate 76,663 of CAWDEV010000005.1, forward strand.
GTTTCAACAGCCAGGTCATGGCTTCCAGAGAAAATGACGGTTGGCACGTTGGGATTTTCGGGCAGGATCATTTCCTGTAGAACGAAAGCACTGGCTTTGGCCCGGTAGAATTTCTCGGTGGCACCGGCAACTGTTCTGACCTCGGCAATTTCGACCAAACCGGCCTGTTCCAACCTGACCAGGTGATGCCGCACCCAGGCCGGATGCTCGCCAAGCGCATGCCCCAGCTGGGTCAGGGAAGCCTGCCCGGCCATCAGGTGCCGCAAGATGGACAGGCGGCGCGCATCCGACAGGATTTTGATCTGTTCAAAAGTGTTCAAGCGTTGAATGCCCGGATTAGCCATTAAGTTTTTCCTTAATGGCTCCAGTGTACTGAATGTCTGTCATCCTGTCAATGAGGGAAGTTTGGCGAGATGTGAGTCCTATATTTAAAGGACTATGATCCTATCATTCCCCATTCATATCGCCGGTATAAGCGAACGGCCTGGGATGGATCTGCCCAGGCCGTGTCCATGTTCATAAACAGCCGCCTTATTCCATTGGCTCAAACTTCAACCCATACACATCCTCACCGTACTGCACCCGGATCGGTTCCCAACTGGGTCTCATTTTCATGCCAAGTTTGAGCTGTTCAACCGACTCGGCTTTGATCTGTCCCATGGCTTTCACTTTGTTTTCAAACTCGGCTACACCAATAACCAGGTAGCGCTGGTCAAAGCCCCAGGGCAGGTTGAAAATGGTTGTATAGGTCAGGAGTCTGGCATTTCCCTCAGGTTTGACCTTTTCGAACTCACGACCTTTGCATTCCAGGCAGCGATCGTGGTAAGGATAGTGCAGCTTCCCGCATTTCTTGCATTTATACGCCGTAATGGCAATTTCGTTTTTCATGGCTGCATCCTCCTGAGGATAAAGCATAAAACGTTGTTCCCGAAGCCGCCGAAATTGATGGTTAATCCGATTTCCGCATTTTTCACCTGGCGGTTCTCCGGCAGCTCATGCCGTAGTTGCCAGACGATATCCACGATCTGCGCCACTCCTGTCGCGCCCACTGGGTGGCCGCGCGCTTTCAACCCCCCGGAGACATTGATCGGGATCTGGCCGCCAAGGCGTGTCTTTCCGGCTGCAGCCGCTTTTCCGCCTTCACCTTTCTTAAAGAAACCGACATGCTCACTCTCGGCGATTTCCAGTATGGTAAAGGCGTCGTGCAGTTCAGCCACGTTGATATCGGATGGCTTGAGCTTGGCCATGGCGAAGGCCTTTTGCGCCGCCAGGCTGACCGCCTTGAGATCGGTCGGGATCGTCACGCTCGGCCAGCGTGTGGGTGTCCGTCGCCTGGCCGAACCCGGCTATAACCACGTACGGTTTGCCGAGTTTCTGGGCAATTTCCGCAGTGCACAAAACCAGCGCCGCGGCTCCATCGCTCACCGGGCAGAGATCATACAGGTGCAGCGGATCAGCCGAAACGGGATTGTTGACAACGGCATGTGGGCTGTCAAAGATTCCGTTCCGGTCGAGAGCCATCTCCACGTGGGCGTAAGGATTCAGAGTCCCCATCGCCTGGTTCTTCAGGGAGACAGCCAACAGGTGCTCACGGGTCACGCCGTACTTTTCCATATACAGCCGGGTGAACATGCCGGCCATGCCGGGCAGGGTGATCCCGTAGGGATACTCCGCCTGTGGATGGGTCATGGTAGCGACAAAATCGGTGGCGCGCCAGCCGGTCACCTCGCGCATTTTCTCACCGCCGACCACCAGATACCGTATCATAGTAACCGGATGCAATTGCCAGCAACCCGGTCTTGACAGCTGACGCCCCGGAAGCCGGCCCGTTTTCGATGGTTTCAGCCGCTGCAGGCAGCAGGCTAAGGCGGTCCACCAGCGAACTGGCGATCGCCGACTGGTGCTGGAGCATCCCGCCGCCCATATTGGCTACATACACCGCATCCACGGATTTATCTCCCAACCCGGCATCATCCAGGGCCTTCAGGGAGGCATAAGCCAGCATATCCATCAGCGTATCTTCGTCCCGCCGGCCAAAGGGGATCATGCCGGCGCCAATAATCGCAACGTCTCTCATCGTCTCATCTCCCTTTCAGCCCGGCGATCCGTTCACGGATGGTGTCGTCGTCGGCAAACTTGATATCTGCCATGGCCTCGTCGAGCAGGTCCTGCGGGACAGGTCGGTCGCCTACCACCAGGCGAGGTTTGGCCTTCAGATATATTTCACGCGTCAGCCTGTACGAGTCGCCGCCTCCCAGTTCGTGCGGGATCTTGGTTGGTTCGAGCGGATATTCGACCATCCAGCGCCTGAAACCGATCGGGCTTTCCGCGACGATCAATACCTCGTCCTGCCCCATGTAATCCATGTGGTATTCCATCTTGGCCGCAAAGAGATGCGAACCGATGCGCAGGCCGCGGTCGATCGCCAGGGTGTGGTAGCTCATGCCGACTTTCTCATTCTCCAATCGGCCATTAACAACACCCACCAGGTAACCATCCACCTGTCCCATCAGGCAGTACTCGCTTTTGACGCGGTAGCGATACCAGGCCAGCAGTTCCCCGTAAAGGCGGGCGCTGACAATATCGTAATAGTCGCGTTCGATGAACAGGCAGGGATGGACGGATTTAAGGATTTCCGGCACATCCTCGCGCGCCGCCTGGCGGATGACCATCTTCTTGCCGTTTGCCAGCACGATCCATTTGGGCGGGTAAGGCGGCATGGGGATCTGCGGTGGCCGTAAAACCATTTCCAGTTCCATGTCAACAGGCATAAAAACCTCCAGTGAAAAATGGGATATCCATCATTCCAGATTCGTGCTGGAATGGTAAAACCTGAAATCAAGAACAGATTCTGGGCAGGGTGTCATCATAATTGGGGGTGTTTCAGAACCTTGCCTGGTAAAATTCCTGTGCTTTCTGCCTGATCCAGGACCACAGCACCATTCACCAGAACGTAATCAATCCCCTCCGGATAGGCATGGGGATAATTTTCGAACGGATGGGTGTGAGGGTACAAATTGGTGGCACGGTCATGGATCCGCTCCAGGTCAAAGACGACGATATCGGCCCATGCTCCCGGCCGCAGGATGCCGCGATCCATTAACCCCAGCCGCTGCGCAGGGAAGGAAGTCATCTTGCGGATCGCCTCCTGGAGGCTCAGCACTGGCTCATCGCGCACATACCGCTCCAGCACACCCGGGAACTCGCCATAGCTGCATGGTGCATAGGGTGGCGGATCATTGAGCACACCGTAGGGAGCCAGGGCCTCCCCATCCGAGCAAATCATCACCGCCGGGTGTTGCAGCAGGATGCGGATGTTGACCTCGTCAATATAATCAAAGATTGCATCGCCCTCGCGTCCATTTTCAATGATCAGATCAAAATAGACATCGAAAGGATCGCGGAGGCGTTGATCGGCGATGGCCTGGATCGTTTTTCCGACCACATCCGGCGTTCGAGGGGCGTGCAGGAGGGTAATGCGCTGCCATTGTCCATGTTTGAGTAATCCGACCGGGCCAAAAGCCGGCTTGTGATCTTCCACGATCTCGGTGCGGATCTGGCTGCGGGTTACGGGATCCTTGAGCAAAGCCGCGATCTCTTCCAGTGGTCGATCCTGCAAATATTGTGGTAGACCCTCTGCCAAGAAGGGAGCCAGGTCCGTATGGACATCATTATCCACAGTGACATCCTGGCCGCGTGCACGCGCTTCATCCACAAGGCGCAGGTTGGCACTCGCATTCCCAGGGGCGCCAAACTTGGGGGCGTTGTGCGAGATTTGAACCGGGATGCCAGCCTCGGCTCCAATCCGGATGGCCTCGGCCACCGCATCCAGGATGGTCTCGCGCTCGCCGCGGATATGGGATGCATACAAGCCATGATAGTGCGCGACGACCCGGCACAGGGAAATGATTTCATCTATCGCTGCAAAACAACCCGGCGGGTAAACCAGCCCGGTGGATAACCCAAATGCTCCGGCCTGCATCGCCTCAGCAAGGTAAGCCTCCATCTGCTCAAGTTCGAGCTGGTTCGGCTGGCGGTCCTCAAAACCCATCACTGCCATGCGCATCGCGGCATGGCCCGCCAGGGAAGCAATGTTGATCGCCAGGCCATCCCTCTGCAGGGCTTCCAGGTATTGCCCGAAGGTACGCCACTGCCAGGTCACTTCGGGTTGGTTTGATAGAGGGCCCCAGGAGGACTGCATATCGTTGAGATGTTGCGCATCGACCGGGGCAGGCGACATCCCACAGTTCCCGATCACCTGGGTGGTGACCCCCTGGTGGACCGCACTCTCGGCGTGGCGGTTCACCAGGATGGATAGATCCGAATGGGTGTGGATATCCACAAAGCCCGGCGCAATATAGCGCCCGCCGACATCCAGAGTCCGGCTGCCCTGCAAGATCCCAGCCGAAGCAACCTCAGCTACTCTTTTATCCTGGATGGCTATGTCACCCCAAAACCAGGGATTCCCACACCCGTCCAGGATCCGGCCGTTGGCAAGCACTAGATCATATTTCATATCGCTGAAACGATCACTCCATGTTGGCTTTGGTCAGCACGTTAATCTGGTCCACATGCGCCGGATCATAGGCATCGCCAAACTTTGTTTTTGGCATGCTGGCTTTCTTCACCAAAAGGGCCTCATATTCGGCATCCTCCACGATCGCCACACAGCGCGAGATGCACGATTCGCCATCCACAAAGCGCCAGGGGAACATGCCGATGGTGACCCGCCGGTTGAGCAGCAGGTCGATCTCGCCGCCCAGGCACTCGGCGTGGATGATACCGTAGGGGAACATTTCCAGGTGCATCAGCTGGTACTTGGTATCGTCAAAGAAATCGGCCAGCGGCATCCCGTATTTTTTCCGGAAGACTTTGTCGGCCTGACGGGCCTGGCGCGGCATCCAGTCTCGGATGATGGTGTTCATCGGGTGATCGGCGCTTCCGCAATCCACGCCGATCCAGCGCAGCTTTTTGGTTTTGGCCCACTCGGCAAACTCGCGGTCAGGGCCGGGATGCTTGACCATGTAGCGCACTTCATCGGCATTGGGGCTGTCCCAGCCGAAATGGTGGTACCCGGTGTGGATGATGAGAATATCACCCTCATGAACATCCACGCGCTCTTCCACCATTTTGCTGGTGTAGATATCGTAATCGCCGCAGATATCACTCAGGTCAACCACCGCGGCTTCGTGGACGAGAAAATCCATATCGAGTGAGGCGATATCCTTGCCGGGGGTGTGGAAGTGGATCTCGCCATCCAGGTGGGTGCCCAGGTGGTTGGAGTGGGTGAGCACCTGTCCATTAGCCCCGTTGGGTGCCAGCCGCTTGAAGTACTTCAACTGCAGCGGCTCATAGGTGGGCCAGGGTGGGGTGGCAATGCCGAGGGGGATCGTAAGGTCAATGAATTTCATGGTTTGGCTCCTTTTGGTTTATTGTTAACTTTTTGGCTGAGAGAATATAGGATTCGGACTCCGAAGTCTCCGACTTCGGATTCTCCGCCATCCGGATACGTTGGACTCCGGCGACATCTTCTTCATCTTTGAAGTGATCTTTGTTTCTATAGTACTCAGTGGTTGATTCCATTATTTTTATGGGCTGCAAACATGTAAAAAGTGGAAACGTCGTGCCTACATTTCTCGTAAAGCCTGGAATGCATCCGTAAAACACTTTTCCGGCGCGCGCAGGATACCCGCTCCGACCATACCCACGCCCGGGTCTTTATGGGCAATGCCCGTGTTGATGCGCGGCAGAATGCCGGTCTCCATGACCTTGCGCACATCTATTCCCAGCGGTGTGCCGCGGAAGTTCAGCGCCGGGATGGTCAAGTTGGTGTGCTCGCCGAAAGTGATTTCGTACATTTCAAGCGTGTTCTGCAGCGCCATTTGTGGCGTGCCGCCGACGAACTGGGTGATGGCCGGCGCGGCCGCCATGGCCATGCCGCCATAGCCGGCGGTTTCGGTGATGGTGCTGTCGCCGATGTCGGGATTGGCGTCTTTTTCCGTGTACTGGGGGAAGTATAACCCCTGGACTCTCCCGGCCGGTGCGGTAAACCAGCGTTCCGGCATGCTCGCCAGACGTATGCCAAAATCGGTGCCGTTGCGCGCCATCACCGTGACGATGGTGCTTCCGGCTACCCCTTCCGCGGCTTCAAGCATGGCCTTCCCGGCCGGCATGCTCAGGTTCAGGAAGAAGTGGTCATTGCGGTCGATGAACTCGATCACTTTGGCCAAAACTTCATTATCTTGGTTCGTCCGTGCCAGGGCTGGGCCAATCGCGCGCAGGAACAGCGAGGTGGCCGCCCGGTTGCGGTTATGGCACTCGTCCCCCATGTGCAGGGCCTGGGCGATCAGGCTTTTAATATCAATGCCGTTGGGGAGCGATTGCAGGGCGCGATCCAGCGCCGGATAAAGGTCGGTTTCCATCCATTTCAGGCGGGCATACACTTCGGGGCCCATCCCGCCATAGCGCAGGACTTTTCCCAGCCCCTCGTTCTGGGTGCAATAGGCCCGGTTTCCGAATGTTTTGTTCTCCAGAACAAACACTGGCATGCTGGGTGAAACCACGCCCGCCATCGGGCCCACCGCGTGGTGATGATGGCAGGGCGAATATTCGATTTCCCCTGAAGCCGCCATCTTTTCGGCTTCCGCCTCATCGGCCGCCAGGCCTTCGTAAATAAGGGCTCCCATCACCGCGCCGCGCGTCGGGCCGCACATGCGTTCCCACTCGATCGGCGGACCTGCATGCAATATCATGCGCTTGTGCATCCCGGGGATGACCTCCCGGGCGATTCCCATGCCCACCAGGACGGCCTGGCCGCGCTGGATGCGCCCCACCACTTCCTGGTTGGATTCATCCATGCTGACCCCGGTCTTTGTTCTGTGCAGGCGCGGCACGCCATCTTTCGGCGGCTGCCAGTCAATGTCAACAACCTGCACTCCCTGATCGCTGACCGACTTCGCCATACTGGCCAGCCCGAGGTTGAGTACCACCAGATCTTTTCCAAATAACTCGTTGATCCCTGTCATAGTCTCTCCAGGCTCAGCCCGAAACCAGCATGCCGGTCAGACGAGCCGCAGCGGCATTGCTGTCGCAAACGATCACACCCTTTTGAGTCAACTTCGAGACAGTCCGGCTCAAACATTGCGGGTCGCCTTCTGTGCCGGTCACCGAGGCGACCACCAGCAGTTCTCGTTCTTCGCCGCGCGCCAATTCCCGGGCCTCTTCCACGGCCTGGCCCAATTCCGAGGCCGGGTCGGGATGCGCCCCATAGCCAATGACCACATCCAACATGATCACCGCCACCTGCGGGTCGCGCGCTTCCTGGAGCAGGCGCCGGATGCGCAGGTCGTTGTCGATCATCGGGTGCGGCCGTCCCACAGTGAATTCTTCTTCCCCAAGGTCTACGGCCGTATGCTCCTGGCTCTTCGTGGAATCAGACAGAGTTGGTCCACCCGGCAGCGGTGCGTTGGAATAGACTTGCAGGGGCAGGCCTTGTGCCTGCCCTGGGCCTTGGACATTTGTCTGCGCCGGGCTGCCTGGCATCTCCTTCCAGATGACCTGCGCCTCGTAGCACAGCGTACCGCCGGAGAACAGGCCGCGCAGATAGCGCTGCTCTGGATGTAGCTTTTGCTTGAGCACCCGGGCGCGTTCCGCCAAACCGGCATTTTCCACGGCAATCTCGGAGTCCGAAGTCTCCAGACTTCGGACTCCCATCTGAACAACATGTGCGGCGCGAAGAGCGCTTTCCTGCAAAGTTCGCGCCGGGATGATGTTGGGCAGGTTCGCTAATGCCCCCGCCTCGCCACCTAAAAAGCAGATCACGGTCGCCTTGCTGCTCGCCGAGACTTGCTGGAGGATGACCTTCACGACTTCTTCCGCCGGGGGTTTGCTGATCAGGACGAGCACTTTTGTGGCCGGGTCCTGCTGGAGCGCCTTGATCGCCTCCAGCATCATGATGCCGCCCACTTCTTTCTTCAGGTCCCGGCCTCCCGTCCCGATCGCCTGGGTGATGCCCACCCCGTGGCGCGCCAGCAAGGAGCTGACTTCCTGCAGCCCGGTCCCGGCTGCAGAAACGATCCCCACCGGCCCGGCAGGGACCACGTTCGCAAAACCGAGAGCGACATGGTTGAGGATGCTGGTTCCGGCCCCGGGCCCCATAAGCAGTAGGCCATGCTCACGGGCGTACCCCTTTAATGCAATCTCATCTTCAAGGGAAACGTTGTCGCTGAATAAAAGCACATGCAGGCCGCGCAGCAGGGCTTCCCAGGCTTCGTCCGCGGCATAGCGGCCCGCCACCGAAATGACGGCAACGTTTGCGGAAGAGTGCATCGAAAGCGCGCTTCGAACGCTTTTGGGCCGATATTCGCCTGCTTCGCCGGAAGCAGCTTTCTTTTTTAGCATGGTTTCTGCTTTTTCCAGGGCAGAATCCGCCACGGAATCGCTCCGGGAGCTGACCGCGACGACCAGGTCATTCGGGGTGGCAGTCCTGGCTCCCTCTGTCAGCAGCCCGGCTTCCTCCAGGATGGCCTTGTTCGCTTCGGTTGCCATGACCACTGCGGCATCCTGCACTCCCTCCAGGTTGGAAAGCTCCCGGGCGACCAGCATGAGGCTGACAGAATCGTGGTATTCGCTGGGTTTAATCAGAGTTTTGACTGTCATCATACGCCTTTCAGCATCCCGGCATCCAGCATGGCCAGGTATACTTTTTCCGCCGTGAAGGGTGGCCCGTCAAAGCGGATTCCAATGGCGTCATGGATGGCGTTGGCGATCGCCGGGACGGTGGGAACCATGGAGTGCTCGCCGATCCCGCGCGCGCCCCAGGGCCCATCCGCCTGCGGGACTTCAACGATGATGGATTGCATCTCCAGGGGGACATCTGAGGCGGTCGCAATCCGGTAGTCCACAAAGCTGGGGTTCTTCACAACGCCATCCTTCAATTGCAGGCACTCGAACAAAGCCGAACTGATGCCCTGCACCAGGCCGCCTTCCATCTGCGCTCTGACTAGATCGGGGTTGATCGCCTTGCCAACGTCGAAGGCCGCCACGGCCTTGAGAATTTCGATCCGGCCCGTATCCATGTCCACTTCCAATTCAATCGCCTGGGCGCCGGTCGTGAAATGCACCACGGCCTGCTCGCCCTGCCCGGTTTCCGCATCCAGGCCGGTGATATTGCTGGGCATGAAGTTGCCGCGCCCAATGATTGGGCCGCCCATCCAGCCTTTGCCATCCGGCCTGGGCAGCCCGTACACCACCAGCTTCTTCAGCGAAATCTCTTTCTCCGTCTTGAACGAGACCACCACGCCGTTGACAATATCCAGGTCTTCGATCGGTTCTTCCCACGCCTGGGAAACCAGGTCAAGAACCTGGTGGCGGGCATCCTGCGCGGCGTTGATGATGGCATTGCCCGTGCTCCAGGTGATCCGGCTGGCGACGGTCTGCCATTCGTAGGGGCTGTAACGGGTATCCACGGGGGTTGCCAGTCGCACGCTTTCAAAGGGTACACCGAATGCGGCTGCCGCCATCTGGGCCGCGACGGTGAATGCCCCCTGTCCGATATCCTGGCAGCCGATCCCCAGCGTGACCATGCCGTCTTCGGATAACTCGATCCAGGCGCTCGAACCGGCATTCGGTGGCATGGCGGGCGCCTTCCACATCAGCGCAATTCCCTTTCCCCGGAGTTTGTTCGGTGCACTTGCAGGCGCCTTCTTCCCCCAGCCAATTGCCTGTGCGGTCTTTTCCAGGCATTGGGTGACCCCGGTGGGGTGCATCTTGCCGCCGGTTCCCAGGGTGCTCCCGGCAGTCAGGCAGTTTCGTCTGCGAAATTCAACCGCATCCATGCCAATTTCCTGGGCCAATTCATCAATACATTGCTCCAGGCCGGCATGCATTTCGGGCATCCCAAAGCCGCGCATCGGCCCGCCCACCGGGTGGTTGGTATAGATGCAGTAGCTGTCGGTCTTCACATTGGGCACTTCGTAGGGGCCGGTGCTGCTGTAGCCGGCCGCCCGCGTGATGTTTACCCCGTATTCTGTATACGCCCCGCCATCCCAGTAGAAAGTGTTCTGCATGGCGAGCAGTTTCCCATCTTTATCACAGCCCATTTTAAAATAGGACACCAACCCCTGGCGTACAAAGGCCGTGAAAAATTCTTCTTCGCGCGTCAGCAGCAGCTTGACCGGATGTCCCTTCGTTTTTGATGCAATTGCCACCGCCAGGGCTTCCATGCTGACGCCAGCCTTGCCGCCAAAACCGCCTCCCACCGCTGGGGCGACCACCCGCATGCTGCTCTGGTTGATCCCCAGCGACTGCGCGATCAGGTCGCGCTGCGCGAATGGAGATTGGGAACTGGCCCACAGGGTTATCTCCCCGGATGTATCCACTTTCGCGATGGCTACATGTGGTTCCAGGGGGACATGCTGGATGTGCGGGATGCGGTATTTGCGCTCTATGATCGCGGCACATTTACCCCAGGCGCTGTCCACATCACCTTTGCGGATCTTGAAGTGATTGGAGATATTTGTCCCCGCTTTCGGCATGATGAAATTGACGACAGTATACTCGCCAAGTTTGGGATAAATCACCGGTGCTTCCGGTCTGGCGCCAAATTCGGGATCGAGGACCGCCTCCAGGACCTCATACTCCACCTCGATCAGATCGAGCGCCTTTTCGGCAATTTCCTCGCTGACAGCCGCCACGCCGGCCACCGGGTCACCCACGTAACGTACCCGCTCGCGGCAAAAGATAAAACGGTCCTGCAAGTACAATCCGATATATCCCGGAAAATCTTCGCCCGTGACAACCGCTTTCACGCCGGGCAGGGCACGCGCTTTCTCCGTATTTATTTTCCTGATCAGGGCATGTGGATGTGGGCTGCGCTTAATGCGGGCGTGCAGCAGGGCATTCCCAAACTGAATGTCATCCGTATATAGCGCCGTCCCGGTCACTTTATCGTGCGCGTCGATGCGCAGGCGCATTCTCGCCAATCGGACTGCGGGGATGGTCAGTGTCTTTAGCCATAGGTCACCTTTTGCATTTTTGCGGCTTTCTTCACGCTTTCCTTGATCCGCACGTAACCAGTGCACCGGCACAAATTCCCAACCAATGCCTGGTAGATTTCCTCATCACTGGGATTTGGATTACGGTCCAGGAGCGCCCTGGAAGACATTAAAACCCCGGGTGTGCAAAATCCACACTGCACGCCCCCTTCCTGGATCAGCATCTCCTGGATCGGGTCCAGGCGCTTGTCATCTGCCAGGCCCTCCACGGTAATAATGTTCGCCCCGTCACACTCGACCGCCAGCACCATGCAGCTGTTGACCGGCTCTCCATTCATCAAGACGGTGCAGGCGCCGCATTCACCGGCAGAACAGCCATTTTTTGTGCCTGTCAGGGATAGAGATTCGCGCAACATGCGCAGGAGGGTCATGTTTGATGGGACGACCACCTGCTCCACTCCACCATTAACCGTAACACTTATTTGATGAAAAGCCATATTGACCTCTGAGAAATGATCGTCCAATAGCTACGCGGCACGCTGAATTTTTTCCCAAACTTCGGCGAGCGCTTTCATGGATAAATTCTTCACCATTTCCTTGCGGTATCGGCCGCTGCCGCGCACATCGTCAATTGGAGCACAGGCCTCGGCAGCCAGGTGAGCCGCTGCACGCAAAGTCTCGGGTGTGATCGCTTGTTTTCCCAGGCTCGTTTCGACATCTTTCACAGCCAGCGGATAGGACGAAACCGAGGCAAGCGCCAGGCGGAAACGGTACCCGGAGGGGAGCCCGGGGTCCGGGCAGCCGAGGACGGTCACAGCGACGATGCTTAGATCGCTCAATCAATTCCGTCCCAGCTTGAGATAGGTTCCCTGGCAGCCCTTTGGTGGGGGAGGCAGGAGGATGCTGGTGACAACATCACCGGGTTTCAATGTGGTTTTGCCAGGACCAAGAAAAAATGCCGCCAGTGGTTCCTGGCGCAGACCATTTGGCCCGTGGATGGAAAGGATCCCGTCGAAGACCAGGCAGGCTCCAATCGTATCCCCGGCGGGCGAGGCGTTGCAAATGTTGCCAATAATGGTGGCACGTGTCCTGCAGTTGATAGCTGGCAACCGATCGGGCACGCCTCTGCCAATAATGGATAATGCAACTGCACCTCCGGCGAGGCGATGACCCGGTTCATGTTGACCGCCGCCCCGATGGTCAGACCCGCCTGCAAATCAAAGCGCAGTTCGTTCATCCCTTCCAGGTTCTTAACATCGACCAGGAATTGGGGGTGTAAAAAGTCATCCCGCATGCGAACAAAAACGTCCGTTCCTTCCCAGGAACGGACGCGCTTCAACAGGATGACGGGCCAGGAATTCGCTGGCTTCAACCAGGGTCTCCGGACGGTAATATTCAAATTCAGGCAGTGATGGATGCGTATTCATGCTCATATTAATTCCTCTCAGGGAATGCCTTCTGGTTTCGTCAGGTAATTTTGTTGCATGAATGCTGACCTTAATGACAAGTATAGATAATTTATGAGGCGGGGTCAAGTGGTTGGCGCAGCCAGGTGGTTCCTCCGAATTCCATTCTACATCAATTGGTCCAAATACTTCAACCCGGAGCCTGTATTGAAGAGTACGATCTTCTCCTTGGGACGCACCCATTTTTGTCGGACCAGTTCTTCCAGGGCTGCCAGCGTGGCAGCACCCTCGGGTGCCGGGAATATCCCCTCCATCTGGCTGAGTCTATGTTGGGCGGCCTGGATGTCAGACATCGCTCACCGACATGGCTGTCCCTTTGCTTGCACGCGAGTCTCTCAGGATAAGCCTGTCGGCATAACTCTTGGGCACCCGCAACCCGGAAGCCACGGTATGGGCATTGGCCCAAAAATCACAGGATAAGGCCCCTGTTTCAAAGGCTTTCACCACTGGTGCGCCCCTTCAGCCTGAACCGCCACCATGCGGGGTCTTTGTGTTTCTGTCAGCCAGCCTAATGCTTCAAGTTCTTCAAAGGCTTTCCACATGCCCGCCAGGCCGGTTCCTCGCACGGTGGGATAGTGATCACGTCGGGCAGGCTCCAATCGAAGGCTTCGGCAAGTTCATATCCCATGATTTTCTTGCCTTCCACGCGATAAGGCTCCTTGAAGGTGGACAGGTCGAACCATCCTCGAGGGTCGTTGCCTTTTCACCGACAATCCTGGCTGCGTCGCTTATCCCCCATCCACCAACACTACTTGCGCACCGGCCATCCGGCTTTCTGATCTTGGCACGTGGTGTGTCCCTGGGCATGTAGATCAGCGCCTGTAACCCTGCCCGGGCTGCGTAGGCGGCCATCGCTCCACCGGCATTCCCGGCGGTCGGGATGATGACTTTCTGGATCCCCAGCTCTTTGGCTTTTGACACAGCCGCAGCCAGGCCGCGTGCTTTGAACGATCCGGTTGGATTGGTGCTCTCGTCCTTTACAAAGAGGTTGGAAAACCCCGAGTCTGCCGCCAATTTTTGGCACGGGCAGCAGCGAGGTATCCCCCTCGCCGAGGGAAATGATATCCTGCGGGTCCGCCACTGGAAGCGGCTCATGCCAGCGCCACATCCCGCGTTGGCGCTGACGAAAGGCGTCGCGGTCCAGGTGTTCCGCGCCGCCTCCAGGTCATAACGTGCCAGGAGCGGGGATCTACAATCAGGACAGATGGTTTGGAGCAAACTGGACGGAACCTTTTTGCCGCATTCAGAACATTCCAGCTCTGAAATCAGGGAAGAAAGCCTTGAAGCTGGTTCTTGATTCAATTGAGATTTGCAGGCATTTTGTTCCTTATCTGATCTTCTCATTATAATCACAAAGAAAGCTGTTAATCCAATTTCGACAATCCCCCCATAATTGAAGGTAAAATGGTCGTCAAATGTCACGTATGCTGTCCGTCCTCACCACCATCTTTCTGGTTTGTCTCGTCCTTGCCACCTTGGGTGGATTGGTTTGGGCCAATGCAATCTACGTCCACGACCAGCCAGCCGGTTGAGAAGGATTTCCTGGTCCCCTGGCTTGGGGCACGTACCTTCCTCCAGTATGGAGATAGTCCCTATGGTGACCCGGCCACCCGCAGGCGCCAGATTGTTTATTATGGACGGTTGGCCGCCACGGGCCAGGATCCGCTCATGCTCTGGCTGCCGCTTCCGGTGGAATTATTCTATTTTCCCTTTGCCCTGGTGTCGGACTACGCCCTGGCACACGCCATCTGGATGACCTGTCTTGAAATTGCCATGGTGGCCCTGGGCGCCCTATCCCTGCAGTTGACTGGTTGGAAAGTGGGACGCTTTTTATTGCCGATCTTTTTACTCCTCCCACTGTTTTGGGTGTACGGGGCATTTTCGCTGGTCAGTGGCAGTGCAGCCGGTTTTATTGGACTGGCATTGGTGGGTTTCCTGCTGGCTGTGCGCAGTGAGCGTGACGAGTTGGCTGGCGGCCTGTTGATTTTGATGGTCAGCGCGCCACGCCCTTCACCGGGGTGTCGCCTTCTTTATCTTCTGGTGGATCGTCCGGCGGCGGTGGCGGGTTCTGTGGGGCTTCCTCATGGGGTTCAGCATCCTGCTGGCGCTTGGCTTCCTGTTCCTTCCGGGCTGGTTCCTGCCCTTCGTCCGCGGCGTGCTCCTGCATTTTACGTACGATCCCGGTTTGCCTCGACTGGCATCTTTGCCCTCCTGGTCGCCGGTGGTTGGCCGGCGGCTTGGCTGGGTGCTGTCGGCTGCCCTTCTGTTCATTCTATTCTTTGCATGGAGAAACTCCATCCCAAAAGACTTCCGTTCCTTCCTCTGGACGGCCGGCCTGACCCTGTCCGTGACACCCCTGTTGGGCATCCCAATGCTTCCGATGGACTATCCTTTTCTTTTTTTTCCCCCTGATTTTGTTCCTGTCCATCCTGGCTGAACGCCGGCCCTGGCTGAAGCGTTGGGGAATTGCACTTATCCTGCTCGTGGTTTTCATGGTCGGGCTCTGGTACCTGACTTTGAGCCTGGCCAATGCCAGCGCATATGCGACTTTGGTGGACATTTTGATCCTGCTCTTGCCTGTCCTGTTAGCGATTGGTCTCGCCTGGATGCGCTGGTCGGTGCCTTCCATAGCGTGCCTGTGGGGCTGGAATTGCGCCCATAACCTGGCAATATCAATTTGCTACTTCTTGTTTTGGAACACAAAACAACATATAATACAATTATCAATCCTATCTGGACGGCCTTCAGAGAAATCTTTACCAGGAAAGGAGGTGAACCCTCATGTTATTTGCCCCAAAGGAAAAAGGCCAGGGCCTGGTTGAGTATGCGCTCATCCTTATTTTGGTCGCTGTTGTTGTCATTGCAGTTATATTGATTCTCAAGCCGGTGCTCAGCCCGATCATTGCCAATTTCTTGAAGATCGGCTTGGGCACACCCACACCTTGATCCGGCAATCTGTTTTGGCTGGTGGGACGCTTTTGGAAAGCGTCCTTTTTTTATTGGCAGTGTTGTAGAGCGCCCGTGTGTAAAAACGTTCCCCTGTTCACCACCTCATTTCCCCCTTTTCCCCCACCTGACTTCTGGCAGGAATATTCCTGAACGCCGATGACCCGCGCTGAATGGATCAACTTGAATAGGATGTGAAAGTGTTGGGTCACTCAAGAGGATCAAATTGGAGCACCCAATGACCACGGGATTTTTATCAGGAACTCTGTCAACTTCTTATTCACTGTAGAGAAGTGTAATAAAATCAACCTATGAAAGAGCTCACCCCTCGCCAGGTATTGATCATCGACCCCTTCTGGTCCCCGCGGCTGGAGACGAACGCCCGGGCTGCCATCTTCCACCAATGGCGCATGCTCGAGAAGAGCCTGTGCATCGACAACTTCCGCATTGCCGCCGCATTGAAAGAAGGGTTCCGCGAAGGCTGCGTTCTTCGCCAACTCGGATGCCTACAAGTGGCTGGACACGCGGCACGCATCCAGGCCGTCTGGCCGTCTGACGAGCTGGAATGCCTGATGGACGACCTCATCGCCCTGTTGGCACACGCCCAGATGGAAGATGGGTACATCTACACCTACAACCAGCTCCACTTCCCCGGCGAACGCTGGGGGAACTTGATGATCGAGCACGAATTGTACTGCCACGGGCACCTGATCGAGGCGGGTGTCTCGCACTTCGAGGCAACCGGAAAAGAGACTGCCTTGTCTCTCGCCCGCAAAGCTGGCGATCTGCTTGTGCGCGACTTCCTGCATGCTAGTCCTTCCCGGACCTCCGGTCACGAAGAAATCGAACTGGCCCTGCTGCGCCTGTACCAGACTACCGGGCACACCCCCTACCTCGACCTGGCGAAAGCCTTCCTCGAGCGCCGCGGCCGGGTCTGGCCTTTCGCCCTTTTGGTCCTGGCGCAAAATGGCAGGGTGGAGAAACGCAAACAAGAGATCAAGCGCCAGAGGAAAGCTTATCTGGCTGTCCATCCCGAGCACGCCGGGTTCCAACTCCCGCCTGATAACGATTACAAAGCGCCAAAGAACTCGCGCCTGCGCTGGATTCTCAGCGCCCTGAGTGGGAAATACTTCCAGATGCACGCCCCCATTCGCAAACAGACCATCCCCGTTGGGCATTCGGTCCGCTTTGGTTACCTGGAGACGGCGATGGCAATGCTGGCGCGGCTGAGCGGCGACGCCTCGCTGCTGCCGGCGATGGAAAAAGCCTGGGAGCGAATGATCACCCGGCGCATGTACGTCACCGGCGGCCTGGGCGCGCTGCCCGGCCTGGAAGGCTTTGGCCGGGACGAGGAACTGGATCCCGAGTATGCCTATGCGGAAACCTGCGCCGCCCTCTCCAGCCTTTTCTGGAACTGGGAACTTACCCTGCTCACCGCAAATGCCCGCTACGCCGACCTGTTCGAGTGGCAGCTCTACAATGCCGCCGCCGTCGGCATGGGCCTGGACGGCGACGACTACCTGTATAACAATCCGCTCATCAGTCGGGGTGGGGTAATCCGCCGGCCGTGGTTCGCCTGTCCTTGCTGCCCGTCCAATCTCTCGCGGACATGGGCATCCCTCGGAAAATATATTTATTCCTTCGATGAACGCAATATCTGGATCAATCAATATATTGGCAGCCGGTTGACTGATACCGGACCAGTAAAGGACATGCCTGCCTGCCCGGCGAGGCTGACCATGGAATCCCATTTGCCCTGGGATGAAACCGTCCGTATTACCGTGGAGCCCGGAACTTCCGCCGAATTCTCCCTGCACCTGCGCATCCCCTCGTGGGCCGAACAATTCACGCTGCGCATCAATGGAAAAACCGACGACACCGTCCAGGCCAGGCTTGATTTGTTCGAGGATCGACTTTACTCAGGGTATGACCCGCGCCAATCCTGGTTCCTGCCAGTCAGGCGCAGGTGGGAGGCGGGCGATGTTGTTGAGCTCCAATTTGACGCCCCGGTTGTGTTGTGCCGGGCCAGCCCTCGTCTTCCCCGGCACTCTGGTCAGCTTGTCCTGACCCGCGGGCCGCTGGTCTACTGCCTGGAAAGCATCGATAACCCGGATATCGATATCTTCTCTGTTCAAATCCAGCCGCAGGCCCCGCGGATCGAATATGCGCCCGATCTGCTGGGTGGGATCCGGATCCTCCGCGGGGAGACGGTCGATGGCAGGACCTACACCGCCATCCCTTACCACTTGTGGGGCAACCGCGGCGAGTCACAAATGACGGTCTGGATCAACACAATGGCCTGAAAGGTGCGGCACCCCGTCTATAAAGCCAAAGGCGGACTGGTATACAACCGAGTAAACACGTTTTGGGCCGCTCCCGCCCGGTAGCCATTCGCGATCGCATATGCTCATCCAGGAAAGGCTGACCAACATGAAAGAGAAACCCAATGATTCCGATGTGAAGACTCAATTGGTGTTCGACTACTATAAGCAGCAACGTGAGGAATTCATGAATCTCACGAGGGAGCGCTCTGCCCTGTCGTTGCAGTTCCTCGTTCTCCTTGGCGCCCTCAGCTTGGTTTTCAATCAAGCGAGTTCAAATCTCCTCAAGTTGGGGATCGCTGCGGTTCTTCTGCTTCTAGGTTCGTCGGGGCTGGTCATCAACCTCAGCATGGAAAGGGAACTCCAAATGCATGCGGTCAGAGCCCGGGCCGCACGAAATCCCTTGCATTTATCGAGCAATTCACGGACGCACAACCCGCTGACCACCCGTCCCGCCGCACGATCCGCCAGGATAAGATGTATCTTGCTTTCATGGTCCTCATTATCATTGTCGGCATAGTCTTTGCACTCATAGTTCTTCTGAAGTAGGGCGGGAGGTTCTTGTGGGTTTTCCGGGACCGAACCCGTTAAACTTGCGCTTTGTTGCCCTCATGGGCGAACATGGCCCCCGATTTCACCACTTGTACCCCGCAGGGGCACGAAGGGGCGCAAGGTTATTAATATCGCATGGAAATAACAACTGAATAAAACCACGCAGCCGCCGTGACGCTTCGCCGGCGGGTCTCAGGTCGGGCTTTATCCTGCGAGCTGCCGGCTGAGCAACAGCTTTGAGCATTATCTTCCTCGACGCGTTCCCGAATGACTGAGCAGAATTCCGTTGACCACGGTAGAACTCCCGTTAGGCCAGGCGGCTGACTAGCGCCGCCTCTGAGATCCATACGAGAACATGGCCGCGCCAGCAGGTGAGGGGGCTCGGGCTAAATCGCCGCGACCACGATAAGTATTCTAACAAATAGCCTTATAATATCCTTACATGGATTTTATACGATCCGCTTATAAGCGAGTTAGCCCGCTCTATAGATATCGTACCCAAAGGTTTTGAGTGGCCTTTCCTACCGCGGGTACAATTCTGGTGCAGTTGGACTCACGAACCGTAGAAAGTATGAACAGCGGAGACTAAATGACCCATATCTCAAGACAAAATATTCACAAATACAGCGCGTGGACGCCGTATACACGCCAAGACCGAACTCTGATTCGCTTTCACGGCTCGAAGGAGAATAAGCAAATGAATAAGCTTCTTAGTGTTAGCTCGATTACGATGATCCTCGTCCTTGCGGCTTGTAGTCCGGCTGCAGCCCCTACGCAGACCGCTGCCCCGATTGTTCCGTTGACGTTTCCCGCAATCGCATTCTACGGCAATCGCACTGGCGATAATGAGATCTACGTTATGAATGAGGATGGCAGCGGCCAGGTTGACCTCACAAACAACCCGGCGGACGATACCCACCCTGTTTGGTCGCCTGACCACACTCGGATCGCATTCAGGTCCGATCGCGATGGCAACCAGGAGATCTACGTCATGAACGCCGATGGCAGCCACCCGAGGAACCTTACGCAGAACCCCGCGTGGGATGACCGCCCTGCCTGGTCGCCGGACGGTAAGCAGATCGCCTTTACCTCAGACCGTTCTGGCACCCAAAACTGCCCCTGCCTCTACCTGATGAATGCCGATGGCAGCGGGCAGACCCAGCTCACCATCAGCGGACAGGAAATCACGGCGTACGCCCTCGCGTGGTCCCCAGATGGGACCCGGATCGCCGTTGTTGACCCCTCCGAGGACAACAAGGCCATCATGTTGATCAAAATGGACGGCAGCAGTGCCGATCGCATCGCCCTCAAAGCCGGCAGCGTCGCCTGGTCGCCGGATGGGAAGCGGCTGGCCTTCGGTTCGGGGCAGGCCTCCAGCACCGACAACTACGAGATTTATGTGATGAATGTGGATGGCAGCAACCGGATCAACCTCACGAACAGCCCGGCGACAGACGACAACCCTGTCTGGTCCCCGGATGGAAAGCAAATTGCTTTCAATTCGGACCGCGACGGCAACCAGGAAATCTATGTCATGAATGCGGACGGCAGCAACCCGACAAATGTGAGCAACAGCCCGGGTTACGACTATTTCCCTGCCTGGTCTACAAAATAGCCAGTGCATTTGGTCATGAGCCGCAAAGGGCAATCGCGGGAAGGATACCACTCGAGTCGCATTTCCTCTTCCAGCCAAGCCTCTGCGGTTCCAAATCAGTTGCAGATGGGAAAAATATGCAGTAGAAACCGTGCTCTCTGTAGAGCGATTTATCCGTAGATTCGGAACCGCGTAGACCTGAAATCATTCGATACACGAGAGAGCTACTCTGCGAATCGCCTTATTTTGAGATTCGTGGTTGTAATGGTGTGTAGTGGTCTGTAGTAAATTTTGGCATTGCCGTCGATAATGTAGGTTCATGAAAGATGAAGAGAGAGTCTTCTAAAACCCAGAGCGGGCTAACAAAGCGTGCAGCGGATTGGCGTGAAGTTTGCGCGATCTCAGGTAAATTTGAGCAAATTTCTAGATTTCGTTGGTTGTGGTATTCTCACGCCAACCGCTAACGCCAGCCGTTAAGCGGCACTCATGCTGCGTATCGTCGTCGAAAGGAGTCCCAATGATCGAGTCCGTTCTCACCGTGACACTGCATGCCGTATCCGCACGCGGTCAAGGCAAGATTGATACCTTCCAGACAGTTTTCGTTCACGGACACAACGCTATTGCAACAATTGCGCTTTCCGCATTCACCAATGGCGAAGAGAATGGACGAATGGGGGTTGCCACCGCGATTGTCACGAAAGCGGGCGTTGTAACGGCTCCTGGGCGCACTGACAACCTGCCGCTCAATCCGATCGATATCATGTGCAATCAGATTTACATTCCTAACTGTTCGTTCGTGACGTTCCGTCTTGGGGTAGAGATGGCGGAGGGCATCGCACTGGGAACGGTGTTTGTCGAAGGCGCTCAGGTGAAGCTATCCACACGCACCAAGGCGGCATGGATCGTAGATAAGGAAACCGGCCGCGTTGTGGGCTTTCACAATGTTGCCTTCCCCGTCGGCACCCATCTTCCCAGCGACGCGCTAGTGCTGCGTCGCTTCCGCGAATGCGCAGCCGCGGCCTTGGGCAGCGATGTGCGGTCGCTCTCGGTGTATCCGGTCACTCGACAGCCGGCTGTCATTGCTGCGGGGCTCGTTGTTGATCAAGAAAGCGGGCGCGTGAAGTACGCGACGCGCCACCGAGCGCGCTCTAGGCTAGCAACGGCGCTGCGTCACGGCAACTGAGTGCTCAACGCAATAGGAGAATGAACAGAAGCTCTAGGCGATCCGACCTCGGCCCCTACCAGGGTCACTGACCGGCACAACACTGGTTGATCTTTAAGACGTTGGTCGCGGAAACGCCCGAGGCCTAACATGGCGCTCAACCTTGCTCCCTTCGGTCGCTGGACGCTGCGCGATAAAGCCGCGCAGCGCCGGTTAGCTCTACGTCGACCACCCACGGAAACATTTACCTGTCCATTCGGCGAAATCCGCCGGGCTCGCCGCTGCCGTTAAAACGTTGGCATCGGCCAGCCAGCCGCAGGTAACCCCTGTGCCGGCAGGCCAGACTGTTGACTTTTTGGCTACTAACCTTCTTGTCGGTATTGACGACAACGGGCAGCCAACTTACAAAGCCAAAGGCGGAAAGTATGCAAAATTCGGCGTTCGTATCTGGCCGGAGGTCTTGCCCAGCTTGGGGATCGACCTCGCAGCCCTCAAACCAGGCCTCAACCCGATTAACTTGCACGTGCTCGCCCTCATGGGAGAGAAAAGCCCCCGCAAGGTGAGCGGACTGAAAATGTAATTACAATTAAATACCGCACCCGCAGCCGCCTGGACAGTAGTCGAGGTGGCTTTTTTGTACGTTTAAATTGAATTATCTTGGTACTATTAATTGTTTCTGGCGCAAAAATCGCGACCAGCTTCGCTGTGCTGCGCTGCCGGCTGGACGCTCCGCAGCCGGGTCTCAGGTTCAGCTGCTTCCTCCCTGCGCCGGCCAATCATCGCCAGGAAGGTTATCTCAGTCTCCAGCTTAATCCTGGCAGTGGATGCGTTATCTCTTCGTTTCCGGCGAACCCACGTCAGCCAGGCGGCTGACTAGCGCCGCCCCGATCACTATGCATTAATAACTGATTTAATTCCTTAGTCTTCGGCCTTCCCATTCCTCCTAAGTTATTGCACATTATAGCAATCTTCGCTATACTTTTATCGGTTGTGGATAGAGTTTGCCAGATAATTATTTTTCGAATGACAGAACGATTCTTGAAATTAGGTGATTATTTATTTAGGAGACAATTATGTCAACTAATAATCCCCCTGCACAAATAACGGATAGTAAACAGCTTGTTATGGCAAAAAGAACAAATCATCCAGTCGGGTTATTTTTCCATAAGTTACCAGATACTGGATTGAAGATCTTACGTGATAGTGCTTGTGGATCCTTAGTGAGCATTGCTAGTTTGATAGTTACAATATTTTTGACGGTATATATTTTTAATTACCCGAGATCACAGGAAACGGCCAAGTTAGAAATTTCAATGACAATGTCTCAAATTGGAACAGATACTTGGGTTGTTTTTTTTTGAAGTTACCAATAGAGGTCCAGCTATCGCTAACAATGTTGAGCTTATGGTTTTTGATAAATTGAAGAAAACAAAGACATGGTTTTTTCTTCTTCTACTAATAAAGCATCTAGTTTATCGGAAGTTGATCCGAGTCAGATTGATCTTTCAGAATCTGGGGTTAGATCCCGCTTTGAAAGCATATTGCCGAAATCAACGAGGAATGTTGTTTATGAATGTAACATTCTCGTCAAAATTAAAGGACTTAGTATCAGAAAATGATTCACGTGGTTATCAATCAGATGCTGAATTAAGAAAGAAATATGACTTTATCAAAGATGGTCTTTTTAATATATTTATTGATGGAGTAAACATCAAAATACAAGATACATTTGCATTGATTATTTGACAGTTTCTAGTGAGACTATCATCTCTGATTTTTTAAAAACCGCAATCAGACTTTGCTCGATACCATTCAAGCCTCCTTCGCAGATCTGCCGCCGCGAAAGGTATATTGGCCGCCTTGTAATCGGTAGTCAGCACCACTAATTTGCACGGATAAATGGATTACACAGATGATAATCAGCGTGATTTTTGCCAGTCATTACGTGATTTGGGTTATAGTGACCTATGGATGAAAGAGAATAAAAATATTCAGGACTATCCGCACAATCTATTTTCCCCGCTATATCCGCGAAATCGTCCAATCAGGTAATCGGTGGTTCATATTATAGAAACTCGCGACCGACTACACAACTTCCCAACCACATAACTACCCAACTACTTTATAGGTGGGCCCGGCAGGAGTCGGATATCATCCCCTTTTGGGGGCGTGCGACCAACTCAAAACGAAGGATTATAGGTGGGCCCGGCAGGAGTCGGATATCATCCCCTTTTGGGGGCGTGCGACCAACTCAAAACGAAGGATTATAGGTGGGCCCGGCAGGAGTCGGACCTGCGACCAAGCGATTATGAGTCGCCTGCGCTAACCACTGCGCCACGGGCCCCGGTTCCAAAATTATAGCATGACTGTTATTAATTTGCAGATTAATTTTCCTCCTTGACAAACCAGAAAATATGTTCTATCATTGTCCCTGGACACGGGAAGGCTCCAACCTATTCGTGTCTTTTTTTATGCACACCTGGAGAAGCGCATGGGCGCAAAAAGGAACACCAACGCACGCAAGCACCGGCTGTATGCCCGGCACATCGACGTGGGGAACTTGAGCGGGCTGCGGGTTACGCCTCCGCAAGCCGGCCGGGCTGCGGTCTGCTTGATCCTTGGCATGACGAAGTACCTCTTTGATCTGCCGGCTCGCTTGGGCAACCAGCTGGCAGTGCAGCCGGAGCGCATTGAGGGGTATTGGTTCCGCGATAAATTAATAAAAAGTGACTTTAATTCCCCCAACCCCTTTCCCCTGCTCCTCATAGTCGTTCCTCCGTCGTTCCGAGGAACGACTATCCTATTCTCCCTCCCCACAAGTGGTTTCCATTTGGGGAGGGAAGGGGTGTGGCATACCATTCGTTCCACGTTAAATTCAAAAAAAGTGACTTTAATGCCTGGCGACCTGACAGTTTCAAAAAAAGGAAAAACGGTTCTTCCTTCGTGTACCTTGGTGTCCGCCTGCCCCGGGGTCTTTCTGGGGTCGTGGTGAAAAAACATAATCTAACATTGTCGGGCTGGTTACGACTGCGTTTTACGGATTACGTTTTACGAATAATGACTACCCCTCAAAACCTGAACTCATGCAC